>NZ_NWVE01000008.1:0-373507 GCF_002885915.1 Sinorhizobium sp. M4_45
GACAGGATTGACCATTCGTGGTCGGTGAGTTCGTAGCGGCGGCGCGTCATTCCAAGGCTCCCTCATTCGGAAGCCTTGAATCATCGGCGCGACTAAACAACAAGTGGTTTTATGAGTTTACGACCTAGGTGAGCTTGCTCTCCACCGCGGCCGAGGAACTCTTTCACAGGTACTTAGTTTAGACAAGTTGCATAAAAGGGAGGAACACCATCATGAGCGATCCTGTCGCCGTTCATCAAACCCGCGAGACCGTTTACGCTCCTGATCTCTCGGCACATTCCGTCATCAACGAAATCTCTTGGGGAGCGGTGCTTGCGGGCGTCGCGCTCGCGCTTGCGGTCCAATTTCTGCTGAACCTCTTGGGCGTCGGCATCGGAGCCGCCGTGATCGATCCGACAACGAACGATAACCCAAACCCAAGCACTTTTTCGATCGCCGGCGGTCTCTGGTTCGTCGTCTCTGGCATAGTTGCGGCCTTCGTCGGCGGATATATCGCCAGCAGGGTTTCCGGCCGCCCTAGCAAAACGACGGGAAGTTACCATGGGCTGACGAGTTGGGCCGTCACGACATTAATCGTTCTTTATCTCCTTACCACCTCCGTCGGCGCGTTGGTGGGTGGCGCCTTCAGCGGACTGAGTAGCATCATCGGGGGCGTCGGCAAGACTGCCGCCACAGTCACCTCTGCCGCCGCACCGGCAATCGCCACGTCCGCGGATCCAATGGCGGACATCGAGCGGCAGGTCAGGAGTGCGACGGGAGGCAACGATCCGGCAGCACTCCGCGACGCAGCAGTCGCCGCTGTGCAGGCAGCAGTCACCGGCGACGAGGCGACCGCGGAAGAAGCACGAAATCGTGCTGCTGATGCCATTGCAAAGGCACAGAACATTCCGGTGGACCAGGCACGTACGCAGGTTCAACAATACGAAGAGAGCTACAAGGCCTCGATCGAACGCGCCAAACAACAGGCGACCGAAGCCGCGGATGCGGCCGCCACCGCAGTTTCTAGCGGGGCCATCTTGGGCTTCTTCTCCCTCGTTGTTGGCGCGGTCGCGGCTTGGTTCGGTGGTGCGTATGGAACGCCGCGTGCTCTGGTCACGACTGATGCCACGCGTCGTGCCGGCTAGTAAGTAGCCCCGATGTCCCCCAGCTGCGGGAGATCGGGGGTCGGAAACGCGTTTGGCTCCCCGCGCTGGAACGGGGAGGGCCGGCCGAGTGCTCACCATCAGGTGTCGGCGGCTATCAATGTTCCGTAAGAATTGGCGTAGTCGACTGGAAGAACTTCCGACCGGGAAAAGTCGCGGGTTCGTGATCGCTCCAGCCGACTCGAAAACGAGCGATGGAGCGATGCTCATCTCTTGTTTGGAAGGCATTCTGGTCTCTGCCGTGCCTAACTGGCAGCGGTTAAAGGATAGCCGGCTGGTAGCTCCACTTCTCCTGATTGGTCGGCCTAATTTAGCCCGCAAGTGCCGCTTCAGAGGTTGGGATTCCCGCCCGCTTCCAAAAGATAGTGAAGTCCTCTGTAACAGATCTCTTGATCAGAATCTGTGGGGCGCTCTTGCAGCATGGGCGCTCACATACGCGGATGTCAGCTTAATTTTCGAAGGTAGCTGGACGGTGCTACTGTGCGAGACGGGACAATGGCAAGATGATGTTCACTGATAAACCGGTCGGTCGCCAGTCATAGTTGAGGGTACCGCCGAATTGCCGGATCACAGTCGCCTCCACCAACGTGCTGCCGAAGCCCTTGGAAGCAGGAGGGGAGGATATTTCTCTCTCCCCCACTTCATTCCAAGTGATGCTCAGGTCGTCGCCGTTGATCTGCCAGCCAATGTCCACCCTGCCATTGTCGCCGCACAGCGCCCCGTATTTGGCCGCATTGGTCGCCAGCTCATGGAAGACTAGCGCAAGTCCGTTGACCGATTGCTCGCCGCATAAAATGGTAGGGCCTTCAAGAGAGAACCCGCTCTTGCCGGGGATTGCCGCAGGCTCGTGAGGCGCGATGACGATGCTTATTAGGTCCGCAAGATTGGAGGCCGCCCCTTGGACGTCGCTAAAAGATGGCTTCACCAAGGAATGGGCAGCGGCGAGCGCATGCAACCTGCCAGACAACAGCGCGACTAAATCATCCTTGCTGTCCGTGCTTCGGGCGCTAATGCGGATTATGCCATCTACGATCGCGAAAAGGTTTTTGAGCCTGTGGCTCATCTCTCTGGTGAGCAGTTCCTGCTGTTCAAGCGCCTGCTGGAGTTCCTGTTCGGATCGGGCCACCTTCAGTGCTATACCGATGAAATCGGCAAGCTCCTGCAGCGTGGCTCCGTGACCGCGGTGGAAATACCCGATCCTGTTGGCGACGACCCAAAGGGTGCCGAGTGGCTCCGTCCGTCCTATATATAGGGGAACGAGCAAAACCTCTGGCAGCGACAAGCCCGCTGGTATCCAGTTATAGACGCGTTCCGGATGGATCGCCAGTGTTGGTGCGCTGCGGTCGAGCGTAATGCCACACGGCGAGTAATCGCGGGGAGTAGTCGCCCCGTTGAACGGCGACAGAATTCCCTTCAGATTATGCCAGCGGAACACCGGGAACGACTCTGTCTGTTCGAGCAGGCTGACACCCGCGGAAATCGCGCCTGTCAGCTCCATGGCGAGTTCGACGAACTTTGGGAGCATTTCTCCAGGCGCATCGTGCAGGCGTCCGGCGAGCTGAAGTAGTGCGGCCTTCTCCTGCGCGGCATCGCCGCGTGGCACTGGCCGCTCACTCAGGTCGACCGTGTAGACCGCCGAAACGTCGGGCTTGGGCACCTTCACCGCTTCCATCTTCTCGCTTCTCTCTCGGTGCGCAGCCCCTCAAGCGTCATGGGTATCCTATTTACACGATGGAGGCAAAACAGCTGACATGGGCCAGTCTTCAAGACGCACCTGTTTGTGACGGTCATCAGCGCTCGCTTAACTGCCCCAGTGACGCCACTTGGGCACGTGTGGCATTGTGCAGGAGCTCGCGAGACGGTGCAAGCGCTTGCGCGCCAGCATGCGTGCTCGCTATGAGTCGCGGTCTTTGGCAAATCCCGAGCGATAGCGAAGCCAGGCTCAGCTCTTGTTCAAAATCCATAGCGTTCCGCCCCGGTGCGGAAACAGGAAGTTCTGCGCGCCGCGCAGTCCAACCGGCGCTTCCAATTTTGGATCAGTTTGGCAGTCGGGGACCAGAGCGGCACGCTGCAGTCTTTGCGCCCCCATGCCGTGCGGGTGCGCGACCGCCGATCGACGACGACCTTGCCGACCCGCAGACCGATGGCGCATTGCCTCGTCGAAAACTTCTGAATATTCACCAAAGGATCGCATAACATATTAAAGGGAATTGCTCGTCGAATCTGGCAATGGAGAGGCCGTTCGGTCGGACGGGAGAACAAGCGTCCACATTTGGCTGGGTCTCCTCCGGCCTCTGAAACCGCGGCGACCACCCGTGCGAGATCCCAACGCTCATGAACTGCTCGGCGATCGCAAGGTGTTCGCGCAGATGCTTGCAGTCGAGCAACGGTGTGACGATCGTTGGCCGCGGATCTTCATCGTGGCATGCGAGCGCTGCCTCGACGTCCAATCCAGATTGGCGTGGTCTGCCTCTTCGAGGTGCGATAGTCCGGTTTCTCCGACCAAGCGACCATAGCGACCCGTCCAGGACTCTGCGTCCGGGACGTTATAGAACACCAGTCTCCTGCGAATTTCGGCGGCACGGCGTTCAGAAGACAGCTTGCCACGTGCTTTCCGCCGTTCCCTTCAACTGCGCCAGAAGTTGAATGGCGGGGTCTCAAGTTCTGCTCACATTAAGGCGAGGGACCTGTCCGAAGTTCAGCGCAAGCTTATTCTGATATGCGGCCTGTTTGGCCTTCGTTAGGATTGGGAGCTGCGGATACATCGATGCGGCTCAAAATATGTTCCGAGATGCTCCGCGCGATTTCCCGCTCGCCCATGATGATGAGGTTCGCTCCCAACCTTGTCAGGTAATCGACCTCAGCGTCGGAATGCGCGCGGGCGATGATCTCGAGTGTCGGATTCACTGTGCGGGCGCGCTCGATGAGGTTGCCACTTTCGAACGGACTTGGAATGGCGCTGATCAACCATTTGGCTGCGCCAACGTTGGCCGCCTCAAGTAACCCGGGCTGAGCGGCATTTCCAATAATGACTTCGGCGCCAAGCGCCCGAAGTTGATCGGCAACCGCTTGCCGCTCCTCAATTATCAGGTAAGGCAACCGTGCTTTTTGCAACGTCTCTGCAACCAGGCTCCCAACCCGCCCATAGCCGACAAGGACAGCATGGTGGGTGAGACGGGTACCCGTGAGCTCGGGTGTGTCTGTCTTGCGGTCTTCTTGTACGGCGCCGACCGGCTCGCGTTGCTTGAGCCATGGCGTTAGGCGACCGAATCCGGCGAATAGAAGAGGGTTGATGAGAATGGACAGGATCGCTCCGGCAAGCACCAGGTCCCGCCCTGCCTCCGGAAGAAGCTTGAGTTCAACTCCCAGCGCCGCAAGTATGAAGGAGAACTCGCCGATCTGTGCGAGGCTGAGGCCGAGTGTCAGAGCTACAGGCAGGGAATAGCCGAACGTGATGGCGATCGCGGACGCGGCTGTAGCATTGCCAATCACGATGATCAGGAATGTTGCTCCGACGAGCAGCGGCTGCTCGACCAGAATCATGGGGTTGAACAACATGCCTACCGAGACAAAGAAGAGCACGGCAAATGCGTCGCGGAGCGGCAGCGTTTCCTGAGCGGCCCTTTGGCTCAACTGTGATTCGGCGAGGATCATTCCCGCGAAAAATGCGCCAAGAGCGAAGGAGACACCGAACAGTTCAGCTGCTCCGAAAGCGACTCCCAGGGCAATCGCCAGTACCGCGAGACGAAAAAGCTCTCGCGAACCGGTGTGAGCAACATAGTGCAGTACCCACGGAATGACGCGCCGGCCGAAGATAGCCATCGCCGCAAAAAATGCAGTCAACTTGGTCAACGCAAGTGCAAGCGCGCCGGACACAGTTTGCGGCTCAAGAAACGTGAAGAGGCCGCCATCGCCTGAACTCGGCCGAGTTGTGCTGCCGCCAAGACTGCCAGCGAAGGCCGGCAATAATACGAGGGCGAGGATCATGGCGACGTCTTCGACGACCAGCCATCCGACGGCAATACGCCCTCCATCGGTTTCGAGTTGTCGCTTTTCCTGGAGGGCCCTTAGTACCACGACCGTGCTTGCAACCGAGAGTGCCAACCCGAACACCACTCCAGCTGCAACTGGCCATCCGATCGCTTGCGACACAATGAACCCGAGCGTTGTCACCAGAGCCATTTGGCCGAGAGCCCCAGGAAGCGCGATAGTCCGCACGGAAAGTAAGTCGTGGATGGAGAAATGTAGCCCTATGCCAAACATCAGCAGGATAACACCAAGCTCGGCGAGTTGGCGCGCCAGCGATTGATCTGCAACAAAGCCAGGCGTAGACGGGCCGATCAAAACACCTGCCAAGAGGTAGCCGACCAGCGGCGATAGGTGAAGTCGATTTGCCACAGTGCCGAAAATGAAGGCCAGCCCAAGGCCGGCAACGAGGGTGGCAATAAGTGGTGTGTGAGGCATTTCTCCCAGTCCGGCCGCGTTCCATTAAGAGGCCAAGTGCAGCACGAGCATAGACATAATGGACTATGGCGCGAGTGTCTCGTTATCTTTCGCTCGAATATGTGAGGGTGCTTTCGCCGGCGTCGCGTACGGTTATATGACAATTTGGCGTGTGGGTTCGGCATAGGAGCCATGCTGAATAACCGAGAGGAGATCGCCATGTGCTACCTGATAGTCGATTCCACCATCATCCGCGCCCATCAGCACGCCGAAGACGCAAAAAAAACGGGTGAAGATCAGGCCCTTGGCCGCTCGCGCGGCGGCTTGAACACCAAGATCCACATGGCCTGCGCGGTCTCGGTCACAGGCCAGAAGGGCGATGCGCCGCAAGCCGACGCCAAGATCGAGGGCCTGCCCGCCGAGGTCGTCATGGCCTACACCGCGTTATCGTCTGCGCGACGCCATCGTCAACAAGGGCACTGTGCGGTGATTCCCAACAACCCGTCCGTGCGCAAATGTACCCGCTGCACAAGCATTTCTACGCCCAAAGGCACCTGATCGAAGCTGCCGACGTCCGGATGCTCCTTCGCTGGCGCCAAAAGACGGAAGTGGTTGAGATTAATTCGATGTTCAACCTTTAGGCATATCGTGCCGAGCACATTGGTTTAGACCTGCGTTTGTATTGATGAGCGAATTTCAGAACAAAACTATTAGACTTATGACGGTCTGCGACGGCGAGGCTTCAGTGACTGATCCTGCCCAGCGTCGGCAAAACCTTCTTTCGTCGACCCTGGAGCTCTACCGGGCTCTGGGAGGGTCTTTTGAGGATCTCGAGTCAGCCATTATGAAAGAGGAAACAGGCACCCTCCGGCGCCCCGACCTCATAGTGGGCGATCTAATGAAGGAACTGGCGGCTATCTGTCACATCTACGACATGGACATCATGCAGGCCGGTCACAACACACTCGACAAGCTGATATATGAGGAACGGTCTTTTCCAACGACGGAATTGGACCGGAGCATCTAAAGCAGCGGTTGGGCGCGCTCGTCAGCCGCTGCAACAGGTTTCGCTCACCTACGTCTCCGAATCGGATGTCACTGAGATCAACAAGCTTAAGGCGCATAGATGAAGCCCTGACCGTTTCCGGTCAGGGAATTTCGTTGGAACTGTCGTTCTGCAGTATGAAGCAAGGACACGGAAATACGGTCCGCCGCAAAGCCCACTACAAGCACTGGCAATGCTAGAGGGTGTGTCAAGGCATGGTCGATCTTATACGAAGGTACTATCCGTACCAGTAACAATTTAGGGGGTTTTGTATTCTTGTTTTACTTTGTCGAATTGACCGGAGTGTGCTTGTCCGGCGAAAACAGCCCAAGCAAAGGCTTTATCGACCGGCAAACGCTCAGTACCAAGCGTGCCCAACACCATGGGTCGACAGGAGGATCCGGGGACGCAACCCAGTCGGGCCGGCCTTCCTCGATGCGCTGGCCACCACGCACTAGCAGTGCTCGAGCGGCCGAGGCTGACGACGATCGCCTCGAGCAGCTTGCGTAACTCCGTCGACATCCGTCGCGAAAAGGCCGTACCGACTTCGCCGACATAGACGGGCGACCCCCTTGCGTGCTGCCATCCTGGTTCGGTTCAAAGGGGATCGCGCCCATTCGAACCCAAAAAGAGTGAGGCATTTGCAGCGAGCAGCGCCGAAAGTCGGTCTGCGACCGTGCGCACGGCTTCCCGGGCGCGTTCGTCGCCATGCAGGACCATCCAGAGATCATGCCCGAGCTCATCGATCACCCGCCCCGCCCGGACGAAGCCTGGATCGCTATCGCCGATGAAACATGGCATCACGCTGATGCCCGCTCCCGCCTTCACTAGATCGAACATCATCCGCGGTGAGTTTACCCAGTTCGTGATGTGCCGGCCCGGCTGTTCGAATGCCCACCTTTTCCACGGCTGGTTGGCGACGTCCGTACCCAGCGAAACCCAGTTGCAATGGCGCCGGTGGTCAAAACCTTGGGCGCAGTAGGGCGCATAGGCGACGGCGACGGAACGCCGGACCGCGACATTGCCCAACTGCGGCCGCTCCGGGGCGAGCCCAATGTCCACGTCGCGGTGTGTCAGGTCGATCGCGGCCTCAGTTGTCTTGAAACAAAGGCGAAAAGCATCGTGTGGTGTCCAAAGGTGCCGAAGGCTTGTTGCCGTGAAGCACGACACCGTGTTGTCCGAAAGAAGCCGTACGATCGGCATCGAATGCACCGTCTCTTGCCAATCGACAATGTCCTGCGCTGCTTCCTGCATCGCCCTCACGCGGTCCAGCAATATCTGCCCGTCCGGTGCGAGCTCGTATCCCGTCCGCGCCCTGACGAACAGCGCTCGTCCCGTGGCACGTTCCAGCGCCAGCATCCGTCGCCCAATGGTCGGCGCGCTGATCCCCGTCTTCTCAGCGGCACCCGCAAGCCCGCCTTGCTCGGCGACGTGCAAAAAGAGACGAAGATCTTCCCAGTTTTCGACTTTCATCCGGTTCGACTTTCATCCATGAAAGATGGCTTTCGTTCGCGCCTCTACAGTTGCATGGCCTCTCGAACCATCTTCCGGGTAACGCCAGATGCCCGGAGAAACGAGATGCTACTTGAATGGACGATCCTATATAGGGAGCTGGTAAGCCAACAGCGCAAAAAACGCTGCGACGCGTTCGCCGATCCACTCGACGGTGCCGAATGGGAAGGATTCGGCTGGCTCTTGAAATGGATCGCGAGGTCTGCGGCGCGCCGTTCGCAAGCCGGTGACCACAGAGGGAAGGGCACGCTCGATGAGACGTGCCGTGCGCAACCGTCCGCGGCGCCCTTGGGCTTGCCTACGCCTAGCCCGATCGGCTCTCGCGGCGCAATGGAGTGAGTCCGTCCTCCCGCCGCGATCTTACTCGGTCGGCTGCATGGTGATGTGGTGCGCGTCTTCCATGACGTCGGCATTGTCATCATTGAGCCCCTGCGGATCGCGTCCTACCTGGTCGGACATCTGGACGGGATGAACGATACCGGTACGCTCTGCGAAGTGGCGCCTGAGCTACCGACCGAGGATCATGCCTTTGTTATTGCCATTGGCCGGTTGGTGGACCAGCTGCGCACGCTATGGGGCACTCGGGGGAAATGGGAAAGCTACAATGCGCTGGTCGATGTCGGGGCGGTATGCTTCCGGCTTTTCGAGGAATTCGGCCTGCATGCGCGGCCGCAACCGTGACGGGCGAGCCTACATCAATGTCTCCTTTACAGCAGACACTATACCTGCAGGGTCTGCGCAGGTTGATCTGCTGCGCGCACGATGGGTGGCTATAGGAACTGATGGATATCTGTGAGTCCTAAGACTGCAGTCTGATATATAATTCTATATATATCATCGTTTTTGATACGGTTTTGTATATCGAGATTGCGTCGCTGTGATAATCCTCTTATATATTATCCTGTTGTTTCGCGTCGTGCGATACAGGATAATGATATGGCATATAAAACGGAGCATATAAGGCAGCAGCTGCGCGCTGCGCGCGAAGCGCAGAAGATGAGCCAGCGCGAGCTGAGCGCACGATCGGGCCTGACGCAAAGCCATATTTCTCAGATAGAACGGGGCACCATGGAGCCCGGGCTTGGCAGCCTAGTGGATGTGGCGCGCGCGCTCGACCTCGAGATCGTCCTTGCCCCGAAAAAACTGATGCCGGCAATGCGCAATATCCTCGATAGTGCATCGGCATCGAGTGATGTCGTGACATCCGACCAGCGCAAACTGGTGGGGCGCCTTGAGCGGTGGTTTGCGCAGCACAGGGGCGGGTTCGGTAGTGCTTCCGAGGCAGATACATTCAAAGATAGCCTCGCGCTCTTACGGCATCTTCCTCTGTCGGCCGAGGAGATGGACACATTCCACGAGGCGACTGCACGCCTCGACCGGTGGCAGGCTGATCCTCCGTCCCGTCAGGAGCTGAGCAGGATCGCACATGTCGTAAGACACCTTCGCAATGCCGCGGTGCACCGCGAGCGTGACGACGCGGTCCCTCGCTCGGCCTATGCGCTGGATGAGGAAGACGATAATGCCTAAGGTCACGGTACTCGATGTCAGGCTGTATGGGGAACCGGTTGCGACCCTGACGAATCTGCAGGACGGGCGCACCATCTTCGCGTTCAACGATGCTTATATCGAAGACGAAAAGCGGCCGACGCTTAGCCTGTCTCTGAAAGACCCGTTCGGGGCGCTCATCACGAAGTTCAGGCCGTACAACATGGTAGTCCCGCCCTTCTTCTCGAACCTACTGCCGGAAGGACCGCTGCGCAAATACCTCGCTGATCGTGCGGGTGTGAAGCCGTGGCGGGAATTCCTCCTGCTCTGGATGCTCGGCCGCGACCTGCCTGGGGCTGTGACGGTGCATCCCTCCGAAGGGGATGACGCGCCTCCGGATGACGGGCAGGCTATCGTCGAAGCGCGGCCGAACGCGCTGCGCTTTTCGCTGGCGGGTGTGCAGCTGAAGTTCTCGGCCTCTAAGAACGACAAAAAGGGCGGCGGCTTGACCATTCCGGCCGAGGGCACGGGTGGCTCGTGGATCGTGAAGCTGCCGTCTCAGCAATATAGCGGCGTGCCCGAGAATGAGTTCGCGATGATGACCATCGCCCGCATGATGGGTATGGACGTGCCTGAGCTCCAGCTGGTTGATCTCGACGCCGTAAGCGGTCTTCCGCAGGGGGTGGGTGAACTGCACGGGCAGGCGCTGGCGATCAAGCGTTTTGACCGCACGCCGGAGGGAGCGGTGCATATCGAGGACTTTGCGCAAGTCTTCGGCGTCTTTCCCGACCACAAATACGATAAGGGCAATTACCGGGTGATCGGCCGCGTGCTGGGGATCGAAACCAGCACGGCCGACGTGGCGGAGTTCATCCGGCGTCTAGTCTTCAGCACGCTAATCGGCAATGGCGACATGCACCTGAAGAACTGGTCGCTCATCTATCCTGATCGCCGCACCCCTGCGCTCTCGCCAGCGTATGACTTGTTGTCGACTATCCCTTACATCGAGGGGGAAGATACGGCGGCGCTCAATTTCTCCCGCACAAAAAAGATGGCAGCGCTGTCGAAGGACGAGCTGGCGCATCTGGCTGCGAAAGCGGAGCTTTCCGAAAAGCTGGTGATCGACACGGCGCGCGAGACGGTTGAACGTTTTAGGGCGGCATGGGATGCGGAAAAGAAAAACCTGCCGATGGCCGCCAAGGTCGCTGACACGATCGATACGCACGCACCGACGGTCGAGCTGTATCGTGAGTTCGCGAAGTAGTGCCTTGCGGCTTGGCATCAACTTACGAGCCTTGCTGTATATTCAAGGCTTAGCCCATCCAAATAGGATGACCGTTGGTTCGAATCCCATCACGCCAGGATTTTTGTCAACGGTTCATTCAGGTGTCATCGAGTTCTTCTTTGTAGCCGGATCCACGGTCTGAGCCCATAGCAACTACCGGCCCGTCCTCGGGCCTATGCAACTCACATCAGGTCGCCGTTCTCAGCGGCTGCACATTCTCCCGCTTTCGGGGCACGGGCTCAGGAGAACGGGGCCAAACTCAAGATCGGCGGCGCCAACGCGGCGTATTGCCTTCTGACTGCTGCGACCTCGCGCATCAGGACCAAATGCACGTTCTATCGACACCGCACCTGGACGCAGCTCAAAATCCAACCTCCATCCGAAGCGCTTCACCATCCGCACGGTCCCGGCGCTTTTGGCAAAGACGACCGCTTGGGAGGATTACTGCGATGGGCGGCGTCCACTTGAGCAGGCGATCAAGCGGCTCGGCAAGCAGAAGTCGGCCGCATGACATTTAAACGGCGGCGTGTTGGGACCACATAAGAAGTATGAAAAAGCAGACGATACCGATTGAGCAACTCGCACGCCTCCGGCGTATACGGGGCCTGGCCCGGCTTATGGACACGGCGCTCCGAATTCCCGGCACCCGCGTCTCGCTCGGCGCGGACTCCGTGCTCGGTTTGATCCCCGGCATCGGCGATTTCAGCGCTGCGGCGGTCAGCCTCTTCATCGTCAACGAGGCGCGCCGTCTCGGCGTGCCCAACGACAAGCTTCTCAAGATGCTGGTCAATGTGGGATTCGACACGGTCGCGGGGAGCGTTCCGGTGGTCGGCGACGTCTTCGACGTCTATTTCAAGTCCAACCGCCGCAATCTCCAACTGGTGCTCGACCACTTCGGACTCGATCAGGCTGACCTTGATCGATCGCGATGAAAAACGGCCGCCGGCCGGAACGGTCATAGAACACCGCGGCATTGTCCTGAACTTCGCGCAGGCCTTTGTAGAAGGCGTGGCGCTTCTCCACGCAGAAAAGGCCTTTTTATTTGTTCTATGCAGATCGATGCGGACCAAAGCTGGAGCTGCTCAGCGCATGGAGGCGAGCGAAACCACTAGCAAGTCGGCAGATGATGTTGGCCGTGGCCTACTGGGCTTCGGACCGTTACTGTTGTTCTGGCAACTCGTCTGGACGGATCACGGGCGTTCTTCCGACGTCAGGAGCGGGCTCGACCATTTCGGTGTCGCCGACTGTTGGCGGCTTCAGAACTCCGTCGCAATCATCAAGTTTTCTGTGAGCGTCCCCGATTGGCGACCGCACCCGGAGCGATGCGGCAACGCTCATTCTGCGCGCCAGTTCCGGGGTCATTGGAGAGTGCTGAAGTTGTGAACAGGGCGGCGATTGCAAGCAATGGGGCGGCGACGAAATCTCTGGTCAGCTTGTACCTCATAGGACTCGTCCTTCAGTTTAGGCGCCGCGGAGTTGCAGCCCTTCCGTGGCGATAGGAAGTTGGGATCTCTAGAAAACCCGAGCTCGCCAGCAATAGTTCCGCTGAGTAGCTGCCAAGCGAACGCCAGTCACAGACAGCACGTAATGGATGGAGCGGCCTATCGGAGGAACCATTTGGCGATCACCATTCGCGACGCGTTGCTGACGCCTGCGCTTAACCGGAGCGGCGAGCGTGCCGTTTGCTTCGATGCTACGCCGCTGATGTTCGCCTTGTGCTCACACTTGGCGCATAGGTAAGGCAAGCTGCTACCGGGCAGAGCAACAAGTCGGGCAGCCGTAGCACTGTACGGCGAGTTGATTGCCGAGCCATGTGCAGAGCAAACGTCAAATCGCCGCGCTGATGCTCGCGGCGCTCGAAGTTTCACCCACTCGATCAAGCGAATAGAAAATCGGCGCTGCTGAAATGCGAGGCGGCGAGGGTATTCGTCGGATCGTCGACATGGATCGACAGCGCATTGCCCGTCGAATCGTAGCCCTTCAACATCACGTCTCCGCTGGCCTCATTATACGCAAAAATTGTGCCGGCGGCGCCAGAGGCTGAATATTGCTTGATGCCTAATTTCTCCAGGACAAATAGATCCGTGCCGTCCTGGAAGTCCATCACGGAGTCCCGTCCGACGAGCGAACCCGCGCCCTTGAAGACGAAGCGGTCGGCATCGGCGCCACCCCACAGGATGTCGCTTCCGGCGTCGCCAAGCAGGGTATCTCTGCCCGCGTCGCCGCGAAGCGTGTCGTTTCCGTCTCCGGCAATGACAAGGTCGTTGCCGAGGCCGCCAGCAAGCACGTCGTCGCCAGCTTCGCCCGACAGGATATCGTCTCCGGCATCCCCGAATGCCCGATCGTTGCCGGCGCCTGCGGCAATCCGATCGTTACCGTTACCGCCGTGGGCTTCGTCGATGCCGCCCTCGGAGTCGAGCACGTCATTCCCATCACCGCCATCGAGGTAGTTGTTCCCGTCGCCGCCATCGACGATGTCGTCGCCGATGCCGCCATAGACCCGGTCGTTTCCGGATTGCCCCTTCAGGGCGTCATTGCCCTCTTCGCCGTAGATCGTATCGTTGCCGGCACCACCACCGACCGCCTGCTGCGTCAGCTTGCCCGTTGCGGGATCAATGCGGTTGTTGAAGCCGTCGTTTCCAGAGCCGGCATAGATGATGTCGTCTCCCGCTCCGGCGTCGATGTATTCCTCGCCGGCGCCCCCATAGATCTTGTCGTTACCGGCACCCGCCAGGACGTGGTCATGGCCATCGCCGCCGTTGATGATGTCATTGCCGTCTTCGCCGGAAAAGATATCGTTGCCGAGCCCGCCGATCAGCGTGTCGGCGCCAGCGCCGCCGTCGAAACTGTCATTGCCGTCGCCGCCTTCCGCGTAGTCATCACCCGCTCCGGCCTTGAAAAAGTCGTTGCCAAGTCCGCCATAGAGCCAGTCGTTGCCAAGCCCGCCGTCGAGATAGTCGTCACCGGCATTACCCCAGAGGTAATCGTTCCCATCATAGCCACGAAGCGCGTCCGCAAGATTTGTCCCCATGAGCCTGTTGGCGACATTGGTTCCATTGATGTTCATTCGTTTATCCCCTGCTATTCTGCCGTGGGTTGCGAAGGTCGAATGAGGCAACGGTGACATGCCTTGCGAGCGAATTGCGCATTTGCAAGCAAGCCATTGCTTCTACATGATGAAAATCGATCCTAGTTGGTCGGGAAACGGAACGTGAGGTCCTTGAGCGCCCATTTCCGGTCGCCAAGGAGACCGTCGATATAGGCGTTACCAGTCGTTTCATAGGTCGCCGTGGCAGGCATTGTTTTTCCAGGCTCGCGGGATTGAAAGTCAGTTCAGTACCCCGAGCTCGATGCCCCGAGATCTGAAACGCAGCTACCTTATAGCTCAGCTGCATTAACATCTTAATTCGGCCTGATGGGGGGAAAGGCAGACCAGATGGCTTAGACCTGATGGATAGTGCCCGCCCCTGTATGTGGGCCGGTACGATCCAAATCACGGTGTGACCAAGCGAGCGCCCAACGCAATTGGCCGTATGCGCCGCCTAGACCATTAATTGCGCGTATTTCTGAGTATTGAGGTTTTCGGCAGGAGCTGGAGATTTGGCAAGGCGAATGGCTAAGAATTGTTGGGCGATGCGAAATTGTCGAACCTCGTCGTGGAGACCGTGATTGTCCAACGGTCAGAAGGCACGGATTGTAGCGGAGAGCCTTCACCCGGTGAGCGGGTTGTTGATGTTCCGCGCGTCATGATTTCATCATCCAGGGACGGATTGCCTGTTAGTCGCCGTCAGGGGCTGCCCATTGCAGCTGGAATAGGATGCTGTCGTCGCGTGACGGGAACCAGCAGTGGGCATCGAGGCCAGCTGTTTTTGCCTCGCCGCTTGGGTCCTTTAGAACGTAGCACCCCGCATACGTCTTCACGGACTTGCAAAGCCTCTCCAGATCCGAATGGCGGATGTTTCTGACGAGAACTGGCTGAAAGAATTCTTCCATTGGTCGCTCCCCTGCGATCCGGTCAGCAGAGAACATTAACGAAAGCTAATAATGGAAAGATCAAGGCAGAGGGGCGAATAAAGTAGGTCTCCTCGATTTAACGGCTAAGTCTTCGTTCTCCTGGACCGAGATGCCGCCCGGAGACCAACTCGCGACGAGAATTGACGTCGCGTGTGGTACCTTTGGACGATAGTCGTTCTCACTGAACTCCCATCCGCATGTGAGAGAGGGAAACTGGCGATGGCCGCAGCCAAACCTTCCGCTCGATCCGGCCATTGTGATGCACCGGAATGTCCTTGCCGGCATTTCCCGTCGGCTACTCCCGCTTTTTTGTCTGGCCGCTTCGTGCCGGAGGAGCATCTGCGTCTTTGGTGCCGGGTTCGGCGGCTTGATCTGGCAACGGAACGGGTTCGAAATCCATCTCCGGTGGCACTGCCTTCTGCCGGGATGGCGTCTGCTGTTGGGTGAGTTTGCCGTCTTTGGGATCACTCATCGTCGGATTCCTTTCGTGACCCGGTCTCAACCAACCGCATCCGGTAAGGTTCCGCGCAACGGGGAGAGCGTATGATGGCCTACCGCACCGCCAACTCCATCCATCCCGATCGGACGGAAGTCTACGCGCTTCTCATCGCTATGGCGCAGATGCGGACGGCATTCGCCAATCTGCCGATGCCGCCAAGCGGCCGCATCAGATCGCCAATGCGCACATCGCCCATGCTTGCGGCACCTGTCACTCAAGGTGGCGTGAAGATCAATCGCCGGCGCGCACTCGTTGCCGATAGCGCTCCCGATCCTCTTCTGTTGCTCCTGTTGAGAGGTCTTCACCCATTTGCAACCGCTGTGCGACCGCAAGCCATGGTCGACTAGGGTTCTCTTGGGTCCAGAGGATCTTTGCTCGCCGTTCTATCTCGCGATCGTCCACTATCGCCTCCATCGGACGTGGTGACTTTAACACGGCGATGTGGCGGGAACGTGCCTGCCTTGATGGATCCTTCATAGAACCATGGCTAATCCGAAATATTCAGACGAGGTAAAATGCGTTGTCGACGCTCTTGATTGTTCTTATCGCCCGGCCGTCGTTGCAGTTATCAGTCGGGCGGAATTCTAAGTGCGGCCGGCTGCTGCGTCGCAGCTCATGGTAAGGCCACCACGGAGCGTAGACGTCGCGGGGAACGCCGGCAATCGCAGGTAAACTCCGCACTTTGTCATGGACGGCGCCCCCTATAAGGGTTGCTTCACGGTCGGGATGGGTCAGGGCGCCGAGTCTACTCGACGGTTGCCCAAACTCTTGTCCTGGGATTGGCTACCCAATGGTGACGATGCGTCGGAAGGCTGCCTCGATCTGGCTGCGGACATAGGTCGGCCCGTCCAAATTTTTGCCCGAGGTTTCCTTCTCCGCTCTCGGCGCCCTGATTCTTCCCGATCCTTGATGGATGCGGCTTTACGCTGCCGGTGACGCCGTTGCGGCTTCCGTTCGACAGGCGACGTCCCAAAGAAAACCGACCAGTTCTCGAGCAATCGCAGTGATGGCGACATTGCTTTTTTTCCCCGATCCCACCAGCTTCCGATAACGCGTGTTCAGCCGAACCTGCGCTTTCCATGCAATGTCATTCATCGGCTGCGGGATCTCGGGACGGCGCTTGTGTATCCAGTTTCCCACCTTGACGCTCCCGCGATAACACCAAGCCGCTTCAAACAACAGGGCGCGCAAGGCGGAGTTGCCTGTCTTGGTTATTCCGC
This sequence comes from Sinorhizobium sp. M4_45, assembly GCF_002885915.1. Taxonomy (NCBI): domain Bacteria; kingdom Pseudomonadati; phylum Pseudomonadota; class Alphaproteobacteria; order Hyphomicrobiales; family Rhizobiaceae; genus Sinorhizobium; species Sinorhizobium sp. M4_45. The sequence goes on from NZ_NWVE01000008.1 coordinate 16,646, forward strand.
GCGATCGGATGGATCCGCCGCTCGAGTGCTCCCCCGGAACGAGGCCGAGATAGGCCATGAGTTTGCGGGGATTATCGAACCGCGAGAACATCCCGACCTCGGCGACAAGCGTTGCCGCAATGACAAGGCCGACACCCTTGAAAGCCTGCAAGTTCAACACCGTGCGACCCAGCGACCAAGTTTGTGAAACCAGCGCGATTTGCTCTTCCAGCTCCTTCTTGCGGGCTTCGGCCTGTTCCAGGCGATTGAGGTAGCTTTGAAATGCAATCTGCTGCGCTTGATGAGAAAATTGTCGATTACGAAGCCATGTCCGATGTCTGGAGGTCCAGGACTTGGCCGGCTAGCGCAGATCGTGCTTCAACAGAAACAGCTGAACCAATGTGCGAGCCTTGCGCGCATCGTGGAACGCGACGGAACGCGCGCGCACCAGATCTCGCATCGCCTCATGCACCGGGTCCGGCACCCAGACCGATGTGAGTTCGCCTGCACGCAACAACCGCGCGAGCATTACGGCATCGCGGGTGTCGTTCTTCTGGCGGTTGCCCGGCCGCACGGGGGTATGGCTTGGCGCGACGACCCTGCAATCAAAACCAAGCCCCTCGATCTGTCGGAAGACGTTATATCCACACGGGCCGGCCTCGTAGGCGAACTCCAGGAGGCCGTGCCGATCTCCAAGCTTCCTCACTAGCTTGGAGATCGCGTCTGGTTCGTTTGCGATCGTACCAATGAGGCGAACCTCACCCGACCTTCCCGCTTCGGCAAGGGCCATGGAAATAGAGTCCTTATGGACGTCCAGTCCAATATATGCATCGTAATCACTCATGACGGATACATCCTTCTCCCGACCGAAATGGCCGCCGGCCATGCTGCCCTCAAAGCACGCCTTCGCAAGAAGAAATGGTCATAGCATCTGGCTCTTCGCTGGCGCTGACACCGGCGCGGAGACCCTGGCGCGTGCCATGACGATCATCGAGACGGCCAAGATGAACGGCATCGATCCGCAGGCCTATCGGGCCGACGTGCTCGACCGCATTCACGATCACAAGATCAATAGGCTCGACGAACTGCTCCCGTGGAACTGGGCACCTGTGGCAATCATCTGCGCCGAGGCCGCCTGATGGCTACGGTCACCTATGTCTTCACGATAAACGACGTCGCGAAAAAGCTTGGAGAGGACCCTGAACTCCTTCAGGCGATGGTCAGCAACGACGACAATCTCTCCTATGGCAGTATCATCAGCGTCTACGATGGCACAGACGAGGCACTCACCGCTCTCACTGACGATGGGGTTGACGAGCTGAGACAAATGCTCGCCCATGCTCGCCGCACCGCTGACGAATGGAACGACTTCCTCGAAGCCTTCGTCGATGACGAAGAGCTCATCGCGCGCATCAAAGCGAAATCCCCGCGGTAACAACGTAACAACCGGGCGGTTACGCCTCTTGCGAAAGCTTTGCGTGGAAAGATGATTGCGATGGTCAGGGCCGCTGGAGGGCGCTTCAAGCGTTTCGAAACAATAGGGAAGGCACCGTGAAGGACCGTACGCGTGAAGCGAACGGGAGGCGGCCTTCCCGCGTTTTGGAATTATAGACGAAGACGCGAATGACAGAGCTCCCGCGCCACGTGTTGGAGCAACGACTGAGTTGCCGCACGACAGGGGACGGTGGCCCGGTTTCGGGAAGCGTTCCCTCGCGCTCGCTGGAGCGACCGTCTGAATGCCTGTTCGTACCCGGCCGCACAGCTCAAAAACGCATTAGCCGCTGGCTGGCCGAAATGGAAGCGGAAGCCGACGCGTTTGCCGACGAGAAGGCAGGGATGCCTTCGTATTCAATCCGTTCGAGAGCCGATATCTCAAGTTCTCAAGTCAGCACCTGCATCGTTCGAAATCCGTTTTTTCTCGTCTGCGCAGCCTGAACGAGGAATGACTCTAAATAGGGGCTGGGCTGCGCCGTCTAGAGTGCGTTGCGCAGACGCTCTGTGCGAATTCTCAGCGGCCGAGCCGATAGCTGCAGGTGGAACTCCCAGTCGTGATCCCTGACTCTGCTTCATGGGGTATCCGTGGGCGGCCGGCGCCGTCATGGGTGTCTTTTCGTCGACGCCCGTTAGCGCTTAGTTTTTGAGGCGAGGACGACGTAGACGGCATTTCCAGCCGTAACAACGGCGTCAGCCGCGTCATCTGAGATTTCGATATCTGAACTTGCCCTCGATCATTCAATGGTGCCCGCAACAGAAGCGAGGCGGGGCGCGACTTTGCAGTCTCAAAGACGGAAACAGGAGCGCAATGCCTTCCTATGGCTTCCTGATGAGCTTCCTGATGAGCGGGGCGCCTAACATACTCCTACAAAAGGTGAATAGGCGATACCGTGCTTACCTCGAAGATGGTAGCTATGCCTCTCATTCGGTAATTGCCAAATGGCGCCCCCCATCACTTAATTCGAGGGTTAAGGTGATTAGACCTGACGGTCGCATATTATTTTGAGGAGACGAAACGACATCCACCGTCGCCGGTGTGGAACAGTAGATGTGCAATAGCGTGTGACGTTCCCCCTTTGTCGCGAACCCGATCTTCTTCGACGTGGGCTGTTGAAAGACGTGGTTTGCCGACCAATCGGCCTTCGTTGATGGGAGACGATTTGCCCCGCGGCGTCGGCCCGGCTGCATGCGCCATTTGCCAATTGGATCAACATGGCCGGAATAGTGCTGATCCGTTGGGACAGCAGAGGACTCCAGTTCCAAATGTAAATCGTGCAGGCAATTCGTCATGACGTATGCCCGCGATCTCTGTTGATGTGTTCTTCAGGACCATCTACTGGAAGATTGTATTCGTTCTTTGATCGATAACTAATTTTCGAAGAATTATGGTCCGAGGGAATAAGCCGAAGCTCGCGTAAAACATTTATAGTAAAATTTCGGTCGGAAATTACTTCCTTGGTCCGTGCAGTTCTTTGGCAAATATATCTGTCTAGCGGTACCAGAGGGAATCGGCAATGGCTTCATCAATACCGGATTTAGGGAAAGTGTCGGCATTCACGAATGAGCCGCATCGCGCGAAAAGTGCCTCGCCAGCGGCAAACGAAGGGAAAGAGCAGTCATTCGAAAACGCAGACAAGCCGTGCTTGCTTGTCCTTGATAGTAGGGCGTTAGGTCGCGAATGCCTGGCCAGAACCCTCATTAATCACGGTATAGGGATGGCTGTTGCCGCCTTCGGATCGATTGACGATTGGCGGGAGATGAAGGGCAACCGTCCCCCCATTGCAGCCGTCCTCCTCAATAGCGGTGCGCGCAAACTCGGCGAGATTGAGACAGAAATTCCTAGGCTCGCATCCGAGTTTCGCCCCGCACCCGTCGTTGTCCTGTCCGACAGCGACGACATCACCCAAATCTTGCGGGTTCTTGAAAGCGGCGCGCAAGGCTATATCCCGACATCTGTCGGCGTGGACGTGTGCATTGAAGCGATCGGTTTGGCGATCGCGGGCGGCGTCTTTGTGCCGGCGAGCAGTGTTCTCGCGGCACGCCACCTGATCGCGACTGAGAGGCAAGAAGTTTCGCCGCTAGTGGGGATGTTCACCGTACGTCAAGCGGAAGTGGTCGAGGCGCTACGAAAAGGCAAGGCGAACAAGATCATAGCCTACGAACTCAAGCTCCGCGAAAGCACGGTCAAGGTCCATGTGCGCCATATCATGAAAAAACTGAAGGTTACCAACCGGACCGAGGTAGCTTGTAAGCTGAACGGCCTCTTTTCAGGCGATACACCCACCTCCTGAGCCACTTAGTCCGTTCAGGCCGATCGTACGCGCTTGCACAAGGCTGCGCTGATCCAAATAGTTAGGCAGGACTGCGCAATGAGCCTAACAGAGCGGCCAGTGTGTATTCCTTAGCGTCATCGCGCATCCGTGGCGTTGAACAAACATTCGCGCACAGGACGTGTCAAATGTTCAAATGCAACGATTTTGATGCCCAACAAAGGCCGATCGCCCGATCGCCATCCCTCATCGGTCGACCAGGCCTCTCATCTTAGCCCAAGCCGGCAAGCTGTCGAGCAACTGTTCCCCAGTTCCCGCCACAACCCAACGACAAACGACTGACCCTAAGCCACTGATTGCTCGGAGGGCTCGTGTCCAGGCACTATGAGACCTGAATGGAGAGGGATATGCACTCGATCCTGGAGCCGAACAGGTCGTTGCTCCAGGCGGGCGAACGGAAGTCAAGAGGATTTGGTCGTCCCGTCGGAAAATAGAGGAGTCCGCACCGCGACGGTGAAAATGGCTTTTGGTGAAGATGGTTTTTTACCGGAATGTAATAGCCCGCGCGGCAGTCCGCGCGGCAGTCCACCTTTTAAGCACATCAATACGCGGCGGGTCGGTAAGCGAGAGGCTCAGGCTGACCAAGCCGTATGGTGCGCATCCTGGCATCCCTGCTTCTGCGGGCATTCACTCTGCTCGTCGAGATCACGGCAAGTGCAATGAAGAAAATCATGCCCGGATCGGCACTCCCAGCACCCAAAGATCCAGCGACGACGGAACCGATCGCGCAAGCCTGCACGCTCGATATCACCGCATTTGCTTCGGGATGAATGTGCCCCTTTAGGCTTCCCATGCCCCTGAGTATAACCAGCAGCAGCGTCACCATCATAGCCCCGCCAACGAGGCCAAGCTGCGAAGCCACTGCAATCGGCCAGCTGGAGGCACGCGAACTGCCCAAGCCGACGCCGAGACCACCCGTCTCGACAAAAGCCTGGAGGCTCTTAATATTCCAGTAGGCACGCTCCTGACCGGACGCGGAACTGGCTTTGTTGAGAACCATGGAATCGATCAGATGGACAAAAGGCGCGAAGAATTCTTCATCGTACTGCACGACTGCCATGACAGTGACGGCTGCGAGCGCAAGCAACGCGATGATCAGGATCTCGTCCTTGTCCATTCGGCCGGACAGAAACGACCACGAAATGGAAAGTGCCACGGGAATGCTCAGTACGACTAGGCCGACATAGGCAACAGAAGACGTGGAAAGAAGCAAGAGGACGAGTAAGAGGAAGGCCAGTGCCTGAGCCACGCGTGACTTTGTCTTTCGCCAATAAACGTAACAAAATGAGAGGCAGACCAGTGAGCCGCCGCCGAAGGACGATGCCTCGGATGCGGCCCCAGTAATGCGCCAAAAGCCATTCTCGATGACCTCGGTAAGCATGGCGTAGCTGGCCGTGCGGATAGGCGACAGGATATCGCCGGCTCCAGCGACCTTGCCCAGCAGATCAAGGAGTCCGAAAACGACGTGAACACTACACCACAGAAGAAATCCGCGTCGGATACTCTCCAACCTATTTTCTTGCAGGAGTAGGACGCATAAGGCGATGGCGGTGAGGCCGCCCAGAACAAAATACCCGGTTTGGGTAATGTTGCCCGAGACCGGCGCTAGCGGAGCCTCGATGACCCCGCGCCTCATGGCTGCCTGAACGAATACGCTCGTCTGTCCCGCAAAAAAGCGCGGAAACAACCATGCGCCGACCACGGCATAGAGCATCAGGCTCGTGAGCACCCAAACCGGTCGAATTTTGCCGAACACGTGACCAAGGTCCCGCCACATGCGCCGTCTGCTGACAACTGCCGTTATCAAAAGCGCGGCGAAGAAGGTGTATATGAGCGGTGACGAGCCTCCAATCGCGCTCAGAGTCATAACTGCAGTGGCACCGAAAGCAAGCGAGACGATGAGGCCAATGATCAATGGAGCGCGGCAATAATAGCCGATCACCAATATCCCCGCACAGATTAAAAGGCCGACGAACGAGATCTGCATGGGCTGCCGGTTCCAACTCTGCAACGCAGACCGAAGGCACGCGAATTGGTCGCAACTTGCCTCATGCAATCCTTGGCAATTGTTGCGCGGAATGCAAGGGCGTCAAACGGAGTAGGGACCTGCAATGATTTGGTGGCCTTTTCGCTTTAGGTCACCTCCGCCCGCCGAGGTCTGCCGACGACGAGCCCATCGCCAAACGCCACTGCACCTCAGCGAACCTATGCAAATATGCCGATGGTTGCGAGGCTGCTTCTCCCGTCTGTCCGGTTTTCCTGGTTCGCGCCACATGCGATGGCCCTGCGAAAGGAGTGGGAGGGTTTACGCCCTCCCCAAAATGGAGAGATTTGCTTTCATCCCCCGGGCCGCTAGCCTGATCGCATACCGCAACTACGGAATTCGGTAAGTGGCCGCGGACTTGCATGTACCAAACCGGATCGGGCGAACAGCACACGCCGTAAGGAGATGATCCGCATCCATGCAATTTGACCTCCAAGATCAAGATCCCGCGAATGTCCAAGGATCCGAGATGACTTCGCTAGGCAAAAAGGTTGTCAGCAGCGCGGCATGGGCAGCCGCCGAGACATGGGGCCGTCAGGTGGCCATGTTCGCCGTCTTCATCATTCTGGCTCGCCATCTGGGTCCGGAGGAATTCGGCCTCGCCACACTCGCCATGGTTGCTCCAACTATTCTAGCAACGGTCGTGACGAGAGGGATACCTGATGCACTTGTACAGCGCGCGGAGATCGAGCCCATTCATGTGGATTCAGCGTTCTGGCTGCTTGTTGCGACCGGTGCAACGCTGAGCGCTCTCATCTGGGGGTTCGCCGGAGTGGTCGCCGAGCTCTTCGGCGAACCGCTTCTCGAGGGCCTTGTGCGCTGGACCGCCATAATTGTCGTGGTTCAGTCCTTGGCGGCAGTTCCAACAGCGGTCCTCAAGCGTGAGCTGAATTTTCGCCTCTTCACACTGCGCACATTGACCGGAACGATGGTTGGCGGAACCGTGGGTTTGACCATGGCGATCGGCGGCTACGGCATGTGGAGCCTGGTCTTGATGCAGGTCGCAAAAGCGATTGTAGAAACAACGGTTATTCTTCTCGGCAGTTCGTGGCGGCCCCGCATGGCGTACTCTTACGCACGTTGCCGCGAATTGTTCGGGTTTGCCGGCCCCATCGTGGTCCAAACTCTATGGACCTTCGTGAACGAAGAGATTCCAAAAGTCATCCTTGGCCTGTTTTTCGGGCCTGTTGCTGTTGGCGTTTACGCCATCGCCCGTCGCCCCCTTGACCTTTTGGGGGAGTTCCTACTCGGTCCTTTGGCGGCGATAACGATGCCCGCCGTGGCCAGAGTTCAACGCGAACCGGACAAGATCGATCACTTCTTCAACACAAGCGTGCGGATGGCCGCAATTGCTGGCTTTCCCGCCTTCGTGGGCTTTGCCGCGATCGCGCCTGTCGCCGTTCCCTTGGTCTTTGGGCCACAATGGACAAGCGCCGTGGTCGCCGTCCAGATCCTCATGATATTGGGATTGCAGCGTACGATCGACAGCTTGTGTGCGTATACGATCCTTGCGCTCGGGCAATCGAGTTTGGTCCTGAAACTAAATATGATTTACACGCTTTTCAGTCTCGTCCTGCTCACCGCCGCAGCACAGATTAGTCTGGAGGCAGTAATTGCTGCGCTCGTCGCCTGTAATTTGCTCCTGCTGCCGGTCTTTCTCTTCTACGTACAGCATACCGCTCATATCGACGTGTCGAAGCCATTGGCAATCTTCCCGAGATTGGCGGGCGCGGCCGCACTCATGTTCGTGATCGTTAGTGCATGGTTGCTGGCCGCCCCGGATGATCTCCCGCAGGCTGTCACAGTGGCAGCAGGGATCGCGATCGGCGCTCCCATCTATATTGCCGCAGCCGTCCTGCTGGTGCGTGCGGACCTGCTCAAAGTCCGCGACATGCTTCTAAGCCTTCGCGAATAGGAGCAACCAGATCATCGGAGAAAATGGCAGCGCTCTCACAAGCACACTGACCAGGTCCCCGCGGCGCTTCCCGGTACCTACCTCGAACCGGCGGCTTGTCAGAATACAATTCGCTGACGCTATCCCACGGAGCCTTGCAGTCGGGCAGTTTATGCTTTTACTACATTAGGGGCGCTCACATGGAAGCGTGCACAGACATTTCTGGTGTCGACCACCAGCTTTGCACCTTCAACGACGGTTCTCCAATCAATGGCATCATGATCTGTCGTGATGACAATGGCATCAAACGAGGCCAGGCGGTCGGCTGAAATATCCACCGAGCGCCGACCTGCTAACGCGGCATACTCTCTTGTGGCGGGAATCTCAGGCACGTAAGGATCGTGGTAGTCAACGACTGCGCCCCGTCGCTCCATCAGGTCGATTAGCCTCAGCGCCGGGCTCTCTCGTGTATCCCCCACATTCTTCTTGTAAGCCATACCGATCAATAGGATCCGAGATTCGTTCAAGCCGCGGCGGGCTTTGCGGTCCAAAGCCTCCACAAGGCGGTCAACAACGTAGTGCGGCATGTTCGTGTTGACCTCTCCAGCTAATTCTATGAAGCGCGTTGCTACTTCGTACTCGCGAGCCTTCCATGTCAGGTAGAACGGGTCGATGGGGATGCAGTGGCCGCCGAGACCTGGTCCTGGGTAGAACGCCATATATCCAAACGGCTTTGTCTTGGCGGCTTCGATCACTTCCCAAACATCGATGCCCATCCGGTCGAAGATGACCTTCAGCTCGTTGACCAAGGCAATGTTCACGGAGCGAAAAATGTTCTCCGTTAGCTTGACCGCCTCCGCGGTTGCGGTTGAAGTCACGGGAACAGTCCGCACGATAATCTGGCTGTACAGTGCTTGCGCAATTTCCAGTGAAGACGGATCGTCGGCGCCGATCACCTTCGGAACACTGGTGGTAGTGTGCACTTCGTTTCCGGGGTCTTCGCGCTCGGGCGAATATGCAAGAAAAAAATCCTTTCCGAGAACAAGGTTCGTCGCTTCCAGCAGCGGCCGCACGATTTCTCGTGTCGTGCCTGGCCAAGTGGTCGACTCTAAGACGATAAGTTGCCCAGGACGGAGCCGGTCAGCGATGGCCCTTGCGCTGTTTTCGACAAACGACAGGTTTGGCTCCCGATTTCTGGTAAGCGGCGTCGGAACCGCTATCAGGATCGCATCAGGCATGCTCAACGCAGAGAAATCGCTCGTGGCGCGAAACCGCTTGCTGTCAACAGCCTGTTGGATGGCTGGGCCAGGCAGATGCTTTATTCCGCTTTCGCCGCGGTTAAGCAGCGCGACCCGCGACTGGTCGATGTCGAAACCGATAACCCTGAACCCCGCCTCAAGCGAGCTCAGAGCGAGCGGCAATCCGACATATCCAAGCCCCATGATGCCGATCGTGCAGTCCCGCGTCCGGATGCGGTTCAGCAGTTCTTCGGCATCAGGACCAGTGTTCATGTGTTGCATATGCTTTCGTCCCCATGTCGAAAATGGAGCATCGTCTCAATTATTGCAGTGAAGTAGTTCCCGGCAATCAGCAAATTGGATGTATTCTGCGAGGCGCTCTACATCTCAAAAAAGTTGAGTTGCGCCAAAAGGAGAACAGTCGAAATGCTTATCCAGCCGAAGTTGTCAAATAAATCGTTCGCTGCGACACTCAATCTCGAGCGCAGCAAAGAGCCTTTGACATTTCTCCGCTTATGAGCGGGCAGGGCGTGTTGTGGATGACGCCGACGCATCGGCGGCCACTATCGGCTGCTTGGTACAGGTGGGATGATGACACAGTCAATTTTGATCACCGGAGGTGCGGGCAACATCGGCAGCGCACTCACTCGCGCCTTGGTCAAACTCCCTCAGACCCAAGTGGTCGTGGCTGACAACTTGTCGACCGGCAGTCGCGATAAAGTACAAATCGACGCCGGAAACCTGACCGTCATAAAGGCGGATGCGAACGATTTCGACGACATCTCCTCCTTGTTCTATCGCTTCCATTTCACACATGTCTTCCATTTCGCAGCCGTCGTCGGCGTGCAGCGCACCTTGGCAAACCCATTACTCGTATTGCGCGATATTGCCGGAATAGAGAACGTGCTGAGACTGTGCAAGAACACGGGCGCCGAGCGTGTGTACTTCGCTTCCTCATCAGAAGTTTATGGGGAGCCTTTTGAGATTCCCCAAAATGAGAACACCACGCCGCTGAACTCGCGCCTGCCATATGCTGTCGTGAAGAATCTTGGAGAAGTCTATCTACGCACCTATCAGCGTGAATTCGGACTCCCCTTCACGATTTTCCGCTTCTTCAACACCTATGGACCACGCCAGAGCGAAGATTTCGTGCTGCCGCGTTTCGTGCATGCTGCACTTCTCGGTGAGCCTCTGACCATTTACGGGGATGGTTCGCAAACGCGCACTTTCTGTTATGTTGACGACACGGTTGACACGTGCATTGCGGTACATCGAACTCGCTCGCACGAGAACGATGTCATCAACGTAGGCAGCGATCTGGAAGTGAGCATTCGACAACTCGCCGAAATCGTCATCGGCGTGCTGGGCTCATCGTCAAAATTGGAGTTCCGTCCACCGCTAACAGAGGGCGACATGACGCGCCGGTGCCCTGACACGAGCAAGATGAAGGCACTCTTGAACCGTCCCTTGGTTCCACTAGAAGAGGGCATTAGGCGCCTTGCCGAACACGTCTCCAAGTCGCAAAGCTCTCATGAGCTCAGAAAAGTCGCGTGAGCACACGTTGGGGGCATGAATGAAGCTGGTCTATGTCGGGCAGCCTTACGATAGACTTTTCCCGCCGGTTCAGAATTCGATCGGGCTGATTGTCTACAATACTGCGCTTCACCTCAGTAACAGCTTGCACATCACGGTCTATGGAAGACACTACCGGGACGACAGAGTTCCGGCGGACCTGCCATTCGCTTTGCGGCGAGCTCCGGTACGGCGCGACAGGCTGCAGCAAAAGGTTATTCGCGAATTTCCTCGCTTGGCGCGTTGGACGCAACTGGACCGGAAGGCCGACGACCATTCCCAATATAAGAACGAAATTCGTCGTTATCTGGCCCTGGACCGGCCGGATATCGTCCATCTGATGAACTATTGGAAGTGGAGCCGGGCTCTAAAGGCGTCCAGCTCATCTCATAGGCTCGTGCTCGAGATGCAATGTGAGTGGTTGTCACAGCGTGACCGCGATCAGGTGGCCTCCCAACTTGAGGTAGTGGATGCCGTGGTCGCCGTCAGCGATCACATAGCCGAAACATTTCGTTCTGCATTCCCGGACTATCCCGGAGCTGTTGCCTCTGTCGGCAACGGCGTCGATGTCTTCCATTTTCGGCCGGGCGAAGCGGGAGCATCAGGTGACCCAAGAACCGGGCGTGTAATCCTGTTCGTCGGGCGAATATCACCAGAAAAGGGGCTTCACACGCTCGTAGAGGCCTTCAGTGAAGTCGCGCTGCGCTTCCCGGACGTGGAACTGCGGATCGCGGGGCCCTATTCTCCTCTCCCTGTTGACTTCCTGACCAGCCTCTCGTCAGACCCCCGTGTCATAGATCTCAACCGTTTCTACGACCAATGGAATAGATGCAGATATCAGGAACACCTGGACGAACTCATAGATCGCCACAGGCTACGGGATCGGATCCGATTCGTTGGCAATGTGTCCCACAAGGAACTCATTGCGGCCTACCACGACGCCGATATCGTGGTGAATCCGTCGCTCAGCGAGAGCTTTGGGATTTCTGTCGTGGAAGGAATGGCCTGCGGAATTCCGGTGGTGGGAACGCGGGTCGGGGGTATGTGTGAATCCATCCTGGACGGACATACCGGGATGTTGGTGGAGGCCGATGCTCCGGGCGAACTCTCGCAGGCACTGATCACCGTTCTGGATGATCCCGCCCGCGCAAGAGGAATGGGGAACGAAGGACGCGAGCGCGCCGTGGCGCTTTATTCGTGGGAGGCGCGCGCGGAGCGGCTAAGGTCCGTTTATGAGCGGGTGAGCAGATGAGCACCGCTAGTAGCTAGGTCCATGTTTCGTTTCCTCAGTCCAGTCATCCCATCCGGTCCATCCAAGACTTTGAATTAGACGTATTTTCCCAAAAGGCCTTCCTGAATGGATTCTGGCTTCCTGAAAAACGTATAAGTGTGTCCGTAGCTTGTGTCCGTCCGATGCTCGCTCGCACCTAGCGGGGGAAATGAAGTGCGGGTAAAAGCCGAAAGCGTCGGGCTCTCCGAGGGAGGATAGGGCCGCAACTCGTCGATGTCGTTCCAGCCGAGAACGAACCAGCCGCCGGGGCGCAGACAACGCCAGCATGCCCGGAACGAGGCTTCAGCGTCGTCGCGCGTTTCGATTGCCGTTTTCATGAAGACGCCATTGCAGATAATCGCATCGAAGTAATCGGCGGGCCTATGCCGTTCGAGGTTCCTCAGAGCATCAACCATATGGCGTCGTGCTCCGAAGCGGCGCTTATTGGGATCTATATCGATCGTCCAATATTCCTTGGCGCGAAACTTCGATTCACAAGGCTTTGTGTACCACTCGCAGCCGACAAACAGAACACGTTTGACAGCAGGATCGTCGCGCAGATAGGGGAGAATAACCGTCTCGAGGAGTCTGCGGTCATCGGTGAGATGAAACGTACTGATGTAGCGAACCAGGTAGGGCGCGCGCGTCCGAAGAAGGTCGCGCACCGCATTTCGCGCTTGTCTGTACATGCTTTTCTCCGCCTCCCGTAATATCCCGGCAACTGGCGCGGCTACATTGCTTCCGCGAGCAAATGTTGGACGTGCCAAAACTGCTCGGTATAGGACGGCGGCAGTGCTGCGAGAACATAGCCGGACGATGTCAGAAGCGCGGCAATTTGGCGTGCCTTACGGTCAAGACCCTCGCGCGTCGCGTCATCGATTTCGTAGATGATGCTCGGTCGATGGGCTCGCAAGGTTTCCGTCATCCCGCGAAGGACGTCGATCTCGGCACCTTCGACGTCGATCTTGACAAGCGACGGGGGCCGCAGGCCGTGCCGGGCGATCGCATCGTCAAGCGTTGTTACATCGACTTCAAGATAGCCGTTCATATCGGGTGGTGCCTCGGCCGAGGCGAGTGCGGCTCCCCCGATGTGGCGCGCCAAAAGAAGCTCTGCGCGGCCGCTCGTCGCCCCAACCGCCTCGGGGAACACCCGAATGGCGTCGAAGCCGTTGAGCTGAGCGCTTCGACGGATCGCGGCTGCATTCCTCGGCACCGGCTCGAAGGCGTAGACTTGGCCTTCCGTTCCGACCCGGCGCGCAGCGATGAGGGAGAAGAAGCCGATATTGGCGCCAATATCGAAGAAGGCGTCACCAGGCGCTAACTTCGATGCAATCGCCTGTTGGATTGGCCGCTCATAGGTACCCCGCCCGAATTCCGGATCGGCATCTCTCGAGACCAGCGTCAATCCGGCGGCCTCTCCCGTGGCAACCACACGTCTTTCCGAAAAAACGTCGAGCAGCCTTGAAACCAGTCTCATGGGCCCATTCTCCGTTGCGTCGGCAAATCATTCCCCCTCGGCTCGGAAACGGAGCCGACCACCTTGAGAATGGCAAATCCGCAAAGCTCCATCGAGACCTACATCGGGTTGGTGGCAGTACGCCGATCGATTGACCGGTGCATCCCCCGCAGTGAGCAATACACCCTATCGTCGTACCTGGCCGGGTTCAGGGGCCGACGGCATTTGCTCGACCGCATCATTACGCCAGGCGTGAATGGCGCCGGGGGCGTCCCATGCGATCGAAACGATGTCGAGATCGCCGTCGCCGTCGAGATCGACCGCGCGCGCGCCGAGATGGCTTTCGAATCCTTCCCCGATCAACTGCTCGATAAAATTTCCGCCGCCCACATTGCGCCAGAGGGACATCCGAAGCGCGCCGCGGTGCTCGGCCATGACTAGGTCCAGCCTGCCATCGCCGTCCATATCAGCGACCGAAAGGCTGTTGAGTGAGCCCCGCGAAGTGATTTCGTGCCGCTCCCAATTGAATGAGCCAGTGGCTGGGCCGCGCCACCAAGAGGCCCTCGCACCGTCAGCGGCGCCGTTTTCCTCTGCCACGACGATATCCGGGTAACCGTCGCCGTCGAGGTCAGCCGCTGCCACCCGATCCGGGTAATCCATTTCTGGCACTTTCGCGATGTCTCGTCGCTGCCAATCTCTCGAACCATCGCCGGGGTTGCGCCACCAGGCGACCTCTTTGGCTTCCCCCGTCGAGGCGACAAGGTCAATTAGGCCATCACCATCGAGATCGGTGAAGGCTATTCCCTCATCGGAGGCCTCTGCGCAGATGCGCGTCCTTGGCCAGGGGGCTGTCGGATCGTCGGGGACCGTGAAATAGAAGACCCCGCCACCGCTCGAGACCGCCAGCTCCGGAAGACCGCCTTCAACGATCTGTGCGAATACGTGGCCTTGCGAGCCAAGGTCATGCGTCGCTGCCGGCACTTCGCCAATCACGTGCTCCTCAAACTTGTGCGCTACGGCATCGACAGTCTTCAGCCAATGGAATTGCAGTGTTTTGCCTCTGTTGCGCTGGGCGGTGGCCTCCGCGCGCCCGTCGCCATCGAGATCGAGGGCTTCGACCGCGTCCAATCCTTCGCCCAGCCGGATCTGCTCCCATCCCTTCTGCCACGGCAAGGGTGGCTGACGGTACCAAAACGGGCCGGACACAATGTCCATTCGCCCGTCGCCATCCATATCGGCGAAGGCCAGCCCGAAAGAACGCACATGCGCGTTCGTGATCCGGTGATAGACCCACCTATCGAGCCGACGGGTCGGGGCGGGCGGGTTGAGAAGGTTGATCCAGACCCTGAGGGGCGGATGACCCGCCCAGTTGGCGCCATAGATATCGAAATCGTCGTCGCTATCGACGTCCGCGACAACGCCGTTGTGCAAACCGGTATCGTCTATGATCTGCCGGGTCCAGCGCGTTCCGCGTCCGTCACGGTTATAATGGACGGCGAGGGTCCGCTCCTCCGTCTGATGCATTTGCCCGACCACAATGTCGATGTCACCATCCCTGTCCATGTCGGCTGCCTGTAGCGTGTGAGCACCTGCCACGGCTGGTTGAATGACATGGCGGACCCAATGGCCAGACGGTCCGCTTTCGGCGCGGAACCACGCGACATCAGCCGTGTGCTCTGAACTCGACGACAGAATGTCGACGCGTCCGTCTTGGTCGATATCGATAACGAGCGCCTTGAATGCCGGGTTGAACGGGCCAACCGGATAGCTCTGCCATCGAGGTGCATCGCGTGCCGCTACTCCGCCGGGATTGTGCGCCCATACACCGCACAGGACCAGGTCGATATTGCCGTCGCTGTCGATGTCTCCGATCGCCATGCCCTCTTCGCCCAGATTGAAGGAAGAAAAGGCGACACCGATCCAGGCGATCGGCTCGTTCTGGAAAAAGATCACTACTTCACCAGGCGCTCGTACGACAATGTCTAAACGGCCGTCGCCGTCAAAATCGGCAGCCTTAATGTCCTTGCCCCAACCGCCGGCTTCTCCGATCTCGTGGCGTTTCCATTTGTGACCATCGGCCGGGTCTCCGTTCGGGCGCGGATTTTCGAACCAGATTAAATTAACTCCGTCAGGCCCGTCGGCGGTGATAATGTCGAGATCGCCATCGTCGTCCACATCGGCAAGCACGCCATCGGTGGTGAACTCGATGCGGGCGGTGGCGATGGTCGTCTTGCGCAAATCGGGACCGTGCCACCATGACAGCGGATCCTCCGGAAGGCCGCCAAGAACGAAATCGACTTGACCATCACCGTCAATATCGCCGACGAGCTTTACATCTCCCGAATGATCGGCGATTTCCTTCCGATCGAAGGTAAGGCCGTTAAGAGCTGTGTCTTCGGGATTTTCGTTGCCATGGCTGACATCGCAGTTTGTTGTCGCGATGCTTACCGCAAGGATGAAGACCGCATGACGTAGGTCGCTAAAAATTGACCGGGTAGCGCGTGAACACTTCATGGTCTGCAAGCAGCCGCGCAACGAACTCACCGCCTGAGAGATCTGAAAGTGTCTGCCAGTCATCCTTGTCTTCCGAGCGTTGAGTCTGTGAAACATGCGCTGCCAGTGCGTGGCGCTTTACCTCGAGAACATCGCCGATCGGGACCAGCGTGTTGAGTGCAGACAGCGCACGCAGCCCGGCGGCGGTCTTGATCGTCTGCCGCAGTGTGGTTCGCCACATGCCGGGAAGATCGCCCGCCGTACGAACCCAGGGCCAGTGATACCAATACCATACCGGATACTCGAAGACGGTGAGCGGGCGACCATGCCAGCGAAGTGCCGCCCACACGGCGGTGTTGACAGCGATATGGTCGGAAGGCGGGTCCTTTGCATGAGTGACAAACACGCTTTGCGACCGCCATCTTTCGAGCAACGGTACAATCGCCTTCGTTATCGCATGAATGTGATGTGATGCCTCCGCATCAGGAAAGCGTAAGAAGGTCACACTTTCGGAGGAGGCGCCGAGACGGCGGACCGCCTCCAACGCTTCGGCCTCCCTCCGGGAGCGCAATTCTTCAGGACTGATGAGCCTCCGATGAGATGCTGCGCCGTCGGTAACGAAAACAAAGCGAACCTCAACGCCTGAAGCGAGCTTCTTGGCTGCAACGCCGCCGCAACCCAGCGTCTCATCGTCTGGATGCGGCGCGAAGATGACGGACGACGCGGACCAATCGGCTACATCAAAGGGCTTAAATCGACGCCGCATACGGCTATCGAGGATCGTGCAAAGGGCCTGCCTGACGTCCCAGGTGTGCGTGTCCATCATCCGTTCGCCCGTGTTGTTTGCTCGGCGCTGAACATGCATCGTAGCTGAAATCGCCTGCGTCAGGCACACAGTCTTCGTGAGGAGGTTCTTCATGAAAGTGGGTATCTTGGCTGGTGGCTTCGGCACGAGGCTGGCCGAAGAAACGGAGGTTCGACCCAAGCCGATGGTCGAGATCGGCGGCATGCCGATCCTCTGGCACATCATGATGCACTACTCTCACTTTGGCCATCGGGAGTTTGCGATCGCGCTCGGCTACAAGGGTGAGTACATCAAACGCTGGTTCAGCGACTACATCGCGCTCAATGGCACTCTGACGGTAAACGCGGCGACCGGGAACGTGAGGCGTCACACGAATGCCGCCCCGGACTGGTCCGTCGATCTCGTCGAGACCGGCCTCAAAACGCTGACGGGCGGCCGCATCAAGCGCCTGATCGACTGGATGAATGACGGCACCTTCATGCTCACCTGGGGCGACGGCGTTTCGAACATCAATCTGGACGAACTCGTCGCCTTTCACCGTAGCCACGGCAAACTCGCGACAATGACGGCGGTGCGTCCGCCTGCGCGCTACGGACACATTCAGTTCGACGGCAACCGCGTCGTCGAATTCACCGAGAAGCCGCAGGCTTCGGAAGGTTGGATAAACGGAGCGTTCTTCGTGCTTGAGCCAGGCGTCCGCGATTACATCGGCGGCGACGAAGACATGTTCGAGCACGCGCCGATGCAGCAGCTCGCGGCTGATGGCCAACTGATGGCGTACCGCCATGAAGCCTTCTGGCAATGCATGGATACGTTGCGGGAGAAGCACATCCTGCAGACACTTTGGGACAGCGGGAGCGCGCCCTGGAAAACGTGGGAGTGAATAGATGAAGGTGCTGGTCACGGGCCACCGCGGCTACATCGGAGCCGTTCTGACGCGGATGCTGCATCAGCGCGATCACGACGTGACCGGGCTCGACAGTGATATTTTCCGCTCCTGCACGTTCGAGAGCACCCTCGACGATACGCCGACGATGGAAGAGGACGTCCGCGACATTGTCGTCGGCGATTTGGCTGGTTTCGACGCCGTCATACACCTCGCTGGGCTCTCCAACGACCCTCTTGGGGACTATCGGCCGAACCTCACCCAACAAATCAACTGCGAAGCTTCCGTGAACCTGGCGCGGCTTGCAAAAAAGGCAGGCGTGCGGCGTTTCCTTTTTGCCTCGTCCTGCAGCAATTACGGAGCCGCAGGCTCGGATTTTTTGACCGAAAGCGCGCCTTTCAACCCCGTCACGCCGTATGGCCTTTCTAAGGTTGAAGTAGAGCACGCAGTTGCCCCTATGGCGGACGAAAGCTTCAGCCCTACTTTCCTGCGCGCTTCCACCGCCTATGGCCTGTCGCCGCGCATCCGTTTTGATCTTGTCCTCAACAATCTGACTGCATGGGCATTCACCACTGGGCAAATCTACCTCAAAAGCGATGGCTCGCCTTGGCGTCCGATCGTGCATGTGGAAGACATTGCTCGCGCCTATATTGCCGCGCTCGAGGCCGATCGTGAGCTTGTCCACAACGAGGCCTTCAATGTGGGACTGACTACCGAGAACTACCAGGTTCGCGAAATCGCCGACATCGTCCAAGCCATCGTGCCAAACAGTCGGATCGAGTTCGCGCCCGATGCGGGTCCGGATACGCGATGCTATCGAGTTGATTGCAATTACATTGGTCGGCGCTTGCACGCCTTCAAGCCCCAATGGACGGCACGGCGCGGCGTCGAGCAGCTTTACGAGGCGTTCTGCTCGGTTGGCCTCTCCCTCGAAGATTTTGAAGGCGAGCGCTTCAAGCGCATCGCCCATGTGAAGAAGCTGATCCGCAATGGCGAGTTGGACGATGACCTACGCCGGGTTTCCGTTCCTACCATGGCGGTGGCGGTCTAAAGTGTGCGAGGGTGGTACCAACATGCTGCATGAAAAGCTGAACTCTGTTACGGAGTACGCATGCCGGTCCTGCGGCGGAACGCGTCTCGAAACGTTTCTTGACCTGGGAGCAACACCGCTTGCCGATCGCCTTCTAGCCGAGGAGGACATCGGTAAGCCCGAACTGATCTTCCCGTTGCGCGTCGCGTTCTGCAGAGACTGTAGCCTCGCCCAGATCACCGAAACGGTAAGTCCAAATATCCTCTTTGCGGACGATTACCCCTACTATTCCTCATTCTCGCCCTCGCTGTTAGAACATTCGCGCGAGAACGCGCTCGATCTCATCGCCCGCCGCAACCTGGGTCCCGAGAGCCTTGTCATCGAACTGGCGAGCAATGACGGATACCTGCTCAAGAACTATGTCGAGGCGGGTGTCAAGGTGCTTGGAATCGATCCCGCCGATGGGCCTGCCGCGGCCGCGGAAAGGATAGGCGTGCAAACGCGGTGCACCTTTTTCACCCGAGATCTCGCCGAAACGCTTCGTGCCGAAGGCGCCGTTGCCGACGTAATTCACGCCAACAACGTACTCGCGCACGTAGCCGACACAAATGGCTTTGTGGCCGGGATAGCACGTCTCCTCAAGGAAGATGGTGTAGCGGTGATCGAAGTGCCCTATGTCGTGCCGTTGATCGAGCATTGCGAGTTCGACACAATCTATCACGAACATCTCTGCTACTTCTCCGTCACGGCGCTCGACAGACTCTTCCGTCGCCACGGCCTTTATCTCAATGAGATCAAGCCTCTCTCGATCCACGGGGGGTCGCTCCGTCTTTATGTTGAGGTCAGGGAGCGCGTGGGAGCCGCCGTGAAGGATCGTCTTGCGCACGAAACAGCGCTGCGGATCGATACGATCGACTATTTCCGCAATTTCTCTGCGAAGGTCGACGTGTTGAAGCGTGAGCTTCTGGCACTCCTACGCAGGCTGAAGTCGCAGGGCTCATCGATTGCCGCCTATGGGGCGGCGGCCAAAGGAGCGACGCTGATCAACACGATCGGGATCGGACGCGATCTCATAGACTTCGTCGTGGATCGCAACATCCACAAGCAAGGCAAGTATATGCCGGGGCAGCGGCTGCCGATACGATCGACGGAGACGCTTGTCGAAACCCAACCGGATTACGTGCTGCTGCTTGCCTGGAATTTCGTAGACGAGGTCCTCGAACAGCAGGCCGACTATCGCGCGCGTGGCGGAAAGTTCATCATTCCTGTCCCGGTTCCCCGCATCGTGTGAGAATAAGCTCGAGGAGCAGGCATGAATTGCGCGCAAGCAGTTGGAACCGAGACGGTCGCGTCAGATCTTCGCAGCGAATGTCCAGTTTGCAGGGGGCAAGAGCTACTGCCTTCGGTTACGTTCGAGGCGTTGCCCGTGCTTTGCAACGCTCTCCATTCGAGCCCGGCTTTGGCACGCGCAGCAGAAACCGGCCGATTTTGCGGCGTCTTCTGTCGCCGTTGCACGCATTTCTTTAATGCCGCCTTCGAGGAACAGCGGATCGGTTACACGCAAAGCTATGAAAACTCTCTGCATTTTTCTCCGCGATTCCTGACCTTCGTGGACGCTCTGGCGGGGCGTCTGAGCAATAGCTATGCACTCGCTGGCAAGACGGTCATCGATGTCGGTTGCGGTAAGGGAGATTTTTTGAAGCGCCTTTGTGCGCTCAGCGGCGCCACGGGCATAGGTTTCGACAAGAGCTTTGAGGAAGACCGTGGCGCGCTCGTCCCCCGGGTTCGTTTTGTTAGTGATTGGTTCGACGACCGCTATGCCGATTTGCGGCCGGACCTCGTCTCCTGTCGTCACGTCATAGAACACCTCGCTGACCCGATCGCCTTCTTGCAAGCCCTGCGCGCCCACCCCGGCATTGGCCCCGAAACCATATTTTATTTTGAGGTCCCGAATGCCCTTTACACCCTGCGCGAGTTGGGCATCTGGGATCTCATCTACGAACACGTGTCCTATTTCACCGGGCACTCACTGCGGGTTGCCGTCGAAGCGGCGGGATTCGACGTGCTGAGTGCTGGAAGCTCATTTGGCGACCAGTATCTGTTCATTGAAGCGCGCGCCGGTACAGTGCACCCGCTTGCGGGAGCCCAAGAGTCTGAGGAGTGTGCGTTAATGGTCCGCAAATTCGAGGGACTGCATCGCGACAAGGTCACGCATTGGCAGAAGTTTCTTTCTGAACGCAACCTCGAAAGGGTGGTTGTCTGGGGAGCCGGTTCAAAGGGCATCACCTTCGTGAACGTGGTCCCGCCGGCAGCGGGGATCAGTGCGCTTGTCGACGTTAACACGTACAAGCAAGGGCGATTTGCACCGCGGACCGGCACGCCGGTTCTCTCGCCCGAGTCCTTGCGCGGCTGTTTGGTCGAGGCGATCATCATCATGAATCCACTTTACCGCCATGAGATCGCAGGAATTGCGAAAGCGATCGGTCTTGCGCCGGAAATCGTCGTCGCTTGATGCGGCGGCTGCAACACGAGCTTTTGTTACGACACGTCGTAGAACGGGAAGGGATGTCGATGACTGTATCGGTCGCAATCGATGCGGGGCCGCGAGATGATCATAACAAATTGTTGGTCGCGGATGCCTTTTCCGACGATCGCGCCGCCGGCATGGTCATAGGAACCCATACCACCAACGGGGTGACTAGGGGCGGCTGTGATAGTGAACGGCAGATCGCTATCGACCATGGAACGCTCCGGTTTCAACCGCTCGTGAAACCTGGATGGGCACGCCAGGGGATCGCCTATGGCCCCTTCCACCGTGCAAGCGGGCTCGTCATGGCTGTCTCCGTAACAAACGGGCACAATACGTCACAGGGCACAACCATCGGAGAGCACATCCTCAGGCGAATTCATCGCTGGGTGTTAGGCCCTAATGCTGACCCTTGGCCGAACCGCCTCGTTTCCTGGGCGTGTGGTCCGCGCAAAAAAGGGACGCTCAGGCGCTTCCTCTGGTGGGCGCACAGCACAAGGACGACCTACAAGCTTCCTGATTTCAACGAGAATCTCGCGGTAGGCTGGTTTACGAGCGAAGCACCCCGCGACCCGCTTTCTGACGGTTGCGGCTTTATCGTGCATGCAGCGAAGGGGGAAAACGGAGAATTGTGGACACGGGTCGGGACGCGCTGTCTCAGTGCATTTCGCGGCCTGAAGAACCTGCAGATCTACTATTTCGTCGCTTTGCGTGAGCGCGGCGCAATCTACTATGCCGCTGCCATGGAGGGTGCGCGTGGACTCGCTGCCTTCCCGATGATGCGGCCGATCGCCATTGATGCCTTCAATGACGACGAGATCCTCTACGCCGGCGTGCATCAATGTGTACTCGGCCAGATTGGATTTCGCGTCGATACGCGCATTCATGGCATCAGAGTGCACAAAGTGCCGGTTTTAACGTCTCGCTTTGGGACAGCCCATGTCGGTGACCCGATGACGAGAGACGCCGTTGCGAGCGGTATTGCCGGACGGAGTAGTTCTTGGCGTGTTTTGCGCGGCAATGTCGACCGCACGGAAACGGGGGCCATTGGAGGTGATGGTGTCGCCCTCGCAACGTCCGACCCTGGCGTTCCGTCGGGACTCATTCATGCGATCGCCGCGACTGGCGATACTCCGGGCGCTTGCGGCCTCGCGTGGCGCGTTCGGGATAGCGACAATTTCTGGCTCTTCAAGGTGTCGGGCGAGGGGAGTGCGCTCATCCGAGTAGAGCAGGGGGCAGAAGTCATCCTTTTCAGCGACGCGCGCCGAAGCCTAGCGCCAGACACCCTTCATTCGTTGCAGATACTCGACGGATATGGGCAAATCGGATGTTACCTTGATGGCGATCGCCTTTTCGGGATCGACGATGAACCGCTCGAAGACGCTACAGGCACCGGCATATGGTTTGACGGTGCTTGTGGCGTGGAGATGCGAGATTTCGAGGCGCATCCACGCGAGGTGCCCATACCGCCCTTTGTGCTCTTCGACGCGCCTTGGCTGCGGCTTGGCCCACGCGCCGAAATCGTCGATGACTTCGCTGGGCCGTTCGGGGATCTTGCGGGACGCGCGCCCAGGATCGGCAGAGGAAACTGGGGCAAAACCTTCGGTGTTGGCTTCATTGACGTCACCGGTAAGGGTGCGGCGCGCGTGCGGGGAACCCTTGAAAAGCCCCATCCGAACAGAACATTGTACACGCTGCCGTGGGATGAGGTTGGCTTCGCCGATTTGGAAGTCACTATTACGCCGCCCGGGGAAGAGCGCGGCCAGGCGCATTGTTGCCGTACAGGGCTCGTATTCTGGCAGGACCGTGACAATTACCTCACGTTCACGGCTTATCTGGACGATGAATACCATGGATCCTCGATTGCGCTGTTTACCAAGCGTCACGGTTTTGAAGAGCTTTATGACGCGGTGTGGACAATGCTGTGGACCAAGATCGACTGGGGCAAGCCCTTCCGCCTCCGGATTCCCTTCGATGGAGAGCGCTTTGTGGTCTTTGTCGATGACGAACCTGTGATGCAACGGGCTCTGACTGATTTATATCCGGGCGATCCACCACTGCGAATTTTGCGCGTGGGCCTGGCGGTAAATTGGGAATGGGGAAATGATACCGGATCGACCCTTCAGTCGTTTATCGCGCGCCGGTGACGGCGTGCAAATTCGTCAGGAACCAGTCCGAATTGCGCTTGAGCGCGGCGCGTTTTCCGCCATGGGAATTCGGTGAAGATTAGTTGGGCGCACGAAGCAGTGGCGTGTATAATCAGTAACAAGCCTGACAAAATATGTTAATGGCACCGGGGTTCTGCGCCAGGCCGTCCATGTCGCTAGTGAATGCAGCCCAATGAGATATCGAGATGAGACTAGGCGGTCATGCTTATCTATTCCGGCGTAAGTGACGAATCCGCGAAACTCTGCTGCAAATCTCTTCAGCACGCACTCGACTTGCCTGTCGTAAGGCTCGTTCGGGGCAAAACCCTGCTGTTTCATCGTCGTGCCGATAACCCTTGTGTGGGTCACAACCACCTCATCAACAATCGCGTAGCGGAACCATGGGTCGTCGTTAAGACGCGTCCACACGAGGTCTATTCCCGTTTCATAGCCGAGACTAAATAACGGGAGTGCTATACGCAGGTATTTCGCGCGGAACACAGGACACATCATCTCGACTGTGTTGGTGAATCGCAGCCGAAATTTGTGTATGGCGAGCGTCGCCGCGTATGAAAAGTGACTGTCCCAGGACAAGGCTGGTTGAAACAGGTCGAGAGAGTAATCCGCACCGATTTGAAACAGTCGGTTGAAATCCTGCTTTGTCACTTTGATGTCATCGTCAATAAGTGCGATATATTCGTAGCGGTCCAGCAGTTCAGGATATCGTTGGAAGAGTTCGTTGTATCCGGCGATCTTGCGCCCAGGTAACAGGATGGACCACTGATCACTTGCGCCGGGCGTAAGCTTCTCATAAGCGGCCACGAGGAGATCGAACTCAGCCTCCCCCGTTCCCGCCGTCCAGCCCGCATGCAAAGAGTTGCGGCCCGCGCGCACGATGACCAGGTTTTTGCGCCGCAGTCGTGCGGCTGAATCACCAGGCAGTGCTGGTCGGGTAATCTTCATCGGTCGGAAAGTGAGGTGCGGCTTGTTCATGTTCGTCTTGACGGCTGGTTCGAGGAACCCTGTATCGACTTTAAGGCGCGCAACCCGATGGCGCGGAGTTTGGCGCGAAGCCGAGGTGAAAAGGCGCCGACGCCCTCCAGGACAAGCCGGCCTATCAGAGGAGGATCCAACATCCAAAGCGCAAGATGGCAGAGCGAATGGTGAACCGGTGCTTGGCGTCTATGCCTATAGGCGATTACGACCAGGTGCCTCAATCGACTGGACAATTCGAAGGGATTCGAGCCGGATGCGTCCTGGTTGTGCCAAAGCAAGCGCTCACTGCTGTGCAAATTCACCGATCGTGTCGGATGATCGCGACTGTACAGAATTGCGCTTGGCACACTGACGAATTTGCCAAGCAGTGCCATTTCGGCAAGGAGCGCGCAATCGGAGCCGTAGTAGGGCTCATGGAGAGACGTCTGAGCAAGGGAACTCCGGCGCCAAAGCCCGAACATTGCCGCATCGCATCCGTGCGCGGCAATCAATATGCGGAAACGCGATGCAGGCGGTAAATTCCTCATATTCGGCAAGTCGCGTTCCTGGTACGAAGTCATTGCGCCACACCCGTCGATGCCCAGCAAGGTTGGGTATGCGATCACGGCATCCGCATCCTCATCAAGAGCGTTTGCGGTGTCCGTGAGAAAGTTGGCGCTGATCAGGTCATCATGCGCGCACCATTTGAAGTAAGTCCCGCAGCTCAACATGAAAGCCCGGTTGAAGTTGCCCCCCGCTCCAAGGTTCCGTCTATTCCTGAAATAGCGTATCCGGGTGTCGCGTTCGGCGAACGACTGGCAGATTTTCGCCGTCTTGTCCGTTGACGCATTGTCCGTAATGATTAGCTCGAAGTCCTCAAAGTCCTGGTCGAGAAGCGATTGGATGGCCTCGGCTATGAAGTTCTCGCCGTTGTACACCGGCAATCCAAGGGAAACGCGCACCGACATATTTCGCTCCGGTTATCATTTTCCCACTGCAACAATTTCCGGCTTGAGGCCTAGCGAGTTGAGCGCCTGGGAAACCTCATTGCTGTAGATCGCGTTCATCACGATGACCAAACCCGGTGGCTGCTGCAACAATGCATGCGGCGAGACGACGGGGTGGCCGGTCCCAGGGGTGTACTTGCCCTGTTTGTAAGGATTGATGTCAACCGCCGCATCCACTTCTTCGCCCAAGCCGAGCGTCGTGAGGAAAGAGACTGCTTTCGACCCGCCACCCCACAGGACGACCCGGCGGCCAGAGGCGTGCGCCGCGACAACACGTTCGTGCCACTGCTGCTGAAATGAGCTTACCCGGTTTGAAAAGGTTTCAACGAGGCGCTCCAATTCGGCAAGGTCATCCTCCAGCGGCAACGTCGGCCGTATTCGCCCGTCAGCAGGTCTGGCGTATTGTACGATATACTGGCCTCCATAGACCAACTCGAGGCCGGTGACGTCGAAGCCCTCTTGCCGAAAGACACGGGCATGAGCGCCAGGGCTGAAATAGGAACAGTGCTCATAGTAGATATCCCAGAATGCGGCTTCCTTGAGCACACGCTTTGCATCCGGCGTTTCAAAGACAATCCAGGTATCATTATGCGTGCCGGCGACTCGTCGAATTGAGCGGAGGAATTCCCGTACAGGCGCGATATGTTCGAGCGTATGACGGCAAAGGACTACATCCGCACTGAGATGCTCGTATTTGGGCCCAAAATGGTCGACGATGAAGTTCAGCCTGCGATCGCCGCCGCCGCCGCGTCCCTTGTCCGCCCGATAGCCCGGGTCGATTCCGAGCCCGGTCGCACCAGCCACGGCGCAGAGTTCCCGCAGGAATTCTCCTTTGCCGCAGCCGATCTCTAGCACGTGCTTTCCCGCAACTGCGCATACCTTCACGATCTCTCCGGCAAGTTTCTTCGCGAATGCGCCGAATGTGTCCGAAAAATGTTGGGACTCCTCAAAGTTGGGCGAATAGCCCATTACGGACTCGTCGAAGATCCGGTTGAAGATGAAGCCACACTCTCGGCAGTAGGCAAGCTCAAGATCGCGCACAGGGAATGCGCGGGCTTCCTCCGCGGACCCCAGCAGAATGCAACTGTGCACGGGAATGGAAGAAACCCGATAGATTGGCCTTGTACCGGTCGACGCACAGCAGGGACAACCTCCCGGTGCGGCGACATTAGGCTTCATGGGCGCCACGTTCAGTTCGAGCGAATTCATAACTTCACCGGGTCGAGTTTGGCTGCACGGTTAGGTGCCTGGGGCGGCATCGGTGGCACGGTCCCAGTTGTCTAAAGTGTGGATATCCTCCTGCGCTCCAGCAAGCTCGCCATTGGGAGTAAGGGACCGCTGTTTCCCAGCGTCTAAATGGGTAGGCCGCCAAGGGCGGAAGTTTCCCGTGTGCTTGGCAATCTGGAAAGGTCACCGGGAGCGCTTGTACATCGATACTGGCACCCCGGACCGCCACGGCCTGGTTTCCGTTAGCGGTCGTCGGCAAGAAGATGCAGGATTTTTCTTCTACGTGTGATCTTTCGCCATGGATAAACCCAAGCCATTCTGCTTCTGCTACGCCGCCGATGCGCTATGCCTGCCCTAGTCTGGGCCTCCGGGGGTACCGGTGTAACTATTGTGCTTCCGTGCAAGCGCATTTCGGCTGCGCAATAATAGCGATTGAACGATTCATCCCACGGCCAACCGGGCATGTTCCAAGGTTTGGGGCCTCCGGTAAAGTGCCATATTGTGGGACCGATACCTCGTCTCCGGGGATCGAGCACCATCATGTGTTCACTTTGGTAGTTGTAGCGGAGGGACAGCATCGTGACGCGGCCACGCGCCGCGTGATTAAGCGCACTCTGATCCGAGGCGGGGCAATGTTCCGGGTGCTCGATCATGAATTTCATGGCGGCAGGAACAATGTCGTTCCACGCCTCGCGTGAGGCGTAAATCACGCCGGAGTTGAAATAAGTTTCGGCCCGGCAGCCTATGCCTTCCAGATGGGCCAAATCGCGCTTCTTACCACGACTGACCTCGTCCATGAAAATGTTCAGAAAATCTGGTGCGGCCATCAATCCTTCCGCTGGCGGCGTACTGGCCAAGAGGCTATCAAGCTCGCCATCGACCATTGTGTCTCCGTCTATATAAAGAAACCGGTCGACCCCGGCATCAAGGAAACTGTCGATCCAAAATCTCGCGAGAGCTATAGGCGGCAGATAGTGATCGCGGTGGTATGGGGCAAGCTCGGCCAACTGCGGCAGCCTTACTGCAATGACTTTAATCTTGGTGCCAGCCACCGCTTCGTCAAATTGGCGGGCCCATGTATCTTCAGTACCGACCACGAATATGCGAATTGCGACGTCTGCGCCCTTGGTGTGTTGATCAGCAGACAAAGCGGCAGAAAATGTCGGAAGTGCATAATTCTGATCAGTGACCAGGACAATTGCGGCGCTCCCGGAGGAACTCTGTCCGTTGAGTGGAAGAATCGCGCCCTTGTCCATGTCCCGATGCCTCCGCTGGAGCAATATCTGCCGGGAGTATCGACGAGGGCCCGGGGAACGAGGCTCGCTTGCGTCTTGTACCGAAGGCAGCATTTTCGTCTTCGCGTGCGGTTTCACGCGCCAGGCATAGGGCGATCCGGTCGGCGCTCCCAGCACCAAATTCCACAAATTCAAGCGAGAGGTCATGCTGGCAAATAGTAGGGGAACGGTCGTCTAAAGGTGTAGCGAACGTCGCCGCCTCGTCAATTTCGACGAATTGTCGCGCGGGCCGGGCGACGGCATGGTTCGGGGATCGAAATGAAAAGGATTTGGTCATGTTTACTCGGCTGGCGCTCGGAGCACTATGTCTCCTGACCACGGCCGCCTCCGGCTCCGCAGACATACTTTGGGGGGTCAACGGCCATCCGATCACGGCATATCCTGGCATTGGAATCGAACAACAACTCAACTTCCTCGAGGATCTCGGCATGAAATCTTACCGCGTCAACATTTCCGACGCGGTCAGAGTAGAGGACCTCGCGGTACTTGCGAAAGAAGGAAAGGCCCGCGGCATAAGTATCCTTCCCGTGATCACACCCGGCAACATTGACCTCGACAAGGACAGTGTGGGCGATCTTTACGAGAAAGCCCATAGGCTCGCCGTAACGCTTGGCTCCCAGTTCAAGGCCGACATCCGGGTCTGGGAACTGGGAAACGAGATGGAAAACTATGCCATCATCAAGGCTTGCGAAAAGCGGGACGACGGTAGTCAATATCCGTGTGAATGGGGTCCTGCCGGCGGAGTCGGTCCACTGGACTATTATGGACCCCGATGGGCGAAGGTGAGCGCTGTCTTGAGAGGATTGTCTGATGGAATGACCGCCGTTGACCCGCAAATCCGCAAGGCAATTGGCACGGCGGGTTGGGGGCACGTCGGTGCCTTTGAAAGGATGAAGCAGGACGGTATCGACTGGGATATCTCCGTCTGGCATATGTATGGCGAAGACCCTGAATGGGCGTTCAAGGAACTCGCACGTTATGGCCATCCCATCTGGGTCACGGAGTTCAACAATCCCCTCGGTAGTCAACGCAGCGACGAGCAGCAGGCAGACGGACTTAGGCAGGCGATGATGCGTTTGCGCGAGTTACACTTGAAATACAAAGTAGAGGCGGCGCACGTCTACGAACTCTTGGACGAGACATATTGGGCACCCAATTTCGAGGCGTATATGGGTCTCGTCAAGCTCGTCGCAAAGAGTGATGGCGGCTGGGCAATAGGGGAGCCCAAACCAGCCTACGCCGCGGCAAGGGAAGTCATTCTCGGGAAGCGCCCTGTGGTGCGCCCCAAAAGGGACTGTGAAATATCAGAAGTCAGTACATCCGAGCCCCTCTCTGTACGGCAGGGGCGCTTTGCCTACTGTCTCGTGCTAGGGCACAGAAAAGATGCCGGAGGCATAGCCCGCTGGGTGCAGGCATTGGAGAACGGCGAGACTAATGTCACGGAAATGGTGCTCACCCTGATGCAATCCGAGGAATTCAATCGGCGTTATGCCACCTTTGGCTTGACTGACCGCCCGTTCATCAGTTTTCTCTATCTCCTGCTCTTGGACCGGTCAGCCGATCCATATGGCCTCGACACATACGCGGGACATCTGAGTGGCGGAACTATGACCAGGGAACACGTTGCCTTGGGAATGATACTATCGAGTGAGTTTCAGAGGAAATATGCCACGCACCTTGGTGCGGGTCAGTGACGTCTGCGATGTCTGCTGATGCGGCATTTATGTCCATGAGGGAAGAAGGTTAGCTCTCCGCTCGGCGCGAGCTTGGCCTACATTTACTAATTGCCTTTAATGACCCGCCGCGCTGATAGAGCGAAGCTCCACCCAGATCGCGGTGGCACTCGCTGTTCATCGTGAATGCAATTGTCGATCGCTGATTTATGAAGGGCGTAGACCAGCCTACTCCATTTGGTGGCATTTATGCATCCCGCCCTTGAGGCTAACCTGCAATTTCCGGGACAATTTGGATCGCAGCAGGTCTGTAAATCGACATGCACATCTATTCCGTAGCACAAGAGGGTTGGCCCGACCGGTCGAGAAATTCACTAGGGGTTCCCTGGCCGAGTGTCGCTAGCATGTGTGTTACGCTTGCTCGGCACTTCCACATGATCTACGCGAACTGTGGGCGGACGCCATGCTAGAGCGCCAATGGTCGGCAGCGGCGGGCCAGCAGAATTCGTATGGACCAGCTAGGGACTCCGAGTTTATCGGCTTTGCCGATATCACCTCATTTGTCCGGCAGCGTATATTTCTGATCATGGCGTTCCCGTTGCTCGGGCTGCTTGGCGCCGTCTTCTCCCTAGCTACGACGGATTCTATGTTCACGGCTCGCACCCAGATTCTCATAGAACCGAAGATCCCCGAACTGCTGCAACGGCAATCCGGCGAGATTAACTTGTCCCTGGACACGTCCCAGGTTGAAACCCAGCTCGCGGTTCTCAGGTCCGAGAAGATTGCGTTAATGGTGATCGAAGAGTTGGACCTTGTCGACAACCCGCGTTTCAAGTCCGTGAGCAGCCCGAGCATAGTGGAGCGCATCGAACGAGTAAGGGAAATCGCCGTCGACATGCTCGCTCTCAACGGCGATCCGCAACATCAGGCGATGCCGAAGCCTGCTTCGCCCATCGCAGATCGGTCGGAAACAAGGGCCGTCACGGCACAACTATCGGAGTTTGAGCGCAGGCGCATCGTGGTCGAAACATTCAGAGAGAGCCTGGGCGTCCAGCGCGTTGGTGTCTCCTATGCTATCGATATAACCTTCCAATCCCACGATCCGGCACTAGCAGCAAAGGTCGCCAATGCCACAGCGGCAGCGTTCGTTCGCGAACAATTGGAGACCCGAGCTGCAGCCGCACGCGAAGGCGTGGCATGGCTTGAAAAGCGCATCGAGGAAGTCCGTACCCAGATGAATCTGGCCACGCAGGTGACCCAAGAGTTTCGGGCAAAGCACGACTACAGCGTTGGCCGTCAACTTGGAGCTACAATCGTGGACGGGGAGGTCGTGGCGTCCGGACAAGGGGAGGGAGTGACGCGAAACGGCCCCACTCTCGAGGAACTCGAGGTTACCGCGGACACATATCGAAAGATGTATGAAAGCCTGTTGGCCGCCTTCACCAGTTCTGTGAACCAACAACCTTACCTGATAGCCGACGCACGCGTCATCACGCCGGCCACGCGACCACTCGCAGCCAGTCATCCGCGCAAGAGGCTAGTGCTTGCATTGGGGGTTCTCTCGGGGCTGATGGCCGGCCTCGGGCTGGCATTCGCACGGCATACGCTGGACCGGACTATTCGGACGTCGAGGCAGGTCAGGGACGAATTGGGCTTTGACTGCGTCGGGGAACTGCCACCAGTGGGCTTTCTGCGAGGCTTTGGTCAGCTGGATGACGTACTAAGGCGGCCGGAGTCTCTGTTCAGCCGGAATCTCAGGCATACAAAGGGTGCCATTAGCCTGGCTGATGTCGCGCATCCCTTGCGATGCATCGGCGTCACCTCGGCCACTCCGGATGACGGCAAGAGCACGGTTGCGAGCAACCTTGCCGCGCTGTATGCCGTCTCCGGCATGCGAACTCTCGTAATCGACGCCGATGGTTTCCACTCCACGTTGACAAAGCGCCTTCCGCATGCCCAGGTACCGACCGGCGAGAACCGCGACGGTGCGGAAATAGAAGGACAGATCACATCCGTTCCAGGGTTGCAATTTGATCTCTTACCAAGCGCGGCATCCGATGCGCTCCGGCTGATTACACCGAAGAATCTGGAAGCATTATTGGTCAATGAACTCGATAGCTATGAGATCATCATTGTCGACCTCCCGCCGTTCACCTCTGGGGTGCACGGTTTGGTGGCTGCTTCCGTGCTTGACGGTGTGCTCATTGTCGCGGAATGGGGAAAAACCCCCCTGGACCTTGTCGGCGAGCTTTCACGCATTTTGCGGGTTACAAAGACCGCGGTGATCGGCGTGGTCATGACGAAGGTCCGTAGCTTGTCGACGCGACAATATCGCAAGCGCACCACTCAGGCGGGGCATTGATTGCAGGTGCCTTGCAGAACGGCTGCACTTGTTCCTGGGCGGCAGACGGTGCTGCTCCGCGTATTGGCGTGATGCGGTCGCCGAGCCGCATTCGAAGCGCGTAGCCGATAGCAACTTAGTAGTAGGCAGCGGCGGCAGTTGCAAAAAACGTTACGCCCTTTGCCGTTCTTGCCTCGCGGCGGCGGCGGCTGAAAAATATCTGGGTGAGATGTCCTGGGGGCCGCTGAGATCATGACAGTCAACACTCCTGGTATTCGCCCAGACCGTCGCGGAATCGTCGCCAGGTTGCTCGGTAGCAACAGCTCGTTGATGGGCGTGCGCCGTTCCGCGCATTCGGAAGCCTCAATAGAACGACCGAGCCACAAATGGCCGCCCCTTCCGATTGAAGGCAGTTCCACCAGGGAGATTGACGCGAATGCTGAGGATCAGCCCTTGGAGCTTGCAAGACCACATGGTCCACATCTCCAGCCCCTTGGCGGTAGCTCCAAGAGAGGCCTGGACCTCGCAGTCGCTTCGACGGCTCTTGTTTTGGCCCTGCCATTAATGGTTGTCGTCGCACTCCTCATCAAGGTCATCACGGGGGGGCCAGTCCTGTTCGTCCATCGCCGTATCGGTTTCAACGGCGCGCCATTCGATTGCTATAAGTTTCGAACGATGGCGGAGAACGCGGACCAGGTACTCAAGGAGTATCTTGCCTGCAATCCGCGGGCAGCCGAGGAGTGGCGGCAAACCCAAAAGCTCAAAAATGATCCGCGCACCACGCCGCTCGGCCAAATGTTGAGGAAGTCCAGCCTTGATGAACTTCCCCAACTGATCAATATCCTGCGAGGGGAGATGAGCTGCGTCGGACCACGGCCCATCGTGGCCAGCGAGATGTCGCGATATGGTGCCGTAGCGTACGAGTATCTAAAAACCCGCCCCGGTTTGACCGGCATTTGGCAGATAAGTGGCAGGAATGACATTGAATACGCGAGCCGAGTTGCCCTCGACGCGCAATACGTACGAAATTGGTCCATTTGGACTGATCTCATCATCCTGGCTAAGACAGCCTACGCGGTCATGAGGTTCGATGAGGCATCGTAGAGGGCCGCAACAGACGTGGCACGTCCGCTGGCTGCAATCAACCGCCTATCGCCGATGTCGATCAAAGGGTGACCTGTGCAACAACGTCGCAAAGAGAAGACCAATGAGATAGGTACCTTGTAAGGTGAGGACGAGGTACAGCGTCGTCAAAAACGTGCGTCCGTCAGAAAACCCCAAGCACTGCATCGCGGTAGCGCTCACTATAATCGTTATCAAGGACGCGACGATGAGCGCAGGCACCCTGAGGCGAAGGCCGATCAGCACGCCGACCGCTCCGACTGCAAGGAAGCTCCAAAGCATACCAACCTCCCCGCAGGCGTCCGAAGGGAAACCAATTAAGCCCAGAAAACCAGAGTCGCTTGGACTTGTGAACGTGAGTCTCTAGATTTTCATGGCTTTTCATTGCCAGGATGTGCAGCCATATTAACCGGCCTGGCGAAAACCCCGTCAGCCCGTAGCGATCCGGCATCATGAGCTTGGATCTGGACCTTGATCTGCTGGCGGCTTATGGCTGCTCGCATCGCATTCATTTCATGATTGTCGGGACGCACCTTGCTGTCCGTCACCGATGTGAGAGGGGGCCGTGAAACAGTGACGACGCCGGGAAGCTCGACCGCTTGCCCTTCCACAGGTCACATAATGGGCTTACAGCCTGCGACCATTCAGTCGGCCGCCTGCCGACTACGGCCGGAATTCGCTTGCTATCACGGTATTGAAGAGCCTAGCGAACATTCGGCACTCTGGATGTCGTCGGCGCGATCGAGAGCGCAGTGGTGCCCGGGGCGCCGGGGTCGGTGGCCTCGAAGCCTTCGAAGTCCTCTAGGTCGGGCATGGGAATTTCTACCTTCAAGGTGTCACCCGGGTTGACCACGTTCGACTCGCCTGCCCGCAGTTCCTTGCTGTGGCCATTTGTCGTGCGTACGATGGTGTAGATCGGTTTGGCCTTAGCGGCCCAAGCCTGGCGCGCCAGAAGCCGAGGCGCTGAAATTTCCGACTCATGTAGCAGTTCAATCGCCGTCTCTGCCCTGCGACCCAGTGCATCGAGTTCTGCCTGTGTCTGGCGCAGAGTTGCAGTGACTTCGTTCACGTACCGATTGCGCAATTCCAGAATAGAGATCTCCGTCTTGCTAATCTCCTGTCGGGTGCGGAGAAGGCTTGTCTCACCCGCCAGTCGTTCACTTTGATACTGCGCCAGCGCGCGTTCCAGTGACATCTCTCGTGGAGCGGCCGCGAGGCCCTTGGAAACAAGCGATGATACATCCCCCAGCTCTTTCTGGATGAGTGCGATCTGCCGGTCGTGGAAAACAAGTTGCTTGTCCAATGATATGAGCTCCTTTTCAAGAAAGGCCCGAAGACTTTCAAGTGCACGGATTTGGGTCTCTAGCCCTTCGCGGCGGGCCTGGAAGATTGACCGTTCCTGCTCCATGAGAAGCGCGACTGCGTGATCGTCTTGACGAGAAATCAGCGAGCCTGGAAAATTAATATTATCTGCGTGCTTAAGCTCCGCCTCCAGTCGTGCCTTACGGGCCAGAAGATTGATGTTCTCAAGCCCGAGAAGGCTGACGTCCCCTCTTCCTTGAATCATTTCGCGCTCGAATCTGGCGATGCTTTCTTCCCTCGTTCTCACGCCTCCGGCGATGCTTACCGCTTGGAGAACCGTAAGCTCCGGCCTGTATGGAAATTCCCCCGGTTGCATCACATGGCCGACGATATAAAAGGGTCTGTACTGAATGACTTCAACTGCCGCATCCGGACGTCTCCCGAGACCCATATTGCGCTTCAAGTTATCGCCAATGGCGTAGGCGAGGCTATTCGGCGTGAGACCGGCGGCAGGGATTGCCCCGACAAAGGGCAGTGACAATGTCCCGCCCGCGCTGACCGTGAAGGTATCATTCAAAGCCTTCCATTCAAAAATAACGTCACGCGAGGCGCGCCATTCATAGATCTTGACGCGCACCTTGTCCTGAGGTCCGAGGAGATATTCATCGTTGGCGATGGCGGCAATTGGTCCGTGTACGGAGAAAACGGAAAGCACGGCGGACAAGGCGAAACGGCCGATGCAACGCCTGGTACCCTTCGACAAAACGCGGGCTGGAACAAGACCCCGCACTTCCAGTGAAAAGGGTAATTTGGATCGCGGGTGCTTGTGTGAGGGCATCATCTGGCCTCCTAGGCGGCTATCTTCTGGATGTATTCGGGCTCGATGCGGCCCTTCAGCAGATGCGCGAGGGCTATAAGGTTGCCGCGAAGGCGTCCCCGCCGGTCGATGTATGGCTCCGGCCAAAGGCTGCGCACAAGATTGGCGGCTAGGTTGCGTCCCATCAGCGGCAGTGCGAAACTTGCCGGCACGCTTCCTTTTCTTATCAGGTAAATTGGATTGATGATCTGGGAGTAGCCAAAGCGCTCGCCGCTGACGCGGCCGATCTTGAGCCCCAGATGAACACCGTGCAGTGTACTCAGACCGATCACTCGACCGAACCGTCTCAACTGACTTGTGAAGTCGATGTCTTCCTGCCAACCGTAAAGGACCAGCCGCTCATCGAAGCGCAACTTGCCGATAAACTTCATTCGAATCGACATGTTGCAGCCATAGGCCCCGACATGATCAACGATTTTCGGCTTGACAGGCATTTTCGATCGTTCAGCCGCAAGGACTTGAAGCCCCTCCGCCCAGCTCAGACCTGCAGTTCGGGCGCCGTCCTTGACGACGTGCCCCATCACCACCGCCCAGTCCTCATGCTCATGAAACGCCCGATCAACAAGGCGCAGGTAATTGTCCTCTGGGATGAAGTCGTCATCGAAGAAGGTGATCACATCAAAGCGCTCTAAGACCTTATCGAGCGCTTGGTTGCGTTGCGCGCACAGTCCTCTCCTTCCCAAGACGATAGAGATCGGAAATTTGGGCGTCTCATAGACCGGAACGTGCGTCTCGTCAGGAGCCGACACGACGACCTCGTCCGGCAGCCTTTCCTGCCTTTTGAGGTGCTCTAGAAGGTGAGCAAGCTGCTCTTTGCGGCCGAAAGTGGCAATGATCACGGCCAGTTTCATCAATAGCTCGCTATCCTGCAGTTGACATAATCACGGGGCCTTCGCCTAGCGAAATTCATCCTAGGCGAGCCGGGTTGGCCAGACAGCCTGTGAATAAGGCTACCGAGGTGCCGGGGGCTGGCCCATCAGACGTAGCCACCATACGCATTTCGATTATGTCCGCCGCGCAGGTGAGAACCGTCTAAGTCCGATTGCCACCTTGCCCGCGTCAACAGCCGAACACAGACTGTTTGGCGTGCGTCCCAGAACCGCGTTCATGTGGAGAGGCACATCGGTGAGGGGGGTGTTCCCACATGCATCATATGCGCCGGGACGAACTGGCCACGATCACGCGCCTTAGGCCGCATAGACGCAATTCTGGTCGGCAGCCGCTCGCCCTGGTGGACCGCAGCGCAAGAATTGCGGTCGTACACGATTGGTGCCCTAATTTTCGCGGTGGTGAGCGTGTGCTTGCCCGCATATGCAAGCTGTTCCCAAATGCAGAGGTTTTCACCCTGTTCGACTTTCTGCCGAAGGACATAAAGGAGCAGTATTTTCACGATGTCGCGTTTCATTCCTCGGCCGCCAACCGATTGCCAATGGTGCAAAAATATTATCGATCCCTGTTTTTTCTTTGCCCTTTTCTCATCGAGCAGTTCGATGTCACCGGCTATGATGCCGTCATCTCTTCCTCCGCCGCTTTCGCGCGCGGTGTTCTAACGCGGCCTGACCAACCGCATTTATGCTACGTACACAGCCCCATCCGCTACGCGTGGGATGAACAGTTTTCCTACCTTGCGCAGGGCCGTCTTGGATTTGGCCCGAAGGGCCTGCTCTTCCGCTACATGCTGCATAATCTGAGGACCTGGGACACCCGAACCGCCCACGGGCCCGACCTCATGCTGGCCAATTCGAGCTATGTGCGGTCCCGTATCCAGCGAATCTACGGTCGGGAAGCTCAAGTCGTCTTTCCGCCGGTTGCCCTCGACGAACTTGAATTCATCGCCTGCAAAGACGACTATTACGTTACGGCGTCTTTTCTCGCGCCCTACAAACGCACGGACCTTGTCATACGGGCATTCAACGACATGCCATCGAGGCGACTGGTGGTGGTAGGAGAGGGTCAACAGTCGCAGAGCCTGCGGGGCATGGCCAGCTCCAACGTAAGCTTCACTGGCTATTTGCCACGACAGGAATATGTGAGGACCGTCGCCAGGGCCAAGGCGATGGTGTTTGCTGGGTGCGAGGATTTCGGAATAGCTCTGGCGGAAGCACAAGCATGCGGTACGCCACTGATCGCTTTTGGCCGCGGCGGCGCGCGCGATATCGTGCAGGCGTTCGGCGAAGCAGAGTATCCAACTGGTATTCTCTTTGGCAGCCAATCTGTGGAGTCGATCAAGGAGGCCATCCACGTCTTCGAGCAGAACCAGCCGGCGATCAAATCGCAGGCATGCCGATCGAATGCGGACAGATTCTCCGAAAACCGCTTCGACCTGGCGATCCTGAAAGCGCTTGCACTGGCGCAGGCCGCCCACGTCAGGCGATAGACGTGGCAACCGGCCCGCCGGAGGACTTAGACATTCCGTCCAAAACGGCCATTACGTCGAGATATCGGCCAGCCGACGCCTTCCACTGAAAATTTGACGCTCGTACCCTGCCGAGGCCGATCATTTCATCGCGCATGGCGGGCATGTTGCGCACCCGCATGAAACAGTCAAACCAAGCTTCGGCGTCGTCGGGAGAAGCGTAAAGAGCCGCTTCACCGCAGATTTCCGGCAAACTGGCACGATTGGAAACAATGACCGGGCAACCGGTGGCCATGGCCTCGAGCGGAGGCAGACCGAAGCCCTCTATGAAAGAGGGGAACGCAAGGCACAGGCAGTCCTGGAGCAGCGCCGCCAATTCCTCATCCGACAGTCTTCCCAGCCAAATGACATTGCTGGCCGGTTCTTTCCGGCCGTCGCTCTTGAAAACGCGCGCGTCGGACATGCCTACCACCGCTATTCGAAGCCCCACAGCGGCAAGCCTTTCGGCCATGCCGATGATCAGGCCGGTGTTCTTGTGAGGAATTGCGCTTCCCATGACGACAATCGTGTCCCGCCCCGCGACGGCCCGAGTCCTTTGGGAATGCCCCGGCTTCCACGAGGCTGCGTGCTCGTGCCCGTTTGGGATCACCATGATCTTGCCAGGTCCGCATATTCGATGACGGACGAGCTCGCCGGCAGAGTAGCGCGAGACCGTCGCGACCGCCGCGACTCTCCTCCCCAAAGCAGGTAGTAAGGTGCGGTAGAGCAGCCGGAACGGGAGCGAATAACTCTGTGGGTAGGTTCGCGTGTTGACATCATGGATGCACAGGATCTGCTTTTGGACGCTCAAGGGGCCGGTATTGCAGAAGCTGAGAAGTCCACCTCGAACGTGAGCTGCAAGCGCTGCCTGCTCCCACAAGTGGCCGTGCATAGGGGCAATGGCAATGGCGCGCGTTGAGATCCTTTTGAGGGAAGGGGTCTTTGCCTCGCGAGGAACGAGCAATTCGATCTTGAGCTTGCTGGCGAGGAGGGGCTGCTCGACGAGAAGTTCGTCCAAGGCACGCACGATTTCAAAAGCGTATCGCTGAACACCCGTAAGAGGCTGCGCCAGAAAGCGTCCGTTAATTGTCCACGAGCGTTCCATAGTCCGCCACTGCGCGCGTTACACCGCGTTCAAGCCTAGCGCAAACCTTCGGACTTTTCTTCCTAGCCCCCGTCAGCCCTTGGAGTGAGGACCGACGCCCGCTCGTTTGCCCTCGGCGCGGCCAGGCGAACCCCGTTCCGGCGAAAGGCTCACCACGTCACCACCCTTTGGATAGCGCTCTTACTCATTGGCGTTAAACTCGGTGTAGGTCGCAGGACGATGGCCATCGGGCATGCCACCTTTACCTCCAATTGGGTCGTTTCGAACGCGCGCATGTGGAGGTATTTTCCATAAGGTCAGGTTTAAGGACAGAAGCCGACGGCATAACGCCTCCAGGTGGACGATAGGGCCCGAGCGAGTGATGAGAAGTTGAACGACCCGCGCCCAATTGTTCATTGGATGCTCCATTGTGCATTCGGACAATGTCGTCCGTGGTGGAGTAGCAAGCATGACCGATGTCGGGGGCGCTCGCCCGGTCGACCAGCAGAGTACTCGTGCGAAATCGGCGCCACGGCTTGGATCGGACGGGGACGTAGGGGGACCGGCGCTCGCGGCGCCTATTCCGAATTGGCATCATGACTGGACCATCAACGGGGACTTTCTCGCTTTGCGACCGACTGGTGTGGCCCGCTATGCGCGAGAAGTAACTTTGGCGCTCGACGCGTTAATGACGGAACGTCATCCGATGACGCGTGGGCTCCAGTTTTCGATTGTCGCCCCTTGCGAACCGCCTGGAGACCTCCCCTTGACGTCGATTCCGGTGCGTGTGGTGCCGGAATACAGTCGACCTCGGCTGCCGCAGTTCTGGGTGCAGGCGCAATTGCCATTCTATGTAAGGGGGGGATTGCTGAGCTTCTGCAATCTCGCGCCAGTGGCTATACGGCGCCAGATCGCGTGCATTCACGATCTACACACCAGATTGATGCCGCAAAGCTACGGGCGAGGATTTCGCTTGGCGCACAGATTGATACTTCCAGCATTGGGCCGCCGAGCGTCGGCGATTACTACAGTATCGAGTTTCTCACGCGATCACATCGCCGGCTTTGGCGTGGCACCTTTCGAGAAGATCACTGTTACCTACAATGGAAGCGATCATGTAGCGCGCTGGGATGCGGCGCTATCGTCGATTGATCTGGGGCAGCGGCCTTTTGTCTTCTGCCTTGGCCAAAGCCAGAAGTACAAGAATGTAGAACTTCTATTGAAGCTTGCCCCAGCCTTGGATCGGCTGGGGCTGGATCTTTGTATGGCTGGCGATGTTGATGCCGCTTTGCTGAAACAATTGGTCCCGCAGCAGCCATCGAACCTCCGACTGCTGGGCCGCATCAGTGACGACGACCTGGCCAACGTGCTTTCGCATGCATTGTGCTTCCTTTTCCCCTCCCGCATCGAAGGGTTTGGTTTGCCAGCCGTCGAAGCGATGGCGCTTGGTTGTCCCCTTATTGCTTCGACTGCCCCCTGTCTTCCAGAGGTGTGTGGGGATGCCGCCCTTTATGCCGGTCCGGCAGATGCCGGATCATGGATTTCGGCCGTCTGCCGACTTTGCAACGAAGACAGTCTACGTCGCCACTTGGCAGAAAAGGGCAGAGCCCGGGCAGCGACCTTTTCATGGCGCCGGATTGCTGAGGCGTATCTGCACCTAATCGCGGACATCGACTCATGCTAATCACGTCCTGCGCGTGAACCCGCCGCAAGGTCTGCGTGACTCGCAGACTTCACCAGATCTGATGACGGCCATTCCCTTTTGTTGGATTCTTTCCCGGGTCTCGCCCGCATCATTGGACCTCGTCCGCATCTATCCAGTTGGCGGCCGGGCCCCACGATTGAGCGCAATCGCCTCAGACTCGGGCCCAAACACGGCGGCTTCACCTTGCGGTAGCGACGCAGAAATTTAACGAGCAAGCGGGACCGCACTGAGTACTTCGCAAAAGCGTGAGATTGCCTCGTCGCTCAGCCACAACTCAATATGCGAGACAAGACCTCACAAGGTCACAAGGGGGGAGCACGGTACCGATTTCGCATTAGCTCGCATTAGCAATCTTACGTTGTGGCGCACTCCGTATATTATGCAAGTTTAAAGAAAGGGGGTGCCCCGCAAATGACAGTTGCGTCTGAAGCGTTTGCCCTGGCACTGGAAACCTCGATACTCCGGGTTGCGCTCAACGACAGCGATAAATCCCACTTTGGGTCGCTCGGCTTCATTCCGAGGCGTTAC
Organism: Sinorhizobium sp. M4_45; assembly: GCF_002885915.1. Classification (NCBI taxonomy): domain Bacteria; kingdom Pseudomonadati; phylum Pseudomonadota; class Alphaproteobacteria; order Hyphomicrobiales; family Rhizobiaceae; genus Sinorhizobium; species Sinorhizobium sp. M4_45. Next base: position 57,342 of record NZ_NWVE01000008.1, read on the forward strand.
CCCGCGCATGCGGTGATTACCCGACAGGGAGACGAGGAGGATCGCATCTTCGTCGTGCATTCCGGTTGGGGCTGCATCTGCACCAATTTGGCGAATGGCGAGCGGCAAATCCTCGATTTCCCGCTGAAAGGAGAGGTTGTAGCCTCTCGAGCCTTCGAGGGAGAAGGTTTGGAATCATTCACGGCACAGACCGAACTCATGCTATTCGAGGCGCCCGCCAAGGCGATCTCGTCAGGCCTCGCCCATTCCACGAGCCTTGCCGCTGGCCTGCTCGGGGCGATCGCCCGCGAAAAAGCGATTCTGTCTCAGCACTTGACCAATCTGGGCCGAAGAAGTGCCTTGGTACGTACCGCTCATTTTTTCCTTGAGTTGGGGACGCGCCTAGAGAAGGCGGATGCTGCAAAAAGCCATGGGTTTGAATGCCCCCTAACTCAATATGATCTCGCGGCCGCACTCGGGGTAACCCCGATCCATGTTAACCGGATGCTGCGCGAATTGAGACAGAGGAGCTATTTGGATTTCCGACAGGGTTCCGTTCATTTACTGAACAAAGAAGGCCTAGAGCACTTTGCAGATTTCGATCCAGGTTACCTCCGTTTGCCCGGTGAGACATGAAATGCGAATGCGAGATCAAATGTTTGCGATAACCCAAAATGGGTATAGTGCGAGCGGATTGTAAAATCGTATTAATCTGTAGAGTAGCCTGTAATTGCTCCATTTAGGTTAGATTTCCCATATATATACGAAATAATGGTGCATATTAACTTAGGTTAATGAACGATGACGTTTTAGGGCTTATTCTCGCTCACTATTGGGGATTGGCGCTTTACCGGCGCCCTTTCAAAAGTTGACATTTTTTTGTAGCGGGTGACGTGAACCGTTCAGCGCCACCTCATCATTTATTTGCGCCCGACTAATGTTGCGGTGGGGGTGTACCATGCATTCATTGACTCGAATTCACGAAAATGGCGCGCTTGAAGTCCACAGGCTGAGCTCACCTCTTCCTGGCAAGGCAATAAGTGAAACGCATAACAACACGGCAGCGGGCTCGGCTCTGCTCCTGCTGGACAACCGAACACTCGATAGGGAATGCCTGTCCCAATGTCTCGTGCTGCATGGTATCGGCATGCAAGTCTTAGCCTATGGTTCAGTTGATGAATGGCGCAAGGACAAAGAACCTCATCCGCCCATCGCGGCAATCCTGTTGAATATCGGTGGTCGAAAGGCTGTCGATACCACCAATTCGGCCGAAATCTCGGATCTGGTAAGGGAATTTGACCCGACCCCCGTCGTGCTCCTATCCGACTGGGATGAACTGCCTCAAATCCTCAAGGCACTTGAGTGCGGAGTCAGGGGCTATATACCATCCTCAATCGGGTTCGACGTCTGTGTGCAAGCCGTCAATCTCGCGCGAGCCGGCGGGATATTCGTCCCTGCCAGCAGTGTCCTGACCACACGAATGGACATGGTCGCTGGCGGGGAGGTGACACGGCCTCTGGGGGGGATGTTCACGCAGCGCCAGGAAGAAGTCATCCAAGCGCTCAGGCGCGGCAAGGCGAACAAGATCATTGCCTACGAGCTCAATCTGCGTGAGAGCACCGTAAAGGTCCACATCCGGAACATCATGAAAAAGCTGAAGGCTACGAACCGGACTGAGGTTGCTTACAAGCTCAGCGATATGTTCGTCGTCGAGGGCGGAGCACGGGACAAGCCGGGACTGCGGGAACCGCGATCCTGTTAATGGTTCCAACAATTGGCGGTGCGCGAGGCGGTGCAGATGAATTTTGCTCGTTTTGAATCGGCGTCGGCAAATGGGCGGGCCCAAGAATCCGGGCCCGACAAATTTACCTATGAGACGAGCCCGCTGATACGGGCGACGGGGTTTCGGGAATACGATGCGCGGTGGTGGTTCGGGCGCTCCGATGGCGGGACGGCGCCCGAACTTAACCTGATGGGCGCTCAGGCACTGGGCATGGGGCTTGGCACCTTCATCCAGCGCTCCGGCGCCGGTCCGGAGATCGTGACCGGGCACGACTTCCGTTCCTACTCGCTTAGCATCAAGCTGGCATTAGTTTGCGGGCTGATGGCCGCAGGCGCCCGGGTCAGGGACATCGGCCTGGCTTTGTCTCCGATGGCCTATTTCGCGCAGTTCGCACTCGACGTGCCGTCGGTCGCGATGGTGACGGCCTCGCACAACGAGAACGGCTGGACCGGCGTTAAGATGGGCATGGCCCGGCCGCTGACCTTCGGGCCGCAAGAGATGGCGGAGTTGAGAAGGATCGTACTGGAAGCTGACTTCGATCTGACCGGCGGCGGAGCCTATGAGTTTGTTCCCGACTTCCGTCGGCGCTATATCGACGATCTGACCCGCGGCAGGCGCATCGGCCGGAAGCTAAAGGTCGTTGCCGCCTGCGGCAACGGCACGGCCGGCGCTTTTGCGCCTGATGTGCTGCAACGGATCGGCTGCGAGGTGATCCCGCTCGACTGCGAGCTGGACCATTCCTTCCCCCGCTATAATCCCAATCCCGAGGACCTGAAGATGCTCCATGCCATCCGGGACAAGGTCTTGGAGAGCGGCGCCGATGTCGGCCTGGGCTTCGACGGCGATGGCGATCGCTGCGGGGTGGTCGACAACGAGGGCTGCGAGATCTTCGCCGACAAGATCGGTGTGATGTTGGCACGCGATATTTCCGCTTTGAATCCTGGTTCGGTTTTCGTGGTCGACGTCAAATCGACCGGGCTCTTCGCGAGCGATCCGGTGCTGAAGGCGAACGGTGCGCGCACCGACTACTGGAAGACCGGCCATTCCTACATTAAACGAAGGGTCGCTGAACTGGGTGCCATCGCGGGCTTCGAGAAGTCGGGCCACTTCTTCTTCAATCCGCCTCTCGGGCGCGGGTATGACGATGGGTTGATCACCGCGATGTCGATCTGTGAGATGCTCGACCGCAGTCCGAACAGAAGCATGGCCGACATCTACCGGGCGCTGCCGATGACCTGGAGTTCACCAACCATGTCGCCACCTTGCGCCGATGAGGTGAAGTATGCCGTGGTCGAACGGGTGGTGGAGCGGTTCCGGGCGATGCAGCGGGACGGAGTCCCTGTCGCAGGACAGATGATTGCCGATCTCGTCACCGTTAACGGCGTGCGCGTGGTGGCCGAGGACGGCACCTGGGGACTGGTGCGGGCATCCTCCAACAAGCCGGAGCTCGTCGTCGTGGTCGAAAGCCCGGTCTCGGAAGCACGCCAGCGCGTCATGTTCGAGGCGGTCGACTGCGTACTCAGGGAAAATCCGGAGGTCGGCGCCTACAACCAGACCTTCTAGCCGGAAGCGAGCAAGGGAAGAGGGCGAAGTTATGCCGGAACGGATTTCCTGCTTCGTAATGAGCGGCGGCGTCGGTTCGCGGCTTTGGCCACTTTCACGCGAGGACAATCCGAAGCAATTCCATGACCTTGCCGGCCACGGCTCGATGCTGGTCAACACCGTGCGGCGGCTGAAGGCTCGACCGGCTGGGGACACGCCAGTCCACGTGATCGCGTCGGAGCGCCATTCTGAGCGGATGCGTGCAGACCTGGCCGGCATCGATTTGGCGGGTGGTCACGCGATCTTCGAGCCGGTTGGCCGAAATACGGCTGCCGCGGTCGCTGTGGCTGCACTCCAGACGATTGCCGCTCACGGCGACGGACTGGTCTTGGTTGTGCCCTCCGACCACGAGATTTCGACCGAGGAGCAGTTCTGGAATACAGTGGAAAAGGGCGTGCCGGCGGCCGAAGCCGGCAGACTTGTTGTCTTCGGCATCCCGCCGGACCAGCCGGAAACTGGGTACGGCTACATTGAGTCGGTTGGTAAGGGCGATGTTCGTGATGTCGCCCGGTTTGTTGAGAAGCCTGGACTGGAGATGGCGAAGGCCTATGTCGCGTCCGGAACCTTTTTCTGGAACGCTGGCATTTTCCTGTTTCGCGCCGGCGCTATGCGCGCAGCCTTCCGCAAGCATCAGGCCGTGATCTGGCAAAAGACAGAGTGCGCCTTCGCGGCGGCAGCGACCGAGGTGTCGGGCACCTACCTTCCAATTGAGCAATATTCGACAATCCCCTCTGCCTCGATCGACTATGCGATCATGGAGCATGCGAGCGGCATCGCGATGGTGCCGGCGAGCTTCTGTTGGAGCGACCTCGGCTCCTGGCAGTCGCTGCTCGATATCAGCCCTACCGACGGGAACGGCAACGTGGTGATCGGCGACGTCGTCGCAATCGATTGCGAGCGCTCCTACCTGCGCAGCCAGGGTCGGCTGCTCTCGGTCATCGGTCTCCGAGACGTCGCGATCGTGTCCACGGCTGATGCCACCTTCGTGGCGCCGGTCGCCAAGAGCCAGGAGGTCAAGCGCATCGTCGAACAACTAGAGAAGAGCGGGCGTTTGGAGACGAAGTTCACCCCGGCTCACGGTCGCGTGCTTCAGCCCGGTGCCTGGCGTGAGCGGGTCGCTCACTGGCTGTTCGAGGAAACGCTGCCGCTGTGGTCTACGGTGGGTGTCGACGAGCGCCATGGCGGCTTCCACGAAGCCATGAGTTTCGAGGCTGCGCCGCTGATGAAGCCCAAGCGTATGCGCACCATGGCCCGTCAGGTCTACGCCTTTTCCGTGGCAAAGCTACGCGGCTGGGACGGCGATGCCGACCGGTTGATCGCGCATGGCATTGCGTTCATGGAGAAAGGACGTACTCAACGCGGCGGCTGGGCGCGGGTGCTTCAGGAAGACGGCACGATTGCCGATGCGTGTGAGGATGCTTACGATCATGCCTGTGTCCTGTTGATGCTCGCTCACGCACACCAAGCCGGCAATCCAGACGCTCTGCGGCTCGGCCAGGAGACCTTCGCCTTTCTCGACGAACACCTGGAGGACGACAGACTGACCGGTTTCCTCGAGACATCAGACGGTACCGAGCTGCGCCGGAGCAACCCGCATATGCATCTTCTCGAGGCTTTCCTCGCCTGGTACGCAGCAACGGGCGAGCGGGGTTATCTGCGCCGGGCTGCCCGCATCATCGATCTGTTCCGCAGCCATTTCTTCGATACCGAAAGCTGGACGCTCGGCGAATATTTCGACGAGGCCTGGAGGCCGGCCGCCGGTGAAAAGGGCCAGTGGACCGAGCCTGGCCACCATTTCGAATGGGCCTCGCTTCTCGTCGAGTTTGCCGCAAAAAGTAGGCAGACGGATCTGATTGCTTTTGCACGCAAGCTCTACGCTTCCGCGATAGCAACTGGGCTCAATCGATCCACAGGACTGGCTTACGGAGCGGTGTCGCGCGCCGCCCTCCCGCTTGACCTCATCTCGCGCAGTTGGCCGCAGGCCGAGGCGGTCAAAGCCGCGCTCGCGCTTGAAGGCACGGGTGGACCGGATCTCAAGCCGGAGATCGAGGCGCGTGTCGGTCGCCTGTTCCGGTGGCACATCGACCCGGCGCCGCTCGGCATGTGGATCGACCGTATCGACGGTAAGGGTAGGGCCGTTGCGACTGAAGTGCCAGCTTCCATATTCTATCACCTCGTGACCGCCCTTATGCAGTATCTCGATAAGACGGAAGAAGCTCTCTATCGATTGCCTTCATTTTCTCAAAGCGTCGGTGCCGCAGACCCTTCAGCCGCACTCAATAAGGAAACTGTGTCATGAAACCCCGAAGCGGCACCGACGTAGGTCGCTACCGGCATTCAACGGGTGGATGTTCTGTTGAGCTTTTCTTAGCGAGCGACTAGGCATTGTTGCCTCCCCGCGAAGATAATGTCCAAATCACAAGGGGTTTATGTCGTATAGACCTGCGCGCATATGTCCTGTTGATGCGGATGCTTATCACTGCCGCCAAAACGGTTCTCCGCAATCGGTGTGCTGGACCCAGGATTTGCCGTAGGTAACCGTGAGGCACCGCTGGGCTTCCCAACCCCACGCCAATCCGTTCAAGCCCAATCCATGCCGAAAGGTCGCCGATGCGACGCCGCTTCTGGTGCGCGCCAGATGCAAAGAAGCGCTACCGCTGTTCGACCTGATGATGATGGGAGGCGGAGGAGAAATCCCGCCTAGATCTGAGCAGCCGCAACCTCATGCCGCTGCCAGTACATCCGTGGTCAACGGCACGAGGGCACGAGGGAGGACTTGTAATCTGCGCGTTGATTGTGACGGTGGCAAGTTGAACGCAGTACGCAATTGTGCGTAGCCAGCGTTTCGCGATCGGAGAATGCCGCTAGCGACCACCTGATGAGTACCATCACCATTTCGGCGGCCCTGCTGCTCGCACCTTGGTGATGAAGCGTATTTCGCTTGCCCCAAAAGCTGAATAGTTTGGACGAGCTTCGGTTCTTCGGTTAGCGATATTGGTCACTTAGGCAACTTCGCACTCGTCTGTATCGGCTCGTCTTTCCCGGCTTTTGTTCGCCGCAGGCGGCCAGCAACTTCTCCAGCAAGTTGCAGCTCACTGCCTTCCTGCTCTTGCGCCGGCGTGGCCACATGGTGGGGCCAACGGCAAGCGCCAGGGCGGACTTGATAGGCGGTGCGCCGAAAGCGGCCGTGATCTCACGCCTTACATGAACCTTAGTGTCAGATAATAGACACTAATTCTGCGGTTTTCTTTGATGTGCGCTCAGCTTTAGTCTCTCAAATACGTCGGGACAGAACTCGAACTGCCTCGCAGTTCCGCGCCCCATGGAGTTCTTCACAATTGTCTCTGTAAGTATGCCTCGCTCAACGAGTGGATCGACCGATTCCGCCACGGCATTGCGCGTCAATCCGGTGATTTCAACGATATTTGAAAGCGTTAGCTTTTCGTGGCTCTGGTGCATCATGTAGAGGACCGTCATCATCCCAAGCTGCTTCAGCCGCGATTGCGGAGTCTCCCCGTCGATGGGTTTGTCGAGGACTTCTTGCAGGGCGTAGGCCGCAAATAACTGACTCTGCCAATGTGCGTTGAGTGCTCTTGCCATCTTTTATACTATCAGATATATGATTGTAAAACGAGTCGGGAAGCCGCAGAGCCTGCTAGGTTCCGCAAATGCTTGCGTCGGTGAAGGGTAGTGGTCATGGACAAGTCTCTCATGCAGGCAGTCATTGCTGCAGCCAGCTTAGCGTCATTCTATCTGGTTTTCGACGGTAAAGCGCGAGCGGATGAGTGGGGATGCCAGGTTATCCTGTGCCTTTCCGCGCCCGGCGGACCGACGCAGTATGCAGAGTGCCGGCCTCCGATCGAGAAGTTCTGGCGCGCGCTTGCAAAGGGACACTCTTTTCCGACCTGCAGCGGCGTTGGGTTCCAGGCCTCGCGCACCAGATACCAGCCGTATTACTGCAATGATGGCTACCGCCTGACGACGCGGTATGGAGATCGTGGGCGCGAGGCGAGCTGCGTCTCGACCACGCCACAAACCGTCTCAAGTGATGAATGCTATTCCGACAATGATCGGAGCACCTCGGCGATGTGGCGCCGGAGCGAGGGCCGCATGAAGTGCCAACGCTATGTGACGACGCGGCCGAACGTCCGCGCGCAACCCCATTATGTCGACGTGACCATCGACGGCGTCGGCAAACAAAGGGTGTGGTACTGAGCCATGCCTGTTGCGTTCCTCGATCTGGCGCAAACGTGCGCACCAATGGTTGCGGCCGAGACACTCGCCGGCGTCGTCAGTCTTGAGAGCAGATTCGAGCCGTTGGCCATCCGGATCAACAGCGGCGCCAAACTTTCGCAGCAGCCCGCGACCGAGGCGGAAGCGATCGACATCGCCACATCGCTGGTAGCCGAGCGGCAGGACATCCAACTCGGTCTCGGTGGTATTGGCACGGAGGAACTCCGGAACCTGAAGCTCTCGATCTCCGACGCCTCCGACCCGTGCCTCAACTTTCAGGCCACCGCGACGCTGCTCGACGGATATTACCGGCTCGCAGTGAAGGCCGGCGCGGATCCGTACCAGGCCGAACAGGTGATGCTGCAATCCTACTACGGCCGAGACGATCCGTCCGTTGGCGCGATGGTCCAGTACGACGAGCAGGTCCGCGAAGAAGTGAAGCGGCTCGGCAAAACCGTTGCGACTCTCGTGTTCGGAGATGGCGGACAGCAGAGGGAGGTCACCGAAGCTAGCGCCGGCGATGTGGCGGTCGCGGAGGCGGACGACGTCCGGCCCGTCGATGAGACGGCATCAGCGCCGTCCTGGGACGTTTTCAGTTCGCGGCGGAAGTCTTCCGTCCTCGTGTTTCAGAACTGTCAAATGGAGCAGAGTGAATGACTTTAAGTTCCCGTATCCGCCCAATAGCCGCCAGCGGTTTAATGGCCGTCGCCATTGTGGCCACTCTGGTCGAACCGGCCTTCGCGCAAGCCGCCGGAATCGAGACCGTACTGCAGAACATCGTCGACATGCTGACCGGCAACATCGCCAAGCTGCTGGCCGTCATCGCGGTGATCGTGATCTGCATCGCCTGGATGTTCGGCTACATGGATCTGAGACGGGCAGGGTTCTGGATCATCGGCATCGGCGGCATCTTCGGCGCCACCGAACTTGTGAACACCATCGTCGGAAGCTGATGTCATGGCGACCGCGCGGCCAACGCTCGAGGACGACACGCTGTTCATCGCCTGCACCCGGCCGGCGATGATCGCCGGCGTGACGATGGAAGCGATGGGCGTGAACATCATGCTGACGACCATTCTCTTCATCGTTGCCGGCTCGGTCGCCTACTTGGCTGTCGGCGTCGTCTTCCATCTGGTGTTTCGCGCGCTCGTCAAGCACGACCACAACATGTTTCGCATCCTGCTTGCCTGGGTGGAGACGCGCGGCCGGTCACGCAACGGCTCCTATTGGGGTGGGGCGACGCTTTCGCCACTGAGGCAGGCCCGGCGTTACGACGAAAAGGACCTCGGATTTGCCTAGTCTCGCCACACTCAGGTCTCGCGAGCTTGGCCCGGAGACCTTCATTCCCTATGTCCGCCACGTCGACGAATCCACGATCGCGCTCGATTCCCGCGCGCTCATGGTGATGATCGCGCTTGAGGGCGTCTCCTTCGAGACCGCGGACGTTCTCGACCTGAACGCGCTTCACCGCGATCTCAACACGCTTTATCGGAACATAGCCGACGAACGGCTTGCCCTTTGGACCCATCTCATCCGCCGTCGCGACAACAGCTATCCGGAAGGCACGTTCACCACGCCGTTCTCCGCCGCGCTCAATGACAAGTACCGCGCGCGCATGGTGGGCGAGGATCTGTTTCGCAACGATCTCTACCTGACGATCCTGTGGTCTCCGGCGCGCGATCCGGCCGACAAGGCGGCGAAACTGTTGTCCCGCCTGCGTCGGGCCCGCCGCGCCGGGGTCGAACTCGACGAGGAAGCTCTCAAGCATCTCCGCGACAAGGTCATCGACGTCACCGCGGCGTTGAAACGCTTCGAGCCGCGCGTGCTGTCCCTCTATGAGCATGACGGCCTCATGTTCTCCGAGCCGAGTGAAGTGCTGCATCAGCTCGTCGGCGGCCGACGCGAGCCGATCCCGCTGACCGAGGGCCGCATAGCGTCGGCGATCTACTCGGATCGTGTCATCGTCGGCCGCGAAACGATCGAAATCCGCCACGAGGCGACAAGCCGCTTTGCCGGCATGCTGAGTTTCAAAGAATATCCGGCCCGCACCAGGACCGGCATGCTCGACGGCGTGCTTACCAGTCCTTTCGAACTGATCCTGGCGCAGTCCTTCTCCTTCGTCTCGAAGGCGAACGCCCGCGTGATCATGGGCTGCAAGCAGAACCAGATGGTGAGCAGCGGCGACAAGGCCGCCTCGCAAGTCGAGGAACTTGATGACGCCCTGGATGATCTCGAGTCCAACCGGTTCGTACTCGGCGAGCATCATCTCTCGCTTTGCGTATTTGCCTCCTCCGTCAAGGAACTGACCGACAATCTCGCCAAGGCGCGCGCCAGTCTGACGAGCGGCGGCGCCGTCGTCGCGCGCGAGGACCTTGGTCTCGAGGCGGCCTGGTGGGCGCAGTTGCCGGGCAACTTCCGCTACCGCGCCCGGTCCGGCGCGATCACGTCACGAAACTTCGCCGCGCTGTCCCCCTTCCACTCCTACCCCATCGGCCAGAAGGACGGCAACGAGTGGGGGCCGGCCGTAGCCCTGCTCAAGACGGCGTCCGGGTCTCCGTATTATTTCAATTTCCACTATGGCGATCTCGGCAACACCTTCGTCTGCGGACCCTCCGGCACCGGTAAGACCGTGCTTCTCAACTTCATGCTGTCGCAGCTCGAAAAGCACGATCCGCATGTCGTGTTCTTCGACAAGGACAGAGGCGCCGACCTCTATGTGCGCGCCGCCGGCGGCACTTACCTGCCTCTCAAGAACGGCGTCCCGACCGGCTGCGCCCCCTTAAAGGCCATGGAGCTAACGCCGGAGAACAAGGTGTTCCTGACGCGCTGGGTCGGCAAGCTAGTCGGCTCGGCGACACGGGAACTGACCGTGACCGAACTCCGCGACATCGCCGCCGCCATCGACGGCCTCGCCGAACTGCCGGTGGAGAGCCGCACCATTGGCGCCCTTCGGACCTTTCTCAACAACACCGACCCGGAAGGGATCGCCGCGAGGCTTCGGCGATGGGAGAGGGGAGGGCCGCTCGGCTGGGTCTTCGACAACGTCATCGAGGATATCGGTTTCGGCGAATTCGGCATTGGCGGCAAGTTCGTCGGCTACGACATGACCGACTTCCTCGACAACGAGGAAATCCGGACCCCGTTGATGGCCTACCTCTTCCATCGCGTCGAGCAATTGATCGACGGCCGCAGGATCATCATCGTCATCGATGAGTTCTGGAAGGCGCTCCAAGACGAAGGCTTTCGCGACCTTGCCCAGAACAAGCTTAAGACGATTCGAAAGCAGAACGGACTCATGCTGTTCGCCACGCAGAGCCCGCGCGATGCGATCGTCTCGCCGATCGCCCATACCATCATCGAGCAATGCCCGACCCAGATTTTCCTGCCGAACGCCCGCGGCAACCACGCCGACTATGTCGACGGCTTCAAGCTGACGGAGCGCGAATACGAGCTGATCGCGCGCGAGCTCTCCCTCGAGAGTCGCCGGTTCGTGCTGAAGCAGGGGCACAACAGTGTCGTTGCCGAGCTGGATCTCAATGGCTTCGACGACGAGCTCGCTATCCTCTCCGGCCGGACCGCCAATATCGAACTCGCCGATGCAATTCGCGCGGAGGTGGGCGACGGTGCCAAGGACTGGCTTCCCGTTTTCCAACAACGAAGGAGTGCGAGCTGATGGCTTTCCATCGACTTCACGGTGCGGCAATCGCCGCGGCGCTGATCCTTTCCGCCGGCAGTGCGGCGGGGCAGGGAATCCCGGTGATCGACCAGACGGCGATCGCCAAGCACATCGAGAGCATTGCGCAGTTGAAGTCCCAGCTCGATGCCCTGCATCAGCAGATCGAGCAGGCGCAGCAGCTTTATGGTTCGTTGAATAAGCTGACCGACATGGGCGATGTCGCCAGCGTCCTGAACGATCCGGCGATCCGCAAGGCGCTGCCGGCAGATTTCAATGCCATTGAAGGATTGTTCAAGGGCAACGCCACCGGCCTCTTCGGCGATTCCGCGTCGAAATTCCTCGAAGGCAATACGACCTACCGGACCAGCGCCGACGACTTCTATGCGCAGGAGCTTTCCCGCATCCAGAACAGGAATGCCGGGCAGATGAGCCTTGGCGAGCAGATCTATGACGCCGCGACCAAGCGCATCGATGGTATCGACCAGTTGCGGCAAAAGATCTCCACGGCTGGCGACGCCAAGGATATCGCCGACCTTCAGGCGCGGCTTCAGGCCGAAACGGCTTTCCTCCAGACCGATGTGCTGCGGATGGAGGGGCTGCGGATGGTGCAGCAGGCTCAGGCGCAGGTGGACGAACAGCGTAAGGCCGAGGACTGGCGCCAACGCATGGACACGATGAAGGCGGCCCTGCAATGAGGAGACTGCTCCTTTTTCTGGCAATGCTTGGCCTGGCGGCCTGCTCGGAGCCGTCTGACCGGAGCTACACCGTCGATGAGTTGGTGGCCGACGAGGCGCTGCTTACCGACATCATCACGAAGTGCCGTAACAATCCAGGCGAGCTTCGCGACACCACGAACTGCAGGAACGCCGAAGCCGCCGACGGCAAGCTGCGGCTCCAGCGCATGCGTGACTCCTTGGGAGGCTGACGCGCATGTATGAGGTGTTCAGCTTTGTCGACGAGCAGTTCAAGACCCCCCTGGAGACCTTCATCTCCGACGGAACGTCGAACATCTCAGAGTGGGTCTCAGGCCCATTGACGGCGGCGGTCACCCTCTACATTGTACTCTACGGCTATCTCGTCCTTCGCGGTTCGATCCAGGAACCGATCCTCGACTTCGCCTTTCGGGCGATCAAGCTCGCCGTCATCGTCATGCTGGTGAAGAACGCCGGCGAGTATCAAACCTATGTCACGAACATCTTCTTCGATGTGCTTCCGCGTGAGGTGTCCCAGGCGCTGAACAGCGGCACGGCGCCGAGCGCATCGACCTTCGATAGCCTGCTCGACAAGGGACAGGCCTCAGCCACCGCTATCTGGTCACGTGCCTCCTGGCCGGTTGATATCGTCACCGGCGTTGGCGGCATGATGGTGATCGGCGCGAGCTTCATCGTCGCCGCCATCGGCTACGTCGTTTCGCTCTACGCGCGGCTGGCGCTCGCCATCGTGCTTGCGATCGGGCCGATCTTCGTGGCACTCGCCATGTTTCAGTCGACGCGTCGCTTCACCGAAGCTTGGATCGGGCAACTTGCGAACTTCGTAATCCTCCAGGTCCTCGTCGTCGCCGTCGGATCGCTGCTGATCACCTGCATAGACACCACGTTCACGGCGATCGAGGGATACAGCGATGTGCTGATGCGGCCAATCGCGCTTTGCGCCGTCTGCCTTGCCGCCCTCTATGTCTTTTACCAACTCCCCAACATCGCTTCGGCGCTGGCCGCCGGCGGGGCGTCGTTGACCTACGGCTACGGCGCCGCACGCGACGCCCACGAAAGCACGCTGGCTTGGGCAGCATCACACAGCGTCCGTGCGGCCGGGCGCGGTGTCCGAGCCGTTGGTCGAACCTTCGCCTCGAAAGGCTCGGGATCATGACGCCTTTCGCACGAACAAGAAAAAGGCTCTCCAGGAATGATCAGAATATTTTCGCTGTTCTGCATGGCGGCCGCCTTAAGCGGCTGCACATCGCTGACCTATCCGCTACCGAAATGCGACGGCTATTCGCGCCGGCCCCTTAATCGTTCGATGTGGCAGTGGGAAGACGATAGCAACCTCAACCAGAAGCATTCGAATACGCGGTCAACGACCTCCCAGCACGCGGCCACACCCTATGTCGAGGAAAGCAGGGAGCCGCCGGCTTTCGCACATCTCACCATTGATGCTTTTTACCGACGTTGCGAGGGGTGACGCCATGGTTTCAGGGGATGAACTCAAGACATATTTCGACAAGGCGCGGCGTTTCGATCAGGACCGTATGGCTCAGGTGGAACGATCGAACCGTATCGCCTGGACGATTGCCATCGTCGCCAGCATCATCGCCGGCGCCTCGATCTTTGCAGTCGCCGGTCTTACGCCGCTGAAGACGGTGGAGCCCTTTGTCGTGCGGGTCGACAATTCGACCGGAATCGTCGATGTCGTATCGGCGCTGACGTCGACGGCCGGGACCTACGACGAGGCGGTGACCAAATACTTCGCGGCCAAATATGTCCGTGCTCGCGAGGGTTATGTCTGGAGCGAGGCGGAGGAAAACTTCCGCACCGTCGCGCTTCTGTCGACCCAGCCGGAACAGTCCCGGTTCGCGGCCCTCTATCGCGGCGGCAATCCGGAATCGCCACAGAACGTCTATGGGCGCGGTGCCACGGCGCGCATCAGCATCGTCTCGATCTCGCTGATCAACTCGCACGTCGTCTCCGTCCGCTACATGCGGACGATTACCCGTGGCGAGGAAGTCCGTACAACCCACTGGGTCGCGACCCTCACCTATTCCTATGCCAACGCCCCTATGTCCTCGACAGACCGGCTGGTGAACCCCCTCGGCTTTGCGGTCAGCGAATACCGCGCCGATCCGGAGGCTATCAATTGATAAGAAAGACAATCTTCGTTACGGCTTTCCTTGTGGGAGCCGCCTCTACAGCCTTTGCACTCGACATCCCACGCGGCGCGTCACAGGACAGCCGTGTCCGGTTCGTGAACTACCAGCCGTACAACATTACCAGAATCGTCGGCACGCTGCGCTCCTCCGTACAGGTCGAGTTCGCGGCCGACGAGGAGATCGCCCATGTGGCGCTCGGCAACAGCGTTGCCTGGGAGGTGGCGCCGGCGGGAAACATCCTGTTCCTGAAACCGCGCGAGAACCAGCCGGTCACGAACATTTCCGTGGTGACGACGCGCCGGGATGGATCGACGCGCAGCTATCAGATGGAACTCACCGTGCGCGACGGCTCCGTCGCGGTCGGCCATAACACATACTTCTACGTGAAATTTCGCTATCCCGGTGATGAGGCGGAGCTCCGCCGCCGGCAGGCCGCCGCTCGCGCACTCGCCAATAAGGCGAAGGAAGCCGACAATGTGCTGGCTCTTCATGAAGCATTTGGGCCGCGCAACTGGCGCTATTCGGCACAAGGGGCGCAGGCGCTGGAACCGCAGAGCGTCTACGACAACGGCAAGATCACGACCTTCGCGTTCGTCGGCAACCAGGAGATGCCCGCCATTTACATGGAGAACTCCGACGGCTCCGAGAGCCTGGTGCCGAAGTCGGTCGATGGCAATCTGGTGATGGTTCACGCGATCAGCCGCAAGTTCATCCTGCGCCGCGGCAAGGATGTGCTGTGCGTTTTCAATGAGGCCTACGATCGTGTCGGCATCAACCCGGACACCAACACAACATCACCGTCGGTCGAGCGCGTCGTAAAAGCCGACGACGCTGTTCAATAGGGGAGGGGAATCATGGCTCAGGAAGACGAAATCCGCATTCCCGGAGAGCGTGCCGAAACGGTGACCGGCCGGCGCATCGACAATAGCCCCGTGTTCAAGCGCGGCGCGGTGGCGCTCGCCGCCCTGGCGTTCGTTGGTTTTGCCCTTTGGTCGACAACCGGGAAAGAAGCGAATGATGAGAACGCGCAACCCGAGCGCATCGTTATTCGGCAGACAAGCGACTTTGAGGCTGCCAAGGAGAAGGTCGAGTCGACGCAGGCGGTCCCGGAAGTGAAGCTGCCAACCCCGGTCGTAGAACCAGTCACCAAGGAGAAGGATGAACTGCTCGACTCTGCTCGTCGCGCGCCGGTCATGGCCTTCAGTGGTGGGCAGAAAAATGCGACGCAGCGCCGCGAGGCGGATAGTTCGGAGACGGCTGCGAAAAGCAATTTCCTGCCGTTCGATAGCAATATGATAGGGCAGAACCAGCAGAATAGCGACGAGCGTCGCTTCGACGGCCTGCTACGACCGACCAAGCTCGAAGGCTCGCGTGCCGGCACGCTTGGCAATCGGAATTACATTGTCGCCATGGGTACCTCGATACCCTGCGTGTTGGAAACGGCGATGGCGTCGGATCAGCCTGGCTTCACAAACTGCGTGATCAATCGCGACGTTCTTTCCGACAATGGCCGCGTCGTGCTGATGGAAAAAGGCACGCAGATCGTCGGCGAATACCGTGGCGGCTTACAGCGTGGGCAAAAGCGCCTGTTCGTGCTTTGGAACCGTGCGAAGACGCCGAACGGCGTCATCGTCACGCTGGCGTCACCGGCGACCGATGCGCTCGGCCGTGCCGGCGTTGACGGCGATGTCGACACCCATTGGTGGGAGCGCTTCGGCAGTGCCCTTCTCCTTTCCATAGTCGGAGACGCCACGAGTTATGCCAACAACCGCCTGCAGGACAGCGACGTCGATCCGCAGAACGCCACGAGCACGGCCCAGCAGGCCGCAGCGATTGCCGTGGAGCAGTCGATCAACATCCCGCCGACACTCCTGAAGAACCAAGGTGAGCTTGTATCGATCTTCGTCGCGCGCGACCTCGACTTTTCCGGCGTCTACACGCTTCGAATAACAGAACCGAAGAACAGAATACCTGACCGGGCGGTGCTCGGTGACTTCAGTCCGCAATCGGCGTTGGTGACAAAGTAGGGGTGGCAATATGACTGAGGGACCTGATGCAGCAGTCGTCCGCGAACTACTTGCTCCGTTTTCGCGGTTCCTAAAAGACACGTCCCTTTATGAGGTGATCGTAAATAGGCCCGGGCAGGTTTTGACCGAAGGCGCCGAAGGTTGGCGGACCCATGACACGCCGGAGCTGACCTTCGAGAAGCTGATGCGCCTTGCCCGGGCCGTGGCGTCGTTTTCCAATCAGTCCATCGACGAGAGGCGGCCGATCTTGTCAGCGACCCTGCCAGGAGACGAAAGGATCCAGATGGTCATTCCGCCGGCGACAAGTAACGGCATAGTCAGCATCACCATCCGGAAACCCTCTTCGGTGACACTGAGCCTCGAGGACCTCGAGAAGAATGGGCTGTTCGCGAACGTGACGCACGCTGGCAAAGGGGGTTCAGTGGACCGTAGAATTGTCGATCTTCATCGAAAGGGTGCTTATGCTGAGTTCCTGCGTGAGGCGGTGCTGGCGCGCAAGAACATCATAATTTCGGGAGCGACGGGGTCAGGTAAGACGACACTCTCCAAGGCGCTCATGCGTCATATTCCGATCCATGAGCGGATCATCTCTATCGAAGATACGCCGGAACTCATTATCCCGCAGCCGAACCATGTGCGGTTGTTCTATTCTAAGGGAGGGCAGGGGCTTGCCAACATCAGTGCGAAGGAGCTCCTCGAGTCCTGTCTGCGCATGCGGCCGGATCGTATTCTGCTTCAGGAACTGCGCGATGGAACCGCATTTTATTACATTCGCAACGTCAATTCCGGGCATCCAGGATCGATCACGACGGTCCACTCCGATTGCGCAGCGCTGGCGTTCGAGCAGCTAACGCTGCTCGTGAAGGAATCAGAGGGCGGCCGGGACCTCGGTAGGGATGATATTCATAAGCTTCTGAAGGTCGCAATCGACATAATTGTTCAATGCATGCGCATCGATGGGTGCTTCCGCGTGACGGAGATTTATTTCGACCCAGGCCATGCGGGGCATTGAGATAGCGGGTGCGGTCTGATTGTGTGAAGACCAGCCGCCCGCTGCAGCTGAAACCGACGACCGTGGACATCGGCGTGCCACGAATGCTGGCGCGGAAGTGGGGTCCGCGCCCGCGCGATGAGGCGCCCACCATAAGTCCTCAACGGTTCCGTCACCTCTCAGCACATCCGTCCTTTCCGAAGCTTCGAGCCGAAAAAAGATAGCGCACGCTTGTAATCTCCGTGGCGCTGATATCGCCGACGTCCTCTGTCGTTTGATCATTGAGCTGCAGTAGCGGCGGGACGGCGACACAAGCGCGTCCGTGAAGAGCAGCGAAGGGGGATAGACACTTCGGTCGCACTGGAATTGAGCAGAAAGGTAATTATCGCTGCCCTATATAGATTGGTATATTATAGAATGGCACCCTTAGATGGTATCCATAATGAGAAGTGTAGGTGTCTACATTTCTCGGAAGTGCTGACAATTGTGCAATACAATCAGCCGGTATTTCTCTCTTAGAGCAGAAATCATCTCGAAAACTCTGCAGCCGGCTGGAGCCGAGCAAGTGTGCAGCCGAGGTGCACAATGAAGGTCGCAAACCTTGCGATGGTCCTGATGACAGCTGCGTCCGATGCTCAGGCGTCTAAGAGTCGGACTCGAAAAGTGATCAACGATAGCAATATCTTGCAAGCCGCCTTGTGAGCATGCGGAGGTGGGCGATTGTGATCCAGGCCTGGGCTGAAGCGATGGACTTCTCGAAGTCTTTCGCCAGCCTGCGGCATCGCCCCAGCCACGCGAATGTGCGCTCGACAACCCACCGGCGGGGTAGGATCTCAAACGCCTTGGTCTTGTCGGAGCGCTTGATGATTTCGAGTGTCCACTTGCCGGTATTCTTCAGTCGGCTCTTCAGCTTTTCGCCCGCGTAGCCACCATCGGCAAAGACATGAAGCAGCCAAGGCCATCTGTGGCGGATGGACTTCAAGAGATCGGGCGCTCCGTCGCGATCCTGAACGTCAGCCCCGTGCACCATGAGGCCGACCATCAGGCCAAGCGTGTCGACGATGATATGGCGCTTGCGGCCCTTGATCTTCTTTCCCGCATCAAAGCCGCGAACGCCGCCGCTTTCGGTGGTTTTGACACTCTGGCTATCGATCACACCCGCTGTGGGAGAGGCCTGTCTTCCCTCCAATTCCCGTGTCTCCATGACGAGATGGTGGTTGATCCGGTTCCACAGGTCGGTCGCTCGCCATTCGTAGAAGTAGCCCTGGACAGTGGAAAATGGCGGGAAGTCCTTCGGCAGCATCCGCCATTGGCAACCGGTCGACGCGATGTAAAGCAGCGCGTTCACCACCTCACGCATATCGGTCTTGCGCGGTCTACCAAGCCGACGGGGCGGCGGCATGAACGGCGCGATTAAGGACCACTCGCGGTCCGTAAGATCACTTGCATATCGCTGCGCCCGTCGCGCATATTGCCGCCGGGTGAAATCAGTCCAAGCCATCGTGGCCTCCATCGAATCTTAGCAAATCCGACGGAATCACAACTTACTGATTTCACTCAACTCTTTTCCGGTCAGCCTCTAACGGCAATGAGATCAATCGGTGGTGTGAAAATGACCCTGCCATAGCACTGGCCTACGTCGACGGGATTATGGACGCATACGTCACGGTGGGACCTCCAATCGATTATTGCCCAGCCAGGGACGTGACTTATGGGCAAGTCCGCGACGTCGTCTGTAAATGGGTCAACAATAATCCAGAGGAGAGACATAGGTCAGGCGCCTTGCTGGTCCCTCTGGCGTTGAGCAAGGTTTGGCCCTGCCAGGACTAATCCCGAGCACTGAAAGCTGCCGACGCAGTCGCTGATAGCGACGAATTCATCCAGTATGTCAGCGACTTTAGCGCGGACAATGGCGCTCGAAGAGCCGCGGCCAGCACAGAAGCGAACCCCTCGATCAGACATGGCAATCCCTCGGCAACCTTGTCCCCTCACTCCAGTGCGACGAATGCAGCAACTACTTCGCCAACGTCCGGTATGCTTCCGTCAAAACCTGAGACTCCCTCGAGCTGGTTGGCGCGGCATCGCTGGACCGCTCCCGAAATGGTGAATTAGCTCCCGAAATGGGAAGCGGTTCTGGCGGCCACCGCTGCCGCCTCTGCTGCCCTTGGTATCACTGCCTGGTTGCAACAAACTCGCCTGATCAGCGATGAGCGACCCTCGCTTGCCGTGCTCCCGTTCCACAATCTCGGCGGTGACGCGAAGTGGGACAGTAGGACTGTCGGAAGACATCATCAGCGGGCTCTCCCACCCCCGAAGTCTCTTCTTGGTCGCGCGCACCTCTTCGGAGCATCAGGACACACGGCCGGCCCGCAAAAGGTCAGCAAGGAGCTTGGCGTGAAGTATCTCCTGCAGGGCAGCGTCAGTCTCGGACTAGATTAGATTGGCTAGTCCCCCGGTGTGCTCCGCGCTAAGCGGGGGCGGGGAGGAAGGATGAGCCGAATGGACTATACGCAAGTGGTGCCCTATTCGCGTATAGTGCTCCTCTGGAGACTGAACGCCGAGCAAGTTTGCTTCGTTCCGGAGCCCAGCCCTGCGGCGGGAGAGAGCGGCCATGTTCGATCAGCGGGAGAAGATCGCGCTCCTCATCGACGGCGCCAATCTGTTTGCCGCCGCGAAGGCGCTCGGCTTCGACATTGATTACCGCAAACTGCTCGGGGCTTTTCGCAAGCGAGCTTATCTGCTCCGGGCCAACTACTATTGCGCGCTGGCGGAGAACGAGGAAACGGCTACAATCCGGCCGCTGATAGACTGGCTCGACTACAATGGATACCAGGTGGTGACCAAACCTGTCAGAGAATTCACCGACTCGCTCGGACGTCGCAAGGTCAAGGGCAACATGGATGTGGAGCTAGCGATCGACGCCCTCGAAATGTCAAAGACGGCCGATCATATCGTGATTTTCTCAGGCGATGGCAACTTCACGAGTCTTGTCGTGGCATTGCAACGTAATGGGCGCAAGGTCTCGGTAGTGTCGACCATGGCGACGCGGCCACCAATGATTTCAGACGCACTGCGCCGCGAAGCCGATCACTTCATTGAGCTGGATAGGCTCCGGGGCGAGATAAGCCAGGCGCTTTCAGAAAGCGCCTCAAACGGCGGCGAAAATGGTCACGCAGTATCGGCACTTGGGGCGTGAGGAGCGTAGCGCGCTACCCCGCGCAGCGTACATAAAGTATGATTAAACAACAAACCCATTATTTTTTATTGTCTCTCTACGACTTTCGGATAATATCCTTGTTGCAGCGGCCCATCTTTCCTGAATTGCCCTTAGAACGTGATGTATTGGCGAGGGGGAAGAAGTATTGCGGAGTCGATGATTGATATTGCATCAGAATACAGTTTGAACATTGATTAAGCCCGGATCGCTACGATCCGGGCTTCTTTCGGCCTATTCTGAAGGAATAGGCAGGCAGCCATATACCACCCCGGACCGAACAACCGCCCATGTGAGATATAGATGTGAGATATAGCCGCCCCAAGGACCGCAAAAGCTTGTCGAACGCGCCGCCACCGGGCGAAGGCATGAGCGATGTGTGCCGGGAGTTCGGCATCTCGCGCAAGACCGGGTACAAGATCTTCAACCGCTACAAGGAAGACGGTCTGTATCCATCCGGCGAAGGCCACGGCACTTATGATTTCGGCTCGTCTGCCATGATGCGTTCGATCTTTTCGAAGAGGCGACTTGGCCTCGTTCATGACCTTCTTCCGGATTACCGTCTGGCTTATTATTTCAAGCATCTTCTGGATCACGGGAGGTCTGCCCGAACCGAATCTGCGCGTCGTCCTGTGGATCGTGGCACTTGCTCTGGAATACGTAGGTCCGATGGTCAGATACTGGGTACCGCGTCTCGGAGCTTCGCCGCGGGAAACGCTCGACATCGACGGGGAACTCCTCGCTGAACGCAGCGCGCTTTTTGTCATTATCGCGCTCGGCGGGGAGACCATACTGACGATCGGCAAACACACGTTTGAAAACCTGGACACTGAAGGTACGCCTCCGGTGCTGTGTCTTTCCTTCCTGACTACCGTTCTCATGTGGTGGATCTATTTTCACGACGGCCAGGAACGCGCTGCTGACAAGGCAGAGGACACGTCTAGCTAAACCGCAAACCACCGCGCAGTATCTCTTCACCTACGGTCACCTTCCGATCGTAGGCGGCATCATCTTTACCGCCTTCGCAGAAGACTTCAGACTTCAGCCTGGCGCATCCTCAATCCGGAACATACAATAGCGCGCTGGCGCAGCTCGGCGGACCGATCCTGTTCCTTGCAGGGACAATGTGGATGAAAGGGGTGCCTTCGCGCGTCCTGCCTTATTCGCATGCCTGTGGCATCGGCAAGCGCGAAATTCGACTTCGGCAAAAAGCAGCGGCACGGTAAATATCGCGTTGTTCCGCTTCAGTTAACAGTGGTTTCTTCGCGACGATCGCCTCGAGCAGCTTGCGTAACTCCGTCGACATCCGTCGCGAAAAGGCCGTACCGACTTCGCCGACATAGGCGAGCTCACCCCCTTGCGTGCTTCCATCCTGGTTCGGTTCAAAGGGGATCGCGCCCAGGCGGCTGGAGATATCGCTCGGTTGATCGCCATTGAAGAATTTAGGCATACGAGTATTATGGTACACCGTAATATCATTAGCGTCGGCAGACGAACCGATATTGAGGTAGAATGATGAACGCTGATTTGCGGGAGACCGACATCCGAGTAGAGCGTCCGGCCAAGACATTGAGGGAACTAGCACTCGAAAAGGTTCGGGATGCAATTGTAGACGGCTATTTCAAACCTGGCGAACGCCTCGTCGAGCGTGATCTCTGCGGTCAACTGGGCGTGAGCCGCACGGTCGTCCGTGAGGTGCTACGCCATCTCGAATCCGAGGGGCTCGTAGCGAGCTTACCGAACAAGGGACCGATCGTCGCGCTCCTCGACTTGGATGAGGCAAAGCAGATTTATGAAATCCGTGGTGCCCTCGAAGGAATGGCTGCGCGGCTGTGCGCGGAACGACGCGACCCGGCCATCGCGGAGGCTCTCCAAGCGTCGTTGAAGGGCATCCGCGAGAGCTATGCCGCCAAGGACATGCATGGCGTTCTCAACCAGACTTCCGCTTTCTATCAAACATTGTTCACCCGGGTTGATCGGCACGTCGCCTGGGGCGTCGTGAATCTTCTGACCGTCCGGATCAACCATCTGCGCTCCATGACGATCAAGACCAACAATCGCGACGTCGAAGGACCTGCGCAAATGGAAAAAATCGTCGATGCGATCAGAAGGGGCGACGGCGAAGCGGCCTGCAGAGCCGCCCTTGACCATGTCGCCCGCGCCGCTGCCATCGCGGAAACGCTCATCGCCGCTCAGCAGACGGGCGAGTGAATAGTTACGGTGGAAGGCAGAATGGCCCTGCCTTCCCGAGACGATGCTGTCGACCTGGCCCACTCCGGTTATCCGGGAGCTGGTCACCGATCGCTTCTGCCAAGGCGACGGCATTGTAATTGAGCCCGCGCACCTCCTTTTCCTGCAATAGCGCCCCACACACATCGGACGTCTGTGCAGCGGCCGCCGGCGACCAGTTTGGCGTTCGGCCCTGGGTCCATCTGACAGGCTTCGCGCACCCGCGCCGCGACAGGAGGTTGGCTTCTCTCCCGCCAGTCGCCGACGCAAGGCGATTTTCTTCAATGCCCATCCGTTGCTCCCGACGTTTCTGGCTCGGCTTCAAGGGACGCTTGACACTGCAATATTATGGTATACCATAAGACGTAATAGATATGGTTGGGAAGGATTTCCAATGCCCGTTCAGATCCGCAAAACGCTGCTCCAGATCGAAACGACCTTGATCGAAGGAGGCAAGGCCACCCCGCAGCCGTTGAAGCTGTTTTCGGCGCTGGCGGTGGTGAAAAATCCGTGGGCGGGGCGGGGCTTCGTGGAGGACCTCAAGCCGGAGATCCATGCGGCAGCACCTGTGCTTGGGGAGCTCCTGACCAGAATGATTATCGACGCCGTCGGCTCAGGCGAAGCGGTCGAAGGCTACGGCAAGGCCGCCGTTGTGGGGCTTGACGGTGAGATCGAGCATGCCTCGGCACTCATCCATACGCTGCGTTTCGGCAATCACTATCGCCAAGCGGTCGGCGCCAAGTCGTACCTCGCCTTCTGCAATACGCGCGGCCCCGCCAACGCCACCGTCATGATCCCACTGATGGACAAGAACGATGAGGGTCGCCGTTCTCACTACCTGACGATTCAGACGGCGATGCCCGATGCGCCGGCCGCCGATGAAATCGTCGTGGCTCTTGGCGCATCGGTTGGCGGACGCCCGCACCATCGGATAGGCGACCGCTATCAGGATCTGAAGGACCTCGGCCAGGACGCCGCCAATCCGGCCGGCGTGTAAACGGCAGGCACTTCGATGCAGACGGTCACATCAAATACGTCCGGGGAGGGCGGCACTGCGCTGCCGCGCAAGATGACTGTGCGCGGAGCCGCCTACCTCGAAGCCGGTGAGGGCGAGCCGTTGATCCTCATTCACGGCGTCGGCATGCGCCTCGAGGCCTGGGCGCCGCAGATCGAAGCCTTCGCCAAGACCCATCGCGTCATCGCGGTGGACATGCCCGGGCATGGCGGGAGCGAGAAAATCGCGGCGGGCAGCACGGTGCGCGACTTCGTCGACTGGTTCGGCCGCTTTCTGGACGATATCGGTATTGACCGTGCGAATCTCGCGGGGCACTCGATGGGTGCGCTGATTTCCGGCGGCGCGGCGGCAACCTTCGCCAACCGCATCACGCGTGTCGCTTATCTCAACGGCGTTTACCGCCGCGATCCCGCGGCAAAGGCGGCCGTTCTGGCCCGCGCAGCGGCAATCCGAACAAGCGGCGTGGACACGGCGGGACCGTTGCTGCGATGGTTCGGCGATGATCCGCAGAGCCAGCGAGCACGGGAATTGACCCGCGTGTGGTTAGAGGCGGTCGATCCGGAAGGCTACGCGACCGCCTATACCGCCTTTGCAAACGGCGACGAGGCCTATGCCGATTGCTGGCCTTCCGTCACTTGCCCCGCCCTTTTCCTCACGGGTTCGGGAGACCCGAATTCGACGCCGGAAATGGCTGAGCAGATGGCGTCGCTGACGCCGAACGGATGGGCTCGCGTCGTCGACGGTCACAGACATATGGTCAATCTGACCGCGCCGGAAAGTGTCAATGCGCTGATGGCGGAGTGGCTGAATTACCGGGAGGAGCCGGCATGAGTGTGGAAGATCCAAGAGCCTTGCGCGACGCCTTTGGCGCCTTTGCGACCGGAGTGACGGTGGTGACGGCGAACAATCCGGCGGGCCGGCCAATCGGTTTTACAGCCAATTCCTTTACGTCGGTCTCGTTGGATCCGCCCCTGCTGCTCGTGTGTATTGCCAAGACCTCGCGCAATTATGAGACGATGACCGGAGCGGAGCGTTTCGCCGTCAACGTCCTGTCCGAAACACAAAAAGACATCTCCAACACCTTCGCCCGGCCGGTGGAGGATCGGTTCGCGGCCGTCGACTGGAGGAAAGGGCCGAATGGTTGCCCGATCTTTTCCCAGGTCGCGGCCTGGTTCGAGTGTTCGAAGCAGGACCTCATAGAGGCTGGCGATCATGTGATAATGGTTGGGCGCGTAACGGCCTTCGAGAACAGCGGGCTAAATGGCCTCGGCTATGCCCGCGGCGGCTATTTCACGCCTAGGCTGGCGGGCAAGGCCGTTTCCGCGGCCGTCGGGGGCGAAATTCGTCTCGGCGCAGTGCTCGAGCAGCAGGGCTCAGTATATCTCGTGGGCGATGAAACGCTGTCGATCCCGAGTTGCACCGTCGAAGGCGATGACCCCGCCCGGACCCTGGCGGCGCATCTCGAGCAATTGACCGGACTAAACGTCACCATCGGCTTTCTCTATTCAGTCTATGAAGACAAGAGCGATGGACGGCAACACATCGTCTATCACGCACTGGCCAGCGACGGTGCCCCGCAAAGAGGCCGGTTCCTGAGGCCGGAGGACGCCGCCGCGGCGAAATTCAGCAGCACCGCGACCGCCGACATCATCAATCGTTTCGTGCTCGAAAGCTCCATCGGCAATTTCGGTATGTACTTCGGCGACGAGACCGGCGGCACGGTTCATCCGATCGCGAACAAGGACGCACGCACATGAAATTCTCGCTTTTCGTACACATGGAACGTCTCGATGCCTCGCAGGACCACAAGTCGCTCTACGAGGAATTCGTCGCGCTCTGCGAGATCGCAGACAAGGGTGGCATGCACGCGATCTGGACGGGTGAGCACCATGGCATGGAATTCACCATTGCGCCGAACCCGTTTGTAACGATTGCGGACCTTGCCCGCCGCACGAGGAATGTCCGCCTCGGCACCGGCACAGTGATTGCGCCGTTCTGGCACCCGATCAAGCTCGCGGGCGAGGCGGCGATGACGGATCTTATCTGTGACGGCCGCCTCGATATCGGGATCGCCCGCGGCGCGTACAGTTTCGAATACGAGCGGTTGTTGCCGGGCCTGGATGCCTGGAGTGCCGGACAACGGATGCGCGAACTCATTCCGGCCGTGAAGGGGATTTGGGCCGGTGACTACGCCCACGACGGTGAGTTCTGGAAGTTCCCCGCCACCACCTCGGCGCCGAAGCCGCTGCAAGATCCGCATCCACCGATCTGGGTTGCTGCCCGCGATCCGAATTCGCATGAGTTCGCTGTCGCGAACGGCTGCAACGTGCAAGTGACGCCGCTCTGGCAGGATGACGAGGAGGTCCGAAGCCTGATAGGTCGGTTCAACGACGCCTGCGCCAAGAGCCGTGGGGCCGAGCGGCCTAAGATCATGCTGCTGCGTCACACCTATGTCGGCTCCGACGAGGCAGATATCGCGCGAGCCGCTCATGAGATGAGCGTCTACTACAATTACTTTTTCGCGTGGTTCAAGAACGAACGACCGATCAAACAAGGCCTCATCGAACGGATTCCGGAAGAGGAAATTGCCGCCAACGCCATGCTCTCGGCCGAGGCAATGCGACGCAACAACGTCGTCGGCACGGCCGATGAGGTCATCGCCCGGCTGAAGACCTACGAGGCGATGGGGTATGATGAATACTCCTTCTGGATCGACACGGGTATGAGCTTCGAGCGCAAGAAGGCGTCGCTTGAACGCTTCATCGCCGAGGTCATGCCGGCGTTTGCGGAGTAGGGCAGATGCAGCGCTTCCAGTGTTACATCGATGGTGAATTCGGCGACGGCGAGGCCCGGTTCGAAAGCATCGACCCGGCGACGGGCCGTGCCTGGGCGGAGATGCCGGAGGCGCGCGAAGCCGATGTCGATCGCGCCGTTGGAGCGGCGCACAATGCCCTCTATGGCGGAGCATGGCCGAGGCTGACCGCGACGCAGCGAGGCAAGCTGCTGTACAAGCTCGCCGATCTGGTGGCCGCGAATGCCCAGAAACTGGCGGAACTCGAGACGCGCGACACGGGCAAGATCATCCGCGAAACCTCGGCACAGATCGCCTATGTCGCCGACTATTACCGCTATTACGCCGGGTTCGCCGACAAGATCGAAGGATCCTATCTGCCGATCGACAAGCCGGATATGGATGTCTGGCTCCGCCGCGAACCGATCGGCGTCGTCGCCATGGTCGTGCCCTGGAATAGCCAGCTTTTCCTCTCAGCGGTGAAGATCGGTCCGGCGCTTGCGGCCGGCTGCACCATGGTGGTGAAGGCTTCGGAGGATGGACCGGCACCGCTGCTCGAATTTGCGCGGCTGGTGCATGAGGCGGGCTTTCCCGCCGGTGTCGTCAACATCATCACCGGCTTCGGCCCCTCCTGCGGCGCGGCGCTCAGCCGACATCCTCAAGTGGACCACATCGCCTTCACCGGTGGGCCGGAGACCGCGCGCCATGTGGTGCGGAATTCGGCGGAGAATCTCGCCTCGACCTCGCTTGAGCTCGGTGGCAAGTCGCCCTTCATCGTCTTCGCCGACGCCGACCTCGAAAGTGCGGCAAACGCGCAGGTCGCCGGCATCTTCGCGGCGACCGGCCAGAGCTGCGTCGCCGGCTCCCGCCTCGTCGTCGAGCGAACCGTCAAGGACCGCTTCCTGGAGATTCTCAAGGCGAAGGCCGAGGCGGTGCGCCTCGGCAGCCCGCTCGACATGGCGACGGAAGTCGGGCCGTTGGCAACCCGGCGCCAGCGCGCGCACATTGAGGCCCTGATCGCCCGCTCGCTCGCCACCGGCGCCAAAGTGGTGACTGGAGCCAGCGCTCCCGAAGGCGACGGTTTCTACTACCGGCCGACCATTCTCGACTGCGACGGCGGCCGCTCGCCCGCGCTGGAGGAGGAATTCTTCGGGCCGGTCCTTTCAGTCGCCTCCTTCGAGACCGAAGAAGAGGCACTGGCGATCGCCAACGACACCCGTTACGGCCTTGCGGCCGGGCTGTTCACACGGGATCTCACGCGTGCGCACCGGCTGATGAAAAGCATCCGCGCCGGGATCGTCTGGGTCAACACCTATCGGGCGGTCTCGCCGATCGCGCCTTTCGGCGGCTTCGGGCTTTCCGGCCACGGCCGCGAGGGTGGCATGGCGGCGGTGCTCGACTACACTCGGACCAAGACCGTGTGGCTGAGGACCTCGGATGATCCGATCCCGGATCCCTTCGTGATGCGGTGACGGCGATGTTCTACGAGATCCGCACCTATCGGCTGAAGAATGGCGCGATCCCCGCCTACCTGCAGGCGGTGGAGGAGGAAGGGATCGCCATCCAGAAGAAGCATCTTGGCGAACTCGTCGCCTATTTCTTCTCCGAGATCGGACCGATCAACGAGATCGTTCACATCTGGGCCTATGCGAGCCTTGACGACCGAGAGAAGCGTCGCGCGGCGCTGATGGACGACCCGGACTGGCGGGCGTTCCTCCCCAAGATACGCGACCTCATCGAAGTCGCGGAGAACAAGATCATGAAGGCTACGCGCTTTTCGCCCACCGGCGGCGCATCACCAGAACAACCAATCAAGTAAAACCGGGAACAACGGAGCAAGGGAACATGAAGAGGATATTCGCTTTAACGATCGTCGCCGCCGCCATGGCAACATCCGCGCCGGCATCCGCCGCCGATCTCGTTTTTTCAAGCTGGGGCGGCACGACACAGGACGCGCAGAAGGCTGCTTGGGCTGACAAGTTCGCGGAGAAAACCGGCATCAACGTGCTGCAGGACGGGCCGACCGACTACGGCAAGCTCAAGGCCATGGTCGAGGCGAATGCCGTCACCTGGGACGTAGTCGACGTCGAGGGCGACTACGCCGCGCAGGCCGGCAAGAAAGGTCTGCTCGAAAAGCTCGACTTCTCAGTTATCGACAAATCGAAACTCGACCCGCGTTTCGTCACCGACTACTCGGTCGGCAGTTTCTATTATTCTTTCGTCATTGGCTGCAACAAGGACGTGGTCGATGCCTGCCCAAAGACGTGGGCCGACCTTTTCGATACGGAAAAGTTCCCCGGCAAGCGCACCTTCTACAAGTGGTCGGCGCCTGGCGTCATTGAAGCAGCGCTTCTCGCGGACGGCGTGCCGGCCGACAAACTCTATCCGCTCGATCTCGACCGCGCCTTCAAAAAGCTCGACACTATCAAGGGCGACATCATCTGGTGGTCCGGCGGCGCACAGTCGCAGCAACTCCTTGCCTCTGCTGAGGCACCCTTCGGCAGCCTCTGGAACGGTCGCATGACCGCACTAGCCCAAAGTGGCATCAATACCGAAACCTCCTGGGAGCAGAACATCACGGCCGCCGATTCACTCGTCGTGCCGAAGGGAGCGAAGAATAAGGAAGCGGCGATGAAGTTCATTGCACTTGCAACATCGGCCGAGGCTCAAGCTGAACTCGCCAGTTTAACCGGCTACGCGCCCATCAATCTGGATTCCCCAAAAGTGATGGACCCGGAAGTGGCCAAAACGCTGCCGGACGCGCAGACGGCGAGCCAGGTTAACGCCGACATGAACTACTGGGCAGAAAACCGCGATGCGATTGGTGAGCGCTGGTACGCCTGGCAGGCGAAATAACCACCGGGAACCACTGGGAGGACGGCTGTGGCGTTCTTCCGGTGCTCCGGCGGTCAGAGGGCTGCGTGCTGTCCCGTGACGGCGCATTGCCCTCTTAATGGGAGGAAAGACGACGATGGTTACGCAGACCGAAACCGAGAGCGGGAGACCGTTTGCGCCCGTACGCGCCCGGCGGCCGAGCGACTTTGATCTGACTTTGCCGGCGCTCGGCCTGCTGATCCTGTTCTTCGTGCTGCCGGTCGCCATCCTGCTGATGCGCAGCGTCACGGAACCAATGCCGGGCCTCGGCAACTACGTCGAACTGCTGGGCTCTTCGACCTATTTGCGCATATTTGTAAACACCTTCATCGTATCCGGCCTGGTGACGTTTGTCTCACTGCTGATCGGTTTTCCGGTCGCTTGGGCGCTCGCCATCATGCCCAGCCGCGTCGCTTCGATCGTCTTCGCCATTCTGCTCCTGTCCATGTGGACCAATCTGCTGGCACGCACCTATGCCTGGATGGTGCTACTGCAGCGCACCGGTGTCATCAACAAGCTGCTGATCGGGATGGGGCTCATCGACAAGCCGCTGCCGCTCGTCAACAATCTGACCGGTGTGACGATCGGCATGACCTACATCATGCTGCCCTTCATCATCCTGCCGCTCTATGGCGTCATTCGGAAGATCGACCCGGCCATCCTGCAGGCGGCCGCACTTTGTGGCGCCAACCGCTGGCAATCGCTCGTCCGCGTGCTCTTGCCGCTGGCGATGCCGGGCATGGCGGCGGGAGCGCTCATGGTCTTCGTCATGTCGCTCGGCTACTTCGTCACGCCGGCGCTGCTCGGCGGTACCGCGAACATGATGCTCGCCGAACTCATTGCGCAGTTCGTCCAGTCTCTCGTCAATTGGGGCATGGGTGGTGCCGCAGCCCTTGTGCTGCTGGTCGTCACGCTCGCACTTTATGCCGTCCAGCTCCGCTTCTTCGGCACCGATCGGATGGGAGGGCGCTGAGATGCTTTTGAACTTCGATCGCCTCGGCTGGTGGAAGCTCGTTCTCCTCGGCATCACGCTGCTGACTACGGCATTTCTGCTTCTGCCGATCCTGTTCATCGCGGCGCTGTCCTTCGGATCGTCGCAATGGCTGATCTTTCCGCCGCCCGGCTGGACGCTCAAATGGTATCAGGAGCTTCTCGCCGATCCGCGTTGGCTCGAGTCCGCCTGGACGAGCTTCCAGATCGCAATCATTGTCACTGTCCTCTCGGTTCTGCTAGGGCTCGTGACCTCGTTCGGCCTAACCCGCGGGCGTTTCCCGCTCCGAGAAGCCTTGAAGGCGCTGTTCCTGACGCCGATGATCTTGCCGGTCGTGGTACTTGCGGTCGCGCTCTACGCATTTTTCCTGCAGATCGGACTCAACGGGACCCTAACTGGCTTCGTCATCTCCCATCTGGTGCTGGCGCTTCCCTTCTCGATCCTGTCGATCACCAATGCGCTCGAAGGCTTCGACAAATCGATCGAGGATGCCGCCGTGTTGTGCGGCGCGTCTCCGCTCGAAGCCAAGCTCCGGGTGACGCTGCCGGCCATCAGCCACGGCATCTTCTCTGCAGCGATCTTCTCCTTCCTCACCTCCTGGGACGAAGTGGTCGTTGCAATCTTCATGTCGAGCCCGACGCTCCAGACGCTCCCCGTGAAAATTTGGGCGACGCTGCGGCAGGATCTGACACCGGTCGTTGCCGCGGCTTCCACACTTCTCATTCTCTTGACCGTGCTTTTGATGGTGCTCGTCGCTCTCGTTCGCAAAGGACTGAAATCATGAGCAAACCTTTTCTGCAAATCCGGGGTATTCGCAAAGAGTACGGGCCGGTGACCGCCGTGCAAGACGTCAATCTCGATGTCGCGCAGGGCGAGTTCCTGACATTTCTCGGCCCCTCGGGATCGGGCAAGAGCACCACGCTCTATATTCTCGCCGGCTTTGAGAACCCGACGCGCGGCGACATCCTTCTCAACGGGCAGACTCTGCTATCGACGCCCTCTCACAAGCGCAACATCGGCATGGTATTCCAGCGTTATACGCTGTTCCCCCACTTGTCCGTCGGCGAGAACATCGCCTTTCCGCTGAAGGTCCGCCGCCTGCCGAAGGCGGAGATCGACGCCAAGGTGCGCGAGATGCTGAAGCTCGTGCGGCTCGAAGGCTTCGAGGACCGCAAGCCCGCGCAGATGTCCGGTGGGCAGCAGCAGCGGGTTGCATTGGCGCGCGCACTCGCATATGACCCACCTGTGTTGTTGATGGACGAGCCGCTCTCGGCACTCGACAAGAAGCTACGCGAGGAGATCCAGCACGAGATCCGCCGGATTCACCAGCAGACGGAAGTGACCATCCTCTACGTTACGCACGACCAGGAGGAAGCGCTTCGCCTTTCCGATCGGATCGCCGTTTTTTCGAAGGGCGTGATCGACCAGATCGGTACCGGGCCGGAGCTCTACGCCAATCCCGCCACGCGGTTCGTCGCCGAGTTCATCGGAGACAGCGATTTCCTGCCCTGCAATGTGGTCTCCACGGCGAACGGCCGGGCAGAGGTCGCTATCTGTGACACAATGAGAGTCGCCAACGTTCCCCTGCAT
The DNA here is from genome assembly GCF_002885915.1 of Sinorhizobium sp. M4_45. Lineage (NCBI taxonomy): Bacteria > Pseudomonadati > Pseudomonadota > Alphaproteobacteria > Hyphomicrobiales > Rhizobiaceae > Sinorhizobium > Sinorhizobium sp. M4_45. Next base: position 89,200 of record NZ_NWVE01000008.1, read on the forward strand.
GGAACTGCCTCCTCCGGAGGCAAAGCCTCCCTCATGCTGAGGCCGGAACGCCTGCTCCTGTCTAAAACGCGATCGGACACCGGGTTGCCCGCCACGGTTAGCGATATCACCTTCCTCGGCAACAACGTGCACGTCGCAACAAAGACCAACAAGGGCAACGATCTGTCTGTCCGCCTTCCGTTCGGTCACGAGGCGATCTCGGGCCTCGCTCGCGGCGATGCCGTTTGGTTGAGGTTCGATGCCGGATCGGCGCACGTCTTCGGTCAATGACGGTAGCCGACGCGGCATCGGGACGACACAAATCTGGCTCTTCGGGAGCAAGACGCGCACGTTTGCGCCAGGAGGCCTGCGAATGACGATTTCGGAAACCCTGCTCGTCAAACTGAAGGATACCAGCCTTGCCGTTGACAAGGGGCTGGTGGGCGCCGAGTGGCTCGCGAGAAGCGACAGCGGCAAGACATTCGACGTCACCAATCCAGCGACAGGCGAGGCTATCGCGACATTGCCCGACATGGGCCGGGCCGAAACCGCGCATGCCATCGATGCGGCGCACGCAGCGCAAAAGGCATGGGCGAAAAAGACCGGCAAGGAACGCGCCGCGGTGCTGCGCAACCTCTACGACCTGATGGTTGCCAATGCCGACGACCTTGCTACCATCTTGACCATGGAAATGGGCAAGCCGCTCGCGGAGGCGAGGGGCGAAATCCTTTACGGGGCGTCCTACGTCGAATGGTTCGGCGAGGAAGCAAAGCGCGTCTATGGCGACACCATTCCGGGACACCAGCCAGACAAGCGCATCATCGTGATCAAGCAACCGGTCGGGGTCGTTGCCGCGATCACTCCATGGAATTTTCCGAACGCGATGCTCGCCCGCAAGATGTCGCCGGCGCTCGCAGCCGGTTGCGCCATGGTCTCAAAGCCGGCGGCGGAAACGCCGCTTTCGGCGCTGGCGATCGCGGTCTTGTCGGAGCGCGCCGGCCTGCCGGCGGGACTCTTCAACGTCGTCCTGTCGACCGACTCGGCCAGTGTTGGCCAGGAAATGTGTGCGAACGACAAGGTGCGCAAGCTGACCTTCACCGGTTCCACCAATGTCGGCAAGATCCTGATGCGCCAGGGCGCCGACCAGATCATGAAGCTGGGTCTGGAACTCGGCGGCAATGCCCCCTTTATCGTCTTCGATGACGCCGATCTCGACGCGGCGGTCGAAGGGGCCATGATCTCCAAGTACCGCAATAACGGCCAGACCTGCGTCTGCGCCAATCGGCTGTTCGTGCAGGCCGGGGTCTATGACGCCTTTGCCACGAAGCTCGCGGCCAAGGTGCGGGAGATGAAGATCGGCGACGGGTTTGAGCCGGGAATCGACGCCGGTCCACTGATCTCGGAAAAGGCGCTCGCCAAGGTCGAGGAACATATAGGCGACGCGGTGGCAAAGGGCGCGGAAGTGGTTCTCGGCGGCAATGCCCGAGGCGGTCTGTTTTTCGAGCCAACCGTGCTGACGGGTGTCACCATCGACATGAAGATCGCTCGCGAGGAAACTTTTGGACCTGTTGCGCCGCTCTTCAAATTCGAGACAGAGGAGGAGGTCATTGAAGCGGCCAGCAATACCGAGTTTGGCCTGGCGTCCTACTTCTACTCGAAGGATATGAGCAAGATCTTCCGCGTAGCGGAGGCGCTGGAATACGGCATGGTCGGCATCAACACCGGCCTGATCTCCACCGAGGCGGCCCCCTTCGGCGGCATCAAGCAGTCCGGCCAGGGCCGCGAGGGCTCCAAGTATGGCATTGATGACTATTTGGAGATTAAATACCTCTGCCTAAGCATCTGACCGTAGCGCAGGTTTCGCGCTGACCAATGCACCGGGGGCAAATCTCGACACGGAGTGTGCGTCAAGCTTCGCACTTGGATGGTGACGCGAGCCAACTCCTTCTTCAGCCGCCTGATCTCTTCGGCCTCGTTTTAGGGTCGATCTTTTGCGTTCGAAAGACAGCGCAAAGCGTCATGGAGGCCGTTCCTGCGCGGGCGTAGCCGCGATTTCTGCGATGTTCCGCTCTGTGCACAGACGTTCGCCGGGCTTCTGGCTGACACTACTGGATCAAAAGCAGACCGCGCTTGCGGTCGCCATCAAACGTGTCCATGGCTTTGAATAGGCGTTCGCGTTCGACAAGCCAAGGCTTGTATCGTTCATTGACGTCCAGAACGAAAACCATGTCTTCTTCTTCGAGATACCCTCCAATCGGTGAGTGATGGCCACTGCCGGCGGCGAAAATGCCTTCTCGATTGAAGTTGATGATGTAGCGACGACTTGGATCGTTTGACCGCTTCATGTGTTCCCGAAACTCGTCTGCGGTCAGGTCGCGGAGCACCGTCACGCTGCGTCTGGTCTTTAAACGTGTAAGCTCCGCGAGTTCGTCCAACGTCAGTCCGATGACACAGAAGCCTGTCCAGCAATATCCGGTATCATCGAGCACAGCCGCTTCCGTCGTTTCTTCTTCGCCGATCGAACGAAATGTATTGGCGATACTCGCCGGGCCACATCGCGAGGCATTGGACTGCCAGACGACTTGATGTTGAAAGGTCCACGCGACCGGTAGCGACCAGGCCCGTTGCAAAAGGTCGGGTGTTCTCGTCACCGATCGCTGAATCGTCTCGCTCGAAACGCCGGCAGGCATGCCAAGAAGGGTCACGGCCCCGGCACCGAGCACCGCCGCGACGGCAACGCCGGCAAGTACCCTAACCCACCTCATTCATCACCATTCGCTTGCCTGAATGCCACTGCGGAATTGCTGCTTTCCCCTCAGCGGCAAGGTGATCAACCACGTCGCGGAGACGGCCAGCAGCTGAGGTTCGAAATACGCGATACGTCGTCAACATTTCGCCAGAGGGTCAAGCTGAACTTGCCACCAAAATGCAGATCTGAAGGACGTGCGATGCGCATCGACACTGCCACCCAGTTGAAGTTCAGGGTAAACGAATATCCGTACAATCTAAAGGTCCGTGAGCGCCGATGGACGCTCTTTGCCCCTTTGTAAAGGGCAGGGGCCTTGGAGCCTGCGGATGGCTGAATTGTCGCGCGCGGCAGCACACAGCAGGAGGTGGATTCGCATGTGTACGTCACGAAACAATGCAGTTATGTATCAAAAGGCGAAGACCGATGGCTGGTCCAAGAACTTGTCTCGAAAGCGGTTGCGGCGGCTGATCACCCACAAATGCACAACAAATCCATTCCGTGAGGATGAATGCGTGATCGGCGGCGCGACCAGGGTTCCAGCGTAGTTACTGGCATTCTGGGCATCTAAGCAAGGCCGCAGCGCGCGCCGGGTTGTCGAGCCCTCGCGATGAATTATTGCCGGACTCTCGCACTCGTTGCCGCTATCGTCCCGCTCGTCATCGCCTCGAAGGCATCTACGCAGGGGCAACACGACCAACCTATGTAGGCACATGGGTCGCGGCCGATGGCCACGTGCGGTATGAGCTGCTGCCGGGTGGTCGCTACAACGAAGCGGCGGAAAGCGCGAAAGCGCCTATCGAGGGCGCCATGAAATCGCGGCAATTACGTCGACTCTGGGACGACACGGGCTTCACGGCCGACGGGGAATTCATCGACGGCGTCCTGTATCACGGTGGCATGATCCTTTACCCCGGAAGTGACCTCCATCTGCCACCGCAGGGACGTTCCTCGCAGAGCGTCCCTCACCCCGCAAAGCCACCCTCATTTAGAAATCGCTGCTCCTCCTCCTTCATCGTCCGCGCTAGGATCCCGTTCCGGTGCGGAAAGCGGCCGAAGCGGTGGATGATGTCGCGGTGACCCTTGGCGTGGGAAAGACTCGGTTCGCCGAGGCGTCCGGCAAGCTCGACCGATCGCTCCTGGTCAACGAGGTCCTCCGAATGGCCAAAGGGAAGATAGAAGAAGAGCTGCAGGTCGGCCGGCCCTCTGAGATCATAACCTGCGTTCACCGCGGCGCGTGCGATGCCGAGCGCCAGAGAGTCGGTCTGATACATGCGAGCCGTGCCGCGAAAGCCGTTGCGCGGGAACTGGTCGAGGAGAAGAAGGAGCGCCAGCGTCTTCTCCGGCGAAGTTGTCCAGTTCAGAAGCGCGCCGCGCGCCGCAGCCTCATGGGCAGCGATGAAGCGCTCGCAAAAGGCGCGGTCGAATTCGGGCTCCTTGGCAAACCATCGCGCAGGTCCCGCCTCCCGCCAGAAGGAGATGACGGCCGCCGCCTCATCCTCCCCGGCAAGCGCCTGGCGCAGCCGTGTGTTGAAGGCCGGATCGGCAGCCGCCGGCGCGCGGAATTGCGCCTCTGCGCGCTGCAAGCTGCGCAGCGCCAGGGCTTCTATGTACCCGATGAAATCGCTCATCTGTTCCTCCGTTTGGGTGTCGGAAGACCGTGTGGCCTCCATGACCTCGAAAAAACTAGGCATTTGCTCATGCTGAATGAAGTGATATGATTTCATCATTATGCTGAATGAGATTGATCTCTCGCGCGCGGACCTTAACCTGCTGGTGCTCTTCGAGACGGTGCTTGAGGAGCGGAATGTCGGCCGCGCCGCTGAAAGGCTGAACCTTTCCGCTTCCGCCGTCAGCCACGGTCTCGGCCGCTTGCGGCGGCTGCTCAACGATCCGCTGTTCCTGAAGACCCCGAAGGGCGTGGTACCGACCGAGCGCGCCAGGGAACTGGCGGCGCCGATCGGCGATATTCTCGCGCGGGTGCGAAGCGTCATCTCCACCGCTGAACCTTTCGAGCCGGCGCGCTCACGCCGCCGATTCACAATTGGCACGTCCGATGGCTTCTCGGTGTTCCTGCCGCCGCTGCTTGACGAAATCGCCCGCAAGGCGCCAAGCATTGATCTCGTCGTGCGGCACATGCAGATGGAGACGGCGTTTTCCGATCTCGACGGGCGGCTGATCGATATAGCGATCGCGCCTTTCTACGAACTGCCCGCCCGCTTCGCCGCGCAAAGGCTTTACGAGGAGGAGTTCGTGGTCGCGGCGCGCAGCGGCCATCCCTTTTCGAAGAAACCTACGCTCGAAAACTATTGCCGCATGCAGCACCTGCTCGTAGCACCGCGAGGCGATCCCTCGGGCGTCGTTGACGAACTGCTCGCAAGCCGCGGCCTTTCCCGCCGCGTGGCCCTGGCCGTCCCGAACTTCCTGCTGGCACTCGACCTCCTCACCAAGACTGAGCTCGTCTGCGTCCTGCCCAAGAGGTTTGTCGAGATGCATGCGGCGCGCTTTGCCGTCGGCACCGCAAAGCTGCCGCTGGATCTTGGCGCGTCAAACATCCAGGCGGTCGTGCCGAAGTCGGCGCTCATGGACGTAGGTCTCGTCTGGCTCCTCGATGTGCTCGGGTCCGACCAGCAATAAGGGTCTTGCTGCCGGTCAGCGCACCGCCTCTACGACAAGCGCCCTTATGCTCGTGCCATCTTCATTGGCACGCACACGACATCGATGAGCTCGTGCGGCTCATGCAGATAATCCGAAGGAGAAAGGCCGTGACCGCGAGCTCGTCTCAGAACGGGCGCATGAGGTCGCATACCGCATGAAAACGCCCAAAGTGACGCGGCAGAAAGCGGTCGAGGCGATCTGAGAAATCTGGGCCGCACCGACAAAAGGCGATGGCCTACCTCGGCAAGACATTAGCGCAACCGGGCTCGCCGACGGGCCCACTCCGTCTCGCCGTACTCGAAGCACTTAGCGTTCAAGGAGCGCTGTCTAACTAGAATGATCCCCCTCAAATTCCAGCACGCCGATTTTACGTGAGTTGGGAGGGGTTGGCGCTTAGTCTATCCGGGCTAGCTCGCCCGGACGACTCAGTGCAGCAGCGCCGGTCCGCAACAGTATTGAGACGTTTGCTGTGTTCGTCGGCTCGCTGCCATGCCATGAGTCTGGCATCCACGTCTCCAATCTTTTCTTCCACCTGGGCGTATCCCGCCGCCTGGCTCGCGAACACTTCCCGCGCCAGCTCAGGCACGGTCTCGTCGGACTGTATCCGTTCAAGCAGCAGGGGAATGTGCGCCAGCTCCTTGACGACGGAAATGCCGAATCAGCGGTGTACCCGCGGATCGCACTGGCGAGTTGGGTGCGGTTGCGGATCAAACGCTCCCGGACGCTGGCCAACACGGCGGCGGCTTGCTCATTGACGGCCTTGGCCGACACGAACCGCATCGTCGGGGCAGGCCTTGGCGGAGGGAGCGCATTTCGTTTCCCAGGATCAGAATGTCGCGCTTTATGGCATTCCGTTCGCGACTTGCTGGGTTCCTTTTGTCTCGTGATCACCGCCGGGCCTGGTTCCGCTACTAAGCCGGGTCCGATCGCTCGGATGGGGCGCGTGCCGCGATGTGCCTGGAGAACACCAACAGCGCAGATTGCCGGGCGCGGGGGGGAGTGGGGGACGATCACATATCGCTCACGCGAACGGCTTCATCAGGTGTTGCCGCGCCGGCTGCAGGCGGCGATACATTCGCCGCGTCTAACTCTCGGATCAACTTAAGGGGTAATATCGTTAGCGACGTGCTCACCCGCCTGCAGTAGCTGAGAGAGGGCGAGGGCATGGCGTTGACCGGCACGCGGACCAACGTATCAACGGATGCGCGGCCGATCTCCCGCGGCGTGGACCGGACAGCCATAATGGTTTGTCGCGTCCTTCAGTTGCCCCCGAACCATTCCCGTTTTGTGTCGCTCGTATAGACGACCGCCTGCTTTTGCGGCCAACCCCTAAAGGGGTAAGACTCGTCCGAAATTTTTGCAAAATTCGATTTCGGTTCTTTCGCCTGGCGGAAAATAGAATTTGGCAAAATTTTCGACCGAGCTGACCGCAGCAGGTCGGCCGTCTCTTCGTGCGACATCGGGAATGGTCCCGAGCAACTGAAGGAGACAGAATCATGGCCACCACGATCGCAACCCTGACGCAGAAGACCGATGGCATCCTCGAAGGCGTCTTCGCCACCATCCGGGTCAACGCCCCGATCGCCATCGTCCCGAACGCAAGCAAGTCGAGCGAAGAAGCCCCCGATTACCGCGTCATCAACCGCAAGACCGGCTTCGAAATCGGCGCGGGCTGGAACCGCGTCGCCCGCCAGACCGGCGAGGAATACCTCTCAGTGAAGCTGGAGGCTCCCGAGATCGGCGTGATCTTCGGCAACCTCGCACAGGCACCCGGCGGCGATCCGAGCAAGAAGGTGATCCTCTGGAACAATCCGGACTGACGAGCCAAGCGAGCGGCCCCGAGAAATCGGGGCCGACTTCGCCGTTACTCGGTTTGATCGTTAAACGCAGCACCGGGAACAAAAGCGGGCATCGAACCCGCTTTTGCTCCTCTCCCCTGCCACACGAGGCGAAAGCTTGTCTGATCAAATAGCCAAGTCTGCCATGAGGGCGCGCGCCGCCTCAAGGCCTTCGCGGCCCCTCCAATTTTCAGCCGCTGCCTTGAGGGCACCGCCAGAAAATCGGTTCCTCCGCTCGCCGCCTCCGGCGGTCGCTGACGCGATCCTTGACCCGGCCCGATCCTCTCGACCCCGTGGCGTCATCTTCACATTATCCAAGGAGAAGACGACGATGACGATTGCAACAGAAATTCAGGTTGAAGAACTGCGCGCCGAGCTCAGGAACGCGGACGCCGCCGAGCGCCGCCAGATCGAAGCCGAGCTGGAATTGGCTCAGGCCGAACTGGCGGCGACCGCCGAACAGGAGGGCACCTTCGACCCCGCGCCGCCCTTCTGAGGGCGGCGTTTGCCTTCCCGCCTGGGCCGACACGCGAAACGACCGACGCGTCGGCCGAAGCTCCGCTTTACCAATGATCACCGGCGACGATCAGGGCGCGCTCGCTGCGGGAAACCCCAGGCAATGTGTTCACGTCGAACGCGTGTTTTCGGTCTTTAGCCGCGCGCCTGTCTGGTCCGCAGCAGATCGATGATCATGTGCACAGCACCCTCTTCCTTGTCGAAGTGATGCACCATGGCCCGATGCGCTCCAACGCCGTGTCAGGCAGGGCGTGCCGGTCAGCGTCGGTTCGATCGGGAGCGTGTAGAAGCGCGCCACGGTTTTCGTCGCATCCGTGCGTTCGATGTAGAGCGGATAGGGCTGAGTGAGCATGACGGAAGAAACGCCCGTTCCGGCTTTTGAGTCCAACGACACATAGGAATCGATCGGCCCACACCGATTCATTTTCGTGATCGATCGTCGAGACTGGAGATCGTTGTTCGGGCGAGCCAGCCGACGGCCGACGGGTTGCTATTCTCTTCGCTCACCGGTCCCGCAAGCGGTCTCCGCCTGCGGTCACGCCCGCCTCTCGCTCGATGTTGCGACCCGGATCGGCCGCATTATCGCAAGAGGACTTCCTCGCTTGCCCTTGGGTGTGCGAACAGTATGACCATTTTGTTGCTTCGATCTGGGCTAGCGAATACCGAGGAGCCCGTCATGTCAACAGAGCCTCAAAACGCTTAACGCGAAACCGGCGCGATGAGCCGAAGCGGAGCTTTTCGCGCGCTTCGATTCATCGTCAGCCCTCCGTACGCGATTGCCTTCGGCGTCCTCAGGGCGGCGGTTTACAGCGCGTGGTATTTCGCCTTCTATACCCTTTGCATGTTCCCCCCGGCACAGGTTTCATGATGCTTACGGCGATCGTCGTGTGCCAATGTCGATTGTCGTCCATGCCCATCCCGACGCGGCCAACGGCATGCCCTTTTGGGCGTTTGGTCTAACAGTGCCCGGGCTCACTCCTTCGGCCATACACTCTTTCTAGACTGGTTCACGCCGCCAGGCGCGGAGGGCCCGTTCGCCCTGTATTGCCGCACCGAGCGATAGAGATTTTTTCCCGGCGTCATGTTGGCGGCCCATCACGGGATCGGCTTGACGAAGCGGTTTGCCTTCGCCGCCTCCTTCATGTCCTTTCGCCGGAAGTAGATCGCGCGCCCGCAGCGGATCGGGCTGTGCCCCTGGACGATGATGATCTGTTCGTCCTTTCGCATCGAGTGGGTGATTTCGTGCGGCATGATCAGCGGTCGCCGCTGGTAATTGACGCTCTCTGATTTGCGCGAGGCGGCGTTCTTCGTATCCCAGCCGATATTGCGGGAGCTTCCCTTCACCTCCACCGTCATCTCACCGCATTGCGCCGAGACATTGCGCGCCGTGTCGAACGCCTTGATCGCGGCATAGGAGGCCAAGGCGCAGCCATCAATCCATGACGTCGCGCCATCCCTCCCGAAATGCCGCTCCAACTGCCCCAGGGATTGGTACATCAGCATCATGCTGATGCCGTACTTGCGGCCGCGGTCGCGTGCCTCCTCGAGGACGCGCATGTAGCCGAGGAGATCGACCTCATCGAGCATGAAGAGTGCCCGGCGCTGGAAGGCACCATCGGCCTGGACCATGGCATTGATCAGCGAGCCGATGATGACGCGGCCGATTCCTGGATAGGAGCGCAGGATCGTTGCCGGAATATTCAGAAACACGTCCTTCTTGGCTGTAACGATGTCGCTCGACTTGAAGGCGCTGCCGCAGACGAGCGCGGCATAACTGTCGAGCGACAGCCACTGCGTGTCTTTCGAGGCGGTCGAATAGACGCCGCTGAACGTCTGCTCGGTCATGTTGGTGAAGACGCCGAGCGTTTCGCGGATGAAGGCAGAGTGCGAGTGCTCCTGAACGTCGCGCAGCATGGCGAGCACCGAGGGCTCAGGCTCCGAGACGATTTGCCGGAGACTGCGTAAGTTGCGCCGCCCTTCAAAGTCCGGCGAGAGTATGACGTGGGCAAGCAAGCCTGTCAGTAGATTGTGCGCCTGGTTCTGGAAGTAGGCGCCGCTCGAGCTTTCGAAGCGAGCGCTTTCCGACAGCAGCATATGCGCAAGGCCGACAATATCCTCTTCTTGTCTCTTCGACGCCTCGATCCCGTCGAGCACATTAAATCCCATAGTCGGGTTCGTTGGATCGAGCACCATCACCTCGCGTCCAAGGACGCGGCTTCGGTGCTCGACTACCATCGGCGCGACCTCGGTCGACGGGTCGAGGCAGATCAGTGGTCCGGTATAGCGCAGCGCCGTCGGAACAACGTTGCTCGTCGTTTTGTAGCCACCTGACCCGGCGAAGAAGAGCATATGGGTGGAGTCGAAGTCCTGCTTGTAAGTGAGCAAAGGGGCTTTGCCCCCCTGTCCCCAAGTACTGCGATCATTTGGATCGAAGGGCAGTCCATGAACGATATCCTTGTCGACTCGGTAGCGCTCACCGACAACGATCTCGCCCCCCGGCGAAAACAACTTTCCGGCGGCCGACATTGGCAGCCAGTCCGCGTCGCCGAAGGTGCCGCGCTTGGCGCGCTTCACCGGCTCGGGCACGACGGTGGAAATGCGCGCGGCCACCGCCGCCGCCACGAAGCCAGCGATTGCACTGAAAACGGCGACCATATCGAGATAGGAAAGGGCACGGTCCCATGTCACCACTCTGCTCTCCACCGACGGTGCGAGCCGGCCGAACTCCCGCAGCGCGTAAAAACCGGCGACCGCCAGAAAGCAGACGAGGCTCGCCATCGCGACCGGCCTTCGCCGGTGCAATGGCAGCGCCCAGACGCTCAACAGTCCTGCCAGTGGTCCGAACAGAAGCGCCGGCACAGGAGAAGCGCGTAGGAACCAATATTCCGCTTTCCCGGATAGGCCGCCGGCGAGTGTTGGCCAGCGCCAGCCGACCACATAGACGGCGACAGCCGTTACTGCGATAGGCACCAGGACGAGCAACAGGCTCGGATGCGGTTTTGCTCGCACGGTCATTCGGTGGCCTCCGGGATCCGCGTCGAATGACCGTCAAGCGCCGGTGCCTTGAACGCTTCCTCGCCGATATCGCGCAACCGCCGATGCTCCGATGAGCCCGGATCAAGCCTCGCCAGTTCGAGTAGACCGCCGAGCAGAAACGCCCGGTCGGCCTTCGTGAGACCCGCCCTGACGACGATGCCGCCGAGTAAAAACTTCTCACGCGCCTCGCGTTTGCGATCAGCTGTCATGAGAAACCTCCGCCGACGTTCCAGTCCCGCCAGCTGCTGGTCGACGCGGCGAAGTAGATACGCTGGCAGTCCCCTTCTTTTCCTCCTTACGAAATCGCGCGGCGATCTCTTCGAAAATCCGATCGACCTCCTCGTCAGCGATCTCCATTTCCGCCAGCCCCGATTTCGTTGCCGCGCGCGCAAAGCGTTCGGCGGACTTTGCGATCATCGCGCGTCTGCGCTCGCGTAGCTTCTCGATCTGGGCGTCGATGTCAGCGATCGATGATTTTGCGGCCATTCCGATGTCCTTTCCGGGTTCGAGCAATCTTCACGGGGCGAATTATACTATCTAGAATACGATAGTTAAATAGGCTAGCCTGCAACCGAGAAGGCGGCATCGGCCCTGGCGGGCCGATCGGTTTGAGGGCGCAATATACGTCGCTGGCGCGACGTGCTTGGACGATCGGAGACAGCCGTGGCGATCATGTTCGTCAGAGCGCAGGTGATCGGCAGGGGAGCGGGACGCAGCATCGTCTCGGCCGCCGCCTATCGCCATCGCACCCGGATGATGGACGAGCAGGCTGGGACGTCCTTTAGTTATCGCGGCGGATCGCGGGAACTGGTGCATGAGGAACTAGCGTTGCCGGACGATGTCCCGGCCTGGCTGAAGACTGCGATCAACGGGCAATTGGTCAGCAAGGCAATTGAGGCGCTCTGGAATGCGGTGGATGCCTTCGAGACGAGGGTCGACGCCCAGCTTGCGCGTGAGCTGATTATCGCCCTGCCGGAGGAGCTGACGCGGGCGGAGAACATCTCACTTGTCCGTGAATTTGTCCGCGACAATCTGACGTCGAAGGGAATGGTGGCTGATTGGGTTTATCATGAAAAAGACGGCAATCCGCACATCCATCTTATGATCCCGCTGCGTCCACTGACCGAAGAAGGGTTCGGGCCGAAGAAGGTGCCGGTGGTTGGCGAGGACGGCGAGCCGCTGCGCGTCGCCACGCCGGAGCGGCCGAACGGCAAGATCGTCTACAAGCTCTGGGCCGGCGACAAGGAAACGATGAAGGCCTGGAAGATCGCCTGGGCGGAGACCGCCAATCGGCATCTGGTGCTTGCCGGCCACGAGATCCGCCTCGACGGCCGCTCTTATGCCGAGCAGGGCCTCGACGGCATCGCACAGAAACATCTCGGGCCGGAGAAGGCGGCGCTCGCGCGCAAAGGCGTCGAGATGTATTTCGCGCCGGCCGATCTTGCACGCCGGCAGGAGATGGCCGACCGGCTGCTTGCCGATCCGGCGCTTCTGTTAAAGCAGCTTGGCAACGAACGCTCCACCTTCAACGAAAAGGATATCGCCAAGGCGCTGCATCGCTACGTCGACGATCCCGTCGACTTTGCCAACATCCGGGCGCGGCTGATGGCGTCCGACGATCTGGTGCTGCTGAAGCCGCAGCAGGTCGATGCCGAGACCGGCAAGGCGAAGCAGCCGGCGGTGTTCACCACGCGGGAGATGCTGCGCCTCGAATATGCCATGGCGCGGTCGGCTGAGGTGCTGTCAAGGCGCCGGGGCTTTGCTATTTCAGATGATGCCGTCGCGGCCGCGGTCGAAAAGGTCGAGACGCAGAATCCGCAAAAGTCCTTCCGACTCGATGCGGAGCAGGTCGATGCCGTCCGTTACGTCACGCGCGACAATGCCATCGCAGCCGTCGTTGGTCTTGCCGGCGCCGGCAAGTCGACGTTGCTTTCGGCGGCCCGCGTCGCATGGGAAGGTGAAGGCCGGCGGGTGATCGGCGCAGCACTTGCCGGCAAGGCGGCCGAGGGGCTGGAGGACGGTTCCGGCATCAGGTCGCGCACGCTGGCATCCTGGGAACTGGCCTGGGCGAGCGGGCGCGATCTGCTCCAGCGTGATGACGTGCTGGTCATCGACGAGGCCGGCATGGTGTCGTCGCAGCAGATGGCGCGCGTCCTGAAAGCGGTGGAAGACGCCGGCGCGAAAGCGGTGCTGGTCGGCGACGCCATGCAGCTGCAGCCGATCCAGGCGGGTGCCGCGTTCCGGGCGATTTCAGAGCGCGTCGGCTTTGCCGAACTGGCCGGCGTGCGGCGGCAGCGCGATGCGTGGGCGCGCGATGCCTCCCGACTGTTCGCCCGCGGTAAGATCGAAGAGGGCCTCGATGCCTATGCGCGGCATGGCCGTATTGTCGCGGCGGAAACGCGTGACGAAATCGTCGACCGCATCGTTGCCGACTGGGCCGATGCGCGCGAACAGGCGCTCGAGAACTCTGTCTCCGGCGGAAATGAAGTTCGGCTTCGCGGCGACGAGCTTCTGGTACTCGCCCACACCAAAGACGACGTCCGGAAGCTGAACGAGGCCCTGCGGAGCGTGATGGTGGAGAAGGGCGCGCTGACAGGGGCGCGCGCGTTCCAGACGGCGCGAGGCTTGCGCGAATTTGCCGCCGGCGACCGCATCATCTTCCTAGAGAACGCCCGTTTCGTGGAGCCACGCGCGCGGCGTCTTGGTCCGCAATACGTCAAGAACGGCATGCTCGGCACGGTCGTTTCCACCGGCGACAGACGCGGCGATGCGTTGCTGTCGGTCCGACTCGACAACGGCGGTGACATCGTCATCAGCAAGGACAGCTATCGCAACGTCGATCATGGATATGCCACGACCATTCATAAATCGCAGGGCGCCACCGTCGACCGAACCTTTGTGCTCGCCACCGGCATGATGGACCAGCATCTGACCTATGTGGCGATGACCAGGCATCGCGACCGCGCCGATCTCTATGCGGCGACAGAGGACTTCGAGGCGAGGCCGGAATGGAGTCGTAAGCCGCGCGTCGATCATGCCGCCGGCGTCACCGGCGAACTGGTCGAAGAAGGGATGGCGAAGTTGCGACCCACAGACGAGGATGCGGACGAAAGTCCCTATGCCGACATCCGGACGGACGACGGAACCGTCCATCGGCTCTGGGGCGTCAGCCTGCCGAAGGCGCTCGAGGCGGCGGGCGTCGCTGAAGGCGATACGGTGACGCTGCGAAAGGACGGCGTCGAGAAGGTCAAGGTCAGGGTGCCCGTCGTCGATAAGGAGACGGGCCGAAAGCGTTTCGAGGAACGGGAAGTCGATCGCAATGTCTGGACCGTCAGGCAGATCGAAACCGCAGACGCCCGCCGGGAGCGGATCGAGCGCGAGAGCCGCCGGCCGGAGCTGTTCAGTGAGCTTGTCGAGCGTCTCGGACGATCCGGCGCCAAGACGACGACGCTCGATTTCGAGAGCGAGGCCGGGTACTGGCCGCATGCAAAAGACTTCGCGCGGCGGCGCGGCATCGACACGGTCGCCGAGGTCGCGGCGGAAATAGAGGAGGGCGTTTCGCGGCGGCTGGCTTGGCTTATCGAAAAGAGGGCGCAGGTGTCCAAGCTCTGGGAGAGGGCGAGCGTTGCGCTCGGATTTGCGATCGAGCGCCAACGGCGCGTTTCCTACAGCGAGGAACGGACGGAATCTCTCTCGGCCCCAATCCCGTTGGTTGGGAAATATCTGATCCCGCCCACCACGAAATTCTTCCGCAGTGTCGAGGAGGACGCACGACTTGCTCAGCCCTCCTCCGAACGCTGGAAGGAGCGCGAGGCCATCCTGCGCCCGGTGCTGGCGAAAATCTATCGCGACCCTGATGGCGCGGTATCGACGCTTAATGCACTGGCGTCGGACGCCGCCATCGAACCCCGCAAGCTTGCCGACGATCTCGGCAAAGCACCGGACCGGCTTGGCCGACTTCGCGGGTCGGACCACATGGTTGACGGCCGGGCGGCTCGCGACGAGCGCGGCGTCGCCATGGTGTCCCTCCACGAATTGCTGCCCTTAGCCCGCGCCCATGCGACCGAGTTCCGCAGGAATGCCGCACGGTTCCGCGAGCGCGAGCAAACGCGGCGCGTCCATATGTCCCTGTCGGTCCCGGCGCTGTCGAAACAGGCCACGGCGCGCCTCGCCGAAATCGAGGCGGTGCGCAAGCAAGGGGGTTACGACGCCTGGAAGAGCGCCTTTGCCTTCGCCGCCGAGGATCGCTCGCTCGTGCAGGAGGTGAAGGCAGTGAGCGACGCGCTGACCGCCCGCTTCGGCTGGAGCGCCTTCACGCCGAAGGCCGACGCGATTGTCGAACGCAACATCGCCGAACGCATGCCGGACGATTTCACCGATGAACGGCGCGGGAAGCTGACGCGGCTCTTCGAGGTTGTCCGTCGCTTCGCTGAAGAACAGCATCTTGCCGAGAGGAAGGACCGTTCGAAGATCGTTGCCGGTGCAAGTGTCGAGTTCGGGAAAGAGGATAAAGCGGTGCTGCCGATGCTCGCCGCCGTGACGGAATTCAGGACGCCGGTGGACGAGGAGGCCGGCCAACGCGCGCTTTCCGCCCCGCACTATCGTCACAATCGCGCTGCGCTCGCCGAGATCGCCAAGCGCATCTGGCGCGATCCGGCCGGCGCCGTCGACAGAATAGAGGCGCTGATCGTCAAGGGTTTTGCGGCCGAGCGGATCGTCGCGGCCGTGGCTAATGACCCAGCCGCCTATGGTGCGCTGCGCGGTTCGGAACGCCTGATCGACCGCATGCTCGCCTCCGGCCGCGAACGGAAAGAGGCTTTGCGGGCCGTATCCGAGGCGTCCGTCTTTTTGCGCTCGCTCGGCGCGGCTCACGTCAGTGCCGTCGACTCGGAGCGCCAGGCCATCACGGAAGAACGACGCCGCATGGCGGTCGCCATTCCAGGATTGTCACAGGCAGCCGAAGACGCGCTGCTGCGGTTGGCAGCGGAGATGAAGAAGAAGGACGGCAAGCTCGACGTGGCCGCCGGCGCGCTTGCTCCCGCCGTCGCCCGAGAGTTCGCCGCGGTCAGCCGGGCGCTCGATGAACGCTTTGGCCGCAACGCCATCCTGCGCGGCGAGACGGACGTCATCAATCGCGTCCCGCCGCCGCACCGCCGTGCCTTCGAGGCAATGCAGGACAGGCTGAAGATCTTGCAGGAGACCGTCCGCATGCAGGCGAGCCAGCAAATCATATCGGAGCGTCAGCAGCGCATCATCGATCGCGCGCGCGGCGAACCACCCTATCAAATTTGATCGAGCATGGCAGGTGGTACAACCGCGTTTCATCCTGATCGGCGGTCAACCGGATACGGAGCGACCACCCGCATCGTCGCCGACGATCTTCGCTCCTATCATTCCTGGAAGGCCGAGCTATCGCTGGATCGCCCCCACTCAGCAAGTATACGACTGCTCATATCGTAAACGAGATGGTGGCGAATGAGGTGGTTGCCCAGACTTTCCGCCATTCGGCGACCAAATGCTAAGGGCGGGCCGTGATGGGTGGAAAGCGGCAGTTGCCGAATGAGGCCCGAATTGCAGGTTGACCGGCAAAACCGATGTTGACCTCGACACGGATCATTCCGGCTTTCTGACCACGATTGAGCCGAAGGCCTCTGAACACCTGGATCGTAGCCGGTAGGGCTACTCCCGCGAACCGCCCCAGATGATCCGTCCGCCATAAGCAAGTCGCTCAGCCCGGCGGCACCATGTCGATGGCGGCTGGTGTCCAGCAGGTCGGTCATAGAACCAGACGCGGCAGAGTCCCGGCGGAGGCAAATGCCCACGAATGCGATAAGAATAACGCCGATGGTTGTTCCAGCCACCGGTGATCTCTTAATGGCACAGTTTCATGTATGGCTTGAACACGCGCTGAACGGCAACAGCGCGCCAACAGCGCTACTCTCAGCTTTCCTCCGGCGGCCTAAGGTGTCGGAACTGCATCAGCAATAGCAGGTCATAGACTATTTTCAGCGTAGCACAGATGACGAGCGGCCAAGACCGGTAGGATGTTGCAAACAGCGCGCCCGCAAGGGCTGGGCTCGCCGCGGCGGCGAGACTGCATGGCACGAATGTGAAGCTCGCGGCCGCCGCCCGCTCCGACTCCGTGACGACGGCCATGACATAGGACGAGCGAGTCGGCACGTCCATCTGCGAGAGCGCCGCCCGAAGCAGTAGCAGGGCCAGCGCCAGCGGCAATGTCGGTGCGAACGTCGCCAGCATCAGGGCAACGCTTGACGGTATGGGGGTACCATGGTGTTGATGAGACCGATACGTCGCGACAGCCATGCAGCGACAGGAAACGACAACGCCGACAACACGCCCGACCAGAAGAAAAATACCCCAGCTTGTGCGAGCGATAGATCGAAACGCTCGAACAGCCAGAGGGCGAGCAGCGACTGGACCACGAAGCCTCGGCGAAGGCGTCGAGGCTGAACAGGGCCGCGAGCCTCAAGACGATGGCGCGTGACGGGCCGAGCGCCGCGGTCTCCACGGTTTCGTGGCTGACAATGCGCCTTGGTATGCGTGCATAAAGAAAGCCGGCGGCGAACCCGACTAGCGCGTAGAGCACGAACATCAGCTTGACGGCTGCCAATCGTTCGAGCCCCACGACAGCGATGAAATCGGAAGTGCGGCCGAAAGCGCACCGGCGGCACTAGGCTGTAGCGCGCGAACATCCTCGTCCGCTCCGCATCGCTTACTTCGCGGGTGAGCGCCGCGTGCTCCAGTGGCACGAACACACTCACGCTACCGGCCGACGGATTGACAGTCCCGGCGAACGCGATCACCAGCAGCGGCCAGTAATCGTGCGCCAGGGATATGGCGACACCTGCAGCCGTCATCAGGCTCGCGGCGGCGAGCAGCAACCAACGGACATCGTGGCGCGCGCCGAGAAACCCGACGGCAATCGTCAAGAGCGCCGAGCCAAAGAGGGACGCGGTCGCGATGATGCCGACTTGCGGCGGGGAAAAGCCGAGGAGGAGCAGATAGACCGGAAGGAGGATGACGACAAAGCCGTCGCCGAAATCGCGCAAGGCACGCGCAGCAAACAGATAGGTGCCCGGGTGGATGCCTGACACTTACGTCCCTTCTTTCGAGCTGCGTCTCGGCTTCAACCTGTCGGGCACGGACAGCGAGGGACCAACGAGAAGCCAGGCATCTAGCCAGAGCTCGCTACTGAGACGTCGCTGCCTTATAGAGGAGCCCCGTTGCATTTCTCTGTTTCGCAAAGCGGCCTACGTGCCCAACGTCCACACCATACCGGCCAAGGCGCAGGCGAGCAGCGTGACGATGATCGATGCCTTGTACCGGAATATTGCGGTTGCGGCTGTGATGGTCAGAACGAGTGAAGGGAGAACAAGGGAGCTCAGTACGGGAACGTCCAGCGTGAGACCTCCAATGTTCCGCGTGATCACCTCGGCAAACAGCGTGTGCAAACCAAACCAGACCGCGAGATTAAGGATTACACCGACGACCGCGGCGGTGATCGCCGACATCGCGCCGGTTAGCGCCACATTGCTCCGCAGCCTCTCGATGAAGGGTGCTCCGAGGAAGATCCAGAGGAAGCAGGGGACAAAGGTGACCCAAGTCGTCAGCACTGCCGCAAGCGTCGCCGCAGTCATCGGGTTGAGCGAGCCAGGATCGCGATAGGCGCCCATGAAGCCGACGAACTGGGTGACCATGATCAACGGCCCCGGTGTCGTCTCGGCCATGCCGAGACCGTCGAGCATCTCGCCCGGTTTCAGCCAACCATATTGCTGAACCGCTTCCTGGGCGACATAGGCAAGCACCGCATAGGCACCTCCGAAGGTCACAACCGCCATCTGGCTGAAGAACAGTCCGATCTTGGTGAAGACGTTGTCCGGCCCGAGAAAGATCAAAAGCAAGGCAAGCGGCACCAGCCACAGCGCGAGGAAAACCGCCGAGACTCGTAGTGACCAGGCCAGGTCGGGGCGCGCGTGAGCAGGGATGTCTTCTCCGAGAAGCGAGTCTTCATCCTTGAGAACTGGTCCAGTTCCCGCCTTGTGGCCGCCGCCGATCCGGAAGAGCGGCGACCCCGAGCGCCCACCGATATAGCCGATGATGCCGGCGCCCAGAATGATCAGCGGGAACGGCACCCCGAAGAAGAAGATGGTGACGAAGGCGGCCGCCGCAATGCCGATCATCAGCCGGTTTTTCAGCGCCCTGCTGCCAATCCGGAAGACGGCATGAATAACGACCGCAAGCACGGCCGCCTTCAGGCCGAAGAACAGCCCCTCGACGACAGTGACATTGCCGAAGGCCGCGTAGATGTAGCTCAGAGCAAGAATTGAAAGGAAGCCCGGAAGAACGAACAGAATGCCGGCGACGAGTCCTCCGACAGTTCTGTGCAGGAGCCAGCCAATATAGACCGCAAGCTGCTGCGCTTCCGGGCCGGGCAGCAGCATGCAGTAGTTGAGCGCGTGCAGGAAGCGGTGCTCGCCGATCCAACGCTTCTCGTCGACGAGGATACGGTGCATCACCGCGATCTGCCCGGCGGGGCCGCCGAAGCTCAAGGTCGCGATCCGCGCCCAGACGCGAAGTGCGTCGCCGAACGGTATGCCATGCCTCAATGCTTGGGGCTCTGACATAGTCGTGGCGTTCCGTGCGATGTCGGACAAGGTCATGCTCCCTTTTTCGGAGAAGGCCAGTTGTGCGTTTCGTCGGTCGCGTCCCGGCACCAGCGGTAAAACGCGTCATAGAGCGGCAGACCCGCCTCGAGCTGTTCGTTGTCGTCGGCATACATGCGCGACAGCCCAAGCGAGGCGGCTAACAGGCCGGGCGCCTGCGGCGCAAGATCAAGCCGCGCCGTGTCGGCAGCCCGAACGATTGTTGCGAGCCGCAACAGCGGTTCCGTTGCCAGCCCGAATTCCTGAACCATGACGTCAAAGGTGCAATGCTCGCCACGGTGGCTCCAGCGGACCGGCGCGTCGATGTCGAAAGGCGTGGCATTGAAACGCTCGGCGACCGTTTCGACCTCGGACGGCGAGACGAACAGGAACACGGCATTTGGATCAACAAAGCGGCGGATCAACCATGGGCAGGCGATGCGGTCGATCTTCGGACGCGAGCGCGTCACCCAGACGGTGCGCCCTTGCCCATCCCTCTCGGGCAAGCTGGAGGCGGGAACTGCCGGGTGTCCGGCCTTTGCCCAACTCTCGAAGCCGCCCTCGAGCACGTCGGCCGAAACGCCGGCCTGGCGGAGCCAGGCGGCTACGCCGTAGCTCAGTTTTTTGCCGCGGTGGCAGATGACGACGGCGGACCGGCCGTAAAGCTCATCACTCCAGAGCTGCACCTCACGGTAATCGCGCCGGACCGAGCCGGGGACCAGCCGTGGGTCGGCGTTGAAATCCTCGTCAATCCGCACGTCGATGAGAGCTGGGGATTTCGGGGTACCGATGAGGCGGGCGAGCTTGTCGGGGGAAATTTCAAGAAGTGACGGCATGGCGCGTCCTCCGTCTGACCGGTTGAAAAGGACGCGATTCTTCGGCTGTCGCCTCGTGGGGTGATCGCAACCCCATGGACTGTGTTTTCCGCTCTTTGCCCACGGCTGTCAAGCGGTGCGCCCGCACTTGTCACCGCACGAATAGCTCGTGAACGGCAACCGCGACGAGGATCATGCCGGCAACCGCCTCGACCGTCTGCGGGTGAAATGCTCAGCGCCATCGTCGGGCGTCCGCAATGGGCTCAAGCGAGCCGTTCACAGCGTCTGCTGCGGAAGAGAGGGAAGGGTCGCTCCCGGCCGCTGATCAGAAACTGTCGTGCGACTGCTTCTGGACAAACGAGGACGTACACGGTGCTTGCATGAACCTCGGCTCCCCCCAAAGAGGACGCTTAGCTCGGGGTGAGCATCCGCTTCACCTTCAGACGATTCCCAAGGCGGAGGCGCTCCGAGACCGCTGCGCCTCGCCTCCATGCACGCGGGGCGCTGGTGCAGTCAGCGAATCCACTCGTTCCAGCGCTGCAACATCATCGCAGCATTGGCGTTGATCCACTCCGCGTCGGGAAGAATGACGTGATCCCGAACGTCGTCACCTTGCGGCATCGTCTTGCGCGCCTCATCCGACATCATCGAGATCGCATCGCTACTCGGGGGCGTGCAGGAGAGAGCTTCGCACGCTTTGGCCTGCGCCGCGGGAGAGTCCAGCCAGAAGGCCATTAACTTCAGCGCGTTGTCACGGTGCGGCGCGCCCTTCAGCAGCGCTATCCGGTCGCCGACGAGGAAGGCGGCCTTGTAGGACCAGTCGATCGGCAGCCCCTCATTCTGCATCGCCTTTGCGCGCGTCAACCAGATCTGCCCGAGCGAGTACTCGCCATTGCGAAACCCTTGCACGCTCTGATCGCCCGTCTTCCACCACAGCGTGACGGAAGGCCTGATCTTGTCGAGCTTAGCCAACGCGCGATCGATGTCGAGCGGAAATAATTCGTCGCGCTTTACACCATCGGCGAGCAGTGCGGCCGCCATGACGCGCCAGGGATCATCGAAGTTCGGAAATGCGCGTTCACCCGGAAATTTCCCTGTGTCCCACATATCGGCCCATGTTGCGGGAACTGGTTCTCCGGGTTTTCCGGTTCTGTAGGCCAACAGCGTAGCCGTGGATTGCAGCAGGGCCCCGCCAGCGGAGCATGCATTGGCGCTGAGGTCCTCGCGATCGGCAAATTGGCGGCAGAACTCCGTCAGATCCTCTGTCACTTCGCGATGCGCCTTTGAGGCGGCCTGGATCTCGCCGTCGAGATAGAGGTCCCAATTGACGTTTCCCGTTTTCACCATGGCCGCAGCCTTGGCGCGCATTTCGGCGTTCGTCGCCGCGACGGTGACCACCTCGATGCCAGTAGCCTTCGTGAACGGATCGAACCAGGCCTCCCTTAGAGCCTTGTCATAAGCGCCGCCGGTCGACGCGATGATGACTTGCTCGCCGGCGAATGTCGGAAGCGACAAGGCTATCAAGGATAGAAATCCGGCGACAGTCGGCTTCATCACTGCTGTGGAACGGGAGAGGAGAGACGTCATGAAAGAATCCTTTGTTAATTCAGATGCTGAGAAGTGGGAGTCCTCGGTTTCACGAGCGAGGCTTACGGGCGTTCAGCAGGTGAACCGTGCCCATGAGCAGGAGGGAAGTGGCGACGAGCACGGTCGAGACCGCGGCAATGACCGGCGTCAGGTTGAAATCGATATCCTCGAACATCTTGCGCCCGATCGATTTGCCACCAATGTCCGATATGAAGAACGCGACGGTCGCTTCATCGAATGAGGCGAGAAAGGCGAACACGGCCGCCGCTGCGACACCTGGGACGATGTTCGGCAGAACGACGAGGAAGAATGCCTGCAGCCTGTTGGCCCCGCAGTTCAACGCCGCCAGCTCGAGCGTCGGATCGACGCGCTGCAGCGACGCCGTGACGGTGATGATCACATAGGGGATTGCCAACACGGTGTGCGCGATGAGGAATCCGAAAAAGCTGCCGGTGAGCTGCAGGGGCGAGAAGGCGAGGTAGAGCGCCACGCCCAGAATGATGTGGGGAACAATCATCGGCCCGAGCGCAAGCGCCTGCAATGTGGATCTGAACGGAAGGCATCCTCGCACAATCGCGAGCGCCGCCATGATTCCCACGACAGTCGCTGTCGCGGTTGTCGCCAGGGCGATCTTAAGACTGAACCACGTCGCTGCCATCCAGTCCGGATCATTGAAATAGGCGCTGTACCATTTGAGTGTCAGGCCCTGGGGCGGGAACTCAATATGGTCAGTTTCGCTGAGCGACATCGGTAGCACGATCAGCGTCGGCAACAGCAGGAAGAAGAGAATACATCCGATCCCCGCGCCGATGGCAATGATCCCCGCCGCCCTCGAATAGCCGCGGATCGTCGGAGAAGCGAAGATATCCATGGCCGCAGGAATCCGGCCCGGCATGTGTGCGTGATCAATAGACACTGTTCAATCCCTTGCTGAGCGATAGCGTCCTGCGGAACAGGAGAACAAAAAGGAGCGTAACGGCGAGGAGTACGGTCGAAAGTGCTGCCGCGAACGGCCAATCGAGCAGGACTGTTGTCTGCTGGCCGATGAGCGTCGCCATCAGCATCGAGCCGGGCCCACCAACCAGCGCCGGGGTGATGTAGAAGCCGAGCGCCAGTACGAAACACATGACGCTGCCGGCAAAAACACCCGGCAGACTGAGCGGAAGCGTTACGGCGACGAAGGTACGGATGGGCCCGGCGCCGAGATTGCGGGCGGCACGCACGTAGTCTGGGGGCAATGCGCGCAGTGCCGAATAAATCGGCAGGATCATGAAGGGCATCAGCACATGCGTCATCGCGAGGATGACCGCGCCCTGGGTATAGATCAGCTTTAACGGCCCTTCCGTAACCCCCGTATCGACGAGCAGCTTGTTGATGATGCCGTTGCGTTGGAGAAGGACGACCCACGCATAGGAGCGGATGAGGACGGAAGTCCACAAGGGGATGAAGACGCAGGCGGCGATCGCCATTGCCAAGCCCCTGCTCAGCCGCGCCATCATGTAGGCGACGGGAAAACCCAACAGCAGGCTCGCAAGCGTCACGACAAGGGCGACCTCGATCGTGCTGAAGAGAACGTCGAGATGAAGCGACTCGGTAAAAATACGCCGATAGTGGCTGAGTGTTCCCCCGGAAAAGCTCAGCGCGATCAGCCGCGCGACCGGATACAGGAACCCAGTCAGCAGGACCGCGAGGAGGGGCGTGACCAATGCCATGGACGCGGTGGGCGAATAAAAGCGCGCGGAGCTCGACCGGCGGGATGTCAATGAAGATGAGAGTGATGCCAGTGAACGCGTCATGCGGCACACCTCTCCGCTATGGAAAAGACGTGCGCGGCTGCGCCGTCAAGGACGATGTCCACGGCGTCGTCTCTTTGGAATGGCATGACGCAGTCAGCAGCGACCTGTACCTGCAGGCTTGCTTCCGGGCGATCGGCTAGGCGGACGAGAAAGATGTATGTCGAACCGATGAACACAGCGGCATCGATGACGCCCGGCAGCGCGTCGGCGCCACCATCGCCGCGCTTCGCAAGACGCATCCGTTCTGGACGGATTGCCACACGCAGAGCCGTTCCGGCATCATATTTGCGCGTACGCTCGCTTGCCGCAGAACGGAGGTTGAGCACCGTTCTCTCCGATAAACGAACAACCGTTTGCTCAGCCGTGCAGTCGAGGCAATCGCCATCAATAAAATTCATCCGGCCGATGAAGTCCGCGACGAACTCCGTCTTCGGCTGCCGGTAGAGCTCCGTCGGCGTACCCATCTGCATCAAGCGACCGTCGGACATTATGGCGACGCGATCCGACATCGTCAGCGCTTCGTCCTGATCATGGGTTACGTAGACGACCGTGGCACCAAGTCGCTCCTGTAGACGTTTGATCTCGAATTGCATCGCCTCTCGCAATTTCTTGTCGAGGGCGCCAAGTGGTTCATCCATCAGAAGGACGGGTGGCTCAAAGGCCAAAGCCCGCGCCACGGCGACCCGTTGCTGTTGGCCACCGGAAAGCTGGTTGGGATAGCGCTCCGCGTAGCCGGAGAGCTGGACGAGTTCCAGCATCTCCTCGACGCGCTGCACGATCGCGGTCTTCTGCATCCGCCCACGCATCCTGAGCGGAAATGCGATGTTCTGGTGGATCGTCAGGTGCGGAAAAAGCGCGTATTTCTGGAACACCATTCCGATGTTCCGGTGATTTGGCGCAAGGAAAGTCACGTCCTGGCCACCGATGGCGATCCTGCCGGCGCTCGGAGCCTCAAAGCCGGCTATCATCGTCAAGGCTGTTGTCTTGCCGGAGCCGGACGGCCCCAACAGCGAGACAAACTCCCCGGCTGCGACGTCGAGCGACAGCTCGCGAATCGCAAGGGCTTCGCCGTATCGTTTTTGAAGTCCCGCAAGGGACAGAGATTGACCGATCAAATCCGCCTTTCCTTTCAGCTGTTGGACGCTCTTCGGCGTCTTCCCCTGGATACGGCCGCTTCCGGCCGCAATGAAAAGCCTTCCTCCGACCCGGGACGAGTCAGGACGATGCGCTTATTGCCGAGGTTTCTGGTGCCCCGCGGGCCGCTTGTCGCCGGCCCGCGTGACGGAGCATGTGAAAGCTGCTAATAGCCGCTGGCGCGACAAAAGCTTTGCAAAACCTTCACACTTCATTTTTGTTGCATCAAAAATTCACAGTGTCAACCGATCGAGAGAGCAAAATGGCGGACAATGCAACCGAATCGCCAGATCTTGAGAGAGCCTCGAAACGGCTGGGGGATGCCGCCTATCGGGAAATGAAGGAGCGCATCATCCGTGGCGTCTATCTGCCAGGCCACAAGTTGACGGTGCGCGCAGTCGCCCAAGACCTCGATGTCAGCACAACGCCCGCGCGCGATGCGATCAATCGTCTGACGAGCGAAGGCGCGCTTGTTTATACCGGGCCGAAGACGGTTGTCGTCCCAATTCTCGACGCGGCCGACCTTCGAGAGATAACGCTCACTCGCCTGGCGCTTGAGGGGCTGGCTTCCGAACAGGCCGCCCAGCACGGAACGCCGGCAGACGTGGAAGAACTGGTGGCCTTACAAGAGCTTATCAATTCCGCCCTCGACGAAAACCGCTATGCGGAAGCGCTGTGGCACAACAAGGAATTCCACTTTACGATCTACCGTCTCTCGGGTCTTCCCCAGCTCGTTTCGATGATCGAAAGCTTATGGCTGAGGATCGGGCCGTCCTTGCACAATCTCTACCCAGAGTTTGCCGAGGAGAAATACGGTGTTCGCAACCACGAGATCGCCATGGAGGCTCTCGCGGAGCGTGACGCGGCAAGCCTCAGGGCGGCGATGGAAAATGATATTCGCGATGGATATCGACGGCTGAAGCGCGCCTCTCTGGAGAGGGGTGCGGGCTCCTTGGCTTAAGATTTTGTTGCATGGACTTGACGGGCTGCATTTTTGTTGCAACAAAATTGTGAAGCTCGTGCAAAGCGAGCGGTCGATTTCTCACCTCAGGAAGCCGGAACTATGCTCGTTCAAGCAACAAACAGGCTGCGGCAGACGTCTGCGCGTAGTCGGTCGAAACATTTATTCAACCGCGCCAAGGCGGTGTTCCCGGATGGAACCACCCGCGCCACGGTGGAGAGGAACCCGTTTCCGATCTATGTCCAGCGCGGCGAGGGGGCTTATCTCGTCGATGTCGACGGGAACCGGCTCCTCGATCTGAACAACAATTTTACCACGCTCATTCACGGGCACGGCTTCGCTCCGGCCACGGAGGCTGTCGTCGACCTGCTGCGCTCGGGAACCTGTTTCGCCAACCCGACGGAGCATGAAATCGCGCTCGCGGAACTTCTGACGACCCGCATTCCCGCAATGGAACGGGTCCGCTTCGTCAACAGCGGAACGGAAGCGGTCATGTTCGCGATCAAGGCCGCGCGCGCTTTCACCGGCAGGCCCGCGATCGCACGCATCGAAGGCGCCTATCACGGCGCCTATGACTGGGCAGAGGCTGGGCAGGAGGTTTCGCCCGGCAAAGGCGGCTGGGCGCCAATGTCCGTCGCAACTCCGGCCTATCGCGGCACTCCCTCAAGCGTCGCCGGCGGAGTCCATCTTTTGCGCTTCAACGACGTCGAGGGCCTTGAAGCGCGCTTGAGTGCGGCGAGCGACCGCGTTGCCTGTGTACTGATCGATCCCATGCCCAGCCGGGCGGGGTTGCTGCATCCGGAGCCCGCCTTCTTCGAGGCTTTGTCGGAAACGGCGCGCAAGTACGGAATCCTGATTGTCGCGGACGAGGTGCTCAATCTTCGGCAGGGCTATGCCGGGGCCTCAGCACGCTACGGTCTGAAACCCGATCTGACCACGGCCGGCAAAATCATCGGAGGCGGCTTCCCGATCGGTGCCATTGGCGGCCGC
Source organism: Sinorhizobium sp. M4_45 (assembly GCF_002885915.1). Classification (NCBI taxonomy): domain Bacteria; kingdom Pseudomonadati; phylum Pseudomonadota; class Alphaproteobacteria; order Hyphomicrobiales; family Rhizobiaceae; genus Sinorhizobium; species Sinorhizobium sp. M4_45. Next base: position 115,919 of record NZ_NWVE01000008.1, read on the forward strand.
GAGGAAGTGATGCGCGTTTTCGGCACCGAAGATGGAAAACCGTTGTTGCCGCAGGGTGGCACGTTTTCCGCAAATCCGGTCTCAATGGCCGCTGGTCGGGCAGCGATGGAGGCGATGACCCCCGATGTGTTCGATCACCTCGAAGCGATGGGCGAGAGGTTGCGCGCGGGCTTGAGGGCAAGCATTGCAAAGCGCGACGCGCGCTTCTCCGTGACCGGCGCCGCCTCGCTCTTCCGCATCCATCCGAAGCGCATCGCGCCGCTCGAATATCGCGATGCCTATCTGAACGCCGAAGAGGCCTCGCTCATGCGAAGAATGAGCCGCTACTTGCTGGAAGCGGGCGTTCTTCTCCCCTATGGGGCCGCCGCCTGCCTTTCGACGGCAATGGTCGACAGCGACATCGACCTTGTCCTCAGTGCATTTGACGAATTTCTTCAGGCCGAAATCCAAAAGGAGTGCGCGCAATGACGCAACAGAACCCAAACGAAACCGTTGCGCAGCGTATCGCGACGATTCTTCGCCGGCACGATGTGGAGTTCATATTTGGCCAAAGCCTGCCATCGGCGGTCATCCTTGCAGCGGAAGCGATCGGCATTCGCCAGATCGCGTACCGGCAGGAGAACATGGGCGGTGCGATGGCCGACGGCTACGCCCGTCTTTCCGGCAAAGTCGCTGTGGTTGCCGCCCAAAACGGCCCCGCGGCAACTTTGCTTGTGCCGCCGCTGGCCGAGGCGTTGAAGGCTAGTGTGCCGATCGTGGCGCTTGTGCAGGATGTCGAGCGAGACCAAATGGACCGCAACGCCTTTCAGGACCTTGATCAGATTGCTCTCTTCCAGTCCTGCACTAAATGGGTGCGGCGTGTCACGGTTCCGGAGCGGATCGACGACTATGTGGACGCGGCATTTACGGCCGCGTCGTCAGGCCGTGCCGGCCCAGCCGCTCTGCTGCTTCCATCCGATCTCCTGCGTGCCGAGGCGAAATCTCCGGCGGTCGTACGTTCAAAGAACTTAGGCCACTGGCCCTTGGATCGCGTCCGCCCTTCGGATGAAGCACTAGCAGAGGTCGCGTCTCTGATCGCAGCGGCGCGAGCCCCGATCATTATCGCCGGCGGAGGCGTTCATTGCAGCGGCGCCGCGGCAGAACTTGCTGCGCTCCAGCAGGAAGCGTGCCTGCCGATTCTCACCACGAACATGGGGAAGGGGGCGGTGGACGAATTTCATCCGCTTTCGGCCGGAGTGTTAGGCTCGCTGGTCGGGCCGCGCTCGCTCGGTCGATACTCGTCCGCTTTGGTCGGAAGTGCGGACTTGGTCATTCTCATCGGAACGCGTACCAACCAGAACGGCACCGACAATTGGCGGCAAATTCCCTCCAGCGCGACGGTCGTGCACATTGACATCGATCCGGTGGAGATCGGACGCAACTACGAAGCCATTCGGCTGGTGGGCGATGCCAGGGAAACGCTTGCCGCCCTGAGAGCGGCGCTCACCCGCGTCGACCTCACGCGGCGGCATCGGGATCGCGCGCGACTGGAGGAATGTATCCATCAGAATTGGAAGCAGTTCGAGCTTGATCGCCACGACGTGGTGACATCGCGTTCCCGACCGATACGCCCAGAGCGGATTATGGCTGAACTCCAGGACCTGCTAACCGACGACGTAACGGTCGTCGCCGACGCGAGCTACTCGTCTATGTGGGTCCTGGGCCAACTCCGAGCGCGAGCGAGCGGAATGCGCTTTATCACGCCGCGCGGGCTGGCGGGGCTCGGTTGGGGGGTGCCGCTCGCGATCGGGGCCAAGGTTGCCCGACCGGATAAGCCGGTCATTGCGATTGTCGGTGACGGCGGCTTTGCTCACAGCTGGGCCGAGCTTGAGACCATGATGCGGATGAAGCTTCCTGTGGCGATCGTCGTCCTCAACAACGGCATCCTCGGTTTCCAGCGCGATGCGGAAACAGTGAAGTTCGGCAACTTCACATCGGCATGCCACTTTGCCGAGGTGGATCACGCGAAATTGGCGGAAGCCTGCGGCTGCCCAGCGGTTCGTGTGGAAGACCCGAGTGAGCTTGCCGATCACTTGCAGCGTGGCATGGACCAGGGGCCGCTATTGATCGAAGTGATGACCGACCCGGCGGCGCATCCCCCCCTCTCACTCTTCGCAAAGATGGACGAAGCGGCATGAGACGTGATTCTAAAGCAAGAATTGCCGTCGTCACCGGCGGCACTTCCGGTATCGGGTTGGCAACGTCCCGTCTCCTGTTGGAGCGTGGATGCCGGGTCGCCCTCTTCGGGCAAACGCTCGTCAATGTTGAAAGCGCCGCCCAAGCTCTTTGTCAGGATTTCGGCTCCGAGCGGGTGTTCGCGCGCGCTGTTGATCTCGGTGAGCCGGCGCAGATAACGGCATTCTTTCGGGAATTGGACGATTGCTGGGGCAGAGCAGACATTCTCGTTTGCAATGCCGGCATATCACCCAAGGGGCCCTACGGGCCGACCCCATTCCAAGAGATCACACTCCAAGAATGGAACACGGTTCTTTCCGTCAACCTGACCGGGACAATGCTTTGCTGCCAGGCGGTCTTGCCCGGCATGTGCGCGCAGGGTTTTGGCCGCGTTGTTCTTGTCGGGTCCATTGCCGGTCGTGCGCTCCCGAAAATCGCGGGCACCGCCTATGTCGCCTCGAAAGCCGCACTTGCGGGCTTTGCCCGCTCGCTGGTCTCACGGTACGCGGCGCACTCAATTACGGTGAATGTCGTTGCGCCAGGAAGGATTGCCACGGAGATGGCCGGTCCGCGTGACGGCGAGGTCAATCGCACAGCAGTTGCCCGCATTCCCGCGGGCCGCCTGGGGGAGCCTGAAGAAGTCGCGGCGGCCATCGGTTTCCTGACCTCCGACGGAGCAGCCTTCATCAATGGCGCGATAATAGACATCAATGGCGGAGAATACGCGCCACTTTGAAGTTGGAGACCGGGTGCGGAATGCATGCGGGTGTGCTGATTTATACGGGCAACGCGGAGCTCTTTCTTCTGCTCGAGTACATTCTCGAGACCGAGGGATTTACTGTCCAGCTTTGCTCCGATGCGAGCGAACTGATTAGTACAATCGAGACCGAAAGGCCGCTCGCTGTCCTGGTCGATTGTTCCGATCGGCGCCTGGAGGCGCCTGGCCTTTGCCGCCGCATAAAGGCAACCAGCGACCGCCCGCCAGTCGCCGTCTTTGCGAATGCACCGAGGAAGGATCTCAGCAGTCTCGGGATCGACGTGGTCATATGCAGTCCCTACGATCCGCGACACCTGCTCGCGTTCCTCAAGGGCATTCAAACGAACTTGCCCGACGACTCCCGCCCTGGCGTCTCACGCGAGATATTCCGGCACGCGGATATCGAGATGAATGTCGCCACGGTTCGTGTTACGCGAAACGGCCACACTGTAAGCCTTTCCGCGCTACAGTTCAGACTGCTTCTGCATCTTATGAAGATGCCAACTGTGGTGCACAGTCGTGACGATCTCATCGCCGCCGGCTGGCCGCCTGAAGCCGAAGTCGAGCTCCGCACTGTCGATATCCATATCGGTCACATCAGGCGCGCGCTGAACCACTATGGGCCTGATGTTATCCGCACCGTACGGTCCATTGGCTACGCGCTTGACGGGCTCGGCCGCCAGGGCGAAATTGAGCGTTTCCCAATTTAAGCCGGGAGCGCCTTGCTCGACCACTGACAGCCGCACGGCGCACCCTCTGAATAGATGAACTGCTAAATCAAGCGGTTTCTAAGTCGTAGGAATACCTCAAACCAGAAGCCGTAATCGCCGTGTCGGCGTTCGGTCCAGGCCTCGAGCGCGCAATAGGCGGCCGCAATTGCGGCTTCGTTGCCATAGAGGCCGATCGCCGCCTCCACCACTTCCTCCTGTTGATGCTTCTGCCAGAAGCCGTCTTTCCGGGGGCTTTGCTCCCCGATGGCGGGATTGCAAAAAATCTTGGACACGCTGAACCTCCTGCTGTCCGGCGCAGGGGATCAAAATGGGTTGCCGGACGTTGGAACTCAGCTTTCGCGAGCCACAGAACCATTTGGTTCTCATCGTGCCGTCCCTGGCAAATGTGTCTATCACAAGCGAAGACTGTGCCCTTTCCGGACTCAGTCGAGATCATCTTCTGCCTGTTTTCGAAGGCGATCTAGATGTTCGATGCAGATCGCTTCCACGTCGGCAATCAGCCGACAGGCTCTTTCAACGAGCCAGGCAAGGGCTTCTTCGCTGATTTCATAGCGCTTCGAGTACCGAGATTTGACATAAGCCTCATTCAAGATGTTGAACCACGCTAGATATTGATGCTGATGGCGCGGCCAAACCTCAGCAAGTCGTTGATCTCGTTCCTCGGCGAGGCTGCGCAGATGCCTCAGATTGTGGGATGCAGGGCTGTAGCTCGTCAGGACAAGCAAGAGTGCTGAATACGCCTGCTCGATCGATTGATGAAGCAAAAACACAGCCTCTTTCGGATCGCGCTCCTTCAGATAGAACGAGGCGCCCTTCGCGAATTTCCGAGCATGCGGCATACGGTCGTCGAAATACTCGGCCGCCATTCGCAGGGCGGGCCGACGTACGCGGTCTCGTTTCGGCCAGCGGCTCGTCGTCCCGCTCATAGAGGAGGATGCCATCGCGGCGGATTTCGGAGAAAAAATACTGTCCATCGTAGTGCCGTGTTCAATTCCCGTCTTGAATGAACGATGAGGCTTACTGGCGTCCGATCTCCGGCAAGTGCATGAGGTGCTCCTGCGCCTTGTGCCAGTAGGTCGAGAAATCTGTGAGCTTCCTGTGGTTGACGACGATCAGCAGATCGTAATCCAATTTGTATCCCTTCCTCGTGTGCGGCTCGTCGAGCCATCTTCCTCGGGCATTAGAACCGAAGAGGATGATCTTCAGAATGCGGTCAAACTTTTCGAAGTCGGCCATCCCCTCATAGAGGGCGTCCTCGAATTCCTCGTGCAGGACCTCGACGATGCGCGCGAGTTCGCGCTGTTTTCGAAGCGGAACATGGTCGAGGCTGGTCTTCATCGGTTCTGGCGCTTTCTCTGATGTCATGTGCATGAATAGCGAACCCGGTTCGCTGCATCCACAGAGTGCCCATCTCACATCGAAAATCAACAAAAATGTTGCAACAAAATAGGACGAATAGCGCGTGGAGTTTACACATTTATGGCTATTTCGCGCAATATCTCTAAAATTCTAGGGATTACGTAGGAGCTGCGACCATACTATTTCCGATTTTTGTGACATCAAACATCGGGAAGAGAACGGCGATGAGAAAGCTTGAAAGCACGAAGGCTCAGCACACAAAACACTTGGTCCTGATCTGCTCTGGTAATGCGAACTTCTACGTGTTGCTTGCACACATCCTCGCGTCGGAGGGCTTTCAGACGATGTTGGTGAGCGAAGAAGAGGTAGTGGATCAGGCTGTGCTAAGGCCGGCCACAGCAATCATCCTGGATTCAGCAGAGGATTCAGAGCTCACGGTGAGAACATGTGCCGCCATAAAGGCTAACGACGTAACCTCGCGTATCCCGACTATCGCCCTCGTTTCGTCCGGCAATGAGCGGTACTATCTGGCACTGTTGAAAGCGGGGGTTGACGAAAACTTCGTGCGCCCGGTCTCGCCGGCGAGGCTGCTTGCTTACCTTGGTTCTCTGCCGAACAATCGTGCGAATGATAAGCAGCCGACACATCCCGCTAGCGAAGAGGCCGCTGAGACCTTTGGCAAGTTAAGACTCGAGCCTGGGCGCCGTCTCGTCAGATATGGTGATGAAGACGTTCAATTCGGTGCCATCGAATTCAACCTGCTCCGATGCCTGCTTGAGGCACCGGGCCGGGTGCGGAGCCGTCTGGAACTGATCGAAGCGGCGTGGCCATCAAATCGCTACGTGCAGCCGCGCACCGTGGATGTGCATGTCGGTCGCTTGCGTCGGGAGCTCGAGCGCCTGACCGGCCATCCTCTTATTCGCACAATACGGGCCACCGGCTATGCGATCGACATTGATTATGGCTCCGATTGAGCTCGGATAGGTTTCACACTTCTCATATTTTTTTCAAAAGTGCAGGGAAAGGAAAATTCAACCGTAATTTTACGCCGAATGCAAAATTCAGCGTGAAAATATTTCGCAAATACTTCGTTGAGTTCAGCGACTAAACAAATAAATCTACCGTACATTCGCCGCTCAAGTATCGGGAGATTTCGGGATGGAAGAAAAAACGCCAGGGCAGGGAAGTATTTCTGGCAAGGGCGCCCAAAGGAACACCGCCAGCTTAATCCAGTACGCCCAAAGCCATTTCGATGCCGCGCATTTTCAGGGCTTGATGGCGATTTACGGGCGACCTCTGGAGCATCGTGCCGTGGCACTAACCCATGACCGCGGACGTCGGGTCGTCGACTTCGTGCGTTGCTCCTATCTCGGCTTGGACAACCATCCGCAGGTCGTTGCAGGTGCCGTCGACGCACTGAAAGATTACGGCGCGCTTCATTGGTCATGCGCAAGGACGCGTCTCAATTTCTCGATTCTCGGTGACTTGGAGGCGGCGCTGTCGGAGTTGTTCGATGCGCGGGTGATTACTTATACCACAGTGCTCGCAGCCAACATGAGCGCGTTGCCGCTGATTGCCTCCGGGCATCTCACGGGTGGCGTTAAGCCGCTGATGGTGTTCGATCGCTTTGCCCACGCGACGCTTGCCTTTCACAAGGGAACCATTGCCGCTGAAACTCGCGTCGAGACCATTCCTCACAACGATCTCAACGCGCTCGAGATGCTCTGCCGCGCGAACGAATCCGTCGCCTTCGTTTGCGACGGCGTTTATTCGATGGGAGGAAGCGCCGACATCGAGGACCTAAGGCGCCTGCAGGACCGCTATGGCCTCTTCCTCTATATAGATGACGCACATGGCATATCGATCTTCGGCAAGCACGGGGAAGGCTTTGCCAGATCGCAAATGAGCGGGCACCTGGGGGAGCGGACGATAATTGCGGCTTCGCTCGGCAAGGGCTTCGGCGCCTCAGGAGGCTTGATCATGCTTGGAACGGCGCGGCAGGAGGAACTGTTTCGAAGATTCGCGGTCGCTCATGCGTTTTCAGCGTCGCTGAATGTCGCGGCAATCGGCGCGGCGCGCGCGTCGCAGCAACTGCACCTAACGCAAGAACTCACGGAGCTACAACAGGGACTTCGAAGCAGAATCGCCTTGTTCGACAGCCTCGTTCCCACAGACCAGCAAGGCTCACCGTTGCCGATACGAACGGTCGAGATAGGCGACGAGATGACGGCCATCGAAGCCGCAAGAGCTTTGCTCGACCGCGGTTTCTATACGTCGGCGATCTTCTTTCCCACCGTTGCACGGGGGAGGGCAGGGTTGCGGCTTTGCCCCACGGCCGGACACTCTGAAGACGATATCCGCGCGGTGGGCACCGCGATCCAAGACGTGCTGACGAACAGATAAGAGCCTGTGCTGCACCAAGACCACGCCCAACATTGAATCTTAAAAGGAGCGAACATGTCTGAGCACCTCTCGGAGTGCTGTGTCTCCGTCCCCAGTTCAAGGAACCTCATCGAGACTGTCTCCCAACGGTTTGCCGAATTTTGCGTCTCAATCGTGGACGACGGAATGGAAAAGACCTTCAAGTTCATCGATGGCGAGGCCGTTGTGAGAGCTGTCGGTAGAGGGATTTTGATGCGGGTCGTCGCGACAGACGTCATCTCTTACTATGGAATACGAACGGCATTGGAGGGCAGCATTCTGAAGTTGACGGCATTGGAGCCCGAGGAATTCGCTTGGTACCCGGCCGGTGAATCACCATTTGCAGCGGTCGGACGTGTACATCCGAGCCAAGATGAAGTGCATGAACGCGAGAAACTCGCCACGGCTGAGGTTCACCACAAACGACTAACCGCAGGAACGTTGGACACGCACAGCAATCACCAGCATTGAGAACATGACCTACGCGAACTTCCACATGAATAATGCTCGCAGGTCGCTGAATGCCGGCACGCAGGCGCAGGCGACAAAGGTCAAGCTGATTTGGAGCCCGTGAATACATCACGAATCGAGCAGACTCTAGCCAACGTGCTCTACCGATAGCGTGCCTACCGGAAGGGGTTTGATCAACGACTTCGCAGAAACACTCGGGTTCAGCCAGTCAGTCCATAGATCGCGCTCAAGGATCACGATCTGTCGATCGTGGTACGGAGCGATGTCGGGCCCCGGCGCCATCGTCAGCATGGTGAAGGCTTGCCCGACCTCCGGCGTGTTGCGCCAGATGCCGGCGATGCAGAAGATCGGCTCGTCATTCTTGGTGAACAGCCACTTGTCCTTGCGCTTCTTGCTCGGATCCTTCGGATAGGTGAACTCGTAAAAGCCGTCGGCAAGAATCAGGCAGCGGTTGGAAATGAACTCCCGTCCCTCTGATCGGAAGTTATACACCGGCCGCTTGTTCGGCCCCGGCCAACTCCAGCGTCGCTGTACGAGCTCGGCCTCATCGGGCACTCCGTCGACCGCCCTGACGATCGGCCCATCATCGGTGATCTTGATGTCCTCACGGGCTTCGAGATTCGGGGTGCTTTCGCCGAAACGGATCTTGATCTTGAGCTCGGCAAAGTCCTCGACGATCGAGGCGACATCCGTCATCAGCCGATAATCATTGCACATGCATCCTCCGTCTCAGGTCCGATTGTCTCCAGTCCGACGCCCGCTCGACGAGCGCCGCGTTATAAGGCGCCATGACGGCGAAGTGGAGATGGTGGAGCGGCCGTGTGGCCTGCGTCCGCGCGACGTTAGCGGGCGCCGTGAAGGTCGTCCGGTCGGAAGGCCGGACGTTCCCCGCCCGCCGCTGCCTGGTGCCCGCGTCCGATTTTCGCCATTGAAACTTTTCTCGCTCACCAATGGTGACTGTTTCTATTTCGCGGGGATTTGGCCGCCGGCGACCCGGCCTGGCCGGAGACATATGCCATCCTGACGATGGAGCCGAATGCCGATCTCGCGCCGTACCACGCCCGCCAGATGGCGGTACTCACCCTCGATCAACGCGTGGCCTGGCTCGACGGACTTTTCCGCGAAGACGAAATCCTGCGGCCGCAGCCGGCAGGGACTTTCCAGGTCTTGCGACACCCAACCTCTCCGGTTCAGTCGATGCTGGACGGGTCTGCGTCCCGTTGGGCTTGTTCTGGCCAGATGCCATCTTGGACAGAAACTTGTTGCAGGAAATGCCGCGGAGCCGGTGGGGCCTGTAGCGTGATGCGCATGCGCGGCATTCCGAGCGCCTCTCGATGGCGCCAGCGCGTCTCCAATCCGTGCAGGTATCGCCAGTGCTTTCGTTGCTTCATTCCGGCAGTCAGCTGCGCCATGCAGCGGACGTCGTCCCTTTTGCAGCTTGTCAGGACACCTATATTTGAATTAAGTCTTCAAATAAGAAGACACTATTTTTGTCCGACAGTCATCCGCATCGCGTTGCCGCTGCATGAGGGAAGAGTAACCACGCATGACAACAGAATCCGAACTGCCGCTTTCCGGCCTGGTGGTCGTCGACATGAGCCAGTTTCTTTCCGGCCCCTATTGTTCGCTGCGGCTGATGGATCTCGGGGCGCGGGTGATCAAGATCGAGCGGCCAGATGGCGGCGATCTTTCCCGCCGGCTTTATCTGAGCGACACGGAAATCGGCGGCGACTCGACCATTTTCCACGCGATCAACCGCGCCAAGGAAAGCCTTGCGATAGACCTCAAGAACGAGGCCGATCTTGCCGCACTGAAGCGGCTTCTCGCGCGGGCCGACGTCGTGATCCAGAACTTCCGGCCGGGCGTCATCGAAAGGCTGGGGCTGGACTATGAGGCGGTCAGGGCTATCAATCCGCGCATCGTCTATGCCTCGATCAGCGGTTATGGCGAGGAGGGCCCCTGGGTGAAGCGTCCCGGCCAGGATCTGCTGGCGCAGGCGCGCTCGGGCGTCATGTGGCTGAACGGCGACGAAGGGCAGGGGCCGGTTCCCTTCGGGCTCGCCATCGGCGACATGCTGGCCGGCGCCGCCGCCGCTCAAGGAATTCTCGCGGCGCTGGTGCGGCGCGGTATTTCCGGCAAGGGAAGCCTCGTCGAAACGAGCCTCCTGGAGGCGCTTGTCGATTTCCAGTTCGAGGTATTGACCACGCATCTCAATGACGGCGGCCGTCTGCCGAAGCGGTCGGCATTCCGGAGCGCCCATGCTTATCTCGCCGCACCCTACGGCGTTTATGCGGCGAGCGACGGCTATCTTGCGATCGCCATGACGCCGATCCCGAAGCTTGCGGATTTGCTTCAGATCGACGAACTCGCCCCCTATCGCGACGACCCGTCCTCGTGGTTCACCGAGCGCGACCGCATCAAGGCGCTGATTGCTGACCGCATCGCGCTCAGCACCGTCGACGAATGGCTGGCCGTGCTGGAGCCGGCCGACATCTGGTGCGCGCGCGTGCTCGACTGGAACGAGCTTCTGGAAAGCGAAGGTTTCCTGGTGCTCGACATGCTGCAGACGGTGATGCGCGAAGACGACGTATCGATCACCACCACGCGCTCGCCGCTGAGGATCAACGGCCGCCGCCCGCGCGTCGAGCGCGCCGCCCCGCGGATCGGTGAGCATGGCCGCTCGATCAGGGAGGAGTTCGGCCTATGAGCGTCGTCCTCAAGGGAATGACCTGGAATCACCCGCGCGGCTATGATCCGATGGTGGCCTGCTCGCAATCCTGGCAGGAAAAGACGGGCGTCGAGATCCGGTGGGAGAAGCGGTCGCTGCAGGATTTCGAAACCTTTCCGGTGGAGACCCTGGCAAGGAACTATGACCTGATCGTCATCGACCATCCGCATGTGGGGCAGATCACCGGCGAGAATTGCCTGCTGCCCCTGGACGTGCCGGGCCGCGAGGCGGAGCGGCAGGCGCTCTCGGCGGCAAGCGTCGGCCCGTCCTATCGGAGCTACGCGTGGAACGAACGGCAATGGGCCTTTCCGATCGACGCGGCGACCCAGGTGCAGGCCTGGCGGCCGGATCGCACGGATCGCCTTCAGACCTGGCGGGATATGCTCGCGCTCGCGCGCAGCGGCGGCGTCCTCCTGCCGCTCAGGCCGCCGCATTCGCTGATGAGTTTTTACACGCTCTGCGGCAATCTCGGCCGTCCCTGCCGCAGCGCCGGTAAGGGCGATCTCGTCGACGCCGAAACCGGCGCCATGGCGGTCGAGCTGCTGCAGGAAATCTCGGCACTCATCGACCCCGCATGCTTCGGAATGGACCCGATCGCGGTGCTCGAGGTCATGGCGGCCGAGGCCTCGCCCGCCGTCTGCGCGCCGCTTATCTACGGCTATGTCAGCTATTCCCTTACCGGCTTTCGCCCGGCGCTCGTCCGCTTCGGCGATTTCCCGACCGTCGGCGCCGCCGGGCCGGTCGGCTCGGCGCTCGGCGGGACGGGCATAGCCGTCTCGGCCTTTTCGCAGGCGCCGGAACAGGCGATCGATTTCGCCTATTGGCTTGCGGGCGGCGGCGTGCAGCGCGGCCTCTATGCGGCATCCGGCGGCCAGCCCGGCCACGGGGACGCCTGGCAGGACGATACGGTCAATGAGGCGACCCATGATTTCTACCGCGCGACGCGGGCGACGCTCGAAGGCGCCTGGCTCCGGCCACGCCACGACGGCTACATGACCTTCCAGCAGGCGGGCTCGGACCGCCTGAACGAGGGGCTGCGGAGCAGGGAAAGGCCGAGGCTCGTGGTCGAAGAGCTCAACCGGCTGTTTCTTGCGAGTTTTCGCTGACGGCGAAATCGCTCGCAACTCTGCCCGCGTAAAGATTGGATTCAATCTTTCTTGGTAATTTCCCGTTAGCAAGTCTCGTCAGTGGGGCCTGACGGCGCGGTTGCCGTCGGTTTTTGTATTGCGTGCGGGTCCTCATGCGTCCTTTTTCGGCTGTCTCAGCGATCGTCATAACCTGCCTGGCTCTAACGAGCTGCGGCTTCGGGGGGAGCAGGCCCTCGCGCGAGACGACGAGCTCCGTCGTCCGTCCGGCAAGTCCGGTTCCTTCGGCGGAGGTCAGTGCCGCTCCTGCGCAAGCGGCGCCTCAGCCGGAGGCGCTTGCCTGGGCGGGAACCGTTCCCGAGCCGCAGGCCTTCATGCCGGCGGAAAGGACGGTGGGCATGCCGGTTCCGGCCGAGCGACCCATTGCAATGCTCGCTCCCGAAAATCCCGCGCGCGAGCCGCGCGGCCGCTCGCGCGTCTACAGCCACAGCTTCCGCGATGCCCATCCGATCAATTTCGGTACCCGGTCGCCGCGCAAACTCGCCGTTCACGGCGTCGACGTTTCGCGCTGGCAGGGCGAAATCAACTGGGCGAAGCTGCGCACGCAAGGCGCCAACTTCGCCTATATCAAGGCGACCGACGGCGGCGATCACCTCGATCCCATGTTCAAGAAGAACTGGCGCCGGGCCGACGAGGCCGGGCTCAAACGCGGCGCCTACCACTTCTTCTATTGGTGCCGCACGGCCGGCGAGCAGGCGGACTGGTTCATCCGCAACGTGCCCCGGGATCCGACCGCGCTTCCGCCCGTCATCGATGTCGAGTGGAACGGCGAGTCGAGCTGCAAGCGGCGTCCGTCGCCGGAACGGGTGCGGGAAAAGATGCAGGTCTTCATGGACAAGCTGGAGCGCCACTACGGCCAGCGCCCGATTATCTATACCGCGCCGGACTTCTACCGCGACAATCTGCAGGGCGCGTTCCCCAATCATCCCTTCTGGCTGCGCTCGGTCGCGGCGCACCCGTCCAAGGTTTATCCCGGGCGCAAATGGATCTTCTGGCAATATTCGGGCTCGGGCCTGTCCCACGGCGTCGACGGGCGGATCGACCTCAACGTCTTCAACGGCAGCGAGGAAGACTGGCACAACTGGGTGGCGGCGCGCTCGAGCTGAGGGAACAGAAGTGACGCCGATCCGCCTGTTGCAGGCCCATGACGCAGCCTTCCCCGCAATTGCGGCCCTCATGGAGGAAATGCAGGCGCACTACCGCGTGGCCTGTCCGCCGCGCGCCGAGATAATCGCGGGGCTTGAAGCCATGCCGCCGGGCGCGGAGATCCTCGTCGCCGAGGAGCATGGTTCGGTGCTCGGTCTCGCCGCCTTCTCCGCGATTTACCCCGGGCCGGGCCTGAAGCCGGGCATCTTTCTGAAGGAACTCTACGTCAGCGGATCACAGCGGGGCCGCGGCCTCGGCCGGGCCTTGATGCAGAAGCTGGCCAGCCTGGCGAAGGAGCGCGGGCTCACGCGCATCGATTGGACCGCGGAGGCGGAAAACACTCGTCTCTTTTCCTTCTATGAAGACCTGGGCGGCGCACGCAAACCGGACAAGGTCTTCTTCCGGCTCGACGGAGAGGCGCTCGCGCGGCTGGCGGACTGAGATAGCGCGCCACGGCCCGGGCCGGCCGCCCTCAGTCGCCCATGCCTTCGGCTTCCGCCATCAGCCATGCCTCGAACGTCCGCATGGAAGCACTCGGCGCGATGTCCCGCGGTTTCGCGAACCAGTAGCCATGGTCGCTTCGATATCCGAAGCCGTTCGGATTGACGAGCTTTCCCGCCGCAAGGTCATCGAGGATGAGGCCGCGCGGGATCAAGGCCATTCCCTGTCCGGCAAGTGCTGCCCGGATCACCATCGTATAATAGCCGAAGCGCGTGGTGTGCCGGACCGCGAGGTCGTCCTTGCCATGGCCTTTGGCGAAATAATTCCAGTGCAGCGGCGTCTGCGGGTGCTCCAGCATGATGCCGTCGGCGAGATCTTCGATCGTCTCCGGAGCGCCGTTCTTCTCCCAGTAGGAAGGGGCGCTGACGACGAGAACCTCGCGCCCGAAGAGATAGCTGGTCTCCTCGTCCGGCAGCGGTTCGCTCAGGAAACGGAATATCGCATCGGGCGTCTGGGACTGTGTCGGAGAAACGAACGTCGTGAACTGCACCTCGATCTCCGGGTGCTGCTCGGTAAAGCGAAGGAAGCGCGGCAGCAGCCACCGGTCCCCGAAAATGGGCGGCACCTGCAATCTCAGCACGCGCGGGCCCGGTTTCAGGCGGGCGACCCGAAGGGCGGCGTCCTCCATCGCCTTCAATGCGGTGCGCGCCTGTTCGATATAGATCGTGCCCACTTCCGTCGGGATCATTCCGCGCGGTGTCCGGACGAAGACGGGGCTGCCGATCAGCTCTTCGAGCGACAGCAATTGCTTGCTGACGGCGCTCTGCGACAGCGACGTGCTTTCGGCGGCAGCGCTCGTCGATCCCCTTTCGGCCACCGCAAGCAGCACCTGAAGCGCGGTCGTCGAAGGCAAGCGCCGCCGTCCCGAAGCCATGAAAATTCCTCCGCCAAATTCAGCCGATGCGCGTCCGCTCCGCCCCGTTCTTTGCGCAGACCCTAAATAAGTGCCCGGAGCAAGGCTAGTCGTTTTTGTCATAGCTTGGTGAAATAACTTCGCTTGCCGGGATATGCCACCCGTGGGAGCTTCTTCGAAAGAATGACAAATAAAGGGAACGAAGATGACCGAGCCCACTCAGCTTTGGGGTGGACGATTCAAGTCCGGACCGTCCGAAGCGCTTGCCAATCTGTCCCGCGCGCCCCGATCTTACTTTCGACTGTACAGGGAAGATATTGCAGGTTCACGCGCCCATGCTTCCGAGTTGAAGCGCGCCGGCGTCCTGGACGAGGGTGAATTCTCCGCGATACGCGCGGCCCTGGAAGGCATCGAAGCCGATATCGGTGCCGGCCGCGAAGAACCTATTGCGGCTGATGAGGATCTGCATACCTTTCTCGAGCGTCTGTTGATGGCGCGCCTCGGCACGCTTGGCGGCAAGCTTCGCGCCGGGCGGTCGCGCAACGACCAGACGGCCAACAATACGCGCCTCTATCTGCGGCGCATGGCGCGGGAGCTTTCCCGGGGCGTGATCGCCATCGAAGAAGCACTGATGGAGCAGGCATCCCGGCATACGGAGACCGTGATGCCCGGCTTTACCCATCTTCAGCCGGCCCAGCCGGTCGTGCTCGGCCACCACCTCATGGCGCACGCGCAGTCGCTGCTGCGCGACCTGCAGCGTTTTGCCGATTGGGACCGCCGCTTCGATCGCTCGCCTCTGGGTGCGGCCGCACTGGCCGGCTCCGGCATTGCGCGCCGCCCCGATCTCTCCGCCATCGATCTCGGCTATTCGGCCGCTTGCGAGAACTCCATCGATGCCGTCGCCGCGCGCGATCACGTCGCCGAATTCCTCTTCATCTGCTCGCTGGTGGCGGTGGATCTCTCGCGGCTTGCGGAGGAAATCTGCCTCTGGAGCTCCAAGCAGTTCAGCTGGGTACGGCTGCATGATTCCTATTCCACCGGCTCCTCGATCATGCCGCAGAAGAAGAATCCCGACGTCGCCGAGCTGACGCGCGGCATGTCGGGCACGCTGATCGGCAACATCGCCGGCTTCCTCGCCACCATGAAGGCGATGCCGCTCGCCTATAATCGCGATCTCGCCGAGGACAAGCGCAGCCTGTTCGAGACGATCGACGTTCTCGAACTGGTCCTGCCCGCCTTTGCCGGCATGGTGGGAACGCTGGAATTCGACGTGGAGAAGCTGCGCGAGGAGGCGCCGAAGGGCTTCACGCTCGCGACCGAAGTGGCCGACTGGCTGGTGGGCCGGGACGTGCCTTTCGCCGAAGCGCACGAGATCACCGGCGCCGTGGTGCGCTATTGCGAAGAGCGCGGCCACGATCTATCCGGCCTGACGGCTGAGGATCTGCCGGGGATCGATCCGCGGCTTCAGCCGGAGATGCTTGCGGCACTCGCGCTCGAAAAGGCGCTTGCCAGCAGAAACGGCTTCGGTGCAACGGCGCCGGAGCGGGTTCGCGAGCAGATCGCCCGCTTCGAAACGGCGCTTGCCGGCTGCCGCGCCTTTGCCGGCGGCCCGACCGGCGGGGCCTTAGCGGTCGCGAAGAACGGCGCAGAGGAGGCGCGACGCCGATGAATGTGGCAAGCCTCGCAACTCCGCCTGCGGATTCCAAATACGAGATCGCCCATCTGAAACTGGTGCCGAAGCGCCATATCGGGCGGATGATTGCGGCGGGGATCGTGCTCCTGCTGTTTGTGGGTCTTGTGCGGGCCTTCAGCGTCGGGCAGATCGAATGGAGCTATGTCCGCGATTTTCTCTTCGCACCCGCAATCCTCGCCGGCCTCTACAACACCCTGCTGATGACCGTTGCCGCCATGGGGCTCGGCATCGTCCTCGGCGTCGTCATCGCCATCATGCGGATATCCGGCAATCCGGTGCTGTCGTCGATCGCGATCGGCTATATCTGGGTCTTTCGCGGCGCCCCGGCGCTGCTGCAGTTGATGCTGTGGTTCAACCTGGCGCTCATCTTCCCGACGCTCGGCATTCCGGGACTGTTCGAGTTCAGGACGGTCGACGTCATGACGCCCTTCGTCGCCGCCGTGCTCGGGCTCGGCATATCCCAAGGCGCCTATACTTCGGAGGTCGTGCGAAGCGGGCTTCTGTCCGTCGACAGCGGCCAGTACGAGGCTGCGCGCACGATCGGCATGACGCAGATGATGATGCTGCGCCGTATCGTCCTGCCGCAGGCGATGCGCGTCATGGTGCCGCCGGTCGGCAACGAGGTGATCGGCATGGTGAAGCTGACGTCGCTCGCCAGCGTCATCCAGTATTCCGAGATCCTCCACAACGCGCAGATCATCTATTTCGCCAATACCCGCGTCCTCGAACTGCTGCTGGTCGCGAGCTTCTGGTACCTGCTCGTCGTCTCCGTGCTCTCGATAGGGCAGCACTATATCGAGCGCTATTTCGGCCGCGGTTCGAAATCGATCCGCTCGTCCATGTGAGGTCGGTCATGAACCAGGATATTCTCGTCAAGGCTATCGACGTCACGAAGAATTACGGCACGTTCCGCGCTCTCGACAAGGTCAGCCTGGACGTCGCCCGCGGAGAGGTGAGCTGCATCATCGGTCCTTCGGGCTCGGGCAAGAGCACGCTTCTGCGCTGCATCAATCTTTTGGAGCGGATGGACGGCGGAGCGATCTGGGTCGAGGACGAACTGATCGGCTACCGCCGCGACGGCAACAATCTCCACGAAATCAGCGATGCGGAGATTTCGCGCCAGCGGCGCCGGATCGGCATGGTCTTCCAGCGCTTCAACCTGTTCCCGCACAAGACCGCCCTGGAAAACATCACCGAGGGCCCCGTGCAGGTGCTCGGCGAGCCGGTGAAGGAAGCGCGCGACAGGGCCTCGGCATTGCTGGAGCGGGTGGGCCTCGCGGACAAGGCGAACCATTACCCTTCCGAGCTTTCCGGGGGCCAGCAGCAGCGCGTCGCGATCGCCCGCGCCATGGGGATGCGGCCGGACCTCATTCTCTTCGACGAACCCACATCGGCGCTCGACCCTGAACTGGTGTCGGAAGTGCTCGATGTGATGCGGGACCTTGCCGCCTCCGGCATGACGATGATCGTCGTCACCCATGAGCTCGGCTTCGCCCGCAACGTGGCGAATACCGTCACCTTCATGGAAACCGGCAAGGTGGTCGAAACCGGCTTGGCATCGGAGGTTCTCAGCACCCCGAAAAGCGCCCGAACGGCGGAGTTCATCAAAGCCGTTCACAGCTGAGGAACAGAAAAACGGCGGCAGACGAAGCCGCCGGCTCGAACCAGGACAAGATGGGGAACCACATGAACAAGCATATCGCAGCGCTCACGGTCGCATGCCTTGCCGCAACCTCCGCCAATGCCGCCGGCCTGCCCGAGCGGGTGAAGTCGGCCGGCAAGGTCGTCGTCGCCAACCAGCCGAACTATCCGCCGATGGAATATGTCGACCCGGCGACCAACGAGCTTAAGGGTGTCGACATCGATCTCGGCGTCGCGCTCGCCAAAGAGCTCGGCACCACGGTCGAGTGGTCGAATATCGGCTTCGAGCAGATGATCTCGTCGCTTCAGACCGGCCGCGTCGACCTTATCCATAGCGGCATGAGCGATCTTCCGAAGCGCCGGGATACGCTCGATTTCATCGATTACATGAAATCCGGCGCGCAGTTCTACACGTCCTTTGCCCGCAAGGACGAGTTCAAGACGCTCACCGATTTCTGCGGCAAGACCGTCGGCATGAGCCGCCGCACCTCCTTCCCGGACGAGACGGCGAAATGGAGTGCTGCCAATTGCGAAGCCAAGGGGCTGCCAGCCATCAAGGTCGTCGGGACGGAAGGCTCCGCCGATGCCCGCGCCCAGCTCAAGCAAGGCCGGCTCGACGCCGCCGTCCAGGGTTCCGAAACGCTGCCCTATCTGATGGATCTCGAGAAGGACACCTACGCCGTCGTGGGCGAGCCCTTCACCGTGGTCTATCAGGGCATCGGGTTTGCCAAGAAGGACACGGAACTGCGCGACGCCTATGCCGCAGCGCTGAAGGCCCTGATGGAATCAGGCGAATACAAGGCGATTTTCGCCAAATTCGGCCTCGAGGGCACCTTGCTCGATGGCATTTACGTCAATGGCGAAGCGGTGAAGTAATCCGCCGCGTTGCGGCCCCGCCGAACAGGCCGGGCCGCAAAATGCGCCGTCGCCGACCGATTCTCGACAAACCATGAGCAGTTCCATGCCCCGCGTTGCCGCCGACGCGCCGGTCGACAGGCTGGCATCCTTTCTTGCAGCCCTTAAGTTCGAAGCGCTTCCCCCCGATGTCGTCGAAAAGACCAAAGTCCACATCGCGGACACGATCGGCGCGGCACTGGCTGGCGCGCGCTCGGCGGAAGCCGGCATCGCCCGCAGGGCCGCCGGTGCGCCCGGTAGCGCGCTGATCTGGGGCACCGGCGTTCGCGCGGCAGCGCGTGAGGCCGCGCTCATAAACGGGGTCGCGGCCCACGCTTTCGAACTCGACGATTCCGGCGGGTGCGACCATTCGGGCGCCGTCGTCATTCCCGCCGTTCTGGCCGCAATTGCCGAAGCGAAGCGGCCGGTGATGGGCAGGGAACTCATCGCCAGCGTGGTCGCGGGCTACGAGACCGGCCGGCGCGTCCTCGAAGCGGCGGGCGGATACGACAGCCACAACGGGCTCGGCTGGCATTCCACGGGCACCTGCGGCACGCTTGCGGCTGCGGCGGCCGTTGCCAGGCTTTCCGGTTTCGACGATCGTGCCACGCGCGATGCGATCACGCTCGCCACCAGCTTCTCCTCCGGTCTCTGGGCCTTCATCCATGACGGATCGCAGGCGAAGAAGGTCCATGCAGGCCGCGCGGCCGAGGGCGGGCTGCTCGCGGCGCGGTTGGCAGGGGAGGGCCTTGCCGGCCCCTCCAGGGTCTTCGACGACGTCTGGGGCGGCTTTTTCCGGTCGTTCAACAAGGATGTCTGCGAGCCGCAGAAGCTATGCGAAAGACTGGGCCACGACTGGAAGGTGAGGCGTGCGGTCCTCAAGCCTTACGCCTCCTGCCGGGGCGCCCATTCGGCGATCGATGCGCTGGACGACCTGCTTTCGGAATCGGGACGTGATGCAGCTGAGATCGACCGGATCGAGTTGCGGTTGAGCGCCTTGCTGATGGGCATGTGCGGCGCCCGGGAGAGCGGCGCCATGGCGCCCACGCAGATGAGCCTGCCCTATGCGCTTGCGGCACGCTGCGTGTTCCTGACGGCCGGGCTCCAGGCCTATGCCGCCGACCGACGTGCCGATCCCCGCCTGCGGGCCGTCATGGAACGCATGCTGCTCACGGTGGACGATGGGATGCAGCCGCTCGACGAGCCGGTCGTCACGCTTCTCTTCAAGGACGGCGCCCGTCTGGCACGAATGGTGCCCCGCGCGACCGGCTCTGCCGAAAGGCCGATGCGCTCCGCCGCCATCCACGCCAAGTTCGAAGAGCTCGCCGCGATGAGCATCGAAACGGAGCAGGCGGACGGGCTCTGGCGGATGCTCGCCGAGCTCGAACACGTCGAGGATTGCCGCGCTCTGGAGCCCCTGCTTGCCGGCGACGGCGACAAGCGTCCCGTCTTTTGCTGAGGATTTCGTCATGACCTACGACCTGACGCCCCGTCCGCTCAATCCGGCGCCGCAAACGCCGGCGATGACTTGGCCGAACGGCGCGAAGAGCGCCGTCTTCATCGGCTTCGACGTGGATGCCGAAACCGCGTGGATCGGCAACAATCCTTCGAATGTCGATCGGATGGTGACCACCTCCCATGGCGGCTACGATGCGCGCGTCGGCATTGCCAGGATCGTCGAACTGATGGACGAGCTGGCGATGAAGGCGACGTTCTTCACGCCCGGATGGACGGCGCTTGCCCATCCCGCGGCCTGCGAGAAGATTGTCGCGGCCGGACACGAGATCGGTCACCACGGCTATCTTCACAAGATGCCGGATCGCGATCGGCTCGACGAGACGTTCGAGGAGATCGACCGCGGCTTCGAGGCGCTGCAGCGGGCATTCGGCATTCGTCCCGTCGGTTACCGCGCACCCGCCGGAGAGAACTTTCCCGAGCTCATCGCCTATCTTGCCAAAACGGGCATCCGCTATTCCAGCTCGTTTCGCGACGACATCCTGCCCTACCGGCACGCGTCGGCGGACGGCGTGCCGGGCCCGGTGGAGATTCCGGTCAATTTCGCATTCGACGACTGGAATTTCGGGATGTCCAGCCGCTCGAGCGCGCGACCGCTCTTCGGCCGCGAAGCCGTCCTTTCGCTCTGGATCGACGAATTCGAGGCCACCCATGCCTGGGGCGGCGTCACGACGCTCGTTTTGCACCCGCAAGTGTCCGGCCGTCCGATGCGCTGGCACCTCCTTCGCGACTTCCTGCGGCACGTTCAGGCAAAAGGCGACGTTTGGATCGCGACCGGCAAGGAGATCGCCGACCATTTCGAGACGCTGGAACGGCAACGCGGCGCATAAGAATCGTCAGGGCAGGTTCCAGATCCTCCGCGCATTGCCGGAGAGCAGCTTCCTCCGTTCCTCGGGACTGCAGCCTTCGATGAGAGCCTGGGTGGCCGCGACCCAGGTGGAGAGGTTGCCGCCGAGGGTGCAGACCGGCCAGTCGCTGCCCCAGACGACGCGGTCCCATCCGAAGACCGAGATCGTGTGCTCGACATACGGGCGGATGGAATCGAGCCCCCAGCCTTCCTCCGCATAGGCGACCACTCCGGAGATCTTGGCGACGACATTGGGGCGGCGGGCGATCTCGGTCATATGATCGCGCCAGGGATGCTCCGCGTGACCCTTTATGTCGGGAACGCCGCAATGGTCGAGAATGAACTGTACGTCGGGCGCGAGGTCGACGAGTGCCATGGCTTTCGGAATCTGATGCGGCAGGACGCAGAGATCGAAGGTGAAGCGGGTGCCGGAGAGCCGCTTGATGTTCTGGCGAAAGAGAGATTGCTCGGAGAGATCGTCGGCAACGACGTGCAGCACCCGCCTGAAACCCTTGACGAAGGCGTTTTCCTCCTGCCGCGCGAGATAGGCGGCGAAGCCTTCCTCTTCCGGGCGGCAGGCGGCAATTGCGCCTTTGAGGAGGCTTCCGGGCTCACCCGCAAGACGCGCGACCTCGCGCGTTTCGAGTTCGATCTCAGCCGGGTCGACGTCCACTTCCATATGCAGCGAGGCGGCAATGCCCACGCGCTTTGCCTCCGCCGCATAGGTCGAATAGAGAAAATCGCGATCGAGCGCGGGAACGCCGGCGAGCCACGGATAGTTGAGCGCGGATTTGTCGATCCGATGCAGATGCGTGTCGATGATCAAGGCTGCTCCTCCTCTTCATTCAAATAGGAAGTCTGTTTTTCCGGCGCGGATCAACCCTGCGCGACATCGGCGCCGGCGAGCGCCGAGAGCTGCGATGCGGTCTTGAGCAGGAGCGATATGGTCTCGGTGATATCAGGGGCCGAAGGATTGTTGACCAGGGAGATATAGGGGCAGGTGAGCGCTGCGATGCTGCGTCCGTCGGGCCCAAGGATCGGGGCGGAGAGGTTGTAGACACCGGCGGTCTGGGCACTTGCCATCATCTCGTAGCCGCGCTCGCGGATCTGGTCGAGACGGGCGTAGAATTCCGGGGTGAGGTTGATCTCGTCCCTGCTGCGCACATGTTCGGAGATCATCAATTCCCGTTCCTCCGGCGAACGGAATGCAAGCAGCACGTGGCCCGATCCGGTGTCGAACAGGCTGATATGCGAGCCCACCCGGATCGAAATGCCCCAATAGTCCGGCGCCTCCTGCTGCGCGATCACGACGGCGGAGCCGCGGTCGAAGACGGCGAGTTGGTTGGCCTGCTTAGACCGCTGGGCGAGGTCACGCATCAACGGCGTGGCGAAGGAAGCGAGCCGGCGCACGGGCGCATGCAACTGAGCCAATCCGAAGAGCTTCAGGGTCAGCGAATAGAGATCGCCGTCGATACGGGTCACGTAGCCGCGGCGCACGAGACGGTCGAGCATGCGGTAGAACTCGTTCGGACTGCGGTTCAGCCTCTTCGAAATCTCCGCCTGCGTGAGGCCGCCGTCGACGCTGGCAAGCAGCTCCAGTATGTCCAGGCCCTTGTCGAGTGCCGGCGCGCGATACTTGTCGGACTCTTCATTGTCCATCCGCGTCTCTCCCAGATGAATATTCCTCTCCATATACGCATGAAAAGCGGAAGACGGAAGGGAATGGCCCTTGACCATCCATAAATTTATCGTTTGTATATAAATTAGTTTCTCACGGATGAGGACTCATGCTCTCGGAGAAGGGCGTGTTCAGCGGAGGAAGTACAATGAACAGGCTGCTTTCCGGCGTATCGGCCGGAGTGATCATGCTTGCTTGCGCAATGGGGGCGGCAAATGCCGCGGACCTGCCCGGCAAGTTCGAAGGCGTGACCATCGACGCCAAGCTGATCGGTGGACAGCAGTACGAGAAACTCTATGAGCGCATCGGCGAATGGGAGAAGGCGACCGGCGCCAAGGTCAATATCCTGTCGAAGAAGAACCACTTCGAACTGGACAAGGAGATCAAATCCGATATCGCCACCGGCGGCCTCACCTGGTGCGTCGGTTCGAACCACTCCTCCTTCGCTCCGCAGTATCCGGACATCTATGCGGACCTTTTCGGCCTCATCCCTTCCGAGGAAGTGGCCAAATTCGTACCGGCCGTAATCGACGCCTCGACGCTCGACGGCAAGCTCGTCATGCTGCCGCGGGCGCAGTTCGACGTCTCCGCGCTCTATTTCCAAAAGAGCCTATACCAGGACGAGGCGAAGAAGACCGAATTCAAGGCCAAATACGGCTATGACCTCGCGCCGCCGGACACCTGGGCTCAGGTGAGCGACCAGGCAGAATTCTTCGCCGCTCCGCCGAATTTCTACGGCACCCAGTTTGCCGGCAAGGAGGAAGCGATCAACGGCCGCTTCTACGAAATGCTGGTCGCCGAGGGTGGGGAATATCTCGACAAGGACGGCCGCCCCGCCTTCAATTCGGAAGCGGGCGTGCGCGCGCTCGAATGGTTCGTCAAGCTCTACAAGGACAAGGCGGTACCGCCGGGCACCACCAACTATCTCTGGGACGATCTCGGACAGGGCTTCGCCTCGGGCTCGATCGCGGTCAATCTCGACTGGCCCGGCTGGGCATCCTTCTTCAACGATCCGAAATCGTCGAAGGTCGCCGGGAATGTCGGCGTCAAGGTTCAGCCGGCCGGCTCCTCCGGCAAGCGCACCGGCTGGTCCGGGCATCACGGCTTCTCGGTGACCGAATCCTGCGCCGACAAGGAAGCAGCCGCCTCGCTCGTCTGGTGGCTGACGAATGAGGACAGCCAGAAGCTCGAATCCGCCGCCGGCCCGCTGCCGACGCGAAGCGCCGTCTGGGACTACAATATCAAGGCCGCGGAAGGCGACGCCTACAAGACCGAGGTCCTGCAGGCGTTCCAGGAAGCGGCAAAGCATGCTTTCCCGGTGCCGCAGACGGCTGAGTGGATCGAGATCTCCAACGCAGTCTATCCGGAACTGCAGGCAGCGATCCTCGGCGACAAGACGTCGAAGGAAGCGCTCGACGCCGCCGCCGAAAAGGCGACCGGCATCCTCGAAGACGCCGGCAAGCTCTGATCCCGATTGAAAGGCGGCGCCGGACCGTTTCGGCGCCGCCACGCATGTGAACTCTTCCCAGGATCTCCGATGAAGCTCTCGAAACTGTCGGCACCCACGCTTCTGCTGCTTCCGGCCTTCATCGTCCTGGCAGTGTTCATCGTGCTGCCGCTCGTCTTCTCGCTTTATTCGAGTTTCACCCCGTTCCGTCTGACGAAGCCGGACTCGCTTTGGGTCTTCATCGGTTTTCGCAACTATGTGAACGTCCTTACCAATGCCGAATTCTGGGTCGCTTTCGGCCGGACGGTGCTCCTTCTCACCGTCGCGCTCAACGCCGAGATGTTCCTCGGTCTTGGCTTGGCGCTGCTGGTCAACAAGGCGACTTACGGCCAGCGGGCGTTGCGGACCGCGATGATGTTTCCGATGATGTTCTCGCCGGTGCTGGTGGGCTTCCAGTTCAAGTTCCTGTTCAACGACAATATCGGCTTCGTCAACAACGCGCTGCAGTCGCTGGGCCTCACCGATCGTGCCATCCCCTGGCTGATCGACGGCAATCTCGCGCTCTTCTCGATCATCGTCGCAGAGGTCTGGTCTTCGACCGCGGTTTTCGCGATCCTCATTCTCGCCGGGCTGCTTGCCATGCCCAAGGATCCGGTCGAAGCGGCCCATGTCGACGGCTGCACGCCCTGGCAGACCTTCCGCTATGTCACCTGGCCCTACCTGATGCCCTTCGCCTTCATCGCGATGACGATCCGTTCGCTCGATGTCGCGCGCGCCTACGACATCGTCAAGATCATGACGGATGGCGGCCCGGCAAAGCGCACCGAACTGCTCTGGACGCTTATCGGACGCACCGCCTATGGCGACGCCCGCATGGGCATGGCCAACGCAATGGCCTACGTCGCCATCCTGTTGTCGATCGTCTTCACTGTCTATTTCTTCCGCAAGCTCGCCGCGGCGCGCCAGCAGATCGGAGCCGAGTGGTAATGGATACGAACGCGTCTCATCGCCTGCGGCGGCGGTTGCTGAAGGTGGCACACCTCGTGGGGCTCTTTCTCGCCATGCTTGTCATCTGCCTGCCGGGCCTCTGGATCGTGCTGTCATCGCTGCGGCCGACGGTCGAGATCATGGCCAAGCCGCCGGTCTGGATCCCGGAGACGCTCTCGTTCGACGCCTACCGGGCGATGTTCTCGGGCGCAGGGCAGGGGGGCGTCCCGGTCTGGGACTATTTCCGCAATTCGCTCATCGTATCGGTCACCTCGACGGTCATCGCCCTGGCGATCGGCCTTGCCGGCGGCTATGCCTTCGCGCGCTACCGGTTCAAGGCGAAGTCGGCCATCTTCCTCGGCTTCATGCTGACGCGCGCGGTGCCGGGCATCGCGCTGTCGCTGCCGCTCTTCATGCTCTATGCGCGCACCGGCATCATCGATACGCATTTCTCGCTCATCCTCACCTATGTCGCGCTCAACGTTCCCTTCACGATCTGGCTGATCGACGGATTCTTCCGCCAGGTGCCGAAAGATCTCGCGGAAGCCGCGCAGATCGACGGCTGCACCCCTTGGCAGGCCTTCTGGCAGGTGGAGTTTCCGCTTGCCGGCCCGGGCATTGCGTCGGCCGGTATCTTCGCTTTCCTGACGTCCTGGAACGAATATGCACTCGCTTCGCAGATTACCCGCTCCGTCAATTCCAAGACCTTGCCCGTGGGGCTCCTCGACTACACCGCCGAATTCACCATCGACTGGCGCGGCATGTGCGCGCTTGCGGTCGTCATGATCGTTCCGGCGTTGACCCTCACCTTCATCATTCAGAAGCACCTCGTCTCGGGCCTGACCTTCGGCGCGGTGAAAGGATAATCGTTCATGGCGCCCGTTACGCTCAAGAAACTCGTCAAGCGCTACGGCGCTCTGGAAGTCGTGCACGGCATCGATCTCGAAGTGAAGGATCGCGAATTCATTGCGCTCGTCGGACCTTCGGGCTGCGGCAAGTCGACGACGCTGCGCATGATCGCGGGGCTCGAGGAGGTCAGCGGCGGCGCGATTGAGATCGGCGGGCGAACGGTCAACGATCTGCCGCCTCGGGCGCGCAACATCTCGATGGTCTTTCAGTCCTATGCACTCTACCCGCATATGACGGTTGCCGAGAATATGGGTTTCTCGCTGAAAATCGCCGGGCGTCCGGCGGAAGAGATCAAGACGCGCGTTGCCGAGGCGGCGGCGATCCTCGATCTCGGCCATCTTCTCGAACGTCGCCCTTCGCAACTGTCGGGCGGCCAGCGCCAGCGCGTCGCCATGGGACGCGCGATCGTGCGGCAGCCGGACGTCTTTCTTTTCGATGAGCCTTTGTCGAACCTCGACGCGAAGCTCAGGACCCAGGTGCGCACCGAGATCAAGAAACTGCACGCCCGCATGCAGGCGACGATGATCTACGTCACCCATGATCAGGTGGAGGCGATGACGCTCTCCGACCGCATCGTCATCATGCGCGACGGGCATATCGAGCAGGTGGGCACGCCGGAGGATGTCTTCCGCCGCCCGGCGACCAAGTTCGTCGCCGGCTTCATCGGCTCGCCGCCGATGAACATGGAGGAGGCGGTCCTGACGGACGGAAAGCTCGCCTTTGCAAGCGGAGCGACCCTGCCGCTTCCGCCACGCTTCCGTTCCTCGGTTCGCGAGGGCCAGAAAGTGACCTTCGGGCTTAGGCCGGACGATGTCTATCCTTCGGGGCACGGCCTCCATGCGGGCGATGCGGACGCCGTCCACGAGATCGAGCTTCCGGTCACGATCACAGAACCGCTGGGCAACGAAACCCTGGTTTTCACTCAGTTCAACGGGCGGGATTGGGTCTCGCGCATGCTCAACCCGCGGCCGCTGCGCCCGGGCGAGGCGGTGCGCATGAGCCTCGATCTGTCCCGGGCGCATCTCTTCGACGGCGAGACCGGAAAGGCTTTGGCAGGCTGACATGGCAAGGATCGAGAAAATAGAACTGCGGATGGTGGATCTTCCGCCGAAGGTCAAGCGGACCGACGCCATCCAGAGCTTCGTGAGCCAGGAAACGCCGATCGTCACGATCACGGATGCGGACGGTGCGACCGGCACCGGCTACAGCTACACGATCGGAACAGGCGGATCGTCCGTCATGCGGCTGCTCTCCGATCATCTGGTTCCGATCCTGCTCGGGGAAGACGCGGACTGCATCGAGGCGCTTTGGCACAAGATGGAGTTTGCGACGCATGCGACGACCATCGGCGCCATAACGGCTTTGGCGCTCGCCGCCGTCGATACGGCGCTATGGGACCTGCGGGCGAAGAAGCAGAAGCTGCCGCTCTGGAAACTGGCGGGCGGGGCGAAGGAAAGCTGCCCGCTTTACACCACCGAGGGCGGCTGGCTGCACATCGAAAAGCAGGCCCTCGTAGACGACGCGTTGCAGGCGAAGGCCAAGTGCTTCTCCGGATCGAAGGTCAAGATCGGCAAGCCGAGCGGGGCGGAGGATTACGACAGGCTCTCGGCCATGCGCGCAGCACTTGGCGACGGCTTCGAAATCATGACGGATTGCAATCAGGGCTTCACCGTCGACGAGGCGATCCGCCGCGCCGCCCGGCTCCGCGAACTCGATCTCGCCTGGATCGAGGAACCGCTGCCGGCCGACGATCTCGACGGCCACATCCGCCTGACGCGGTCGACGCCGACGCCGATCGCCGTCGGCGAGTCCGTCTATTCCATCCGCCATTTTCGCGAATATATGCAAAAGGGCGCCTGCTCGATCGTCCAGGTGGACGTGGCGCGGATCGGCGGCATCACCCCTTGGCTGAAAGTGGCTCACGCGGCGGAGGCCTTCGACATTCCCGTCTGCCCGCATTTCCTGATGGAACTGCATGTGAGCCTCGTTTGCGCGGTGCCCAACGGGAAATATGTGGAATACATTCCGCAGCTCGACGATCTGACGCAAAAGGGAATGGAGATCCGGGAGGGCAGGGCGATCGCGCCTTCCGATCCGGGCATCGGCATCGCCTGGGATTGGGAGGCTGTCCAGGCGCGCTCGGTCGCCGAGTTCACCCGCGAGTTCCGCCGGTAGAAGGGAACGGTCATGCAGAGAATGGGAATGGTGATCGGGCTCGAACCGCCGAAAGTGGCGGAATACAAACGGCTGCATGCGGCCGTCTGGCCGGAAATTCTCGCGCTGATCAGCGAGTGCAACATCACCAATTACTCGATCTTCCTGAAGGAGCCGGAAAACCTTCTCTTCGGCTACTGGGAATATGTCGGGGAGGACTTCGAAGCCGACATGGCGAAGATGGCGGCACATCCGAAAAACCAGGAATGGTGGTCGGTGTGCATGCCCTGTCAGAAGCCTCTCGAAGGCCGCCGGCAAGGCGAGTGGTGGGCTATGATGGAGGAAGTCTTCCACCATGACTGAGACGTTCGATCCCTCGTCGCTGCGGCAATGGTGGCCGAAGCCGGCTACGCCACGCCCCATCGTCATCTTCGGTGCGGGCAGCATCGTCGGCGACGCCCATCTTCCGGCCTACAGGAACGCAGGCTTCCCGGTGGCCGGCATCTTCGATCCGGATGCGGAGAAGGCGGCGGCGCTCGCGCGGCAATGGGATGTCAGGGCGTTTACGAGCGAAGGGGAGGCTCTTTCGGCGGAGAACGCGATCTTCGATCTCGCGACGCCGCCGGCCGCGCATGCCTCGATTCTCTCGAAACTGCCGAAGGGCTCCTTTGCGCTGATACAGAAGCCGATGGGCAGCGATCTTGCGGCGGCGACCGGAATTCTCGAAATCTGCCGTGAGCGGAACATCAGGGCGGCGGTGAACTTTCAGCTCCGCTTCGCGCCGATGATGCTCGCGCTCAAGGACGCGATCGCCAGGGGCTATCTCGGCGAGGTCGTCGATTTCGACGCCTGGCTGGCGCTTGCGACGCCCTGGGGGCTCTGGCCGTTCCTGAAGGGACTGCCGCGCATCGAGATCGCGATGCATTCCATCCACTACCTGGACCTCGTGCGCAGTCTCCTAGGCGATCCCCAGGGTGTTCACGCCAAGACCATCGGCCATCCGAACCACGAGGTGGCTCAAACCCGCACCGCCGCGATCCTCGATTATGGCGATGCCGTGCGCTGCGTGCTTTCCGTCAATCACGACCACGATTTCGGGCGGAGGTTCCAGGCCTGCGAATTCCGCATCTGCGGGACGAGGGGTGCCGCCTATGTCAAGCTCGGCGTCAATCTCGACTATCCGCGCGGTGAGCCGGACGAGCTGTGGATTCGTCCCTCGGGGGAGAGCGAATGGATTTCGGTGCCGCTTGAAGGTTCGTGGTTCCCCGACGCCTTCGCCAACCGGATGGCCAATCTGCAACGCCATGCCTGCGGCGAGGACGATGAACTCATCGGGTCGGTCGAGGACGCATGGCGGACGATGGCCCTGGTGGAGGCCGCCTATCAATCGAGCGCGCGCCCGGCAACGCCGATCGCAGCGCTTCCATCGGAAAAGTGAAATGAGCGAGCAGACGATCTACTACGAGGACTACGAACAGGGCCATGTGCGGCTGACGAGCGGACGCACGATCACGGAAACGGACTTCGTCGTCCATGCCGGGCATACGGGTGATTTCTTCCCGCACCACATGGATGCGGAGTTCGCCAAAACGCTGCCCGGCGGTCAGCGCATTGCCCACGGCACGATGATCTTCTCAATCGGAGTCGGGCTCACCGCCTCCTTGATCAACCCGGTCGCCTTCTCTTACGGTTACGACCGTCTGCGATTCGTCCGCCCTGTCCATATCGGCGATACGATCCGCACCCGCGTCACCATCGCCGCCAAGGAAGACGATCCGAAGCGACCGAGGGCCGGCCGGGTCATCGAGCGGTGCGAGGTCATCAACCAGCGCGGCGAGGTCGTTCTTGCCGCGGATCACATTCTGATCGTCGAACGCAAACTTGAGGGAACCATCCAATGACAGCGAACCTTGCCGGAAAGGTCGTCCTCGTCACAGCTGCGGCGCAGGGCATAGGACGCGCAACCGCACTTGCCTTCGCCAAGGCCGGCGCCAAGGTCCATGCGACCGATATCAATGCGGACGCCGTCGGCAGCCTCGAAGGCGAGGCGGGCATCAGCACCCACCGGCTGGACGTCCTCGACACCGCTGCGGTCGAAGCGCTGGTCGCAGAAATCGGGGCGGTGGACGTGCTCTTCAATTGCGCCGGTTTCGTGCATGCAGGCTCGGTGCTGACGATGAAGGACGAGGACCTCGATTTCGCCTTCGACCTCAACGTCAAGTCGATGATCCGCACCATCCGCGCGGTGCTGCCCGGCATGATCGCCCGCAAGGACGGGTCGATCGTCAATATGGCCTCGGTGGCCTCCAGCATCAAAGGCGTGCCGAACCGCTTCGCCTATGGGGTGACCAAGGCAGCCGTCATCGGACTGACGAAAGCCGTTGCGGCGGACTATGTGGGCGACGGCATTCGCTGCAATGCGATCTGCCCGGGAACGGTCGAAAGCCCGTCGCTCGAAAGCCGCATGCGGGCACAGGGAGACTACGAAACGGCGCGCGCGGCCTTTATCTCCCGCCAGCCGATGGGCCGCCTCGGCACGCCCGAAGAGATCGCCGACCTCGCCGTCTATCTCGCCGGCGCCACCTACACCTCCGGCCAGGCCTACGCCATCGACGGCGGCTGGACCATTTGAACGCTTCATCAGGGAAAAAGCACATGAAATTTCTTCGTTATGGCGAACCGGGCCAGGAAAAGCCGGGTCTTCTCGGTTCCGACGGCATCATCCGCGATATTTCCGGCCACGTTCCCGATCTCGCCGCAGGCGCGCTCGACCCCGGCAAGCTTGACGAACTCGCGAAGCTCGATGTCGCGGCGCTGCCTGCCGTGTCCGGCAATCCGAGGCTTGGTCCCTGCGTCGCAGGTACGGGCAAGTTCATCTGCATCGGCCTCAACTATTCCGATCATGCTGCCGAGACGGGCGCGACCGTGCCGCCGGAGCCGATCATCTTCATGAAGGCGACTTCCGCCATCGTCGGGCCGAACGACGATCTGATCCTGCCGCGGGGTTCGGAGAAGACCGACTGGGAAGTGGAACTCGGCATCGTCATCGGAAAGACGGCGAAATATGTGAGCGAAGCCGAGGCGCTCGACTACGTCGCCGGCTACTGCACGGTCCACGATGTCTCCGAACGCGCTTTCCAGACGGAACGGCACGGTCAGTGGACGAAGGGCAAGTCCTGCGACACTTTCGGGCCGACCGGACCGTGGCTCGTCACCAAGGACGAGGTGGCGGATCCGCAGGATCTCGCAATGTGGCTGAAGGTCAACGGCGAGACGATGCAGGACGGCTCGACCAAGACGATGGTCTACGGCGCCGCCTATCTCGTCTCTTATCTCTCGCAGTTCATGTCGCTGCGCCCCGGTGATATCATCTCGACGGGCACGCCGCCGGGCGTCGGCATGGGCATGAAGCCGCCGCGCTATCTGAAGGCCGGCGACATCGTCGAACTCGGCATAGAGGGCCTCGGCAGTCAGAAGCAGCGCGTTCGCGCCGACACCTGAGCTACTCGCATGTTTCCTTCGGTCAATTCGACTGAAGGACACGAACAGGCAGCATCAAAGTGCCGCAGTGTTCTCCGCGCGTCCGAAAAGGCGCGCGGCGCTGTAGGTATTGGAGCAAACATGACCCGCGTTACCGACCTTCGCGTCTTCGACCTTCGCTTCCCGACCTCGGCGAGCCTCGACGGTTCGGACGCCATGAACCCGGATCCGGACTATTCGGCGGCTTACGTCATCCTCGACACGGATCGGCCGGGGCTGGCGGGTCACGGCCTCACCTTCACCATAGGGCGCGGCAACGACATATGCTGCATGGCGATCCAGGCCATGCGGCATCTCGTGGTGGGCCAGGACATCGGCGGCATTTTGAAACATCCCGGCCACTTCTGGCGTCACCTGACGAGCGACAGCCAGCTGCGCTGGATCGGCCCGGAAAAGGGCGCGATCCATCTTGCGACCGGGGCCATCGTCAACGCCGTCTGGGATCTCCTCGCAAAGGATGCCGGCAAACCGGTGTGGCGTCTCGTCGCCGACATGTCGGCGGAAGAGATCGCCGATATCGTCGATTACCGCTACTTGACGGATGTTCTCACCCGCGACGAGGCGGTCGAGATCCTGCGGCGGGCCGAGCCCGGCAAAGCCGAGCGGATCGCCAGGCTCGAAAAGGAGGGCTACCCCTGCTACACCACTTCTGCAGGCTGGCTCGGCTATGACGACGAAAAGCTCCGGCGGCTTGCGCAGGAGGCGGTCGACGCAGGTTTCGACCACATCAAGATGAAGGTCGGGCGTGACCTCGACGACGACATCCGCCGGCTGAGGATTGCCCGCGAAGTGATCGGCCCCGACAGGTACCTGATGATCGATGCGAACCAGGTCTGGGAAGTGGGCGAGGCAATCGAATGGGTGCAAAAGCTCGCCTTTGCCAAGCCCTTCTTCATCGAGGAGCCGACGAGCCCGGACGACGTCGCCGGACACCGTAAGATCCGCGAGGCGATCGGCCCGGTCAAGGTCGCGACCGGCGAGATGTGCCAGAACCGCATCATGTTCAAGCAGTTCATCGCCGAGGGCGCGATCGACATCGTGCAGATCGATTCCTGCCGCATGGGTGGCCTGAACGAGGTACTGGCGGTGCTGCTGATCGCCACCAAATACGGACTGCCCGTCTGGCCGCACGCCGGCGGCGTCGGCCTCTGCGAATATGTGCAGCACCTTTCCATGATCGATTACGTTGCCGTTTCCGGCACGAAGGACGGTCGGGTGATCGAATATGTCGACCACCTGCACGAACATTTCCTGGATCCGTGCGTGATCCGTAACGCCGCTTACATGCCGCCCGAGCGGCCTGGTTTCTCGATCGAAATGAAGCAGCAATCGATCGAGGACTACACGTTTGAAGGCTGATGTGAGCGCTCTGTCTTTGTCAGGCTCGCATGTGGATTCTCGGGCCAAGCCCGGGCCAGACACGAGGATGGCGACCGCCCGGGGATTGACGAAGGAGCCCGAGGTCACGACCGAAGGGAGGCGAGATTTACTGCGACGCCACAGAAATTCTCGAGGTGTGCCACCCGCGGCCGTTTGTCGATTTCCTCATTCCTGTGCTCGTCACAGGAATCCAGCCAGACCAGGTCCTTGGGCTGAAAGAACGCCTCCCGCGCCGCAGACGCGGCGCTGCTCTCATCCCTGTAACGAGCACAGGGACGAGGTAAAAGGAGAGATTGCAGTCCTCCGATACGCCTCCTGCAGCGCCGCGCGTCTCATGAGACGCGCACGCTCGGTACTCAATGACTCAAGCGCATCGCCCTGCGTGCCGACAAAACCGACCAGAGCTTCGACGCCATTATCCATCTCGCAGCAGCCGTCATCTCAACAGGCCTTAGTCTAGCTCAGATATCATCGCCCGGGTGCTGCACCCCGCCATTGCCCCCGACGGTAAAGGACCTGATATAGTCGTCGATCCTGCCCGGATCGAAGACGTGGCCGTCCATGAAACGATCGCCGTCGGTTGCTCCTTCGAGCCTGCCGTCCGCGTCGGCCGGCAAGGCACCCTTGCCCAGCGCCTCGCGATAGAGGTCCGGACGATAGGCGGAGATGGCCGCGCCAATTCCCTGCCTCGACAAGGATGTCTGTCCCCAGCGCACCATTTGACTGTAGGTCCAGAGCGCCTGGCTGGGACGCGGGAAGTTGGCAAAGTCTGCGTGGAAGACGAGATAGTTCTCGACGACGCGGCGGTTTCTTTCCGGGTCGACTGCGAATTCGCCCGCAAGCACCCGGCGGATGATGTCGGCCGGTGCTGCCACGTGACGTTCCTCTGCCAGCACTTCCGCAAGGCGGCCGCGATTGCCCGGCTCGTCCGACCAGCGGGCGGCGCGGTCGAGCGCGACGATCAGGCGCGAGACCGTGTCCCTGTTGGCTTCCGCCCATTCGGGACGCATACCGATGACCTTTTCCGGTGCGGAGGGCCAGATGTCCTGCTTGGTCGCGACGATGCGGCCGACGCCGCGTTCGGATGCGACCATGTTCCAGGGCGCCCCGACGCAAAAGCCGTCGATGGCGCCCGCGGCCAGCGCGTCGGAGGTCATTGGCGGCGGCACCACGATCAGCTTGACGTCGCGGTCGGGATCGATGCCGCCGGCCGCGAGCCAGTAGCGGAACTCGTAGTTATGGGACGAGAAGGGGTAGGTGACGCCGAGCGTCAGCGGCGGCTTGCCGGCTGCCTGCGCGCTGCGGATGACCGCCGCCAGGGCCTTGGCATTCTTCAATGCATCTTCGCCTGCGCCGAGCCCTTCTGCCTCCTGCATAAGGCCGTAGAGCCGCGTCGACAGCGTGATTGCGTTGCCGCCGCGCCCCAGGGAAAAGGGCGCTATCGTCGGCGACGGATTGGAGCCGAGGCCGAGCATGGCGGCAACCGGCATGGGTGAAAGCATGTGGACCACGTCGAACTGTCGAAAGGCAAGCCTGTCACGTACATTCGCCCAGGAGACGTCCTTGACGAGTTCGAGGGTGATGCCTTCGCGCTGTGCAAAGCCGAATTCGGCGGCGGCGATCAGCACGGCCGCGTCCACGAGGGGGATGAATCCTGCGCGGACGGTGCGCGATCCCTCGTGGCGGATGCGACCTGGCGCCGGCCTGGCACCGCCGGCGGCGAGCTTCTTGCCGGTGAGTTCACTTTTGTTCGTCAATATGTTCACTCCGGTGTCTCCCGAGGTGCCGCAGCAGAAGAGCGGCCGGTCACCGGATCAGCAATCCGGCGGCGGTCACGACGCTTTGCGCGATCTCCGAAATCTTTTTCTTCTCGTTCATCGCCGTCTGACGCAGCAGCGCGAAGGCTTCCTCTTCGGAAAGACTGCGCATTTTCATGAGGATGCCTTTGGCGCGCTCGACGAGCTTGCGCTCTTCGAGTGCGGATTTGGCTTCCGCCAGTTCGCGCTGAAGCCGGCTGAACGCCTTGAAGCGGCTGACGGCCATGTCGAGGATCGGCTTGACGCGCTCCTTCTTCAATCCGTCGACGATATAGGCCGAGACGCCTGCCTCGACGGCCGCTTCGATAGAGGCCGTGTCGGAGCGGTCCACGAACATCGCGATCGGGCGACCGACCGTGCGGGTCAGCTGGAAAAGATGTTCCATCATGTCCCGGTTGGGGTTTTCGATGTCTATGACGATCACGTCCGGGCGGAGCGTCTCGATGACCCGGGCGACGCCATGAACCTCATGGATCACGGTGACTTTGCCGTGTCCTGCTTCGCGCAATCCTTCCTCGATGATCGAGGCGCGGATGGCGTTCTCGTCAATCACAAGAATGGTGAGGTCGCGATGGGTCATGCCGTATCATGATGCGATGCAGCAATTTCCGCAATATGGATATGCCCAAATATTTTGCGATATACTGTGGTGCCTAAATAATAGGCTAATGACCGTCGGTCTGGCGTAAATTCAGGCAGGCTTATTTGTCGAAGTCGGCAACGGGTCAAGCGCTCTCGCCCAGAGGCTGGTCGCATGAAACGTCCATTGGCATTGCGCGTGCTGTCGTTCGCCTGTGTGGCTGCGCAGCGTTTCCAGAAGCTCGAGGCCGTCGGCCCGCTTCTGATCCACATAGCCCGCCCGCAGCTTCCCGATCAGTGCATCGCCGTTCGTTACCAGCCGGGCGCGCGCAGCGATCGCACCCCAGCTCCGTTCCTTGTAGAACATGGAGGAGGCGGCTTCCTCGACGTCAGCGGCATCTTCGACGGACAACGATTGCAGTTCCAGGAGTCGGCGGAGGGTTGCCCTGACATTGACGAGGGGAATGGTCAGGGGCGCGTAGCCGAGTTCCTCGGGAGCGTGGAGCAGTGCTACGTCGGAATCGTCTTCGGCCTCGCCGCTTGCATATTGGCGAAAGATCTCGCCGATGCCGGCCATTCCGAAATCGGCGCATTCGGCCGCGCGCAGAGCACCCATGCTCGCTGCGCCGAAGACGGCCACGCCCTCGGAAAGGGCGAAGAGAATTTCCTTGTGCCAAACGGGGGCGACATGTTCGAAGTTGCCGTCGATCAGGCCGATGGCCGCAGCGCCGTCGCGCACCGCCCGGAGAACATCGCCCTGCCTGGCAGGCGGGCGGATCGTGAGCGTGTCGCCGGCCAACCGCACAGCATCCGGAACGGTCGGGCCAACGAATACGACTTTCATTCCGCCTCAGTGGATTTGAAAACGGCGGAGGCAGTCTGTCCGCCGCCAATCGTCTTCATGGACAGCCATGTTCATGGCGATCTTCAGCCATGGAGGGATTCCGCGTGGCGGGTTCCGGATTGGGCGGGGGTCTGATCCGACTCGGGCGTCTGCGCCATCGCCGCGACGAGAGAGATGATCTTCTTGCGAAGCACCGGGTCGGTGATCTTCAGGAAGGCCCGGTTGAGTGCGATACCCTCCTTCGAGGCGACGAAGGATGAAATCTCCTGGGATTCGTGAACATCTGCAGCGGGCTTGCCCGTTTGGGCGCTGCCCTCGTCCTGCTGGAAGAAAAAGCTCGGATGAACACCGAGTATGTCGGCGATCGCCTGCAACCGGCTGGCGCCGATGCGGTTGGTGCCTTTTTCATATTTCTGGACTTGCTGAAAGGTGATGCCGAGCCCGTCGGCGAGCTTTTCCTGGCTCAGACCTATCATCAGCCTGCGCATGCGAACACGCGAGCCGACAAAGGCATCGATCGGGTTAGGATCCTTCTTGTTCATCTGGTAGTCTCCTCGCGAGTTCGATTCAGCTTATGGCATATAAGTTTGCTTGAATGAACGCCGCGATGCAATCAGCACGCGTCGCTTTCTGTGGCAAAACGCAAGTTTCCAATGATTGTCGGGTTCGAAACGCCGGTCGGCAGAGAACTTGCCGCACCAGGGGCAAGTCGCAGCATTCATAACCGAAACGTTGTCGTCGAATCGGATAGGATTTAAGGGAACATCAGTAATGAGTGGAAGCCTGCGACATGAGTGTTGAGTACAAATCAGAAGCAACCCCGCCACGGCGCTTTGCCGGCTCGATTGTCGTCATGGGCGTCTCCGGCAGCGGCAAATCGTCGGTGGGGGAGGCGATCTCCCAAGCTTGCGGATATCCCTTCATCGAAGGCGACGCGCTCCATCCTCCGGAAAACATCAGGAAAATGTCCGAGGGGATTCCGCTCACCGACGACGACCGCTGGCCGTGGCTCGCTGCGATCGGAGAGCAGCTGGCGAGCCGGGAGCCCGTTGTCGTTTCCTGCTCCGCCCTCAAGCGCAGCTACAGGGACAAGCTTCGCGAAAGTACACCCGGTGGCCTGGCCTTCGTCTTCCTCCACGGCAGCGAGTCCGTGCTTGCGGAGCGGATGCACCACCGCACAGGGCATTTCATGCCGTCCTCTTTGCTGCAGACGCAGCTTGCGACGCTCGAGGATCCGACAGGGGAGGTGAGGACGGTCGCCGTAGACGTCGCCCAACCGCTGGCGGAGATCGTCCGCGAGGCGCTTGCAGGCCTCGCCCGTCTTTAAGGTTGCGTTTCGCAATGCCCGCCGCGGTCTTTGCAGATCGTGCTTGGCACGCCGGCTCTTTGGAAGGAAATTAGCCGGCGGCGATGTTATCGTTCGCGAGGTGGACGTGCGGCGACACATCGCAGCGGCTCACTTCTGCTCGGCGATGGGGAGATCGTGGAGCGGGCGTCGGGAGGAGATGGAAATGTTTGAAGCTGGATTGAACTTCGCGCTTGGCGAGGAGATCGATGCGCTGCGCGAGAGCGTGCGCCGCTTCGCAGTGGAGCGAATCGCGCCGCTTGCGGACGATGTGGATCGCAAAAACGCCTTTCCGATGTCGCTCTGGCGGGAGATGGGGGAGATCGGCCTGCTCGGCGTTACCGCCGACGAGGCTCATGGCGGTGCGGGACTCGGCTATCTCGCCCATTGCGTGGCGATGGAAGAGATCAGCCGCGCCTCGGCTTCGGTGGGCCTGAGCTACGGCGCCCACTCCAATCTCTGCGTCAATCAGATCAACCGCAACGGCAAACCGGCACAGAAGAGCAGATATCTGCCGAAGCTCATTTCAGGCGAGCATGTCGGGGCGCTTGCCATGTCCGAGCCCGGCGCCGGCTCCGATGTCGTTTCGATGAAACTCAGGGCCGACAAGCGCGGCGACCGTTACGTCCTGAACGGCAGCAAAATGTGGATCACCAACGGCCCTGACGCCGATGTCCTGGTCGTCTACGCCAAGACCGATCCGGCAGCCGGACCGCGCGGCATCACCGCTTTCCTGGTGGAAAAGGCATTCCCCGGCTTTTCGGCCGGCCAGAAGCTCGACAAGCTCGGCATGCGCGGATCGAACACGTCGGAACTCATCTTCACGGATTGCGAGGTGCCGGAGGAAAACGTGCTCGGCGGCGTGGGCGAGGGCGTCAAGGTGCTGATGTCCGGCCTCGATTACGAGCGGGTCGTGCTTTCTGCCGGACCGCTCGGGATCATGGCCGCTTGCCTCGATGTCGTCGTCCCCTATCTCCATGAGCGCAAGCAGTTCGGGCAACCGATCGGCGAGTTCCAGTTGATGCAGGGAAAGCTTGCCGACATGTATGTGACGACGAATGCCGCGCGGGCCTATGTCTATGCCGTGGCGGCCGCATGCGACCGTGGTGAGACTGCGCGCAAGGACGCGGCCGGCTGTATTCTCTATGCGGCGGAAAAGGCGACGGCCATGGCGCTGGAGGCGATACAGGCGCTGGGCGGCAATGGCTACACCAACGATTATCCGGCAGGCCGGCTGCTGCGCGACGCCAAGCTGTATGAGATCGGTGCGGGCACGAGCGAGATCCGTCGCATGCTGATCGGACGGGAGCTCTTCGCCGAAACGAAATAGGCCGAATAGGTAACGCTTGGGGGGAGCATGACAGTATTGCGTTCGCATATTTCGCCGTCCTCGGAGGAGTTCAAGGCGAACCGCGCGGCCATGACGGAGGCCATCGCGACGGTCGAGGACGCGGTGCGCCTGGCCGCAGCCGGTGGCGGCGAGACGGCGCGCGAGCGCCACGTCAGCCGCGGCAAGCTCCTGCCGCGGGATCGGCTCGCTACTCTCATCGATCCGGGCACGCCTTTTCTGGAGGTCGGAGCGACCGCCGCCCATGGAATGTACAACGACGATGCGCCGGGCGCGGGCCTGATCACCGGCATCGGCCGGATTTCCGGCCGCGAGTGCATGATCGTCTGCAACGATCCGACGGTCAAAGGCGGCACCTATTATCCGCTGACGGTCAAGAAGCATTTGCGCGCGCAGGAGATCGCGGCGGAGAACCGGCTCCCCTGCGTCTATCTTGTCGACTCCGGCGGCGCGAACCTGCCGAACCAGGACGAGGTCTTTCCGGACCGGGACCATTTCGGCCGCATCTTCTACAATCAGGCCAACATGTCGGCGGCCGGCATCCCCCAGATCGCGGTGGTCATGGGATCCTGCACGGCGGGCGGCGCCTATGTGCCGGCCATGTCCGACGAAGCGATCATCGTCGAAAAGCAGGGCACCATCTTTCTCGCAGGGCCGCCGCTCGTTCGCGCGGCGACCGGCGAGGTAGTCTCGGCCGAAGACCTTGGCGGCGCCGACGTCCACACGCGTCTTTCGGGCGTTGCCGATCACCTTGCGCGCGACGATGCGCATGCGCTGGCCTTGGCGCGCCGGGCCGTTTCGGCCTTGAACCGTGAGAAGCCGTGGCCGGTCGAGCGCATCGAGCCGGAGCCGCCACTCTACGATCCGGAGGAGATCGCCGGCATCGTCCCCGCCGACCTCAAGACACCCTACGAGATCCGCGAGGTGGTCGCCCGGCTTGTCGACGGTTCCCGTTTCGACGAGTTCAAGGCGCGCTTCGGCACCACGCTCGTTTGCGGTTTCGCCCATTTCCACGGAATTCCCGTCGGCATCGTCGCCAATAATGGCGTGCTCTTCTCGGAATCGGCCGTCAAGGGAGCCCATTTCGTGGAGCTTTGCGCCCAGCGCAGGATTCCGCTGGTCTTTCTGCAAAACATCACCGGCTTCATGGTCGGCCGCAAATACGAGACGGAGGGAATTGCCAAGCACGGCGCCAAGCTGGTGACCGCAGTGGCCACTGTGAAGGTGCCGAAGATCACCATGCTGGTCGGCGGCTCGTTCGGGGCAGGCAATTACGGGATGTGCGGGCGCGCCTTCTCGCCGCGGTTTCTCTGGACGTGGCCGAACAGCCGCATTTCGGTCATGGGCGGCGAACAGGCGGCAGGCGTCCTCTCCTCGGTGCGCGGCGAAGCCTTGAGGCGGTCGGGGAAACCGTGGAGCGAAGAGGAGGAGGCACGCTTTCGCCAGCCGGTGCTCGATCTGTTCGAACGGCAGAGCCATCCGCTCTATGCATCGGCAAGGCTTTGGGATGACGGCGTGATCGATCCGCGCAAGAGCCGCGACGTGCTGGCGCTGTCTCTGTCGGCGGCTTTGAACGCGCCGATCGAGGAGACGCGCTTCGGACTGTTCAGAATGTGACGAGAGGTCCCGAGATGAAACGCGACAACATCAATGCCCTGAATGCACCGCAGCCGCGCGGCGGTTATTCGCAGGCTGTCAGCGTCGAGGATTTCCGGCGGATGCTTTTCGTCAGCGGCCAAATTCCGGTGACGTCGGACGACGTCGTGCCGGAAGGTTTCGAAGCGCAGGCGCGCCAGGTCTGGCTGAACGTCGATGCGCAGCTCAAGGCGGCCGGCATGTCCAAGACCGACATCGTCAAGGTCACGACCTATCTCGCCGACAGGCAGCATGTCGTGGCAAACCGTGAAATCCGCAACGACTATCTCGGCTCGCTGGCGCCGGCGATAACGGTGGTGATCACCGGCATTTTCGATTCGGCCTGGCTCATGGAAGTCGAAGTGGTAGCGGCGCAATAGCACCGGAAAAGAGGCGCATGTTTTCGAAGCTCCTGATTGCCAATCGCGGTGAGATTGCCTGCCGCATCATCCGCACCGCGCGACGGCTCGGCATTCGCACCGTCGCCGTCTATTCCGACGCAGACGGAGACGCGCTGCATGTGGCGCTCGCCGACGAAGCGATCCGGATCGGGGGAGCGCCCGCCGCCGAAAGCTATCTGGCGATTGCGCCCATCGTTCAAGCGGCAAGAAGCGTCGGCGCACAAGCCATTCATCCGGGCTATGGTTTTCTCTCGGAGAACGCCGATTTCGCCGAGGCTGTCGAAGAAGCAGGCATGATATTCGTCGGGCCGCCGCCGGCCGCGATCCGCGCCATGGGTCTCAAGGACGCGGCCAAGGCGCTCATGGAACGATCCGGAGTACCGGTCGTGCCCGGCTACCACGGCGATGAGCAGGATGCATCCTTTCTTGCCGAGAGGGCACGGGAGATCGGATATCCGGTGCTGATCAAGGCGCGGGCGGGCGGCGGCGGCAGAGGCATGCGCCGGGTCGAGCGGCAGGAGGATTTCGGCCCGGCGCTGGAGGCCGCACGACGGGAGGCCGAATCCGCCTTCGGCGACGGTTCGGTGCTTATCGAGCGCTATCTGACGAAGCCGCGTCACATCGAGATGCAGGTCTTCGGCGACCGGCACGGCAATATCGTTCACCTCTTCGAGCGCGACTGCTCGCTGCAACGGCGACATCAGAAAGTGATAGAGGAGGCGCCGGCG
Organism: Sinorhizobium sp. M4_45; assembly: GCF_002885915.1. NCBI lineage: Bacteria > Pseudomonadati > Pseudomonadota > Alphaproteobacteria > Hyphomicrobiales > Rhizobiaceae > Sinorhizobium > Sinorhizobium sp. M4_45. The sequence goes on from NZ_NWVE01000008.1 coordinate 157,627, forward strand.
CCCGGCATGACGGCCGAGGTCCGCCGTGCGATGGGCGATGCGGCGGTCAGAGCCGCCCAGGCGATCGGCTATGTCGGCGCCGGCACGGTGGAATTCATCGCCGATGTGACCAACGGTCTCTGGCCGGATCACTTCTATTTCATGGAGATGAACACGCGGCTGCAGGTGGAGCATCCGGTCACGGAAGCGATCACCGGCATCGATCTCGTGGAATGGCAGTTGCGGGTCGCCAGCGGCGAGCCGCTGCCGAAGAAGCAGGCCGATATTTCCATGAACGGCTGGGCCTTCGAGGCGCGCCTCTATGCGGAGGATCCGGCCCGGGGCTTCCTGCCGGCGACCGGCCGGCTGACGCAATTGAGCTTTCCCGAGGATACTGCGCGGATCGATTCCGGCGTCCGGCAGGGGGATACGATCACGCCCTATTACGATCCGCTGATTGCCAAGGTGATCGTGCATGGCCAGAACCGTTCGGCGGCGCTCGGCCGTTTGCAGGACGCTCTCAAGGAATGCCGCATCGGCGGCACCGTTACCAACCGCGATTTTCTCATCCGCCTGACGGAAGAGCACGACTTCCGCTCCGGCCATCCGGATACGGGGCTGATCGACCGCGAGATCGAGCGCCTGACCGCGCCGGTCGCACCCGGCGACGAGGCGCTGGCGCTGGCGGCGATCATATCGACCGGCGCGCTCGATCCGAACAAGTCGAGCGATCCATGGTCGTCGCTCGGCTCCTGGCAAATCTGGGGCGACGCGCACCGCATGGTGGTGATCGAGCATGCGGACGACCGCGTAACCGTGACCTTGGCTTCGCGCGGCCGCGACCAGTTCGCCGTGCGTGCCGGCGCGAGCACGCTGCCCGTCCTGGTGCTCGACCGCTTCGAGGGTGGTGCCCGGCTCGAGGTGGCCGGACAGAAGCGCCTGATCCGTTTCTCGCGGGATCGCGAGGCGTTGACGCTCTTCCATGGCGGGCGCAACCTGGTGTTCCAGCTGCCGGACGGATTGACCGGCGGGCAGAGCAGCGAAATTGCCGACGACGAGTTGGTCGCGCCGATGCCGGGTCTCGTGAAGCTGGTGCGGGTCGGCGCCGGCGACGCGGTGACAAAGGGACAGGCACTCGTCGTGATGGAGGCGATGAAGATGGAACTGACGCTCTCGGCCTCACGCGAGGGCACGATCGCCAATGTGCATGTGGCGGAAGGCGCTCAGGTCAGCGAGGGCACGCTGCTCGTGACGCTGACGGAGGAGGCTGCGCAATGACGTCGCCGGCAAAGGAGCGCGTCACGATTGTCGAGGTGGCGCCGCGCGACGGTCTTCAAAACGAGTCGCGGCTCGTCGCCACCGAGGACAAGGTCAGGCTCATCGATCTGCTGTCCGACTGCGGTTACGAGCGCATCGAAGTCACGAGCTTCGTCAGTCCGCGCTGGGTACCGCAATTGGCCGATGCGCCGGCTGTCATGGCTGACATCGTCCGGCGTCCGGGCACGCGTTACGCGGCATTGACGCCCAATATGCGCGGCTTCGAGGCGGCGCTTGCGGCTGGCGCCGACGAGGTCGCGATCTTTGCCTCGGCGTCGGAAAGCTTCTCCGAGAAGAACATCAACTGCTCGATCGTCGAAAGCATCGAGCGTTTTCGGCCGGTCGCCGAAGCAAGCCGGCGCCAAGGCATTCCCCTGCGCGGCTATGTGAGCTGTGTCGTCGAATGTCCCTATGAGGGCGCGATCGCGCCGGCGCAGACCGCCCGCGTCGCGCGGCTGCTTGCCGACCTCGGCTGCTACGAAATCAGTCTCGGCGACACGATCGGGCGCGGCACGCCGGAAGCGGTCGATGCCATGCTGACAGCGGCGCTCCGCGAGATCGATGTCAAGAAACTCGCCGGGCATTTCCACGACACGTCCGGCCTGGCGCTGGAGAATATCGCGGTAGCACTGGAGCGCGGTATCCGGGTTTTCGACGCTTCGGCCGGCGGGCTCGGCGGTTGTCCCTATGCGCCGGGAGCGGCCGGCAATGTCGATACGCTTGCGGTGAACGCCTTTCTCGATGCGCGGGGTTTTGCCACCGGCCTCGACTCGAACAAACTTGAGCGCGCCGCTGCTTTTGCACTATCGCTGAGGAGCGCAGCATGACCTTCGATACGATCCGCTGTGCCATCGACCAGCGCGGCGTCGCCCGGGTGACGCTTGCCCGCTCAGCAAAGCACAATGCGCTTTCTGCAACCATGATCGGCGAATTGACGGCCGTCGCAGGCCGGCTCGCAACTGACACATCGATCAGGGCAGTCATTCTCGACGCCGAAGGCAAGAGTTTCTGTGCCGGCGGCGATCTCGAATGGATGCGTCAGCAGTTTTCCGCCGACCGGCCGACGCGGATCGCCGAGGCGACGCGGCTTGCGATGATGTTGAAGGCGCTGAACGATCTGCCGAAGCCGCTGATTGCGCGCGTGCATGGGAACGCCTTCGGCGGCGGCGTCGGGCTGATCAGCGTCTGCGACACGGTGATCGCCGCTTCCGGCGCCCAATTCGGCCTGACCGAGACGCGCCTCGGGCTGATCCCGGCGACGATCAGCCCCTATGTCGTTGCCCGGACAGGCGAGGCGCGGGCGCGGCCGCTGTTCATGTCGGCGCGGATCTTCGGTGCGGAGGAGGCGAAGGTCGCCGGTTTCGTGACGACGGTCGTCGACGGCACCATGCTGGACGGGGCCGTCGATGCCGCGGTGACGGCCTATCTCGTCGCGGCTCCGGGCGCCGCCGGGCGGGCGAAGCGGCTTGCGCGGTCGCTGGGTCTTCCCATCACCGACGCCGTCATCGCCGCGACGATAGAACAGCTTGCCGATAGCTGGGAAACGGACGAAGCACGGGAGGGCGTGTCGGCCTTCTTTGAACGGCGCAATCCCTCCTGGCGGCTATGAGCCGAGATTGCGCTTGAATTGACGGGAAATCGATCCTATTTTTATAGGGACCCGATCAAAACAGGATCGATTTCTCATGATTGCCCTCGATTTCCAGATCCCTGCAGCCCGTTTCGGGGACGATCATTCCCCGTTTCTTTCGGCCCGCCTGGTCGCGGACCGATTGGGCGTCACGCTCGCCGAACTCGCCAAGCTGATCGGTGTCGCCCGCAATACGCTGACGGCCAAATCCGGCGCCCGGAAGGTCGACAGCGCCTTGAGCAAGGTCGTCCGCATCCTGGCCATGGCTTCCGAAATGGCGGGCGACGAAGCCCGCGCCGTCATCTGGTTCAAGCACCAGCCTATTCCCGGCTGGGCCGGCAAGACGGCATTCGACCTGGTCGGTGAAGGCAAGGCCGACAAGGTGCTCGCCTATCTCGAATCGGTACGCGCCGGCGTCTACGCTTAAGACGGGATGAGGAAACACATTCCGCCCGCATCGCGGCCCGATCCGGAACCGACGGCGTCGGTCGAGCCGATAACGCTCTGGCGCGCCTTCGTTCCACGCTGGGCACATATGCCGCTATCCGGCGCGGGTGCTGCTCGCTTCGGTGGCCGCTGGAACCCGATCGGCGTGCCTGCGATCTATGGCGCGCGCGAGCTTTCCACCGCCTGGGCCGAATACAATCAGGGTTTCGTCCAGCATCCGGCGCTGATCGTGCAGCTCGAGTTGCGCGGGGCGAGGCTCGCGGACCTCACGGATGTCAGGCTTCTTGTGGAGCTTGGTGTGGATGAGGCGATCCATCGCTGCGAATGGCGTGATGCGCTCGACAAGGGCGCGGTGCCTGAGACCCACAGGCTCCAGTCGGAGCTTCTGGCGCGCGACTTCCATGGGGTGATCTATCCATCCTTCATGTCGCCCGGCGGCACCTGTGTTGCGCTCTGGCGTTGGAACGGTCCGCAAGAACCGCGTCTCGGCGTCATCGACCCCGATGGCCGGCTGCCGAAATCGCCCGCCTCATGGGTTTGAAGATTCGGGCCAGCCGCCGCCGCTTGTTTGATTTCCTCATTCCTGTGCTTGTCGCAGGAATCCAGCCAGACCAAGTCCTTGGGCTGAAAGAACGCTTCGCGTCGCAGACGCGGCGCTGCTGGATCCCTGTGACGAGCACAGGGATGAGAACGGAGGAGAGATTTGCCGTCCTCTGAACAGTTTCCTACAGCGCCGCGTGTCTTATGAGACGCGCAAAGGTCGCTGGAGCACTTTGAGCTGCATCGCCATGCATGCCGACAAACCGACAGAGCTTCAACGCCATTATCCATCTCGCAGCAGCCGTCATAAACTCGAAATGAATTTCAACAGGCCTTAGGCTACGACCTTGCCGGCATTGAGAATACCGTTCGGATCGAAGGCATTCTTGATGCGCCGCATGAGTTCGAGTTCCGCCGAACTGCGGGAGCGATCGAGAAAGTCGCGCTTCAGGAGGCCGATCCCGTGCTCGGCGGAAACCGAGCCGCTATAGGTGCCGACCAGTCCGTAGACGACGGCGTCGACCGCGTGGGCCGTTTCCTCGGTTGCGCCTGGAACGGAAAAGGCGATGTGAAGGTTGCTGTCGCCGACATGGCCGAAGAACGACACGTGCGCTTCGGGGAACTTGGCCCGGAGCGCCGTGCCGCAATCCTCGGCGAAGCTGCCGATCGCGCCGATCGGCAGGCTGACATCGAAATTGAGAAGCAGGGGCAGCCGATCCAGCGCGTGACCCTCGCGGATACGCCAGAGGGTTTGAGCCTCTTTTTGCGATTGCGCGATCAGCGCGTCGCCGATCACACCGTCCTCCAGGGCTCGCCCGAGAAACATTTCGAACCGTTCGCGTTCCGCTTCATGGCCTTGCAGGTCCTCTTCGACGATGACGGCGAAAGCGGGAGTGGCTTCGAAAAGCCTGAGCTTTTCAGCCTCGCAGTTGAAACGGAAATAGCTTTCCCACATCGCCTCATAGGCGGAGAGGCCGGCGAGTTCCTTCTGTGCCCGCTTGAGCAGAGCGACGACATTCTCATAGCTGTCGAGCGCGCAGAGCGCCGTCAGCCGCCCGGCCGGTAGCGGGCGCAGGCGCAATACCGCCCGCGTGATGATGCCGAGCGTGCCTTCCGAACCGATGAAGAGCTGCCGCAGGTCGTAGCCCGTGTTGTTCTTGATCATCTTGTTCATCGACGAAATCACGGTTCCGTCCGCAAGAACGGCCTCGAGCCCCAGCACATTGTCGCGTGCCACACCGTTGCGGATCACCCGGATGCCGCCGGCATTCGTGGCCAGATTGCCGCCGATCTGGCAGGAGCCGCGCGCCCCCAGATCGATCGGCAACAGGAAACCGGCATCCTCGGCCGCGCGCTGGGCGACTTCGAGGGGTGTTCCGGCGAGCACCGTCATCGTCCCTGCCGCAGCATCGATCTCCTCAATGCCGGAAAGTCTCTCCAGCGAAATGGCAACGTCGCCAGCGCACGGATTGGCGCCGCCGGCGAGCCCGGTCAAGCCACCCTGCGGCACCACGGCCTGGCGATGCGCGTTGCAGATCCTCAGCGCGTCGGCGACCTCGGCAACGCTTGCCGGGCGAACGACCGCCAGGGGGAGGATCCGGCCCGTGAGGCTTGCATCGCCGCGGTGACGTTCGGCGATCCGGTCGCCGGTGAGAACGGCATCGCCGAGTGCGCTCGTGAGATCATCGATAACAGACATTGGACGGTTTCTACCGCAGGATTCATTTGATCGGAACGATTAATTCGGCAGATCAACGCCCGGCGTCCAGACCGGGCGAATCCGCGCTTCCACAGCCCGGGTTCACCGCCTCACGTGCCGGTGGCCGCGAGCACCGGCGCCTCCGCCTCTATCGGCGGTGCTTCCTTTTGTCCGCCCTTGCGGAATAGCTTCCATCGCGTCGGCCGGAAGGCGATGCGCGTGTGGTCCGTGGAGGCGGTCCGTTCCGGCGGTAGCTCGATCTCGACCGGAGGGTGCGTACGTCCGAGGTCGAGTTCCAGATGCCGGGTGCCCGCCACGCGCCGGCTGGCCGTGACGAGGCCGGCGAGGCAACCGCCGCAGCCGTCGATGAGTTCCACGTCGTGCGGGCGGAAATAGAGGGTTGCGGCGCCGTCCGGTTCGTTCCCGGCACGAAGGCCGATCGGGCGGTCCTCATGCCAGATTTCGCCATTGGCGAGGGTGACGTTGAGGCAGTTGGACTGGCCGATGAAGCCGTAGACGAAGGGCGAGACCGGATGGTCATAGATCTCGTCGGGCGTGCCGACCTGCTCGATCGCGCCCTTGCTCATCACGACGACGCGGTCGGCAAGCTCGAGTGCTTCCTCCTGGTCGTGAGTGACGAAGATCGTGGTGTGGCCGGTGCGATCGTGGATTTCGCGCAGCCACCGCCTCAGCTCCTTGCGCACCTGCGCATCGAGCGCGCCGAAGGGCTCGTCGAGGAGCAGAACGTTGGGCTCGACTGCCATGGCGCGGGCGAGTGCGACGCGTTGGCGCTGCCCGCCCGAAAGCTGGGCCGGGTAGCGTTTCTCCAGCCCGGAGAGTTGCACGAGTTCCAGCAGGTCGAGCGCCCTGCGGCGGATGTCGGCAGCCGCCGGCCGCCGTTTGGCGGGCCGCACCTTCAGACCGAAAGCGACGTTGTCGAGCACCGTCATGTGGCGGAAAAGCGCATAGTGCTGGAAAACGAAGCCGATGTTGCGCTCCTGCACGGTCTTCTTCGACGCATCCTCGTCGCCGAAGAAAATCGTGCCTTCGGTCGGGCTTTCGAGCCCGGCGACCAGCCTGAGCAGCGTGGTCTTGCCGGAGCCGGAGGGGCCGAGGAGCGCGATCAGTTCACCCGAGCGGATGTCGAGGGAAACGTCCTCGAGCGCGGGAAAACGGCCAAATTCCTTGCGAATATTCTGGACGCGGACTTCCATGGAGGTCTGGACCTTTCAGTGCCTGCGGCTGGCAGCGATCTCGTCGCTGTAGCGAAGTTCAAGAGCAGTCTTCAAAACGAGCGTTACCAGCGCCAGGAGCGCCAGGAGCGCCGCCACCGCGAAGGCGGCGACGAAATTATATTCATTGTAGAGGATTTCGACCTGCAACGGCATGGTGTTCGTTTGCCCGCGAATATGGCCGGACACGACCGAGACCGCCCCGAATTCGCCCATGGCGCGGGCATTGCAGAGAAGCACGCCGTAGAGCAGGCCCCATTTTATATTGGGAAGCGTCACATGCCAGAAGGTCTGCCAGCCGGTGGCGCCGAGCGAGAGTGCCGCTTCCTCGTCGGCCGTTCCCTGTTCCTGCATCAGCGGGATCAATTCACGCGCGACGAAGGGGAAGGTCACGAATACGGTGGCGAGCACGAGACCCGGAACGGCAAAGAGGATCTGGATGCCGTAGCTCTGCAGGATCGGCCCGAGCGCGCTGTGAGAGCTGAATAGCAGCACGAAAACGAGACCGGAGATCACTGGCGAGACGGAGAAGGGCAGGTCGATCAGCGTCGTCAGGAACGCCTTGCCCTTGAACTCGAATTTCGCGATGGCCCAGGCGGCCGCCACCCCGAAGACGAGATTGAGCGGCACGGCGATCCCCGCGACGAGCAGTGTCAGACGGATCGCGGAAAAGGTCTCGGGATCGCCAAGCGCCGTGAAGAACTCCATCGCTCCTTTGCGGAACGCCTCGATGAACACCGTGGCGAGCGGCAGAAGCAGGAAGAGCGCGACGAAACCGAGCGCAACGGCGGTCAGGATCACGCGCCAAAGCGGCGTTTCCGAGGTTGCGGCCGTCACAAGCGTATTGGAAGCGTAGCCGGCATCATGCGCCATAACCATATCTCCGTCTGCTCCACGCCTGGATCACATTGATGACCAGCAGCATCATGAAGGAAAGCAGGAGCATTACCGCGGCGATCGCGGTTGCTGCCGGATAGTTGAATTCCTCGAGGCGGATAACGATCAGAAGCGGCGCGATCTCCGAGACATAGGGAAGGTTGCCGGCGATGAAGATCACCGAACCATATTCGCCGACGCCGCGGGCAAAGGCGAGTGCGAAGCCGGTCAACCCCGCAGGCAGGAGACCCGGCAACAGGACCCGGCTGATCGTCTGGAAGCGGGTGGCGCCGAGGGTCGCAGCCGCCTCTTCGACTTCCTTGTCGATCTCTTCCATGATCGGCTGCACGGTACGCACGACGAAGGGCAAGCCGACGAAGATCAGCGCCACGACGATCCCGGCCGGAGTGAAGGCGATCTTGATGCCGAGCGGAGCGAGCAGCGAGCCGATCCAGCCGTTCGGCGCATAAAGCGTCGTGAGCGCAATGCCGGCGACCGCGGTCGGCAGGGCGAAGGGCAGATCGACCATGGCGTCGATCACGCGCTTGCCGGGGAAGCGATAGCGCACGAGAACCCAGGCGAGGAGCACGCCGAAGACGAGGTTGACAACGGCGGCGATGAAGGCCGTGCCGAAGCTGATCGTCAATGCGTTGACCGTGCGCTCGTCAAGCGCCAGTTCCACGAATTTCGACCATCCGAGGCCGCTCGAGCGCCACAGCAGTCCGGAGAGAGGAATGAGAACGATGATGGTGAGCCATGCCAGCGTCACGCCGAGTGCCAATCCGAAACCCGGAATGACGCTCGGCTGCCGAAACCGCCACCGCGTGTTGCTGCGAGCGGCCATCGATATCATTGCCCCGGCCTGTAGATCTGATCGAAGACCCCGCCATCCCCGAAGAATTTCGGCTGAGCTTCCTTCCAGCCGCCGAAATCGTCGATCGTGACGAGCTTCAATTCGGCGAAGCGCGCGGTGTCCTTGGGATCCGCCAGTTCAGGCTTGAACGGCCGGTAGTAGTGTTTGGCCGCGATCTTCTGCCCGACATCGCTGTAGAGATAGTCGAGATAGGCCTCGGCGACCTTGCGGGTACCCTTGCTGTCGACGTTGCCATCGACCAGCGCAACGGGGGGCTCCGCCTTGATCGAGATCGACGGCGTGACGATGTCGAAATTGTCGGGGCCCAGTTCTTCCAGTGACAGATAGGCTTCGTTTTCCCAGGCCAGCAACACATCGCCAAGGCCGCGCTGGACGAAGGTGGTCGTCGCGCCGCGCGCGCCGGTGTCGAGAACCGGCACATGCTTGAAGAGCTGCGCCACATATTCCTGCGCCTTCGCATCGTCCCCGTTATTGGCGGCACGTGCCCAGGCCCAGGCGGCCAGGAAGTTCCAGCGAGCGCCGCCCGAAGTCTTCGGGTTGGGCGTAATTACCTGCACATCCTCCCTGACGAGATCGCCCCAATCCTTGATGCCTTTGGGGTTGCCCTTGCGGACGAGGAAGACGATGGTCGAGGTGTAGGGCGCACTGTTGTTATCGAAGCGGGACTTCCAATCGGCGGGAATTTTGCCGCTTTCCTTGGCGATCGCGTCGATATCCGCTTCGAGGGCCAGCGTCACGACGTCGGCCTCCAGTCCGTCGATGACCGAACGGGCCTGCTTGCCGGAACCGCCATGCGATGTCTGGATCGTCACGGTTTCGCCGGTGTCGGCCTGCCATTTTTCGGCAAAGGCCGCGTTGAATTCCTTGTAAAGTTCCCTAGTCGGGTCGTAGGACACGTTCAGGATCGTAGTGTCCGCAGCCGCGGGGCCAATCGAGCCAAGCTGCAGGCTTCCGACGATAAGCGCTAATTTGACTATTCCGGCAAGACTATTCGAGCTCATTTCGACCTCCATCTTTTGCCAGATAAAGCTATCGATTTGGTAGACTACTTCAACGCAAACTTATGACGCCTGGAGGCGGTTTCTTGAAAAGTCCTGTCAATATGCGAGCTGCTGAAAGAATGCCGTGCCCGTTATCGGTCTTGGCTCTCTGCCGCCGATAAAATAGCACGACATTCTAGAAATGCACTAAAATTGTGGACTAATGGTTTTCGGGTCCCCGGCGGGCTCTCAGAGCGCCATCATCGTGACGGGGAGCCCGGTCAAAGGACGTGGCCGCGGGCGACGACCGTCCATGTTCCTTTTGGCATGCCGCTCTCGATGACGTGGACCGCGTCGACCATGTTGGTCACGACGCAGGCATGGTTCGGAACGATGCGGACCTGTTCGCCGACCTTTAGCCCGATAGGACCGTCCGAGACGAGGCGGCCATGCTCCTCGGAGAGCTGATCGATACGTATGTCGTCGCGGCCGAGCACGTGGCCGTAGCCGGTGAGACCCAGCAGGTCGGACGTCAGGACCTTGCTCCCGGCATCGATGATCGCCCGGTTTTCGCTGGGAACCGACACCACGGTCGCGAGAACGGTGAGGGCGCAGTCGTCCCATGACGCCACGTCACGGGCAACCAGCGACCGGTCGTTATAGATATACGTACCCGGCCTGTGCTCGCTCGCTACCGGCGCCTCGGCTGCCTGCATCATACCGGGCGTGCCCCCTGATGTAATGCAGGGAACTTCGAGCCCCTCTGCCTCGATCAGCCGCTTCGCATCGCTCATGAAGGTCTGGACGCGCGCGGCGCCATCGGCCGGCGGATAGGTCATCAATCCGCCGAAGCGCAGTCCCGGTGCCTCGGCTATGCGCCGGGCAAGGCGCGCCGCCTCGGACGGTGTCCCGACGCCGCAACGATCTGCCCCGGTGTTGCATTCGACAAGTACGGTCAAGGGCTTGCCGGCATCGGCGAAGAAAGCTGCGAGCCCGTCGACGACGGTCCCATTGTCCGCGACGACGCTGACCGTCACCTTTTCGTTGAGTCGCGCGAGCCGCGCGAGCTTCTCGGTCCCGAGGAGGTTGTAGGTGATCAGCACATCCTCGATCCGGGCGCTGCCGTCGACCATCGCCTCCGCCTCCGTCACCTTCTGGCAGGTGATGCCGATCGCCCCTGCATCGAGCTGCAGCTCGGCCATCTGCGGAAGCTTGTGGGTCTTTATGTGCGGGCGCACGCGGATGCCGTTCCGGTCGGCATAGGCTTGAAACGCAAGGACATTGCGCCGGGCGATATCGAGATCGACCAGCACGGCGGGGGTTTCGATCGGCAGTGTCATGCGGGCGTTTCCTCGATGCGAAGTGGATCGGCGGCGAATGTAGCCGATCCTGCTTGACAAGTAATGGCCCAAGGCATTTGATGGGTCAATCCGTTATTGAGGACGAATGTCCATTATACCGGAATATGTGAGTGGGAGCGAAAGGGGAGGTCTTTCAATGATCAGCAAATTCACGGTCGCCGCGAGCGTCATCGCGGCGGTGCTGGCGGCCATGCCGGCGCAAGCACAACAGGCATCGAGCAAGCTCGACGAAATTCTGAGCCGCGGCCATCTGATACTCGGCACCGGCAGCACCAACGCGCCGTGGCATTTCAAGAGCGCCGAAGACAAGCTCCAGGGTTTCGACGTCGATATGGGCCGCATCATCGCAAAGGCGCTCTTCGGGGACCCGGAGAAGATCGAGTTCGTCAACCAGTCGTCCGATGCTCGTATTCCGAACATCACCACCGGTAAGGTGGATATCACCTGCCAATTCATGACGGTTACCGGGGAACGCGCTCAGCAGATCGCCTTCACGATCCCTTACTACCGTGAAGGCGTCGGCCTGATGCTGAAGGCGGACGGCGAGTATGCCGATTATGAAGCGCTGAAAGCTGCCGGCTCTTCGGTGACGATTTCCGTATTGCAGAACGTCTATGCCGAGGACATGGTCCATGCGGCCTTGCCGGAGGCGACGGTCGACCAGTACGAGTCCGTCGACCTGATCTATCAGGCGCTCGAATCCGGCCGCGCCGATGCCGCCGCGACCGACCAGTCCTCGCTCGCCTGGTACATGACCCAGAACTCGGGGCGCTATAAGGACGCCGGCTATGGCTGGAACCCGCAGACCTACGCCTGCGGCGTCCGGCGCGGTGATCAGGACTGGCTGAACTTCGTCAACACGGCGCTGCACGAAGCCATGACCGGTGTCGAATTCGATTTTTATGCGAAGTCGTTCAAGACCTGGTTCGGCAAGGACCTCACCCCGCCGCAGATCGGTTTCCCCATCGAATACAAGTGAGCCCTGCCAATGGCGGCTCCGCCTCTTGGCGGAGCCGCCTTGTTCCATGAAACGGCTTCTTCCATGACATATTCCTTGAACTTCGCGGCCGTCTGGCGCTCGTTCGACCTGCTTCTCGAAGGTCTGGCGCTCAGCCTCGGCCTCGCATTTGTCGCGATCCTCGCGGGTTGCGTGATCGGGTTGATCACGGCCTTTGGGCTCGTTTCCAGGAGGGCATTGCTGCGCAAGCCTGCCGGGCTCTACGTCACCGTGATCCGCAACACGCCGATCCTCGTTCTCGTCCTCTTCAGCTATTTCGCGCTTCCTGAACTCGGAGTCCGTCTGGGCAAGATCGAGAGCTTCGTCGCGACGCTTGCCATCTACTCGGGGGCCTACCTTGCCGAAGTGTTTCGCGGCGGCCTCATCGCCATACCGCCGGGCCAGCGCGAGGCGGGGCTCGCGATCGGGCTTACGGAGATGCAGATACGCACGTCGATCATCATTCCGCTGATGCTGCGCAGCGTCCTGCCGTCGCTTAGCAGTACGATGATCTCGCTCTTCAAGGACACCTCGCTCGCCGCCGCGATCGCGGTTCCGGAACTCACTTTCGAGGCACGCAAGATCAACGTCGAGACCTTCCGCGTCATCGAGACCTGGATCGTTGCGAGTTGCCTCTATGTCGCGACCTGCTCGTTGCTGGCCGCCCTTATGCGCGCCGCCGAGCGGCGTCTTGCAGTGCCGAGGTGACCGTCATGGATTTCTCGTTTCTCGACCAGCTCTGGCTTGCCCGGATACCGCTCCTCAAAGGGCTCGGCGTCTCCGTCTCGATATCGCTTCTCTCGATCGCCGTCGGCACCGTGCTGGGCGTCTTCGTCGGTCTGGCGCTCGTCTACGGGTTCCGTCCCTTCAAATGGCTCGTGCGCGGTTACACCGATTTCATCCGCGGCACGCCGGTGCTCGTCCTGGTGCTCGCGAGCTACTACGTCCTGAGCACGATCGGCATCGATCTCGGGCCGTTCCAGGCCGGTGTTCTGGCCCTCGCCGTCTTCTGCAGCTCGCATGTCGGCGAACTGGTGCGCGGCGCGCTGCAGTCGATCCCAAAGGGACAGACCGAAGCCGCCAAGGCGATCGGCCTGACCTTTGCGCAAACCTTCGCCTATGTGCTTGCCCCGCAGGCTTTGCGGCAGGCACTTCCTGCCTGGGTCAACACAGCGGCCGAGATGGTCAAGGCATCGACGCTGCTTTCCATCATCGGCGTGAGCGAGTTGCTGCTGCGGACGCAGGAAGTGATTTCCCGCACCTTCATGAGCCTCGAATTCTATTTCTTCGCAGGCTTTCTCTATTTCGTCATCAATTACGGCATCGAGCGCTTTGGCCGTTACGTCGAGCGCAAGACCGCCGTTCCATCGTGAGGCTCGCAATCCCATGACCAATCTTCTCGAAATCCGCGATCTTCACAAACGCTACGGCACGGTCGAGGTGCTGAAGGGCGTCGATTGCTCGATGCGCCAGGGGGAGGTGATCAGCATCATCGGCTCCAGCGGTTCGGGCAAGACGACGATGCTCCGCTGCATCAACATGCTTGAGGAGTTTCAGGGCGGCACGATCGCCATCGACGGCCAGGAGATCGGCTACGAGACGGCAGGAGGCGCCCGCCGACGCAAGCCCGAGCGGGAGATCGCCCGCCAGCGCGCACTGACCGGCATGGCCTTCCAGCAGTTCAACCTGTTTCCGCATATGACCGCCGCGGCCAATGTCATGCTCGGGCTTGTCAAAGTGAAAAAGATGAGCCGCGACGAGGCGAGGGTGCTTGCCGAGAAATGGCTCGACCGGGTCGGCCTGCTCTCGCGCAAGGATCATTATCCGGGGCAGCTTTCCGGCGGCCAGCAGCAACGCGTGGCGATCGCCCGTGCCATCGCCATGAATCCGAAGCTCATGCTCTTCGACGAGGTCACTTCGGCGCTCGATCCGGAACTCGTCAACGAGGTCTTGCAGGTCATCAAGGGTCTCGCCGAGGATGGGATGAGCATGCTGATCGTCACTCACGAGATGCGCTTCGCCTACGAGGTCTCGTCCCGGGTGATCTTCATGAACCAGGGGCGCATCGGCGAGGAGGGGGACCCACGCGAGATGTTCCTGAAACCGAGGACCGAACGCTTGGCGGAGTTTTTGAAGACCTCGACGTTCAACTGAGCAAGCAATGAATTTGATGAAGAAGTGGAGTGAAGCGTGACGATCAAGCGTTATGGAACGGGCGAAACCGGTGCGGGCAAGCAGCCCCTGCCATTTGCACGCGCCGTGGAGGCGAACGGGTGGCTCTATGTTTCCGGTCAGGTCGCCATGGAGGCGGGCGAGATCGTCGGCGGCGGAATCGTCGCCGAAAGCCGCAAGGCGATCGAAAACATGATCGCAATCCTGCACGAAGCCGGCTATGGGCTCGAAGATGTGGTGCGTGTCGGCGTCTGGCTCGACGACCCCCGTGACTTCTGGACCTTCAACGGCGTCTATGCGGAGTATTTCGGCGCCAACCCGCCGGCCCGCGCCTGCGTCCAGTCGCGCATGATGGTCGACTGCAAGGTCGAAGTTGACTGCGTCGCCTACAAGGCTAATTGAGGTCAATTCTGAAGGGCCGGAATAGAAGCGGCAAGGAGGGCGCGGTGGCGGAGGCGGAAGACACGATAAATCGCAGGGCCAGGGGTCTCGACCGGGCTTTCGAAATTCTCGATTTCCTGCGTTTGCAGCGTCAGCCCTTGCGCCCCAACGAGATCGCGCAAGGGATCGGCGCGCCGCGTTCGTCGGTCTATGAGCTCGTCAACCTGCTCGTCCGCCAGGGGGTCATCGAGTATCGCGGCGATGACGGCCGCGTCTTTCTCGGGCGCAAGCTCTATTTCCTCGGCGCGGCCTATGCCGAACAGTTCGACCTGATGCGCGAAAGCGAGCATCTTCTGGCGCGGATCGCCGAGGAGACACGCGAGACGGCGCAGATGTGCCAGCTCGAAGGCAACAAATATGCCGTCGTTCTGATGAACGAGGGGAGCCGCCCGTTCCGAATCTCCACCAATATCGGCGAACCGGTCGCCATTCCGTGGACCGCATCCGGCCGTCTCCTGGTGGATCACATGAGCGACGAGGAGATCCAGGCCTTCATACCGCAGGAGGATTTCGTCCTGCCGGATGGCACGCGCCTCGAGCCCTCCGAATTCATCGCTCAAGTCCGCAAAGCCAAGAAGGAAGGCTATTTCACCTTCAACAGCATCGTCGACAGCTTCACCCATTGCTTCGCCGTCCCGGTCTACGACGCGGAAGCGGTCTGCATCGCGACGCTCTGCCTCGTCGCACCGAAAGAGGACGGTCTGCGCAATCGCGAGGCCTATCTCCGCGTGCTGATCGACGGAGCTGGCGAGCTCTCCGAGAAGCTTGGCTATCGCAGTGACCGGGAGGCTTCTTCACGAGCGGCTGCCGGACGGTGACAGCCGCCTCCGCATTGGTGGTAGGTCGCTCTTCTCTCTATTCCGTTCTAAGCGAGCGGCCGCTTTCCGGATCGAACAGATGCAGGGCCGTCTCGTCGAAGGTGAAGGCATGAGCCGATCCCATTCCGACTGCCGTGCGCGGCGGCAGGCAGGCGGTGATGCGCTGTCTGCCGACTGTGGCCGTGGTCACGAGTTCCGGCCCTGTGAGTTCCACAACCTCGACATGCGCGGTCAATCGCCGAGCCTCTGACCCGGCTGCGAGCCGCAATGCCTCCGGACGGATGCCGACCTTCACGCGCCGTCCTGCCGAGGCGGCCCCGTTAAAGGCTGCCGGCAGGGAAAGCACCTCCTCGCAGCCGTCGAGCTTCAGGCCGTTTGCGGACACCTCGGCGTCTAGAATGTTCATCGGCGGCGAGCCGACGAAGCCGGCGACATAGAGTGTTGCGGGGCGGTCGTAGACCTCTTCCGGCGTGGCGAGCTGCTCGATGCGGCCGTCGCGCATCACGGCGATGCGGGTTGCGAGCGTCATCGCCTCAATCTGGTCGTGGGTCACATAGACGACCGTCGTCTTCAGCATCTGGTGCAGGCGTTTGAGTTCGGTGCGCATCTCCATCCGGAGCTTGGCGTCGAGGTTCGACAGCGGCTCGTCGAAGAGGAACACCTCGGGGTTGCGCACCAGGGCCCGGCCGATCGCGACGCGCTGGCGCTGGCCGCCGGAAAGCTGGCCCGGCTTCCGGTCGAGCAGGTTCTCGATCTGCAGCAGCCTTGCGGTGTCGCGCACCGCCTTGTCGCGCTCGGCCGGCGGCACGCGGCGCATTTCGAGGCCGAAGCCGATGTTTCGGGCGACGCTCAGGTTCGGATAGAGAGCATAGGACTGAAACACCATCGCGATGTCGCGATCCTTGGGATGGACTCCCAGGACCGAACGCTCGCCGATCAGGATGTCGCCGCCGCTCGGTTCGGCAAGCCCGGCAATGATGTTGAGCAGCGTGGACTTGCCGCAGCCGGAGGAACCGAGCAGAACGAGGAACTCGCCGCTTTCGAGCGCGATGTCGATGCCCTTCAGCGTTTCCACCTCGCCGTAGCGCTTGTGGATGTTGCGGATTTCGAGAGCGCTCATCGCCTGGATTCCTCGAGAAAGGCAGAAAGGGGCTTGCCGTAGCGGCGCGGAAGGGTGGAGATCGCTTCCGAGGCGATCGTAACCCCGGTCTTGAGGCAGGCTTCGAGCGGCATGTCGGCGGCGAGTGCCGCCAGGAAGCCCGCATTGAAGACGTCGCCGGCGCCGATCGTATCGACGACCTGAACCTGCGGCGCCGGCACGGAAAAAATTCCGCCGTCCCGATCGATGGCGAGCGCGCCATTGGGGCCGCGCTTGACGACGACGATGGCGTCCGCAGGCATTTCGCCCTTCAGGCTCAGCGCTGCTTCGGCCGGATCGGGCAGACCCGTAAGCGTGGTCGTCTCCACCTCGTTGAAGAGGGCGCAATGACAGCGTTTCAGCCAGCCGAGCGTCTTGAGCCTGTTGGTCTCCGTCCAGCCCTCGAGCGGCCACCCGGTGTCAAGGCCCACGGCGATGTCGTGGGCGTCCGCCCAGTCGAAAAGGGCGTCATAGGCAAGGGTGAGCGCGTCCGTCAGGAAGGAACCGGAAAGCAGCGCATAGCCGCCTCGAAGTCGGTTGCCGTCTAGCATCGAGTGCACTTGCGGGAGGCTGAACAGCGGCAGGTGGCCGCGCGTCGTGAAGAAGGTGCGTTCGCCGTCCGGGTGGGTGATGCCCACCGAAAGCGTCGTGCCGACCGCTTCCACCGGCCAGTCGTGCGAGCGCTTCCCGAACGCCTCCTTCAGCCAGGTGCCGAACTGATCGTTGCCGACATTGGCCGCAATCACATAATCCACGCCGAGCGAATCCCAGGCAAGAGCGTTGTTGCCAGCGCAGCCGCCGACGCGCAGTTCGTCATGATCGACGATGACCTCGGTGCCGGGCTTCGGCCAGGGTTCGGCCGGGCCGAGTATCAGATCGACGTTGACGTTGCCGATGGCTGCAAGCGGACGCATCGTCATTCGCTCCGGGTGACCTTGGTGGATCGCACCGGCGTCCCGGCGTTTTCGACGCGGGCGTCGGCAAAAGTGATCATCAGGGATTGCGCGACCGGAAGCATAGCGAGGATCGCGGCCATGCCGGCCGCCGGCTTGAAGGGGATTGTCGTGGCACCCGCAGCCGGAGGCTCGCCCGATGCGTCGAAGACGATAACCGGCGAGCCGGCTTCGGCTGCCGAGGTTGCCATGGCTCCGACGAGCTTGGCGGTCGGATCGGCGGCGCGGAAGAGGACAACGCCGACAGAAGGCCCCAGCATTTCCATCGGCCCGTGGCGCAACTGCCCGCCTTCGAGCGAAAAACAGGGCAGACGGGAGAGTTCCGTAAGGCCAAGGGCAATCGCTTCGGCGAGACCCTGCAGTTTGCGGCCGGAGGTGACGATCGCGACGACATCGGCGAGCATTGCGAGCGCGCCGTCGATTGCCGGCGCCTCGGGGTCGTTGAGGGAGTGAAGTGAGTCGGCCGGATCGGCGCCGAGGGCGGCGAGGACCGCCAGGTGCAGCGCAAAGGTCACCGTCAGGCTGCGCGTGGCCGCAAAGGCCCGCTCCGTCCCGCCTGATCCGACGAGCGAAGGCACGGCCTTGGCCAGGAATGCGTCCTCTTCGAGCGTCAGCCCGAATGTCTTGCTTGTGCCGCCGTCCGTTTCGCGGAACCAGCGCAGCACTTCCGCGCTTTCGCCCGATTGCGAAGTGACGAGAACGGTCTTGCCTTCGATCGATAGCGGTTCGCCGAGTTGTTCGGAAAGCGGGACGGCGACCGCCTCGATGCCAAGGGCGCGATAGAGCGGTTCGACGGCGCGGCCGACGGCATGCGAACCGCCCATGCCGAGAAGTAGGAGTCGGCCCGTCGCTTTCATCGATGCGGCGATCCGCTGCGCTGTGGCCGTCGCTCCCTCGTAGGAAGCGATCGCGTCGGCATGCTGGCGCGCCATCTCCCGGTCGATTGCAATGAGCCCTGCCGGGCGGTCTTTCGATATGCTCATGGTCATCCCTTGACGCCGCCGCTGGTGAGCCCGGAAATCAGGGCTCTTTGCATGATAAGGCCGATCAACACCGGAGGCAGGGCGGCAAGGACCCCGGCGGTTGCGATCAGCCCGTAATCCGAAACACGGCCGCCGGCGAGGTCGGCGATGGCAACCGTGAGGGTCTTGGCGCGCTGGTCGGAGGTGAAGAGCAGCGCGTAGAAGAATTCGTCCCAGGCGAGCAGGAAGGCGAAGAGGGCCGAGGTCGCCATGACAGGGGCGGCAAGCGGCAGCGTCAGGAGCCTCAGGATCTGGTCCAGCCGCGCGCCGTCGATCATCGCCGCGTTCTCGATCTCCCGCGGTATGGAATCGAAGCCCGATTTCAGGAGCCAGGTCGTGAAAGGGGCGAGAATGGTGAGGTAGACGAGCGCCAGGCCGAAGAGGGAATTGAGCAGGCCGAAATAGGCAAGACCCATATAGAGTGGCACGGCAAGGGCGACAGGCGGCAGCATATAGGTGGCGATTACCGCGTAGAGCGACCAGGCGACGGCCCGCGTGCGCGACACGGCCCAGGCGGCCGGAACGGCAACGACCACAGCGGCGAGCGTCGCCATTCCGGCGACCTTGAGGCTGTTCAGGAGCGAGGCGATGAAGGCCGCACCGGCACTGTTCTCGACAGCCGACAAAAGCGTGCGGTACCGCGAGAGGTCGATGTCGCTCGGCCACCAGGCCAGCGGTTTGGCACTGAGGTCCGCGGCAGGCGAAATGCTCATGATCAACAGCCAGGCGACCGGCGCGAGGATGACGACGGCCAGAAGCAGGGCACTCGCATGGATGAAGACGGAAAAGAGGGGGCTTTGGCGTTCCATCACGAAGCTCCGGCGGCCTTTCGAAGGAGCGCCGCATAGGCGGCGGCAAGAATTGTCACGAGCAGGGTGACGATGAGTGCAAGCGACGCGCCGGAGCCGGCGCGTTGGAAGGAAAACGCTTCCTGATAGACGAGGATCGAGAGCGTGCGCGTGCTGTTTGCCGGTCCGCCGCGCGTCATCACCCAGATGATGTCGAAGACCTTGAATGCCTCGATGGTTCGCAGCACCAGCGCCACCAGCAGCGGGCCGGCGAGATAGGGCATGATGACGAAGCGGAAACGGTTGAACGGACCGGCCCCATCGACGAGCGAAGCAGCGGTGATGTCGCGCGGCACGGCCTGGAGCGCGGCGAGTGCGATCAGCGCCACCAGCGGAAAGTTCTTCCAGCAATCCGCGACGATCAGCGCGGCAAGCGCCGTTCCCGGCTCGCCGAGCCAGGAGCGATAGCTGGCGAGGAGGCCGACCTGCGTCAGCGCGGCATTGAGCGCGCCATATTCCGGATTGTAGATGAGCCGCCAGAGGGTCGCGTTGACCACCGTCGGCAGTGCCCAAGGCAGGATCATCAATGCACGAAGCGCCGCTCGCCCGCGGAATTGCTGGTTGAGAAGGAGCGCGGCAAGGACGCCGAGCACCATTTCTGCGGCAACCGAAATGACTGCGAACCAGGTCGTGGTGACGAGTGCCCGCTGAAAGTTCGATCCGGTCAACATTTTGATGTAGTTCGCCGGTCCGATGAAACCGCCCTCGGTGCCGACGAGCTTCGCATCGGTGAAGGAGAGCCGAACGGTGTCGACGAGCGGCCAGCCGATTACGGCAGTCATCACCACGAGGAGCGGCAACATCAGAAGCCAAGCGCGCGTCGAAATCCAGGTGCCGGTCATGAATGGAAACCTCTTCTTCGGTAGCTACCGGCAATACGCAATCAAGACCCTCATTCCTGTGCCTGTCACAGGAATCCAGCCAGCCCAGGTTCTTGGGCTGAAAGCTCCTTCAGCGCCGCAGGCGCCGAAGGATCGCGTGACAAGCACAGGGATGACGAGGAAACGCCGTCGCCGCACCGACCGCGCGCTGGGGCGCTGGCCCGGACGGCGAACGCGTCCGCGACCGACCGAGCCGTCATCAGAGACCGCTGTTCTCGGCGGCACTCTTCAGGGCATCTTCCGCAGAAGACTGGCCGAGCAGTGCTTCCTGGATCGCCTGCTGCAGGGCGGTCGAAAGCTCCTGATATTTTGGCGTCGTCGGGCGCGGATACATGGCGGCAAGTCCGCGCTTGGCGGCAGCGATCAGTTCCTCCTGGCCCTTCGTCACTTCGGGGTCCTCATAGGAAGAGGCCCAGATCGGGAGGCTCAGCTTGGCATAGTCGTTCTGCGTCTCCTGCGAGGTCATATGGACGATGTATTTCCAGGCTTCTTCGGGGTGCTTGCTGGTCGCGGTGATGCCGAGCCCCATGGAGCCGTTGACCGCCGAAACCTCGCTCTTGCCGGCAGCGCCCGGGGCCGGAACGACGCCCACCTTGCCGGCCACCTTGCTCTCCTTGGGATCGTTGGCGAGATTGTACATGTAGGTCCAGTTGAGCGCGAAGGCGGCTTCGCCGTTCTGGAAGACCTTCCGTACATCCTCCTCGAGGAATTCCTTCGAGTTCGGGTTGGTGAGCCCCGACGTGTAGCTCGTTACCATGTAGTTCAGCGCATCGAGCCCGCCGCCGGTGGTGAAGGCCGGCTTGCCGCCGTCGAGGAATTTGCCGCCATAGGCGCTGACCAGCGTCGTGTAGTCGCAGATCGCCGCTTCCGCCTGAGACCAGCTCCAGGCGATCGGGCTTTCGAGCAACCCCTTGTCCTTGATCGCCTTGGCTTGCTCGGCAAGTTCCTCCCAGGTCTTCGGCGGTTCCTTGATGCCGGCTTTGTCAAGGATTTCCTTGTTGTAGAAGAGATACTTCGTGTCGAGGATCCACGGCATTCCGTAACGTTTGCCGTCATATTCCACAGTCGTCCATGCTCCCGGCAGGACGCCTTTGTTCATCTCGTCCGTGACGCGGTCCGTAACGTCGAGGAGGACGTTGTTGGTCGCGTATTCAGCAGGCCAGATCACGTCGAAGAGGACGACGTCATAGCCGCCGCCGGAACCCTGGGCGAGCACCGTCTTGTCGTGCAGTCCCTCATAAGGAACGAATTCGAGATTGACTTTGATGTCCGGGTTGGCCTTGGCGAAAGCCTCCGTCATGGCGCGCACATCGGCCTCGCTATAAGCGGCCTGTGCCATGAACAGCGCGTTCAGCGTCGTTTCGGCCTGGGCATGGCCGGTAAAGCCAGCCCCGATGAGCGTCGCGCCGATCAAAGCGTTGCGGGTGGATTTCAACATTGTCGCCTCCAGTAGCTGACCGTTGCAGTCTTCGCGGCGCGCCTGTCGCGCGCCGAACAGGAATTCCGCCGCTTCTCGCGGCCGCCGTCGACAAATCAAACCGGAGCGCTCGCGGGCATTTCGGGCCGCTTTCGTTCCCCCGAGGTTCTTCGACCTCTTAATAAGTCAATTGTCTTGACTTATTTCTTGTTCAATAGTCCAGATGTGTCAAGAGGATTTGTTCATGAACGAGATCCGCCCGATCCGGGCGAAGAGCGGCACCAATCAGGAAGGCGCGAGCGCACACAACCGCCGCGTCATGATCGACGCTCTGCGGCTGAACGGGCACTTGTCGCGGGCCGATCTGGCGCGTGCGACCGCACTCACCAAGCAGGCCGTTTCCAACATCATCGAGGAGCTCGAGAACGACGGGCTCGTGGCGTCGCTTGCCGCGGTGCGCAAGGGGCGGGGGCAGCCATCGACGCCCTATCGGCTGGTGCCGGAAGGCGCTTTTGCCATCGGTCTTCAGATCGACCGCCACGTGACGCGCACGGTCGCCGTCGACCTGATCGGCACAGTCCTCGCCCGCAACGAGGTAATCCTGCCGGCCGGCGGCCCTGAGATGGGTGTCGGGGCCATACTGACGTTGATCGACGAAACACGGCAGGAACTTTCGGCCATCGCACCGCAATCCAAGGACCGTCTCGTTGGCCTGAGTGTTGCTATGCCGGGCCCGTTCGGCGTCGACGCCGAGGCCGACGATCCCTGGATGATGGCTGCCTGGCAGAGCTTTCCCTTGCTTGAAAGGCTCTCGGCGGGGACCGGTCTCGACGTGCGCCTCCAGAACGACGCGGCGGCGGCCGCGACCGCGGAAAAGATGGTCGGCGCTGCCCATGGAGTGGACCACGCCCTCTGCGTCTATCTCGGTTACGGGCTTGGAGCGGGGCTGATCCTCAATGGCGAACTCTATCGCGGCTCGCATGGCAATGCCGGCGAGATCGGCATGATTTTGAGCAGGCCGCGTGGCGGCGCCGACGACGGGAGGGCACCGCTGGAGCATCGCATATCGATCGCCTCGCTGTGCAAGATTCTCGAGATCGATCCCGCCGATGGCGATCTCTACGGCCGCATCGACGCCATCGCTTGTTCGAAGGATCGTCGCGTAGCTGCCTGGATCGCAGACGCGGCGTTCGAATTGCGGGCGACGATCCAGTTGCTCGAAACGGTTTTCGATCCGCAGACGATCATTCTGTGCGGCGGCATGCCGTCCGGGCTCGCCCGACTTCTCATGGACGCTCTCCACCCGCTGCTGCCATCGATCGCCGAGCGGAGGCAACGCAGCGCGCCGCGGCTGCAACTGGGTTTCACGGACCCGTGGGCGGTTGCGATCGGTGCCGCGGCCGAGCCGATCAGTCGGACCTTCGATCCGCGTTTTTCGGCGATCCTGAAGACGCGGGCCGTGGAGTTGCCCTGAGCGCTACCGGGGCCGCGAATCGTCCGCGGAAATGAGGATTGTTATTCTTACTTGAAATATTGCCGATATAGCGCTTAAATGCGCACCAGTCGGCGGGATCACATTTAACTGCTGCACGATTATTTGATTGCGTCTGCAACATTTCGCAGGCGGCTACTTTTTTATTTGCATGCCATTTTTATTATTTAAAATCAGAGGGATTGCGATATGTCTCTTCCCCATCTTCGGCGGCTCGAAGCCGAAGCGATCCATGTCATTCGAGAAGTTGTTGCAACATTCTCAAACCCGGTCGCGCTTTACTCGATCGGCAAGGACTCCTCGGTATTGCTGCACCTGGCGATGAAGGCGTTCTACCCCGCCAAGCCGCCATTTCCGTTTCTGCATGTAGATACCAAATGGAAGTTCCGGGAGATGATCGAGTTTCGCGACCGGATGGCGCGAGAGCTCGGCTTCGATCTCCTCGTTCACGTCAATCAGGACGGGATAGATCAGGGCATAGGCCCTTTTACGCACGGCTCCAACGTGCACACCCATGTGATGAAGACGATGGGCCTCCGGCAGGCGCTCGAGAAATACGGTTTCGACGCGGCGCTCGCGGGCGCGCGGCGCGACGAGGAGAAGTCGCGCGCCAAGGAACGCATCTTCTCGATCCGCAGCGCCCAGCACGGCTGGGATCCGCAGCGCCAGCGGCCCGAGATGTGGAAGACCTACAATACGCGGGTCGGGCAAGGCGAGACGATGCGGGTCTTCCCGCTCTCCAACTGGACCGAGTTCGATATCTGGCAATACATCCTGCGCGAAGAAATTCCGATCGTGCCGCTTTATTTCGCGGCCATGCGCCCGGTCGTCAAACGAGACGGCATGCTGATCATGGTCGACGACGACCGCATGCCCATCCAGCCCGAAGAGGAGGTTACCCGACAGCTGGTGCGTTTCCGCACGCTTGGCTGCTATCCGCTGACCGGGGCGGTCGAGTCCGACGCCGTCACCGTGCCCGAGATATTGCGGGAAATGCTGACGGTGCGCACGTCCGAACGGCAGAGCCGGCTGATCGACACGGATGAAGTCGGGGCGATGGAGAAAAAGAAACGGGAGGGCTACTTCTGATGTCGTATGTTCAATCCATACCGCCGCATGACATTGAAGCGCATCTGGCCGAGCACGACAACAAGTCGATCCTCAGATTCATCACTTGCGGTTCGGTCGACGACGGCAAATCGACCCTGATCGGGCGGCTGCTTTACGATGCTAAGCTGGTCTTCGAGGACCAGCTCGCGAACCTCGGGCGCGTCGGCTCTCCCGGCGCCGCCAACGGCAAGGAAATCGATCTCGCCTTGCTTCTCGACGGGCTTGAGGCCGAGCGCGAGCAGGGCATTACCATCGACGTGGCCTATCGCTATTTTGCCACGTCCAAACGCAAGTTCATCGTCGCCGATACGCCCGGCCACGAGGAATATACGCGCAACATGGTGACCGGCGCTTCGACGGCGGATCTCGCCATCATTCTCATCGACAGCCGGCAGGGCATTCTCCAGCAGACCCGGCGCCACTCCTATATCGCCTCGCTGCTCGGCATCCGTCATGTCGTGCTGGCCGTCAACAAGATCGATCTCGTCGATTTTCAACAACAGGTGTACGAGGAAATCGTCGCCGACTACATGGCTTTCGCCAAAGAGCTCGGTTTTGCCAGCATCCGGCCGATCCCGATCTCGGCGCGCGACGGCGACAACGTCATCTCGGCTTCGGCCAATACGCCCTGGTACAGAGGGGCGGCGCTGCTCGAATATCTGGAAACGGTGGAACTCGAGCCAACGGACCAGGCAAAGCCTTTCCGCTTCCCGGTTCAAATGGTCATGCGGCCGAACGCGGATTTTCGCGGCTATGCCGGGCAGATCTCCTGCGGGAGGATTTCCGTGGGCGATCCGGTCGTCGTCGCGAAGACGGGGCAGCGCACATCGGTCAAGGCGATCGTGACCTATGACGGGGAGCTTGCGACGGCAGGGGAAGGC
This sequence comes from Sinorhizobium sp. M4_45, assembly GCF_002885915.1. Classification (NCBI taxonomy): domain Bacteria; kingdom Pseudomonadati; phylum Pseudomonadota; class Alphaproteobacteria; order Hyphomicrobiales; family Rhizobiaceae; genus Sinorhizobium; species Sinorhizobium sp. M4_45. The sequence goes on from NZ_NWVE01000008.1 coordinate 182,732, forward strand.
GAAGCGGTGACGCTGGTCCTCTCTGACGAGGTGGATGCGTCCCGCGGCAATATGCTCGTCGCCCCCGGTGCCCGGCCCTTCGTGGCGGACCAGTTCCAGGCGCATGTGATCTGGTTCGATGCAAACCCGATGATGCCGGGACGAAGCTACATCCTGCGCACGGAGACCGACAGCGTCAGCGCGACGGTCACCACGCTCAAGCATCAGGTCAACATCAACAGCTTCATCCGTGAGGCGGCGAAGTCGCTGCAGATGAATGAAGTCGGTGTCTGCAACATCTCGACACAGGCTCCGATCGCCTTCGACGCCTACAAGGACAACCGGGCGACGGGCAATTTCATCATCGTCGACCGGGTGACGAATGCCACGGTCGGTGCGGGGTTGATCGATTTTCCGCTCCGGCGCGCAGACAACGTCCACTGGCATGCGCTCGAGGTGAACAAGAGCGCGCGCAGCGCCATGAAAAATCAGCTCCCTGCCGTTCTCTGGTTCACCGGGCTTTCCGGCTCCGGAAAATCGACCATAGCGAACGAGCTCGACAGGATACTCCACGCCCAGGGCAAGCACACCTACCTGCTCGACGGCGACAATGTACGTCACGGCCTCAACCGGGACCTCGGCTTTACCGAGGAGGACCGGGTAGAGAACATCCGTCGCGTGGCGGAGGTGGCCAAGCTCATGGCCGATGCCGGTCTGATCGTTCTCGTCTCCTTCATCTCGCCGTTCCGCGATGAACGGCGTATGGCGCGGGAATTGATGGAGGAGGGCGAGTTCATCGAGATCTTCGTCGACACGCCGCTCGACGAGTGTGCGCGCCGCGATCCGAAGGGGCTCTACGAGAAGGCCCTCGCCGGCCAGATCGCGAACTTCACCGGCGTATCCTCGCCCTATGAGGCCCCGGAAAATCCGGAACTCCATATACGCACCGTCGGCCATGAACCCACCGACCTGGCGCTCGCGATCGAGGAATTCCTTGACCGCAGGATGGAGGAGAAATGACGCCCCTTTGCGAAATGCTGGAGCGTATGGCGCTCGATGCGGGTGCGGCTATTCTCGACGTCTACGACGCCGGTCCCCAAGTCTGCTACAAGGACGATCAATCGCCCGTCACCGAGGCCGACGAGCGGGCCGAAGCGATCATTCTCGAGAGACTTGCGGCGGCGTTTCCGCAGATCCCCGTGGTTGCCGAAGAGTCTGTTTCCTCGGGCCGCGTCCCGGATATCAGCGGCGGCACGTTCTTTCTCGTCGATCCGCTCGACGGCACGAAGGAATTCATCAATCGCCGCAACGACTTCACCGTCAACATTGCCCTCATCGAGGGCAATGTGCCGGTTGCCGGCATCGTCTATGCACCCGCGCAGCGCTGTGCCTATGTCGCCGATGGCGGCAGGGCGGAAAAGCTTCTGCTCGATCCCGCATGGGCACTCGAGCACCGGCGGCCGATCCGCGTGCGGATGCGGGGTGCGGAACTGACGGCGGTCGCCAGCCGCTCGCACAACAGTTCCGAGACCGAGGCCTTCCTCACCGGCCATGGCGTGATGAATTACGCTTCCGTAGGCTCGTCGCTGAAATTCTGCCTGCTGGCGGAAGGCAAGGCGGACGTCTATCCGCGGTTCGGCCGCACGATGGAGTGGGATACGGCTGCCGGCGACGCGGTGCTGAAAGCTGCCGGCGGATCGGTCGTTCGCCTGGACGGCTCGCGCCTCCTCTACGGCAAGACGGTGCAGGAGGAGGACAGCGCCTTCGCAAACCCGCATTTCATCGCCTGGGCGGACATGTCGCCTGCATTGGAGGTTCTCTAGAGACGGCCCGTGCGTCCAAGGAGTTATGGGCGCTTTGCACAAAAATGGCCTGAGGCGCGTCGCGTGAATACGTTCGAATGCGACGCGCCTTGGCAGCCAAGAGCGCTTCGCACTGCACCGCCAAAGGGATGTCTCATGTGTGGAATTGCCGGTCTGATAGACTATACGCAGCAGGGAGGCTATGAGCTGGCCCGGACGCTGACGCGCATAACGGATGCGCTTGCTCATCGCGGGCCGGATGCCTCCGCTACATGGCTGGATCGCGAGGGGCGCGTCGGTCTTGGTCACCGCCGGCTCTCCATAATCGACCTTTCTCCCGCAGGTGCTCAGCCGATGCATTCCAGCAGCGGCCGCTACTCGATCGTGTTCAACGGGGAAATCTACGGGTTCCTGTCCCTGAGGTCCGAGTTGGAGGAACGCGGGTCTCGGTTTCGCGGCCATTCGGATACGGAAGTGCTCCTGGAGGCAATCGAGACCTACGGTGTCGAAAGTGCATTGCGACGCTGCAACGGCATGTTTGCCTTTGCGCTTTACGACAGCGCGGCACGGCAGATCATCTTCGCCCGCGACCGGATCGGGAAGAAGCCGCTCTATATCGGTGTGTCCCGAAGCGCCGTCGCTTTCGGGTCCGAGCTGAAAAGCATCAAGGCGCATCCGGCTTTCCAGTCGGCTGAAGTCGACCGCGATGCGCTGACGCTTTTCTTTCGGCATGGCTACGTGCCGACGCCCTATTCGATCTATCGCGGCATCTTCAAGCTTCCGCATGGTTCCTGGCTAAGCCTCTCGGTCGACGCCCCGCCTGCCTCGACGACGGCCGCGCTGGCCGGAGTGAAGAGCTATTGGGATGCTTTCGACGCCGCGGAACAAGGGTCGGCGCAACGGATCGAAAGCCCGGACGAAGCCCTCGATGAGCTCGACGAGGCATTGAAGCGCGCGGTGAGCGAGCGTCTGGTATCTGATGTCCCCGTCGGGGCGCTCCTTTCCAGCGGTGTCGACTCCTCCCTGATATCCGCCGTGATGCAGGAAGTTTCGACGTCACCGGTGAAAACCTACACGGTGCGATTCCTGGAGGAGCAGTATAACGAGGCCGATATGGCGTCTGCCATCGCCAAGCAGCTCGGCACCGATCACACCGAGATCACCGCCGAACCGGACACGGCGCTGCGTCTCGTGGACGAATTGCCGGATGTGTATGACGAGCCGTTTGCCGACCCGTCGCAGATTCCAACGCTGCTTGTCTCGAAATTGGCGCGGAGAACGGTGACTGTGGCGCTCTCCGGCGATGGCGGGGACGAGTTCTTCGGTGGCTACAAGCGCTATCGGCAAATGCTCGCCTTCGATCGTCTTGCGAAAAAGACGCCCGCCATTGCCCTGCGGGCAGCGAGGCACGCGCCTCAATGGGCACTCGAATTTGCCGCGGCCGCGGGACGGCAGGTGCGTCCGTCTTCGCTTCAGGATGAACTGACGGGCAAACGCCTGAGAAGACTAGCCGAGCTTCTGGAAATACAGGATCCGGATGACCGTTATCTGGACTTTCGTTCGCTCTGGTCGGATCCGGCGGGACTCGTGATCGGGGGCGTCGAGCTGCCGACCGCAATGACCTCCAAACGAAAGCCCGCTTGTCTGGGCGCAGTCGACCGGATGATGTACAGCGACATGGTCGACTATCTGCCTGACGACATCCTCGTGAAGATGGACCGCGCATCGATGTCGGTGGGTTTGGAGATGCGGGCGCCGTTGCTCGATTACCGCTTCATCGAATTGGCTTGGCGCGCACCACGGTCGCTCTGTTTTTCCGAAGCAAAAGGCAAGCCCGCGTTGCGCAAGCTGCTTTCCCGACGGCTGCCGGAACAATTCATAAGTGTTCCAAAGCGCGGATTCGGCGTTCCCGTAAACGCCTGGCTGCGTGGGCCGCTGCGCGCCTGGGCGGAAGCGATGCTGTCGCCGGCTCGCCTGGAGCGCGACGGTATCCTGCGTGCCGAGCCGATCGTCAGTCGCTGGAAAGCGCACATTGCCGGCGATCGCGACTGGGGACCGCAGCTGTGGTCGGTGTTGATGTTCAATCTCTGGCATGACCGGTGGGTACATTCCGGTTGAAATTCATCATGCTTATCGAAGGGCAATCTCCATGCACGGACCACGGAAGACGCAGACCCGCAAGCCTGCGTTCAGCCGCTTCCGGAACCTCAGCCGGGAGCACATGAATGTGGAGTTTCAGGTCCATACGAGTTGGACCGACGGCCAGGCGACCGCGCTCGAAATCCTCCAAGCGGCCAGTGAACGCGGTCTCGCCGCGCTGGCGTTCACCGAGCATGTGCGCGAGGACACGTCGTGGTTTCCGGAATTCAGGGACGAGATCCTCTCCGTTGCGCGGAGTTTCGGCCATATGAGCGTCTATGTCGGCTGCGAGACGAAGGCCATGGCTGACGACGGCAGACTGGATGTATCGCAGGATGTGCTGGATCAATGCGATATCGTTCTCGGCGTCGTTCACCGGCTCCCGGACGGCCGCGGCGGCTATCTGGATTTCAAGCAGCTTTCCTATGAAGAGACGGCCGAGATCGAGTTCCGCCTGTCGATGGGAATGGTCAGGAACGCGCCCATCGACATCCTGGCCCATCCGGGCGGCATGAGCCTGAGGCGGCACGGGCGTTTTCCGGAAACCTATTTCAGGGACTTGATGAGTGCGACGCTCGAACGGCGGATCGCGATCGAGATCAACTCCTCCTACCTCGTCGACATGCCGGCGTTTCTGGCTCTGTGCGAAGAGGTGAATCCGATCGTTTCGATCGGTTCCGATGCGCACCGGTTGAGCGAACTGGGTCATTGCAGAGATCAGCTAATCGAATTGGGAGCAGGGCGGTCATGAAGGTCTTTATTACAGGGGCGGGCGCCCTGCTCGGGCAAGGCATCATTCGCGCCCTGCGGCGCTCGACGTTGAACGCGACAATAATCGTGGGGGATCCGAGTCCGCTCTCGGCCGGGCTTTACTGGGGGGATGCCGCCTATCTCGTGCCGATGGCCAGGGACCCTTTATATCTGGACCGGCTTGGCGAACTCCTGCGTGCGGAACGGCCCGACATCCTCATTCCGGGAACCGACGTGGAACTTCCGATTCTCGCGGCGAACAGGGAAGCGATCGAGAGAACCTACGGAACCAAAGTGATCATCAGCTCGCCGCGGGTGGTGTCGATTGCCAACGACAAATGGCTGACCTCCGAGTTCTTTCGCGAACGGGGCCTCGGATATGTTCCGTCCTGTCTGCCGGGCGACGAAGACACGCTGATCGAGGAATGCGGATTTCCGCTCGTCGTCAAGCCGAGAGTTGGCGCCCGTTCGATCGGCTTCAGTGTTGTGCGCAACCGGGAGCAGCTGGCGCGTGCAATCGAGGAGCAGCCAGGGATCGTGATCCAGAAACATGTCGGCTCCGAAACGAGCGAGTACACCGCCGGGACGCTGACTTTCGACGGGAAATGCCATGCGACGATCGTCATGCGCAGGGACCTTCGGGACGGCAACACCTACAGGGCATTTGCCGAGCCATTCCCCGCGCTGAACAAGGCCATGGCAGAAGCTGCCGATGCCCTCGGCGCCTATGGGCCGGCGAACTTCCAGTTTCGTCTGGACGACGGTGTTCCCCGCATCTTCGAAATCAATGCACGGTTCTCCGGAACGACGGCGGTCAGGATCCATGCGGGCTTCAACGAGGTGGAAATGTGCATCCGCCACCTTCTCTTCGACGAGCCGATCGAGCAGCCGCAGATCATGCCCGTGACGATATTGCGGCACTGGTCTGAAACCGTAGTGAGACCCGGCGATCTGGTCACTGCTTCTTCCGCGAAGCTCGACGAAACGGTGTAGGGGAAATGCGGCTGGCGGTTACCGGCGCGACCGGGTTCATCGGTGCCAGGCTGATCGATCGGGCCCTGTCGAGAGGTTACGAGGTCACCGCACTTGCGCGCGATCCGGAGCGGGTGGCAGCCGGAACGAGCTCGGGTCTTCGGATCGAGAGATGGTCGGTTGGCGATCCCCTCCCGCCGCTCGGTCGAACCGATGCGGTCCTTCATCTTGCCGCCTACATTCCCGCCGATCTCAGCGATGCGCGTCAGGCCGGCAGATGCTTCGAGATCAACACGACCGGGGCCATCCAGGTCGGCATGGAAGCGGCATCGCAAGGCGTGAACCGTTTTGTCCTGTTCGGATCGGCGCAGGTCTATGCTTCTGGCGCAGGCCCCGCTTCGGAAGCAAGCCCGGCCTTTCCCGTGCACCGCGCGAGCTATTATCTGGCGAGCAAGCTCGCCGCCGAAATCTGCCTGCTCGCCTTCGGCAGATCCAATGCCATGCCGGTGACGGTGCTCCGCCTCGCATCGGTTTACGGCCCCGGCATGCATCACACCGGTATGGTGCCCACCTTCGTGCGGACACTTGGAAACAGGCGCTCCCTGATCATTCAGGACGGGGGCAAATACAGTGTCGACCTCGTCTATGTCGACGACGTCGTGACGTTGGCGCTCGAGGCTGCGGAGAGAGCCGAAGGCGGCGTCTTCAATGCGGGGAGCGGGCGTGCGTCTACTTCACTGGAAGCCGCCCAGATCGTCGCCGATGCCGTCGGAGCAGAACGGCAGCTCATCGCCGTCGAGGGCGGCAGCACGGATGCGGCGCCGCGCGGCTTCAGGGCCCTCGATGTTTCCAAGGCCGCAAACGAACTGAACTATGCGCCGCTCTCCTTCCGGGAGGGGATCGAAGCATGGAAATCGATGACCGGCCTGACGGATTTTCGGGACGTGAACGCATGAAACGGAAGGCGCTCGGCGCACCTCCAGGAAGTGCATAGTTTCAAAAGGATAGAGCGTTCAGTTCAGTACTTCGATGAAACACTGAACGCTCCAGTCGGCGCCTCTCCCGGCGTCAATCAGGCGAAAAGGAAATCACTCCCCGAAAAGTCTGCAGCCGCGAGTACGCTGTTGGGATCATCCACCAGGATGGAGAAGGCATTTCCGGTGGAGTCGTAGCCCACTACCTGCACATCGCCGTCTGTGGTGTCATAGGCGAAGATCGTGCCCGAGGCGCCGGAATTGGAATATTGGCTGACCCCGAGCTTCTCGATGAGGAGAAAGTCGACGCCATCCTCGAAATCCATGATGGTATCCTGGCCGCTGAGTGCTGCGGCACCCTTGAAGACGAAACGATCGGATTCGGTTCCGCCCCAGAGAATGTCGCTTCCCAACTCACCGATGAGGATGTCCTGGCCCGCATCGCCACGCAGGGTGTCGTTGCCGTCGCCGCCAAGGATTCGGTCGTCGTCGTGGCCGCCGCTCAACTCATCGTCGCCGCCTTCACCGGCTAGGACATCGTCGCCGTCATCACCGAAGACCAGATCGTTTCCGCCGCCCACGGCGATCCGATCATTGCCGCTGCCGCCGTGTGCCTCGTCCGCGCCGCTCTCCGAGTCCAGCACATCATTGCCGTCGCCGCCATCGAGAAAGTTGTTCCCGTCGCCGCCATCGACGATGTCATCGCCGATGCCGCCATACACCCAGTCATTGCCGGACTGGCCCTTCAGCGCGTCGTTGCCCTCTTCGCCGTAGATCCTATCGTTGCCAGCGCCCCCGCTGACGGCCTGTTGCGTCACCTGTCCGGTTGCCGGATCTATGCGATTGTTGAAGCCATCGTCGCCCGCGCCCGCATAGATGATGTCGTCGCCGTCGCCTGCGTCGATGTATTCTTCGCCCGCGCCACCATAGATCTTATCGTGTCCCCGACCACCCACGAAATGGTCATGGCCATCGCCGCCGTACAGGATGTCGCTGCCGTCGCCGCCGTCGAAGATGTCGTTTCCTAATCCGCCCTTGAACGTGTCGTGCCCAAGGCCGCCGTCGAACCGATCGTTGCCATCGCCGCCTTCGGCATAGTCGTCTCCGAGCCCGCCGACGATATAGTCGTTACCATCGCCGCCGAAAAACATGTCATTGCCTTCGTGGCCCTCGAGATAATCATCGCCCGCATAGCCCCAGAGCTCATCGTCGCTCAGAGTGCCGAAGATCGTGTCGGAAAGATTGGTTCCCTTCAGAATCATTTTGATGTCCTCTAGCTGTGGGCCGGAGGGCGGGTAGATTGAGAATACGGCGCAAAGTGATCCCAGCCCTATAGTCTCTCGACGCCACCAGAAGTTATTTACTCTTCCAATGTATTTCTTTCATTCAAGCCGCCAGGAAATCTGAATATTTTGCGGTCACCGCAGCAATCGCATACTCACTTTCGATGCGTTCGCGTGCCGCGCGCGCATAACGCGCATACTCCGCCTCCGGCAGGTCGAGAAAGGCGCGCATCGCACCGGCGAGTGCTTGCGGGTCGCGCGCCGGTACTGCGATACCGGCCTTTCCGGCGATCGCGGCCGCGTCACCGACATCCGTCGTGACGATCGGCTTGCCGAAGCTCATGGCCTCCGCGATGACGTTTGGGAAGCCTTCGGTCCGTGACGAGAGGACCAAGAGATCGATGCTTTGATAGAATGCAGGCATGTCGCCGATCTCCCCCCGGAGATCGACGGCGTGGGCCGGAAGACCGGCTTGTGCCATCAGCTCGATGACGGCCGGGTTGTCGCGGACGAGGCCATTGCCGGCTGCGGAGAAGACCGCCTGCGGGTGGGTCTTCACCACCTGAGCGGCCGCCTTGAAGAAGGTTCCGTGATCTTTCTGCGGGTGGAAGCGACCCACGATACCGATCCGCCGGGCCGTTCGCGGCTCGGGAGCCGCGACTTGCGGAAGGTCGAAGCCGTTGGGAATGACGACCGCGTTCCGATTTGCGTAGCCGTAGGCGCGATGCAGTTCGAGCGCGCGGGCGCTGTTGTAGATGATGCCGCTCGGCCGGTGCGACAACAGTTTCGCCGCCGCAATCGCGATGCGGGAACTGCGCGTAAGGGAAGCGGGATCGTCCAGCGATTGGCGCACGTTCCAGAAGACCGGCGCTCCATGCCGAGCCATGCCCGCCGCCAGGGTGCCGGCGACCATCGCGTGGTACATCCAGCAGAGGATCACGTCGGGCTGCTCCTTCCGGATCAGCCGGGCAAGCCGCAGGATCGCGCCCGGAAGCGCCGCGAGCGAAGCGGCACCCAGCGAGACATAGGCGACCCTCGGATTGTCGGCGAGGCGGCGGTTGCGCTCGGAAACGCCGATGAGAGAAACCACGATGACGCGCTCGTCCGTCGCTCCGTGCAGCAGCCGTGCCAGCATCGTTTCGGCGCCGGCACTCGCGGTGAAATTGGTGATGACATGCATTATCATCGCGGTGCCCCATGTCTGCCGCGGCGACGTTCTACGTGGCTGATCTGCAGCACCATGAAAATCCCTCAATCGGCCAGGTGCATGCCGGCAAACAGCATCCTGTTGATCATGTGGACGTCAAACTTGGTTTCCGCGAGCTCTCGCGACCGCTTTCCCATCTTCTCCGCCAGGTCCGGATCCTGCGCAAAAGCGGCCATGGCGTCGGCGAGCGCTGCGACGTCGCGCGGCTTCACGACCATCCCGTTGGTTCCCGGCTGCACGGTGTCCCGGCAGCCCGGCAGATCCGTCGTGATTACCGGGCGTCCCGTCGCCAGGGCCTCGAGAATGCTCCGCGGAATTCCTTCACGGTAATAGGAAGGCAGGACGAAAACGTTGGACGCCGCGAGATAGGGCCGCACGTCCACTGTCGTGCCGAGGTAGTCGAGTATTCCCTCGCGCACCCAGCCATCGATTTCCTCGCGCGAAATCGCCGTCGGGTTGCTGTCGAAATGGCCGAGCAGCTGAAATCTGGCATGCGGGAAAGAGCGGCGCACGATCCGCGCGGCTTCGACATATTCGACGACGCCCTTATCGCGCAGCAGCCGGGCGACCATCAGGAAAGTCGGCCCGCCGCGAGGCGGTTTCGAGAATTCGAAATGGTCGAGATCGACGCCCGATCCGGAGATCATCGTCGGCGAGAGGCCGCCCTGCAACATTCTGTAGCGGCGAATGTCGTCGTCGTCCGCGTCGTTGTAAACGAAGACGACGCGGGCGCCCCGCAGTGCCGAACGGTATAGCCGGACACACAGCTGTCGTATTGCCCGCGCCTTGAGCGAAGCACCGGCGGCTTCCGAGAATATATGGCCGAGCCCGGTGACGAGGAAGCAGCGCTCCTTTATCCCGAGCGTCCTGGCCGCGATCCCGGCGTAGATGATCGGCTTCATGGTATAGGGAAGGACGATGTCCGGCTGCAGGCGGGCGAAGTGGCGCCGCAGCGTCCAGAAGGTCCGCAGGTCCTCCAGCGGGTTGAGCCCGGTGCGCGCCATGGGGATCTGGATGAAGCGCACGCCGATTCGCGCAAGCTCCTGCTCGACCCGGGGGTCGTGTTCGGGTGCGAAGGCTATGACATCGTGCCCGGCGGCGACCAACCGCTTCAGCAGCTCGAGCCGAAAGATCACGAGAGAGGCTGTCAGGCTGGCGACGACGGCAACAACGCGCTTCTGCCGCAACGGGCGCGCAACTCCGTCGTGTTTTGCCGAACGGTCCGTAAAGTCCTCGGCTTCGGTTCGAGAAACCTTTTCAACAAGATCCACTGCTCGTCTCCCCGGATCGGCTCCACCGTCGAGCGGTGGTATTCAACGTTCAACTTCCAACTGCCGTACACGCGGCCCGCGCGGCGGGGCGCCGACTGGTCTGCTGCAAGATCGGCGCGCGACACGGCTTCCGATCGGCGGACTTTCGCGGGCGGCCGCAATGCCGTCACGATGCATCCGCACCGATCGTGTACGCCGTCGTCACCTCCCGGGCAGGCGGACCTCCGCGCCGTAGCCGCGTGGTGATTTCGCTGCCTTGGCCCTGATCCGGCTCTTCGGCCGCAACGGCGTGCGTGTGCTCGCCGCCGCCGTTTTGCGATCCGCCTCGTGCTCATATCGCGGCAGCAATTCGCGCATGACCGCCACGACGCTGGCCTCGTTGCCACGTTCCGAATAGCGCTGCAGGCGCGCGAACGCGTCCCTCAGCGTGGGCAGCGGAATGGGTTCGGGCACCGCTCCAAGGACGCCCGGCACCGGCGAGCTTATGCGCTTGTCGGTTTCGTCGAAAAGCTCCTCGAAGAGCTTTTCGCCCGGCCGGCAGCCGATGATCTTGATTTCGATCTCCTGGTCCGGCGTGAAGCCGGCAAGCCGGATCATCCGGCGGGCGATATCGATGATCTTGATCGGCTCGCCCATGTCCAGCACGAAGATTTCGCCCTGGCCGAGCTGCTTTTCAAAGCCATAGGCGGAAGCCTGCAGGGTGAGTTCCACCGCTTCGCGGATTGTCATGAAGAACCGCGTCATATTCGCATCGGTCACGGTCAGCGGGCCGCCCCGGGCCAATTGACGCTTGAAGAGCGGGATCAGCGAACCGCTGGAACCCAGCACGTTGCCGAAGCGGACCGTCATGAAGCGCGGGCCGAGACCCGTTTCGATGCCGTTCAGGTCGAGCGCCTGGCAGTAGAGCTCGGCAAGACGCTTCGTCGCGCCCATGACGCTCGTCGAATTGACGACCTTGTCGGTCGACACCTGGACCATAGCGAGCGTGCCGTATTTCTTGGCGGCGTTGGCGACATTCATGGTGCCGACAACATTGGTGAGCACGCCCTCGCAAGGATTCATCTGCACCATGGGCACGTGTTTCAGAGCCGCGGCATGAAAAACGAGTTCAGGCCGGTGCCGCTCGAATATCTCCTCGACCCGCTGGCTGCGGCGGACGCTGCAAAGATAGCTCCACCGCGGGACTTGGGGGAAGCTTTCCGTGAGCGTCATGTCGATTGCGTAGAGATTGTATTCCGTGTTGTCGATCAGGACGATCTCCGCCGGATCGCAGGCGGCGACCTGGGTCGTCAACTCGCTGCCGATCGAGCCGCCGGCCCCGGTGATGAGTACCCGGCGCCCGCGAACGAGGCGACTGATCGCCTCCCGGTCGAGCGCTGCCTGCGGCCGTTCCAGGAGGTCGGTCAGTTCGATCGAGCGCAGTTCGTAGGGGTTGTCGCCCTTGGCCCGCTTCAGTTCCGTCATCTGCGACAGGCGCGAAACGGCAATGCCCAGCCTTTCGGCGGATCGCAGCAGGCCGTCGGAAGCCTCCTCTCCAAAGGCCGCAGGGGCCTCGGTGAAGACGATATGACGGGGTTGCTTGCCCTGTTGCTGCAACTCCGCAACCACCCCTTCGAAGTCCTGGATACGGCCGGCGATCGGCACGCCGCGAAGGGTCATGCCGATCTGATCCTCGCTTCTGTCGAGGCATGCGACGGGCGTATAGGTCGCGTTGGGATCGCGTGCGAGAGCGCGAAGATAAAGGTCCGCGGCATCGCCCGCGCCGATAAGCAGCAGCGGAATTCGGTTGTCGTCCTGCGCGTCCTTGCTGCGCCCGGACTTGAAAACGGGCCGCCTCAGCGCGAGTTCCTCGGCGCGGAAGCTCAGCCTTGCTGCTGCCAGGAAGGCGATGAGCAGGAGAGACTGCATCGGAACGACGGTGCGCGGGATGTCGGTGAGCCTGGTGGAGAAAAACAGCAGCGTGACGAGCAGCAGGGAGGTCAGCAACACCGCCCGCAAAATGATGAAGAGGTCGGAAATGGAGCCATATTTCCAGTTACGGCTGTAAAGGCCCGAGAGGGGAAAAACGAGTGCGCATATAGCGAGGTATTGCGCACCGGACCAGAACAGCACCGAGGCGGTCTCCGGTCGTGCGGAAAGCTCTCCGACGCCGTAGCGCAGCAATAATGCCATCGCGAGCGCGACGCCGACCGATGCCAGGTCGGTGAGATAGAGGGCAGGATATTTTTGAACGCTGCGGACCGCTCCCCTTATCCGCCTGAAGCCGATATCGAGGGCGGCTCCGCAGATCGCCCAGAACATTCTGGCCGGTGCTCTGCTGCCCCCCTCTCTTCCCAAAATAGTCGGTAACGTCAGGAAATGATTACGAACTGCCTTCGCGGCGGCGTGTATACGCTGCATGACGGCCCCTTCCAATACTTATAAGCCCTACAGCTCCGCCGAACGACGAACGCACGACCCCCAAAGCTCTTATGGTGGCTAAGAACAGTGCGTCTGTTGTGTGTCTGTTCGACCTGCTCGAAAGGCTAGATAAAATGAATTCAACAAAAATAGGCGTTCGCGATCATTTCAACCGCAACGCAAAATTCCTAGGCATATTCGAATACCGTAATAAAAAAGCACGTCTTTAATGGGTTGTAAACAGTTTTCCAGTATTGGCCCAATTATAGTTTTCTACTGTTCTTATGTATTTTGCCCAGAAGCCTGAAGCGGGTCCGGCCCGCCGAGCTTGCCATGAACCGGAGGCCGCCTGTCCGAGGTCCATTCCCATGCGTGCGCCTCGATGCATTCCCCGTCACCGCAAAGCACGATGAACCCGCGCTCCGTATGCGCCTGAATCTGCCCGGTCAGGCCGATATATTGCCTGGAGTTCTCGACCGGGGTTGCCGCATCGATGCGTATTTTCTGGCCTTTGTAGAATGTAAAGGCGCCCGGATAGGGATCTCCGACCGCGCGGATCAGCCGCAAGATGGATGCGGCCGGGTCTTGCCAATCGATCCGGCCGTCCTCCGCGGTGCGCTTCGCGCAATAGCTTGCCTCGGCTTCGTTCTGCCCGATCCGGGCCGCGTTTCCCGCTTCCACCTGTGCCGCCGCCTGGACGACCATCTCAGCCAGGTTTTCGGTGTGCCTTGTATAAAGGCTGCGCGCTGTCTCGTCCGGAGCGACGGGAAATTGCCGCTGTAACAGGATCGGTCCCGAGTCGATGCCGTCGTCGAGCCAGAAAAGGGTCGAGCCCGTTCGTTCCTCTCCCCGGAGGATGGTCCAGGGGATAACGCCGCGGCCCCGCAGACGCGGCAAGGCTGCCGGGTGAAAACCGACGGTGCCCGCGCGCGCCACATCCCTGAACGGGCGCCGGCAGACCTGCGACCAGCCGATGACGAGCGAGAGATCCGGGGCGGCCGCTGCAACGGCCTCCAGCGTCGCCTGGGAATTTATGTCTGTCGTATAATGGATTGCGCTTCCGGCCGCCCGCCCGATCTCCCCGAGGTCCGCAAAATCGGAATGGCGCCCCGCCGTTTCGGGCGGCAGCGTTATTACGAGCACCGGAGTGCGCTTCGCTCTTATCAGCGCTTCCAAAGCAATCTTGGAACTCTCGACGGCGCCGACGAATACGATACGCATGGTCACACCATAAAATTGAATAGAAATCACTGACTGAGGTCGAGGGGGACTTCAAAAAAATTCAAGATCAATATCGCCCTATCGAACACAATTGCAGCGGGGAAGTCCAGAGCCGTTCCGGGAAAAGCACTTTCGTCGTGAAGCGTGCATTCGCAACAGCTTGGGGAGGGCCGGTGTCGTCGAGACACCGAAACGCTACGAGTTGGTACGGATATAGGCGGTCCTTCGGCCGCCGGACGGGCTCTCATCGGGGGGGCGCAGGCTTTTAAGAGCCGAAGTTCTGACTTCCCCGTGAGATTTCCTCTTGCAATACGCTTTGTCTCCGCGTATCTGTCATTTATGTTAGCGCTAACGCTAGCGCTAACGGTAGCGTTGACAGGGAGGATTCGACGTTGTTTGCAAAGGCTATTTTCGCTGCGGCTGCGCTCGTTGCGGTGTCGGTTTCTGGAGCCACTGCGCAGCAGGCGGCCACTTTCGGAGGGTCCGATGCCCTCGGGTCTCTATACGACCGGCAAAACCGCATGTTTACGGAGTTGGTCAATGAGCGCTCCGGCGGCGCACTGACCGTCAATTTCATTGAAGGCGAGCAACTCGGCAGCGACGTTCAGGTCATCGAGCAGACGATGGCTGGCGCAGTTCAGTTCTATGGCGACGACCTCAGCTGGTATGCCAACTGGGTGAAGGATTATGCCATCCTGGGCTGGGGGTTTACCTTTCATAGTCCGGATCACATGCAGCGCTTCTTTGACAGCGATGCCTACAAAGCGATGTCGGACCGCCTGATCAAGGATCAGGGGGTGCGTATCTTGGCGCAGGCGCCGATCCAGTCACGAATGACGTTTTCAAACAAGGCGATCAGCTCGGCGGCCGATTTCGAAGGGCTGAAGATGCGCGTGCCCGAAATCAAGACCTATCTGGAGCTGTGGGAGACTCTTGGTGCGCGTCCGACCCGCCTTGCCTGGGGCGAAGTCTTCCTTGGGCTGAAGACCGGCGTCGTCGAGGCCGCCGAGGGGCCCGTTTCTGCGGCTTACGCGGCAAAGTTCCATGAGGCGGCGCCCTTTGTCGTTCGCACCGATCACATTCTCACGGCGACGCACATCTTGGTTGGCGAGGCTTTTTATCAATCCTTGTCGCCGGAGCTTCAGCAGGTCGTCACGGATGCGGCGAAGCAAGCCACGCAGTGGGCTCGGGAACAGGCTCAGAAGGAGACGGAGGATATGATTTCGAAGATGGCCGCCGAAGGCGCGCAAGTCAGCGAAATCGAGCTGGGGCCGGTCCGTGAGAAGGCGGTGGCGGCTGTCACGCGAATGGAAGACACGGGCGCCTGGTCCAAGGGCCTCTGGCAGTCTGTCCAGGATCTCGCAGACTGAAGCGTGATGAGGGAGAGCGCGTCGTGCTGACATTTTGCAGAAGAACGCTGCGCGTCGTCGAGAGGATCGAGATGATTGCAGCAATGGTGCTTTTCGCGGTGATCATCCTGTCGATATTCGCGCAGGTGATCAGCCGGTATGGCTTCAGCCGGCCGATCGTTTGGGTGGAGGAGGCGGCGACCTATGCCTTCATCTGGATCGTGTTCCTTGGCGCTTCCATCGGCATGAAACGCCTCTCCCATATCCGTATCGAGGCGCTGTCGCTCGTGCTCAGTGCCCGTGCCCGGTCCGTGCTTCGGATGCTTGGCTATGGGGTGATGCTGTTCGTGGCGGCATATCTCTGCCTGCGCCTTCCTGTCGTGATCGGCATCGAATCGCGCAGCGGCTCGGTTTCCCTGCCGGTGCAGCTGCCGCGCATGTGGTTCTACTCCGTACCCCTCTTCGTCTCGTCGATCTCAATCGTGTTGACGCTCGCCTACTATCTCGTTGCCGAGTTCGCAAGCCTCTGCACGGATGAGCCGATGACCTATATCGATGGCGCTTCCATCGACGACGTCGCAAGAGAAGGAATCTGAAAGATGTCCATACTCCTTTTGATGGGCATTTTTCTGGTGCTTCTTGCGCTGGAGGTGCCCGTAGCCTTTGCGATGATCTTCTCTGCCCTGGTCTTCATTATGACGGGCCCCGGTCTTCCGGACACGATCGTCATCCAGCGCATGACGGGCGGACTCGACAGCTTTCCGTTGCTTGCCATCCCGCTCTTCGTTCTGGCCGGCCACTTGTTCAACCGTGCGGGTATCTCCGAGCGCATCTTTGATTTCGCATCCGCCTTCGCCGGCCACATGCGCGGCGGCCTGGCCCAGGTCAACATAGCGGCCAGCATCATCTTCGCGGGCATGTCCGGCGTGGCTCAGGCGGATGCGGCCGGTCTCGGTGCCGTCGAAATCAGGCAGATGAGGGAGCGGGGTTATTCCGCAGGCTTTTCCGCTGCCGTCACTGCAGCCTCCTCGATCATCGGTCCGATCATTCCGCCAAGCGTGATCATGGTGATCTATGCGGTCACGGCGCAGGTATCGCTGACCGATCTGTTTCTGGCGGGTATCGTCCCGGGTCTCCTGATGGGCCTGAGCCTGATGATAATCGTCAACATTCTGGTCCGGTTCGGTTTCGAGCAAGCGCCGCGCAGCAGCAGGGCGTCGCTGTCGCACCTCGCCGGAACGTTCTGGAAAGCGCTGCCCGCCCTGATCGCGCCGGTGCTTCTGGTCGCCGGCATGCTGACGGGGGTCGCGACGCCAACCGAACTGGGCGCATTGATCGTCGTCTATGCGGCCGTATTGGGCTTCGTGAACAGGGAACTCACCTTTCGTGGGTTGCTCGATACGCTGGCCATGAGCGCGATCACGACGGGGGTCCTGGTATTCATCATCGCGGCAGCCTTTCCGTTCGGTTGGCTGATCTCGGTACAGAACTTGCCCGGCATCCTCGTGACGTTCATGCGGTCGCTGACGGAAGACCCGGTGATGCTGCTGCTGATCCTGAACGTCGCCCTCCTGATCGCAGGGCTGTTCATGGAGACGACTGCGATCATTCTCGTCGCGACACCGGCGCTGCTGCCGCTTGTGCTCTCCTACGGAATCGATCCCGTTCACTTCGGTGTGGTCATGATCATCAATCTCCTGATCGGTGCGCTGACCCCTCCATTCGGCGTGATCCTTTTCATTTGCAAGCACATCGCTCAGGTATCGTTCGGTCAGATGATCCGATCCATCCTTCCTTTCTATATTCCCCTCCTGGTCGTGCTCCTCCTTCTGACCTATTGCCCGCAACTGGTTCTGTGGTTGCCGGGCCTGTTCAGATAGGTTGAGTCCACATCAGGCGTCGAAGGTCAGAGGCGAGTTCTGAAAATGGATACGGACACCGACAAGCCAAAGCGTAGAAAGCGGGAGCGGCGAACGTCGCCAAGCCGGGTGACAATGGCGGAGGTTGCCCGCGAAGCCGGGGTCTCGGCTCAGACCGTGTCTCGGGCGATCAACTATCCGGAGCAGGTCGGGGAGGCGGTTCGCACCCAGGTTCAGGAAGCCATTCGTCGCCTGAACTACGTACCGAACTTCGCTGCCAGCCAGATGGCGACGAACCGCAGCGGAATCATCGCGGTTATTCTGCCGTCGATCTCCGCCTCGATTTTCGCCGATACCGTGCAGGGACTTTCGACGACGCTTTTGCCCGCCGGATATCAGATTCTGCTCGGGCACACCTTTTACGATCCGGAGCAGGAAGAGGCCCTCGTCCGCAGCTTCCTGGGGCGGGGGCCGGAAGGCATGGTCGTCATGGGGACCACGCATACCGCCGCCGCCGACTCTCTGCTGAAGCAGGCGGGGCTTCCGATCGTTGAGACCTGGGAATGGACGGAGGATCCGATCGACCTGCTGGTCGGATATTCGAATGAAGATGCAGCGATAGAGATGGTGGAGCATCTCTTCGCCAAGGGGTATCGCCGGCTTGTGTTTTCCGGCGTCGTGGAGAGTGGAGACGCGCGTGCGAAAGCCCGTCTGCGCGGGTTCCGGAGTGCCGCCCAGAGACTCGGGCTCGATGCCGATCGCGTGCTTCTGCTGCATGGCCGCAACGTGTCCGTGAAGGTGGGGGCTTCCTCCATAGCGGAGATCCGCACCCGCTTCCCGGATGCGGATGCGGTCTTCTATTCTTCCGACGTCTTCGCGGCGGGTGCAGTGCAGGAATGTCTGAGGAGCGGTGTTCGCGTACCGGAGGATATTGCGATCGCCGGATTCGGCGGCTTCGAGATTGCGGAAATCCTCATCCCAAGTCTGACGACCATAGTGGTTCCGTCGGTACGCATCGGCCAACAGGCGGCGGATCTCCTGTTGGCGAAACTGAAGAAACAACCAATCGGCGAGCCGCGTGTGAACGTCGGATACAAGCTCGTATGCGGTCAAAGCACCTAGAAGATCATCATGAAGCTTAGCGAAAAGAACTACTACGAAGATCTGGACATCGGATTTGAGTATGAGACGCCGGCCATAACGGTTGGCGAGGCGCATGTCCTCGGCTTTGCGGGCCTCACGGGGGATTTCGCCGATGTACATGTCGACGAAGCCTTTGCTCGCGAGATGGGCTTCAAGGGGCGTCTGGCACATGGAATTCTGGGCCTAGGCCTGATCGATGCGCTGAAGAACCGGTGCCTGGTCGGTTTCCATGTGGTGGCTGCGCTCAACTGGCAGTGGCGGTTCGTCGGCCCACTTTATATAGGCGATCGGTTGAGGGCGCGCCTCACGATCTCTGAAAAGCGGCTGACGAGCAGGAAGGGCCGCGGGATCATCACGCTTGCGATCAAGGGCGTCAATCAGAACGACGAAACTGTTCAGGAGGGCACGAACCAGATCATGGTCCTCTGCCGGCCGGCCGGCGCTTAAAGGCGACAAACATAAACGGGAAGTGACGAGTCTGGACCCGACGCGAAGGCGAACGGGCAACGGATAATCGCGTCTTCCATAAACATGAACATGCCGGCTGCATCGGCAGTCCGGCGGCAAGACTGAAATGGAGAAACCAATGGGAGTTCTGAGCGGATACAAGGTGTTGGATTGCTCGATTGCGATGGCGGGTCCGTTTGCGGCGCAGCGTCTGGGCGATCTTGGTGCCGATGTCGTAAAGGTTGAACCGGTGACGGGTGAATGGCAGCGCCATGTCTCGGCCGGCGGTGCGCAGGGCAATCGCATTAATGTTTCGTTTCTTTCGCTGAACCGCAACAAGCGTTCCCTTGCCGTGGACCTGAAGTCGCCGCAGGGCAAGGCGTTGCTCATGGACCTGGTGAAGACCTCGGACGTCTTCCTGCAGAATTATCGCCCGGGTGTCGCAAAGCGCTTGGGTGTCGACTACGAAACGCTCTCGCAGATCAATCCGAAGCTCGTCTATGTATCGATGTCCGGCTACGGAGAGGATGGGCCGTATGTCGATCGCCCGGGGCAGGATCTCATTCTGCAGGGCATGTCGGGTGCCATGCTTTCTGCCGGCCGCGAGGGGGAGCCGCCAACGGCTGCCGGCCAGTACCTGGTCGATGCGATTGCTGCCTATAATGCCTTCGAAGGCGTGCTCGCCGCGCTGCTGCATCGCGAGCGGACGGGCGAGGGGCAGCTCGTTCAGGTCAACATGCTCGATGCGATCGCCACGATCCAGATGCAGGAGCTTTCCGTCTTCACGATCGGGGGGAAGCCTCAGAAACGTTCGGCCGAGCCTCATGCCCACGTTTATATCCGCGCGCCCTACGGTGCTTTCGCCACCAGCGACGGCTATATCATCGTCGCATTCCCGCCGCTCAAGAAACTGGGAGAAGTGATCGGTGAGGAAAGTTTTCTGGCGATGGATGACGAAGCCGATTCCTGGAGCAGGAGGGACGAGATTTTCGCGAAGACGCGTGAGCGTCTCAAGATGAAAACGTCCGCGGAGTGGCTCGCACTCATGCGCGCCGCCGACATCTGGTGCGGCCCCGTCTATGGATATGAGGACCTTATCAACGATCCCCAGGTCAAGCACAACGGCACGTTTATCGAATACGATCATCCGACCGAGGGCCGCATCAAGGCGCCGGGCTTTCCTATCCGCTTCTCCAAGACGCCGAGCCGCGTCGAACGTGGCGCCCCGCTCACAGGACAGCATACCCGGGAGGTCCTGACGGAAGCCGGATATGACGCCGATCGCATCGAGTCGTTGCGAAACGCCGGCGTGATCTTCATCGGAGAAAACTGATGCGGACCTATTCAGGACTGACTTGGGATCACCCGCGCGGCTATAACGGGCTTGCCGCGGCCGCCGTTGCCCGATCCGGTATCGACGCTGTTTCCGTCTCCTGGGAAAAGCAGCCGCTGGAGGGCTTCGAGACACACCCCATTGCCGACCTGTGCGCCCGTTACGACATCGTGGTAATGGATCATCCACATGTCGGGGAGGCGTACGATGCCGGCTGCCTGCAGCCCCTTGAGGCAATCTTCTCGCCCGAGGTGCTTGCGGAGATCGCAAGGAAGTGCATTGGCCCCACCTTCGACAGCTACCGCTTTGCAGGCAAGCATTGGGCTTTGCCTCTCGATGCGGCGACGCAAGTCTCGGCATATCGGCCGGATTTGCTGAGTTCCCCCGCGCCCGTCACATGGGACGAAGTCGTCGCCCTGTCTCGCAGCACCGGCCGCGTCGGTCTCTCCCTGGCCGGACCGCATGCGATCTGCTCGTTCATGTCGGTCGCTGCCGCGTTCGGCTTCCCTCCGGCGGCGGACGACCCCGACCTCTTCGTCTCAAAGGAAGTGGGACGGGAGGCTTATGAGATCCTGGCTGAGCTTGCCGCGCTCAGCCCTGCGCCGTTGCGGGAGATGAACCCGATTGCAATTCTAGGTCACATGGCGAGCCATGACGATGTGCTGCTGTGCCCGCTGATCTATGGCTACGTGAACTATGCCGCACCTGCAGCCGGTTTGCATCGCGTTGCATTCGCCAACGCACCGCGCATGGCGGCCGGCGGACGACCCGGCTCCACTCTCGGCGGAACCGGCATCGGCATATCTGTTCGATGCGAGGTGACGCCGGAGCTGAAGCGGCATCTGCTTTGGCTTATGGGCGCCGAGGCTCAGGTGGAGTTCTTGCCGGCGCACGATGGCCAGCCATCGCTTAGGCGGGCATGGCACGATGCGGCGGTCAACGCACGGTGGGGCGACTTCTACAAGGACACCGCCGAGACCCTTGAAAAGGCCTACGTCCGGCCACGCCACAGCGGCTATATCGCCTTCCAGGGCGCGGCCTCCGCCTATCTGCGCCGATCATTCGGCGACTCATTGCGGGCCGGGCAGGTAATCGAGGGGTTGCAGGACCTTTATACCCGGCACCGACCGGTGGCCGGTGGCGAGCGCTAGCACGGGATGAGGAAATCCATGCGCGGGTTTCGTCCCCTGTCCATTTCAACCGATGAGAAACGACCACATCGGTGATTTCGGGTCATCCGACCTGAAATCATCGCGATCGAGGAGTTCCGTAGATGACTGATGATGTTCGTTTCGAACGCGACGGCCATGTCGCCGTCATTACCTTGAATCGGCCGCAGAAGCTGAACGCCGTCACACCTGAAATGGCCGACGCGATCGTTTCTGCCGTTGGTGAGTGCAACGAAAGCGACAGCATTCGCTGCGTGATCCTGACGGGTGCCGGAGAGCGGGCTTTCTGTGCCGGATCCGATATCCGCGAGCTCGACGGCTACGAAACGCCCTGGCAGTTCCGCAACCGGCCGGATTACTGCGACGCCGTCCGGGCACTTTTGAAACCGACTATCGCCGCGGTAAATGGCTACGCCTTTGGCGGCGGCCTGGAAACCGCGATGTCTTGCGACATTCGCATCGCTGCGGAAAACGCACAGTTTGCCGCGCCGGAGATCAAGCTCGGCTGGATAGGGGGCGGTGGCATGGCGGCACATCTGACACATTCGATCGGCGCTTCGAATGCTGCTCTCATGCTTCTGACGGGGGATCCCGTCAGCGCAGAAAGGGCTCTCGCATGGGGGCTGGTGAGTGAAGTGGTCCCGCAAGGAGATCTGATGGCACGCGCAAGGGCCATCGCAGCGGTCATTGCATCCCGCGCACCGATAGCTGCGGAGACGGCCAAGGCGAATCTGAAGGCCGCGGTCTCGATGCCACTCGAAAAAGCGATTGAATACGAACGGGATCTACAGACGATCTGCTTCGCGACGGAAGACGCGGCGGAAGGGCGCGCCGCGTTCAAGGAAAAGCGCAGCCCGGTTTTCCGGCGCAGATGAACGGTCCGGCGGCATGGGCCGTCAGGACCGAGATCGGAAACGTGCGGTGCGCAGAATGCTCCTGCGTGCGGCCCGAACGGCGGCCGAATAAATCGGCACCACCAGCTAACGTTGCAAATTGCTGCGCGGCGGAAATTATGGTAGGTCTTGCGCTGTGCGGAGCGATGCCGGCGCGATATGTCGGCTGCCGCAGCTATTATATCGATTTTCAGAATAGGCGCCACGCAGTGGCAAATTATTTGGGCAGACACATGCCCGCAATGGAACGTTCGTTTCAAGTTCCAGATATTTTTTAAAGGGAAGGCTTTACCATGCCCTCGCAACCAGTTCGCATTGCTTATATCGCAGGTTATGGACGCAGCGGGTCGACGATCCTCGACATTGCTTTGGGACAGCATGCCGCCTTGGTGGGAGCGGGGGAGATCACCTCGCTTACACAACACGTGTGGCGCAACAACGAATATTGTGCCTGCGGCAAGGCAATTCGCGACTGCTCCTTCTGGAGCTCGGTTCTCCGGGAGTGGTCGAATGGCCACCATTCCGGACTGATGGAGGAGTATTGCGCCCTCCAGCAAAAGTTCGAAGGGCTTTCCATGGTTACGAAACTGCTGAGTGGCATCGGCCTCGGAAAGCAGTTTTCGCTGTATACGCGCCATACGAAGCGCCTGTTCAGCGCGATGCATTCCTGTTCCGGCCGCCAGATGATCGTCGACTCTTCGAAGTTGCCGGGGAGGGCGATGGCGCTTGCGCAGGTCCCCGGAATTGACATGCGGGTCATCCATCTCGTGCGCGACGGACGCGGTGTAGCGTGGTCGTTGCTAAAGGGCTACGAGCGCGACATCACGTCGGGTTTGCAGAAGGAGATCAAGCCGAAGTCGGTATTCAGGACAGCCTTGCGGTGGAGCATGGTCAATCTTGCGGTCGAATACCTCTCGCGAAAACTCGGCCCGGAAAGGGTCATCCGTGTCAGATACGAGGATTTTGCATCGGACCCTGTCGCCGTGATGGGAAAAATCGGGGCGTTTCTCGAGCTTGACCTGAGCCGGGTCGGCACATCCTTGCAGAATGGAGAGGCGATGGGGCCGGGACACCAGGTGGCCGGCAATCGGCTACGCATGAACACGTCGATCGCGCTTAACAAGGACGAGACGTGGCGCGCACGGATGCCCGCCCGCCAGCAGATTTCTTTTCAGCGGTTAGGCGGCTGGATGCTCAGACGCTACGGCTATCTCTGAAGGCGATGTCACAGGTCGCCGGAGGTTCCCTGATGCCTGTCCAATGGTCTGGTAGGGCCTTCGATCGACATTCCGGCTCGGCGCAGTTTTGCCGTGCGAGGATTTCAGCCGCGGGCGATTGCTGGCGGAACGAGTTTCAGCTTCGACTTGGTGGTGCGAGAGTATGACGGCAATCTATCAGGCGCATGACGTAAGGGCATTTGGTTTTGTGATGGCGCGCTGCCTGATGATGGGGGGGCTGCTGTGCGGATCGTGGCTCGGCTATCCGGCGGAGGCGCTCGCCCAGACGGCAACGATCGAGCCGCTTTCACCCAAGCTTCCGGACGGCAGGCAACGCGCCTTTCCTACAGCCGAAGGCTTCGGTGCGGGCTCGCTCGGGGGGCGAGGGGGCAAAGTGCTCTACGTCGTCAACACGAACGAGGCAGGCCCGGGCTCCTTGCGTGCGTGCGTCGAAGCGTCCGGACCGCGCGTTTGCATCTTTCGTACGGGCGGGACCATCGTACTGCGCGAGAAGTCGTTGGAGGTCCGAAATCCATTTCTGACGATTGCCGGAGAAACGGCGCCGGGCGGCGGGATCGCCATTCGGAACGGAGAGACGCAAACGCGCCCTTCGATCGCAATCAGGACAAATGATGTGATCATCAGGCA
Source organism: Sinorhizobium sp. M4_45 (assembly GCF_002885915.1). Classification (NCBI taxonomy): domain Bacteria; kingdom Pseudomonadati; phylum Pseudomonadota; class Alphaproteobacteria; order Hyphomicrobiales; family Rhizobiaceae; genus Sinorhizobium; species Sinorhizobium sp. M4_45. Next base: position 206,788 of record NZ_NWVE01000008.1, read on the forward strand.
CATTCGTCTCCGTCCCGGTCCGCATGCGGTCGAGGCCTGTTGCTCCGGCGGCCTCGGCATGTACTCCGAGGCGGCCAAAGACATCATGCTCGATCACATCTCCGCCAGTTGGGGATCCGACGAAACGATCGATTCCGAAGATGCGAGCAATTTTACCTGGCAGTGGGGCATTGCAAGCGAACCGCTCCTGCGGGGAGGCCCCGGGAAAAAGAACCGCGCGCGTAATATGTTGTTCACAAAGGGTGGCAACGTCTCCGTACACCACTCTCTCTTTGCTTTCGGCCAGTTCAGGAACCCCCTGATTAAAATGAAAATTCACGGCGCCGTCGCGGATGTCGTGAACAACGTGTTTTTCTCGCCGAAGTGGCAATATGTCCTGAGCTTCGGCGACGAATGGGCGCGCATTCAGGCCAATGTGGTCGGCAACTACAAGATCGCGGGGGAGAAGCTGCGAAACGACCATATGGTTCACCTCTTCGAAGAAAGCGGACGCGGCCACGCGATCTACCTGAAGGACAATTACGACGAGCCCTACCGCACCGACCCCGGGCAGGATGAGAGCCTCGTTCTGGCCGAGGAGCAGAGAGGGTTTGTGTCGGCGACAGCATTCGATGCGCCGGCGGTCCGCGCCTTCGCCCCTGAAATTGCTTACGACGAGGTCCTGGCGAACGCCGGGGCCACGAAGCCGCAGCGCGATGCAGTCGATCGCCGCATTATCGATGCGGTCGAGGACCGCCGCGGACAGTTGCTCCAGAGCCACCCGCAGGATGTCGGCGGTTGGCCGGAACTCGATGCCGGCGTGCCGTACCAGGACAGCGACATGGACGGCATCTCAGACGACTGGGAAATTGAAAACGGCACCGACCCGAAAGATGCCAGCGACGGGCAGCAAGACACGGACGGCGACGGCTGGACGAACCTCGAGGCATTTCTCCACTTCATGGCGGGAGATACCGCAGGCAGGATAACGGCTGCTCACGAGTGACCGGCGCCGCCGGTTTGCTTCTGCTTCTTCTGCTTCAGGCGCGAACTCTGCGAACACCCGTATTGGCCAGCGCACCTTCTCTCCATCTTGATGGAGAGAAGGATGATCGGCATGGGTTCAAGCGACATTCGACGGACGCGTGATCGAAGCTCTTGCTGCAGGAGCGGGCAGGGGGTTGATTTCTGCGTCCGACCGTTCAGGGGATGCCCCATGGCCGCGAAGGCGATGCCAGCCGCCGGCCGGGATCCGCTTGGACGTTATGACGAAGCCCCCATAGTGGTGGCGCCGATGGATTTCGGGATTGACCTGGTTGATGACGGTGCCGATCAAATGCGCGTGGTTCATCCGGAGCTGTGCGGCAGATTCCTGCAACTGCTCTTCCGTCGTCTTGCCCCAATTGGCCATGAGGATCACCCCATCGACAAAGGGCGCCAGCCAAGTTGCATCGCCGGAGGCGAGCACCGGCGGAGCATGCAGCACGATGAAATCATATCCGCTCTGCTTGAGGTCCATGATGAGTTCACAGAGCTTGTCTGAGTCGAGTGATCTGAACGGCTCCGTCATGACGTGCGTCGCGTCGATGAACCCAAAGCCGGGCAAGGTCGGAACGGACTGCACGATCTCGCCTATGACGGCCTGATTTCTGAGGTAACGCTCGATCGTCTCAGGGGAACGTTCGAAGCGCCTCAGATAGGGAACGTTGTGACGATTGAAGTCAAGATTCACGAAGGCGGTAGGGCGACCGTCCGCTGCGGCGGCCGTGGCGATGCCCCAAGCCGTCGACGCATTCGCGACATCGTGAACGCAGGAGGTCACCATCACAATGCGGCGCAATTGCTTCGCGTCCGAGTAACGACCGGCCATATAAACCGCCCGCTCCGCTTCCGCGGACGTGAAATTGCTCCAGTCCGGTATGCACGAGGATCGCTTGGCGCCCGGAAAGGTCAGATGCTTCGGTATCCGGGGTATATAGCCGAGATTTTGGACCCGCAGGAGTTGCGCGGCACGTTGCCCGCTGCGGACACGCGTGTCGATTGTTTCCAGCAAGAGTGCGAGTACGCAGGCCAGCAGCGTGGAACCGGCGAATGCCGCCGGAATGATGAGGCCGGGCTTTGGAAAGGACGGTGAATTGGGGAGTTCCGCCGTCGACACAATCCGTGCGCTGGGTTTCAGGGACTCGGCCTCGAGGTCGGACAGAATACGCTGGACTTCATCCTCGATCATGCTGCGGATGCCTGCTATCTGCGAATCCGCATCGATCATCTGAGGGTGATTTTTGCCGTACTTGGCGGCAAGCTCGGCTTTGCTCTGCAGCAATCGGGCTTCTTCGTTCCGCAGCGTGATCAAAAGCGGCTGCGTCATGCTCTGCCGCAGGAAGGCCACTGCGCCGCCGGTGTTGAGTGCGCGTTCCTTGTCCGCGACGCGCTCATCCTGTTTGAACTCGAGCGAAGCTTCGACGTAGAGGGTGGCAATCGTGTTGGCGATCTGCTGGGCGAGTCTCGGATCCTGGTTGACCACGACTAGCCGCACGGCAAGGCTCTCGCCGGTCCGGCTTACCTCGAACTGGGACAGCAGCGCGGAGATCGCGTGATCCCGCTGTGCTTTCACATCGGGTATGACTCTGTCTGCGGTCGGTGAGCGGCGAATGCCGAGAATATTCCGGATATATTCGAGGGGACCGTTGTCGGCGCCGCTCGCCTTCTCGCCGCCTGGCGCATAAGGATTGAAGGCGGGATCTTCGATCAAATTGAGCCGGTCCACGATACGGCCGGCAAACTTTCGCGACTGCAGGACGTCCATCTCGGTTTCCGCCGCCGAGCGGTCGCGGTCGATGGATGTCAAAGCTGCATCGGTGGCAAATGGCCGGACATCCTTGCGCTCCAGAACCACCTCCGAGCTGGCCGTATAGGATTTCGGGAGCGTGAAAGACGCAACGGCAGCCAGCAAAGTGCAGCCGATGATGATTGAAGCGAGAAACCAGATCCGCCGCTTGACCACGGCCCAGAGATCGAAAAGGCCGACCGTGGGGCCGCTCTGCTGAGTGGCAAAATCGACAGTTTCACGGTGATGAGCACGGGCAGATAGGCTGCCATCGGAAACGAATGTCGTCATGGAAACCTTCTATCAAAAATTTTTTTCTTTATTCCGTTAGCTTAATTAAATATTCAATTCGGCGCAATAATTTAGTTGATTGCTAATAAACCGAAGCGGGGCCAGGGCGGCTAGCCCGATGGCAACTTGATGAACACATATTCATTGCATCCGTGCCGTCCCCCAACGGCGTAGAGGCCTCCCCCCGAATTTGCTCGCCTCAGCCCCAGGGAAGCGTTCGATCTTTTCTTGGAGCTCCGGGCGGCACGGTGCGCCGCAGCTCTACAAGGCCAAGTCCAAACGCTAAAAAGAGTGGTATCGTCCAGTATCTCGCGTACATGTGCGGATTGAAGAGAGCAATTACGAGAAAGACCAGGATCGGCGTAACCACCGCTGCGAGTGCGCGTTTGTCTCCGCCGACCTTCACGATCGCGAGGCCCAGCAGCATGCCGGCCCCGGAAAACATCATCCAGCCGATTAGGGCGGGCAATCCGCCCTCGACCCACAGGAGGAGATAAAGATTGTGAACGGGGGCGTCCTGGACGCTTCTCTCACGGAATTGATCGGCACCAATCCCGACGATCGCGATACGCTCTTCGGAAATGATGTGGAGTGCTTCCCCCATCAGTTCGGCACGCGAAACGAAGGTCCCTGCTTCGGAGATGTCGCCGGAGGATAGCGCGCCCAGAACGCGGGTCTGAAACGTCTTGGGCAGCATATCCCTACTGCCGAACAGCGCGAACCCGCCGACGACGATGGCCATACCAAGTGCCATCCGCAGGATCAGCCGCGGCGTCGAGATCAATGCAATGAAGATGGAGAGGCATAGCGCCGTTGAGAACAGACCGCTGTTGGAACTTGTCAGGACGACCGTGACGATGATGACGGCGAGGGCCGGCACGGCAAGATAGGATTTCGCGCGGCCCGAAGACCACAAGAACAGCAGGATCGGAAGTGTCAGCGCGTTTATCGACGCAGCCAGATTCGGATTGCGCAGCACGGTGGCGAGACGCTTCGCGCCAGTCACGACGCCCTTGCCGTCTCCGGGAACGTAGCCGACCGTGTAAAACGTGATGATACCATGAATGTCGATGAGGACCACGCTGACCAGGAATATGGCGGCGAACCGATAGACTTCCCTCGGATCCTCACGGATAAGGATGACCATCAGGATCATATAGGCGAAGAGATATTGCGCCATCACGATCAGTCCCCGCTGGGGGCTGCCGTTGAAGAGGCTGCCAAGCATGATCCCGACGAACAACAGGATGAACGCGAAGATCCATACCGATGTCGTCTGTTCGAGCGGCCTGCTCTTGATCCGACCGGTGATCAACAGAAGGAAGAGGCTCAGGCAAAAGAAGAAATCACTGAACGTGAAGAAAAGCTCGGAAAACCGTAAAGTCGCGTAGGGTGCCAGAAAGATACCCACGTAGACGACGCCGCGTTCGATCGCCGCCAGGTGAGTGTTCGTTCTGCTGGGCTGGCCACCAAAATAAAGTTGATGTGCCGTTCTCATACTGGCCTCCGACACGATCGCCTCACGCCGGTTTGAGGGACTACCCCGGTCACGGGCCTGCACTCGCAGAGCGCCGGATGCCGGTCACACCCATCAGTTCCTCGTAGACCGATGTAATTGCCTGCACGTGGCGCTCGAAACTGAAACGGGCGCGTACCTCTTGGCGCGCGGTTTCCACGATGTGGTCGCGAAGTGCAGCATTGCTGAACAGTGCGAGGCAGGCCTTGGCGAATTCATCCGGATCGTCCGCGCGTACGAGCATGCCGGTTTTGCCATCTTCGACCACCTCAGGATTTCCGCCGGAGTCGGCCGCGATCACGGGTGTGGCGAGCAACATGGCTTCGATAAGGGTTCTCCCGAGAGGCTCATTCACGGCCGTCACCAGCAGAGCATCCAAGCCTGCGATCCAGGGCTCTCCCGGGTAACGAAAGCCCATGAAGTGAATGCAATCCGCGATCCCGAGTGCCTCGGCACGCGACCTTGCGGCGTCGTCCAGGCCGTTGAGCGCATTTCCGAAGAACAGGCCTGCAACCTTGGTCTCAGGCGACAGCCGCTTCAGGGCAGCAACCGCTTCGACAAACAGGATCGGTCGCTTGCGATCGACCAGAGTCCCGACATAACCGAGCAGCTTCGTGTCAGGCGAGCACCCGATCGCGGCCAGCACGTTGTTGCGGGCTTCCACCCGCTCGAACCCGTCCATTTTTCTGACGTCGAAGGGACTGTGAACGACACTGCATTTGCCCGCGGCCGAGAAAAGGCCGGGGCGGGGCGATGCGAATTTCGATACGGCGACAAGGCGATTGGGAAGCCATGGCGCGACACGGCGCAGTCCGAACGAAGTCGCGTCGCCGCGATGATGCCAGAGATGCTTCGACCCTGCGACGCGCGCAGCGAGACCCCAGATGAGATGTGTGCGGCCATCATTCGTGTGTACGATCGAGGCTTTGTTCGCTCGAAGGAACGGAACAAGCGCCGGAAGTGTGCGCATGACATTGACGAGTGCGGCGCCGTTGCGCGGAGCCGCCCGCTCCAGGCGGTTCAGGACCGGAGCGGCCACGAAGTCGATACCTTCCCGGCGAAACAACTCTGCGACAGGTCCATCGGTGTGGTGCAGGACGACCAGCGGCACGAAACGCGATTTGGGTAGGTTCCGTATCAGCCCAAGCGAGGACATGTGGCTTCCTCCAACGAGGTCGCCGATGAAAGGAAAGCACACGACCGCCTGATCGCCGCCGTCTGTGCCGGGCATTTCGGGTTGGCGAAGATCAACTGCTGCAGAGTATGTCATTACCTTGGATCCCAAGAAGTGCTGAGGGTTCGACGACCGCGGCCACGCCGGATGTCATTTCTCCAGGCTTCTGTTTCTCAGCCAGTCCGTCAGATCCCTTCCAACGAGGGCGCCGAGCTTTTCGGTTTCAGGTGCGAAGTAGTCGGTCATCCGCGCGCGCAGGTCACGGCTGAGCGGTGCGTATTGAAGCTCACCGGCGATCAGCGAGCGCAGCTTCTTGAAGCCGGTATTCTGCCGGAAGGGAGCAGCCACGGGTTTCAAGGGACGCAGGAGACGACGCAGGGTGGGGTTGACGACCGGTTCCGATTTGTCCTTGACCTTTTTTGCAAGCGGCTTCAGCGGCACATCGGTTTCCAGCCCGAGGAAGCCGCGGACGCGGGCGAGTTGGACGCGGGCGTCGACCTTCAGGTCCTCGTAGAGGAGCACCAGAAGTTGCTCCATGGGGAAGCGATCGAGGTAGCGCTGCAACTGCTGAAAATATAGACCGCCGTTCAGGAAACGCCCGCCCGCTCCTTGCCGCGGATCGAGGTACTGGGCGATGTCGCGCCCGACCTCGGCGCGGCGATAAAGCATGCAATAATCGGAATAGGCACGGTCCACCGGATTGCGGAGCTGCGCTATCAGACGGGTCTGGGGCAGTTTTTTCTTTATTCTCTCCGCGGCTTCCGGCACATCCATGTAGGAGTTGGATTTTTCACCGCGCAGCCGCCGGTGCTCCTGGCCTGCGAAATGTTCCAGATACCATTCGTCGCCGCGCTCGTAATAGCGGCTGAAATAGTGCAGTTCGGGATCCGGCATGAATATGCCCGGGTCCTGCTGCAAGGATTGCTGAAGCCACGTCGTCGCGCTCTTCGTCGCTCCGATGATCAGGAAGTCGATATCGCGCATTTCCATCTTTGGCCCTTTCATCGATCGCCTCCAGGGCGATTGCACCGAAACGAACGGTTCGCCGCCCCAACAGGGGCGTTGGTCCTGGGTCAGACAGTGCTTCCGAAATTCGCAAGCGTGAACGGGGTGCAGCTACGGCCGGCCGTCGGTATGAATGTATAAGATGAGGTTCCGTGGCGAAGCAGCAGAATTTGCGCGAAAATCCGGAAAAGCGACCTCAGTTTTAAGTGTTAATCCCAGCAATATGTGAAATAAATAAAATCTGGCGGCGAATTTCACAGAAAAACAGGCTGGAGGCAAGATGCTTCTTTAACTTTGTGTTCCAAGCCTCACGGCGCAGGGGTTCGGCGGTAGCTCAGCATCATGGTGGACAACCAGATCGAGGCCATGACGATGTGGGCGACGTTCGCCCCCATCGCGCCTATGACCGGAATAAGGGTGAATGCGGTCGCATGAAAGCCGATCGCTGCGATCGTGACGCTGCGCAGAATTTCGTTTTCGCGTCCCATTGCGAGAAGTGCCGAGCGGATGACCGCACCGCATAGGGTCATGGTCACTGCGACCGACTGCACGACGACGAGGGGGCCCGCAGCTGCGAAATCAGGCCCGGCGGCCCAGGTGAGCAGCGGGCCGATCACCAGGTAAAGACTGCCGATCAGCAGCAGGCCGCAACCGAGAAGCAGTCCCTGCATCTGCGCGACCGCGCGATGGAAGGCGCCGAGGGCCTTGGTTGCCCATGCCCGAGCGAGCTCCGGATAGAGGACTGCCTGAACCTGCACGCCGGCCTGCTGCGCGATGCGGCCGATGCGTTTTGCAATGTGATACAGGCCGGCCGAGGTCGGATCGGCAAGATAGCCGACGAGCAGCGTATCGAGCTCATTTGCGCTTGAACGAATGGTGAGCGAGAGGTTCGCCGAGATCGCGAACTTCCACAGACCCGGAAACCGCTTGGTAATGCCGCGAAGCGGAGCGCCCATCAGACCCGAAAGGACGCCCTGCCGTCGCAGTTCGGCAAGCGCAAAAAGCACCAGGACGACGGTGCCGAGGATCTGAGCCGCCATCCAGATCAGCGCAAATTCGAGCAGGCCTGCGCCGGTGGCAACGCCGATGGCGCAAAGAACGACCCTCAGCACGCTCGTGACGACCTGGCCATAGGCGATCGCCATGAAGCGCCCATAGAGGCGCAGCACGGCGGTCGGCATGCCGGAGACCTGGAACGGCAGGACCGTACAGTAGAGGATTGCAAGGTTCGCCCCGTCTCCCGAAATGCCGAACCAGGGCGCGGCCACCAAAATCAGCACGACGGCAACGAGCCATCCCGCCAGGGCCGCGGAAATATCGAGCAGCAGGCCGAACTTCAGCAAGGCCCGTAGTTCGGTCGCATCGTCGGCGTTCTCCGCGAGCGAATGCGCACCATACTTGATCAGTGGTTGCCACGACTGGAAGCTTACGATTCGCTCGACTGCGCGCGTGTACGAGAAGCATAGCGCGAGGATACCGTAGCCTGCCGGGCCGAGTGCCCTGGCCGTGAGCGCAAAGCCGATGAGGCCGATGACCGAACTCAGAATGTTTCCCGTGAGCAGGTGCGCGATGCTTTGCAGGCGCTCCAGCATCGTTTTCTCTCGACTGAGAACTTGCCGCAAGCCATCGAACTTCTTGAGAAATTTCTTTCGGAACGCCACTGGAGCCGCCTGTGATTAGGGATAAAATAAATATATTCAAATGCTACGTGCGGAGCCGACAGTCATACGCCGCTCGCGGCGGACCATCCGCCCTCGACTTTTCGTATAGACTTAAGTGAATCTCGTCATTGGAAGAACCGGCGAAAGGCGTGCCGACAAGCTCGCACGCCGTCCGCACTTATTGCAAGAACCGCTATTCCCCCGCTAACGTTCTCCTCTAAAAACGCAATAGGTTTCAGTAAAGGTTTGAATTAAAATATGATTCTATATTTTGAGGGCGATGCATAAAGGATCAAATCCGACATTGAAGCCGTGAATAGCTAAAAACCTTTGACGTGACAGCGGGTCGAAGAATATAGTCGCCCAATATTTTTTGGTAGAGTTTTCTTTATTCCTTTTTTTGGAGGTCGTGAGATGGGGATTTCACCGGCCGTTTGTGGGACGATTTTGCCCCGTTGGAAGCTTGGGGCGTTCCTGCTGCTGATGGTTCTATGGGTGCTTGTGTGCCCGATAATCGGGACAATGCCCGCTCAAGCTGATGATTACCGGCTCAACTCGGGAGATGTCCTGACTTTCGACTTTCTCGACGACGCCGAGGTGCCGGTTACCGCCACCATCTCGGGCGCTGGGGCAGCGCAATTTCCGCTTATCGGCGCGGTCGACATCGTCGGGCTCACGGTACCGGAGGCCCTGGAGCGGCTTCGTGGTGAGTACCGCAGGCGCGACATTCTCGTCGATCCGAAAATCTCCCTCGAAATTTCGACCTTTCGGCCGATTTTCGTCCTCGGAGAAGTCAAGACACCGGGCTCGTTTCCCTTCTACAGCGGGTTGACGGTCGAACAGGCCATCGGTCTGGCGGGAGGCATGCAGGTCGTTGCGGCAAACGCGTCCGACCGGATCATCGCACGCGCACGGTTGCGCGGAGAGATCGAGGGTGCCAGCGCCGAGATCGTCCATGAGGCCGTTTATGCGGCAAGACTCGTGGCGCAGTTGAAATCCACCGACAAGATCGACCTTGCCGACGTCCCGGAGGTCGCACGCGACTATGTGACCGGCGTTCCGCTCGATGGTGTCATAGAGCTCGAAGAAAAGATACTGAAGGCGGATCTGGCGGCCAGCAAGTCGCAAACGCAGATCCTGACCGAGGGCATCACCCAGGCGGAGGGTGGAATTGAGATACTGAACCAACTCATCCAGCAGCAAAAGGATGTGGTGGAGAACAGCAAGGAAGACGTGGGCCGTATCGCTACCTTGCGCAAGCGCGGCCTGAACACGGAAAGCGATTTGTCTCGCGCCGAGAACAATGCCTCGGCCGAACAGGCGCAGCTTCTCGAAACCTTCGCTGCCCTTGCACGGTCGCGTCAGGAAATGAGTGAGTTGAAGCTGCAACTGGCAAAGCTGAAAGCAGACCGGGAGAAAGACATCCTTACTCAGCTTCAGGCGCGTGAGATCGCTATCAAAAAGCTGATTTCCGGAAAGCACTCCGCCGAAGAGCAGATACTCCTCATGGCGGCTGTGGCCGAGGACGAGTCCAAGAAAAATCAGATTTCATACACCTATGAGATACGCCGAAATCCAGTTGGTGGTACGCCGGCCAGCATAAAGGCGTCGCCCTTGACGCCGCTTGTTCCGGGCGACGTGCTCACGGTGGCTATTGCCGGAATGTAAGACTTAATTTCAGATATTTTAAAACACGCTTTAAGCGCCCTGCGCCAAGGGAATATTGAGTTGAAAACCTACAGAGAACCTGCGGCCGTCAGCTTTGGCTTGCCTGCATCCTTGGGATTTTACCGTCTCAAGCGTTTCCTCGATTGCCTGTTTGCCGGAACCGTTTTCGTCCTGTGCCTGCCGCTGATGGCGGTCACCGCAGCGGTCGTTTGGGCTAGCCTCGGCCTGCCGCTATTCTTCACCCAGGCGCGTGCCGGTGCGGGGATGCGCGTCTTTACCGTTGCCAAATTCCGCACGATGACGGATGCGCGGGCGCCTGACGGCACGCTTTTGCCGGATGCGATGCGGCAGACCGCCGCAACCGCTCTGTTGCGGCGGCTGCGTTTCGATGAGCTGCCGCAACTCATTGCCGTGCTTTCCGGTGACATGTCGATGGTAGGTCCGCGCCCGCTTCCTCTGGCGACCGTCGCCGGCTTCGGCGAACTCGGCCGCATGCGCTGCCGCGTCGCCCCGGGCATGACCGGCTGGGCACAGGTAAACGGCAATACGCGGCTTTCGGACGAAGAGAAGATCGCTCTCGACCTCTGGTATGTCGCACACGCCGGTCTCTGGCTGGATGCGCGGATCCTCCTGTTGACCGTGAAGACGCTGGTCACCGGCGAGCGGGTTCATGCACGGCATCTGCAAGAGGCCAGGGAGTTTGTTTCGCGCCGTCTTGGCGCGGAGACGCCGAAGGCGTGATGCGGTGGATGAGCACGCGCCAAGGCGACAATATTTTTGATCAGGAGGTTTTATGGGTGGCGGGCAGATATCTTTCGGGCGCACTCTGGTCGTGGCGCCGCATCCCGATGACGAGGTGCTCGGCGCAGGCGGGACGATCGCAAGGCTCGCGGCCGAAGGCGAAGAGGTGTTCGTCGCGGTCGTAACGGAGGGAAAGCCTCCCGCCTTCGATCCGGAGGGAACTGCCCGGATACAGGCGGAAGCGAGGCAAGCGCACCGCGCCTTGGGCGTGACGGAAACCATATGGCTCCGGCTGCCGGCGGCACAGCTTGCGGAAACGGCGCATGCGACCGTCAATGCCGCCTTGCTCGAGCTCGTTCGCCGGCTGTCGCCGCAAACCGTCTTATTGCCCTTCGTGGGCGACATGCACATGGACCATCAGTTGACCTTCACGTCGGCGCTGGTCGCCTGTCGCCCGCATCAGGCGGAGTTCCCGAAGCTCGTTCTCGCCTACGAGACCCTGTCCGAGACCAATTGGAACGCGCCCTATCTGTCTCCGGCATTCGTGCCGAACGTCTTCGTCGATATCAGTGGGTATCTCGAGGCAAAGCTCAAGGCGATGGAGATCTTTGCTTCGCAGGTACGCCAGCCGCCGCATGAGCGCTCGATTGCGACCCTCAGGGCGCTGGCGACCTTGCGCGGCGCGACCGTGATGCGGCAAGCGGCCGAAGCTTTCGTATTGGTCCGGCACGTCGTTTAGGTTGAGGAACGGCGTCACACGGAATTTCTCACTAACGCCATAAGACCCAATTCAATTCGGAGGGACAGATGGGACGCTGGCCGGTTTACGACGAGGAGCAGATCGAGGATGTCGTGTCGGTCCTCAGATCTGGCGAAGTGAATGCCTGGACGGGACCGCACGTACGCAACTTCGAGGCTGCGTATGAGCGCTTTCTCGGCGTAAAACATGCGGTGGCTCTCGCCAACGGAACGGTGGCGCTGGACCTCGCGCTCTACGCGCTCGGACTTGAGCCGGGCGATGAGGTCATCGTGACGCCGCGCAGCTTCATTGCCTCGGCCTCCACGGTGCCGATGGCGGGTGGAGTTGCGGTTTTCGCCGACGTCGATCGCGACAGCCAGAACATCACGGCGGAAACCATAAGGGCGAAGGTGACGCCGAAAACCAAGGGCGTCATCGTCGTGCATCTGGCCGGCTGGCCCTGCGACATGCCCGCCATCATGGCGCTTGCCCGCGAAAAGGGGCTGTGGGTGATCGAGGATTGCGCTCAGGCGCACGGCGCCGAAATCGACGGCCGACCGGTCGGCAGTTTCGGTGATATCGCGGCTTTTTCCTTCTGCCAGGACAAGATCATCACCACTGGAGGCGAGGGCGGGCTCGTGGCGATGAACGACGACGAGCTCTGGAAGAAGGCCTGGAGCCGGAAGGACCACGGCAAATCGTATGACGCCGTCTACAACAAGGAGCACCCTCCGGGTTTCCGCTGGCTGCATGAGTCCATCGGCACCAACTGGCGCATGATGTCGATCCAGGCGGTCATGGGATCGCGTCAGTTGCAGCGCCTGACGGAATGGCGCAGCATTAGAGCGCACAACGCGGCCATTATCGCCAGAGCGGCCGAGGAGATCGAGGCTTTGCGCACGCCTCTGCCGCCCCGTGGGATTCAGCACGCGTGGTACAGATTCTATACGTTTCTTCGGCCGGAGCGCCTGCGGCCCGACTGGAGCCGGGACCGGATCATTGCCGAAATCAACGGCGCCGGCGTCGCATGCTTCAGCGGCAGTTGCTCGGAAATCTACCTGGAAAAGGCCTTTGCGGACATCGGCATGGCCCCGGCGCAGAGATTGCCCGACGCGCGCGAGCTCGGCGAGACGAGCCTGGCTTTCCTGGTCGATCCCGCGCTCGATACGGCGGCAATGGAGAAGACGGCGCATGTTCTGCGGGAGGTGTTTGCAAGAGCCAGCATCGGCAGGCCAGCCCTCGATGCCGCGCGGCGTTAGAGCAGTTCTATCCGCAAACGGGGGCGCAGGTGCGGGGTCAGACGTTCAATCCCGTGTGGCCGACGAGACGCTTAGCGGCAACCGTCAGGTCGGCCGCGCACAAACGCTCGACCTCTGCGACCTGCGCCTCGTCCAGGTAGTCCCTGAACCCACCTGCCTTGCCACGGCGCATGCGCAGGCTTTCCACGTCGCTCCGATCATAGTCATGAGCCGGAATGCCTTCTACCCGTTCCCTGTCCTGCATGGCCTCGAAACGGCCGGCCTCGACCGCTGCCCGGAGCGCCGCTCGATCGACCGGACAGCGGAGAAATTCCAGCACCGCCTCGGTTCGTCCTTCGGTGTCGGCGGAGAGACCCTCGTAGCTCAGAACGAAGTGGGCGCGGTTGGACAAACCGGCTGCCCAGCCATTGAGATAACCGATCATCTTGGGCATGCCCTGGTCATGGTCCTTTATGAACTCCGTAAGGGTGCCGGCGAAACGGTGTTTGTGCCGGGTCGCATGGAAATAGGCCGACACGATCACGTCGCGCGGGTCTCTTACCATCATGATGACGGGGCGCCTGAGGAACAGGCTGGCGCGATGGTCCAGGTGACTGACGAGGATCGTCGGGATTGCGTCTTTCGCCTCCCGGAAGCGGTAACCCGGCATTCCGCGCACCGGGTCGAGATCGAAATTCGGTACGATCGAGAACATGTTATGAAGGTCTATCGGTTCCGGTACGCGCGCGATCGTCGCGAGATAGTGGGAAAGAACGTACCGAAACCAGGTGCGGCCGGATTTTGGATAGGAGATCAGGAAACTGTCGGCTTGAGCGGCATAGGAGGTAAGCCGTACCCGCTTCTCCACCCGACGCCATGCCCGCCTGAGAATACTTGCCATCGTCTGTCCCTCAAATTGAGTTCACCGGCGCGCGGTGCACGCATGGGTAAATGTAGTTTAGGTGCGATGATCGCGCAGAATAGAAGAATATGTCGTTTCATAAATAATTCTACATCCCATTTCATGATGGGGCGTGGATTGAAAAAAAGAAATTCTTTGCGTGTGCAGTGGTCGCGCGTCTAGTGTGCTATTGATTCTTTGAAACAATTGTTTAAGTTTACGATACCGGTCGGCCGGCGGCTGGCAATTTCAGGCATTCGTTTTAGCAATTTGAATATGAAATGAAAAACAAGCATTCTGTCAATAACGTGCTTGCATAGGGCGTGGGAGGCGCGCCCGGTAACATTCCAACCCGCATTGATGAAGATCGTGATGTTTTGCATCGCGAAGACGGAATGGAGGCACCAGATGATGTCCCTTGGGCGAAGAGAAACCGTTGCTGCGGCGGCAGCCATGACACCTGTCCGTGACGCTCGCCGGGTTTCAGGGGAGGGGTATTTCGAAATGAGCGACAGTTCGAGTTTCCCGGCGCATGAGGCGTCGAATATTTCCGGAGCGCGGATGACGATCGTCCTGCCGGGCCTCGGCGCCGGCGGTACCGAGCACGTGGTGAACCTGGTCGCCAACCATTGGGTTCGGCGCGGCTGCACAGTGACGCTCATCACCCTCGAACCGCCGAATGCGAAGCCCTATTACGCGTTGGATCCAAAGATCTCGATCGAGCGCCTCGGTCTGCCGCCTCAAAGGGCTGCCAAACTCATGGCGGGGGTTCTCGTGGTCAAGAGAATTCAACGCCTGCGGTCCGCCATTCGCCGCTCGAAGCCGGATTTCGTCCTGAGCTTCCTGACGCGGACGAATGTGCTGACGCTGCTGGCGACGATCGGACTGGCGGTTCCGGTGATCGTTTCCGAGCGCAACAATCCGGCCCTCCAGCCTTTCGGCCCGATCTGGAAATGGGCTCAGCGCCGTCTGTATCCGCGCGCGTTCGGTCTCGTGACGATGACCAGGGGCGCGCTCGACTATTTTCCGGAGAAGATGCGCAGCAGGGGGTGGGTGATCGCCAACGCCGTCGACCTGCCCGGCGAATGGCAGAAGAGACGCGGCAACAATATCTTGACCGCGGTTGGCCGGCTCACGCGTCAGAAGGGCTTCGATCTCCTGATCGAGGCCTTCGCGCGGATTGCCACGCGGCACCCAGAATGGAAGCTCGTCATCTGGGGCGAGGGCGAGGACAGGAAATCGCTCGAGGCACTGCGGGACGCGTTGGACCTGAAGGACAGGGTCGAGTTGCCGGGCGTGACGCAAAGACCGGGGCTATGGGTGGAGACGGCCGATGTCTTCGTATTGTCGTCCCGTTACGAGGGATGGGGCATCGTCTTGCTCGAGGCCATGGCTGCAGGGCTTCCCGTGGTTTCCTTTGAATGCGAGTGGGGCCCCTCGGACATGGTGAAGCATGGCGAGGACGGGATCCTCGTTCCCAGCAACGATGTGGATGCGCTTGCCGAGGCACTGTCCGGGGTGCTCGGCGACGGTGAACTCAGGGGTCGCTTGGCTACCAATGCCGAGGCGAGCGCCAAGAGATACTTGCCGGAACGCATACTTTCGCAGTGGGACGCAGTCGCGTCGTCGGCCCTGAAACACTCGGCCCGCGAACATGCCTCCACAGTCTCGGCCGCGGAAGCCGGTTCGGCTTGAGCCGGGCCATAATCCGGAGAGCCTTGCGCAGGCCCACAGCGCCGCGCCTTACCGGGCGCAAAGGTTGCTGTGGCACTTTAATCTGCTGCATGTCTCCTTTGACCGGTTGCGACCAAAGAAGACATGCATGGGCGCCGGCGCTTCGGCGCGAGACCCCGATCCTGCATCCTTCGGAGTGCAACGGGATTGCGGGGTGACGCGTATGTGTTGATATGCCACTATCATCGCCGAGTGGTCTGGCGATCAGGGGGCTATCGCATGGGTTCAGGTGTAGGGCGCGTCGCAGCAGTCGTTGTCTTTTTTCTCCAACTGATCTTTGCTTCTGCGGCTCTCTCGGCGGCTCAAGAGCCGGGGGCAGCGCCTCCGGCCAAGGTCCAGCAGCTCATTCAGCTGCTGGATGATCCCGAGGTCCGTCAATGGATCGAGACCAGGCCGGGGATCGAGACCAGGCAAGGGATCGAATCCAGGCAAGCGGCCTCCGGGCCCGTTGCCGTCACGCCGCCCCAGAGCTTCGCTTCGCGCTGGATGGCCGAGGCCAGGAGGCACCTTACTGCGCTTCTGAATGCCGCGCCGCGTGTATTGCCCGAATGGCAGGCGGCGCGAGACCGTGTGTACGGCGACATGGAGAGCCAGGGAAGATTGCCGATCATCTGGGCGTTTGCCCTGGTTCTGCTGATCGGCTACGGCGCCGAGTTCCTTGTGCGCCATCTCCTGCGGCGCAGTGCCGGCCGCAACAACGTGCAGGCAGGAAGCGGGTTGGCGGCCTTCGTTCGCATCGCGCCGCTTGTCGCCTTCGCCATTGCGGCCGTCGCTGCTTTCGTGATCGCCGATTGGCCGCGTCACCTCGGGGCAGCGGTGGCGCCGCTCCTGATCGCATGGATCGTGGCTCGACTTCTGATCGCGATCGCATCAGCCGTGTTGACGCCGGCCATCTCGGAGGGGGCGGCCACGGATCAGGCGAGGTCGTATGTATCGCTTGCTCCGCATCGTGCCCGTTACTGGCTCAGGCGGTCCGTATACTTCATCTGCACCGTCGCTTTCGTATGGGCCGTCGGCGATATGATGCG
Source organism: Sinorhizobium sp. M4_45 (assembly GCF_002885915.1). Classification (NCBI taxonomy): domain Bacteria; kingdom Pseudomonadati; phylum Pseudomonadota; class Alphaproteobacteria; order Hyphomicrobiales; family Rhizobiaceae; genus Sinorhizobium; species Sinorhizobium sp. M4_45. The sequence continues at coordinate 223,290 of NZ_NWVE01000008.1, forward strand.
GGCGCTCGCGTTTCCCGAAGACGTGCGCGACCTCACCGGCGCGGTCCTGGGGCTCTTCGTTCTCGGACTGGCGATCGATACGACCTTGCGCCGGCCGATTGCCGAGATGGCGCCCGCGCGTCGCATCCTGCGAAACGCCTTGATCGTTTCCTTCCTGGTCTTGCTCTGGGTCTTCTGGGTTGCAGGCATGGAGGTGCTGTTCTGGCTCGGCGTCTATGCCCTCGGTCTGCCGCCTCTGTTGCGCTTCACCAGCGCCGCGACCAGAACGATGCTGGATGCTGCCGCGGCAGAGGACTTCCGCGTCCTGCGCAATGTTCTGATCGAGCGGGGGGCGAGGCTCGTGATCATCGCGCTCGCGGCCGTATGGCTTGCCATGACCTTCCGCATCGACGGCGCGCAGATGATGCAGGACGATGGCTTCAACCGCATTTTCCGCGGAGTCCTGGCCGGCATCGTCATCCTGCTGGCGGCCGATCTCGTCTGGCAGCTGGCGAAGGAAACCATCAGGGTACGCATTGCGCGCGCCAGCCTGACCGTGCAGGATTCCGCCGAGTTCGCGCGCAACACGCGCCTGCGCACGCTGCTGCCGATCCTGCGCAATTTCCTTGCGGCCTTCATCGCGGTCGTCGCCGGTATGATGGTGCTTTCGGGTCTTGGCGTCGCAGTCGGTCCGTTGATCGCCGGCGCCGGGGTTTTCGGCGTCGCCATCGGCTTCGGCTCCCAGACGCTGGTGAAGGACATCATCAGCGGCATCTTCTACATGATGGACGATGCCTTCCGGGTCGGCGAATATATACAGAGCGGCAGCTACAAGGGCACGGTGGAGTCCTTCAGCATCCGCTCCGTCAAGCTGCGACATCACCGGGGGCCGGTGTACACCGTGCCCTTCGGCTCGCTCGGCGCGGTGCAGAACATGAGCCGCGACTGGGTCATCGACAAGTTCCTGATCAATGTTTCCTATGACTCCGACGTCGCCAAGGTGAAGAAGGTCGTGAAGGGCATCGGGGCTTCCTTGCTCGAAGACCCGGAGCTCGCGCCGATGATCATCGAAACGGTGAAGATGAAAGGCGTGGAGCAGTTCGGCGATTACGGCATAACGCTGAGCTTCGCCATGAAGACCAAGCCGGGCCACCAGACCCAGGTGAGAAGAAGGGCCCAGGCCATGATCAAGGAGGCCTTCAAGACCAACGGCATCCAGTTCGCCTCGCCGACGGTCCAGGTGGCCGGAGACGACGTGCAGTCGGCGCCGGCGGCCGCTGCCGCGACGCGCGACGCGATCGCCAAGAAGAACGCGGCGCTCGCCCAGGGCGGGGAGGCAGCGGCGGAATAGCCGCGGCACTGCAGCCGCACGTCGTCGGGCCGGGGCCTGTTGACATCGCGACGGGAGGCGGGATAGCTCGCGCCGAATGAAGATCGCCTTTCATGCGCCACTGAAATCACCCGACCACCCTGTCCCTTCCGGCGACAGGCAGATGGCACGCATGCTGATCGAAGCGCTGCGGCTGGCAGGTCACGACGTCGGCATTGCCTCGGAGCTGCGCACCTTCTCGCGTGAAGCCTCGGATGCGGCATTTTCAGCGTTCCGCAGGGAGGCCGAAGGGGAGATCGCACGGCTTCGGCGGCTCTGGCAGTCGAAAGGGCCGCCCGACCTCTGGTTCTGCTACCACCCGTACTACAAGGCTCCGGATCTCATTGGTCCCGCGCTTTCGGCGGAATTCTCCATTCCATACGTTACTGCCGAGAGTTCTTATTCCTTTCGGCGCAACCTGGGGGCATGGAAACTTGCGCAAGGTGAGGTCGCCGCCGGTGCAAGGCAGGCTGCGGTCAACATCTGTTTCACCCATCGTGACCGCGAGGGTCTCGAAGAGGCGGTACCCGAAGTGCGCTCTGCGCTGCTCGCCCCTTTCATCGATGTGTCGCCGTTTCGTGACCTGCGAAGGACCGGGGCCGGCGGCAACCGCCTGCTTGCCGTTGCGATGATGCGTCAGGGCGACAAGATGGATAGTTATCGCATGCTTGCCCGCGCGCTCGCGCTCGTCGCCGATGTGCCCTGGACGCTGACGGTGGTTGGCGACGGCCCTGCACGGGCTGACGTATCGGAAGCCTTTTCGGCCTTTCCCGCAGGACGGCTGGATTGGCTTGGCGAAAGGCCGCCTCAGGCGATTCCGGAGATTTTCGCCGGCGGCGACCTCTATGTCTGGCCGGGCTGCGGGGAGGCCTACGGCTTGTCCTATCTGGAGGCGCAGGCTGCAGGCCTCGCGGTCGTCGCGCAGCGCACGGCGGGTGTGCCGGAAGTCGTACGTGACGGCGAAACGGGATATCTGACGGCGTCCGGGGACATCGACGCACTGGCGGCAGCGGTGCGGCGCTTCCTCCTGGACGGATCCCTACGGAGACAATTTGGCGAGCGCGCGCGGCGCTTCGTTTTCGAGTACCGCTCGCTTCCCGCCGCCGCCGCACGTCTCTCGGGAATCTTCGCCGAGTTCGTTGGGAGTGCGAAATGACGATCGCATCGATCTGGCAAACGCTGGCCGACAGGCTTGATCGCCTGCAGGAGGCAGGCGAATCGGTCGACTTTTGGCTGCGGGACGACGACGCCGTCGAGCCGACGACCGCGCTCCACCGATTGCTCGACCTCACCGACCGCTTTTCGGTACCGGTGACCTTGGCCGTCATACCGGCAGGTACCGATGAGCGCCTTTCGCGCTGCCTTGCCGGCCGTCCGCTTGTCGATGTTGCCGTCCACGGGTGGTCCCATCAAAACCATGCCCCCCCTACGGAAAAACGCCAGGAACTGGGAGGTCACAGGTCGCGCGAGATGATTGCGTCCGACTTGCGTGCCGGCTGGGCGCGTCTGCGCGCGCTTTATCCCGCCGCTATGGTGCCGCTCCTCGTTCCGCCATGGAACCGGATCGACCCGGGGCTGGTGCCCGGACTGCACGAGATCGGCTTTAGGGCACTTTCGGTTTTCGGACCGGAGGACCGGGCAAAATCCGCCGTGTTACGCGCTCCGGGGCTGCAGCTCATAAACGCCCATGTGGATGTGATGGACTGGCACGGCAGCCGCGGCTGCCGTCCTCATGGCGAGATTCTTCGCGACATCGATCGCCGGCTGGTTGAAATCGAGAAGGGCGGCGGGACGGTGGGAATTCTTACCCACCACCTCGTTCACGACGAGAGCGTATGGGAATTCCTATCCAGACTTTTCGACATCACCGCCTCGCACGCTGCCTGCCGCTGGCGCAGGGTTGCCGATCTTATAGATCGATGACCTGACGGTCGCACGCAGCGAAGGCACCCGAGAAGAAAGCCTGGACTTCCTGTTCCATGGCGGCGAGTGCGGCGTCGGTGCGCGACGGATCGTGGTGGAACATGGCGAGGCGCGTGACGCCGGCGGCTTTGGCGAGCTTTGATCCATGCATCCCGGTCGAGTGTCCGTAGCCGCGGAAGGTCGGCATCTCGCTTTCCAGATAGGTGCAGTCATAGATCATCAGATCGGCTCCGGCGATGAAATCGAGGAGTGCGGGGTCGAGAATCCCGGGTTCGTGTTCCGTGTCGTAGACGAGCGCGACCGCCCGTCCGCCCCATTCGATACGGTAGCCGACACATCCCCCGGGATGCACGAGGCTCATGGTGCGAATGGAAATGTCTTCTCGCGGCGATAGTGTTTCACCCGGACGGAAATCGACGGTGTCGAGGCTCGCCTGGCAGATGCCCGTTCCGACCGGGAACCATGGCGGTCTCATGAACTCGTTGATCATTTCGGCCGTGGACATCGTGCCGTGGAGATGGCCGGACCAGAAGCGGACGGCGGAGCTGCAGCGGTAGATCGGCTTGAAATAGGGCAGGCCGATGATGTGATCGTAATGGGTGTGGGTGAAAAAAACGTCGAATTCGGCGATACCTTCGGACATCAGCGACAGCCCGGCCTCGCGCAGGCCCGAGCCCGCGTCGAATATCAGCACCTCTTTGCCGCAGCGAATTTCGATGCAGGGCGTGTTTCCTCCGTAGTGCAGGAACTGCTCGCCGGATACCGGCAAGCTGCCTCTTACGCCCCAAAACTTCACTCGAAATGTATCGTCCTGCATTCCGTTCCGGCTTTATCCTGCCTGCCGTAGCATTTTGCCCGGGCGTAGTGATTAGACAAGCACAAATCATGAGGGTCCTGCAATGCCATTGGCGCCGTCGCACACGCATTGCATGGCGAGAAGAGAAATCTATCCATCGAAGCGAAGGTGCTTTATCCGTCGTAATCGGCTGAAAATCGCTCCAGCCTGGAAATCAGCAACAGATGTCGCCTCTAGGAGTTTGGCAACGATGGTGCAGCCGGCCGACAGGGAATTTTATGCGGGCCTTCCTCTTTTCGAGGCATTCGAAGGGGTCGCCGACGAGGCCAACTACCGGCCCTTGCCCGACGGCTGGTGGCTCGCCGTTGCCGATATCGTCAATTCGACGGGAGCGATCGCCGAAGGGCGATACAAAAGCGTGAACATGGCGGGCGCGAGCGTCATCTCGGCGCTCATGAACGGGCTCGACGAGAAAAACCTCGCCTTCGTCTTCGGCGGTGACGGGGCGCTCGCCGCCGTGCCCGGAACGCTGGCGGCAAAAGCGAAGGACGTGCTCGCCGCGGCCAAGACATGGGTGGCGGAGGAACTGGGCCTTGAGCTTCGCGCCGCAATCGTCCCGGTATCCGACGTGCGCGCCAGCGGGTTCGACATGCGTGTCGCCCGCTTCAAGGCGAGCGAGGAGGTCTCCTACGCCATGTTTTCCGGCGGTGGTGCCAGTTGGGCGGAAGCGGAAATGAAGGCGGGCCGCTACCAGATCGAGGCCGCGCCGCCCGGCACGAGACCCGACCTGACAGGATTGTCATGCCGCTGGAATCCGATCGTCTCGCACCACGGAGCGATCGTCTCCATTATCGCGGTGCCGGGGGAGCGCGGCATCGGTCCCGAATACCAGGCGCTGATCGGCGACATCGTGTCCCTGGCCGAGGGGGAGGAGCGAGGCGGGCACCCGGTACCGGAAAAAGGACCCGAGCCGCACCTTTCCGTGCGCGGCATTACGGTGGAATCGCGCGCCGTCGCGCCGAGGGGCCGGCGCTTCCTCGCCTGGTCCTTCGTTGCGGCGCAGAGCCTTGCACTGTTTCTCTGTTTCAGGCTCGGCATCAATTTCGGACCGTTCGACGTCAAGCGATACGCGCGCGACCTCGCCAGCAATTCGGACTTCCGCAAGTTCGACGACGCGCTGAAGATGACGATCGACGTCAGTCTCGAGCGGCTGCGCCGTATCGAGGAACGGCTGACGCAGGGCGCGGCGGCGGGCATATGCCGCTACGGGCTTCACCGGCAGGATTCGGCGCTGATGACGTGCATCGTTCCGAGCCCGATGAGCAGGGACCACATGCACTTCATCGACGGTGCGGCCGGCGGCTACGCAGTGGCCGCCCGGAACCTGAAGGCCGGTCTTTCCGAAGGGGACCTGTCACGCGTCGGGGATATTCCCCCCAGGGTCAAGCCTTGACGATGTGCTCGGCAGCAAGGCCGTGGCGCGCGAAGACGTTGCGCGTGTCGACGATCAGCGGCGCCCAGTCGGCAAGCGCGGCATAGTCCACCGCGTCGTGGTCGGTCGCGATAAGCACGGCATCGAAGCCGCGAACCGTCGCTTGGTCGAAGACGACCGACCGCCGGCCCTTCAAGGCCATGTGTTCTCGGGTCGAGGGAATTTCATCCACATGGGGGTCGTAGAAGGCGGCCCTGCCGCCACGCTCCTCGATGAGCTCTATCAGCTTCAGGGAGGGGCTTTCACGAATGTCCGGAACATTCTTCTTGTAGGCGAGGCCGATGACGAGCACCGCCGAGCGGCTGAGCGCCTTGCCCTCCCGCCGGTCGAGCGCCTCGGCCAGCCTTGCCACAACGTGACGGGGCATTGCCGAATTGATCTCCCCGGCGAGCTCGATGAAGCGCGTCGGCAGCTCGTACTCCCGGGATTTCCATGTCAGATAAAACGGATCGATTGGAATGCAGTGGCCGCCGAGCCCGGGTCCCGGATAGAAGGGCATGTAGCCGAAGGGCTTGGTCTTGGCGGCATCGATCACCTCCCAGACATCGATGCCCATCGCCTCGTAGACGACCTTGAGTTCGTTCACGAGGGCGATGTTGACGGCGCGGAAGATATTCTCGGTCAGTTTCACCGCCTCTGCGGTCGCGTTGGACGAAACCGGAACCACCGTCGTGACCACGGCGGCATAGAACCGCTCCATCAGCGTTGCCGCCATTGGGCCGTCTCCGGCCACGACCTTGGGGATGCTCGTGGTCTCGTAAGCGCGATTGCCCGGGTCTTCCCGCTCCGGCGAGAATCCGATGAAGAAGTCGGCGCCGGACTTGAGCCCCGTTTCCTCCAGGATGGAGCGCACGATACCGTCGGTGGTGCCGGGATAGGTGGTCGATTCCAGAACGACGAGCTGACCCGGCCGCAAGCGGTCAGCGATCTCGCGCGACGTATTCTCCACGAAGGAGAGGTCGGGATCGCGGTGCCTGGTGAGCGGCGTCGGCACGCAGATGATGATGACGTCGCAAATGCCAAGGTCCGAAAAGTCGGTCGTGGAGCGGAACCGCCCGGCGCCGGCTTCGCGGGCAAGCGCCGCGTCCGAAACCGCTTCGATATAGGAGCTCCCGGCGTCGAGCGCGACGATCTTGCCCGGGTCTATGTCGAAACCGGTGACATGGAAGCCGGAGCGCGCGATTGCGACGGCAAGCGGCAGGCCGACATAGCCGAGGCCGATGACGCCGACGCGGGCGGTGCGGTCGGAGATCGATTCGAGCAGCCTGTCGTGATGCGCAGAGGTCAAGATTGGCTTCCAGTTCTGTTGCCGGGAGGGCCGCTTCAGCGATCCGGCTGCGGAGCCCGGTGCCGTTTTGTTGGCGGGAAAGCCGCCGCAAGTCAAGCGCGGCGCGCCGTCAGCGAAGCCGCGCGCCTCAAGGCCTGCGTCGTTTTGTCTGGCCCGGGCAGGCATGCGGTCGTGAGGGACCCCAGCAATTTCAGGGTGCAATGCGCAGGCTTGTTGCGTGTACGATCCGGCAACGATCAAAAATCGCTCGTGGTCTCTGGAAAATGTGCTCCCCGGTGAATATCTGCAGGAGCGCAGCGGTGACCCGATCGCTGCACGAACGGCCGCGGGAGGCGGCGGGAGCCTTCTTTCACTGACGGGTACCCACTTCAGTGCTACCGCGAGCGAGCGATCGCTGCTTCGCGGTCGGCGCCGGTGGCGACCGTTGCCGCGACGATGAGGACATGGCATGAGCCCGATCAACGACAACGTTTCCCAAATCCTCCTGGACAAGGTCGCCGACTGGCTCATGCGAACCTCGCTCAGCGACGAAACACTCGAAACCATCGTGCGCGGTTTCTGCGAGCGGTTGGCGGCGGCGGGCCTGCCGCTCATGCGCGTCCATCTGTCTTTCTCGATGCTTCACCCGCTTTACGACGCCCTCGGCTTCACCTGGTGGCGAGGTCAGGGTGTCGAGGTGAGCGGTCTGCGCCATGAGGAATTGGCGCTCAATCCCGAGCGATTCCTGCACAGCCCGTATTATTACCTTCTCAGCAACAATCTCGATCATGTCAGGCGCCGGATCGATCCCGCCTTGCCCTCGGAGTTTCCGATTCTGGACGAGCTGAAGGAGCAGGGAGCGACCGACTACATAGCCTTCATGCAACCTCTTGGAGCCGAATCCGAACACGGAATGGTCGGCTCGTGGACGACGGACCGTCAGGGTGGTTTCAGCGACGACGTCATCGCAGCCCTTCTCAGACTTCAGAACCATCTGGCGATCGCTGCCAAAGTGGCCGTGCTCGGCAAGCTCGCCGACAACATGCTGACCACCTATCTTGGCGCCAATGCCGGGCGGCGCGTGATGAGCGGCCAGGTCCGGCGGGGCGACGGCGAGACGGTACGCGCAGTTCTCGTCATGGCGGATATGCGCCAGTCGACGATGCTTGCCGAAAAGGAAGGCCGGCAGGCCTATATCGAGTCGTTGAACGGATTCTTCGACGCGATCGCCACGCCCTTCAACCGCAACGGCGGACAGATACTGAGCTTCATCGGCGACGGCTTCATCGGCGTTTATCCCTGCGGCCGGCACAAGGAGCCGTCGGAGATGGCCAGCCGCGAGGCATTCGCCGCCGTGGGCGCGGCGACGGCGCGCATGGCCGCCCTCAACGCGGAACGCAGGACGCAGGGCCGCGACCCGATCGGCTACGGCATCGCCCTGCATGTCGGGAACGTCATGTTCGGCAATGTCGGCCTGCGCGACCGGCTGACCTTCTCGGTGTTCGGCTCTGCGGTGAACGAGGTACAGCGGCTGCAGAATCTGACGAAGAAATATGCCCACAACGTCGTCGCGAGCGAGGCCTTCGTGAATTATTGCGGCGGGGAATGGCAAACGCTCGGGCAGGAGAAACTGCGCGGGGTTCGTCAGAAGTTCACGGTCCTCTACCCGCGGGATACCGCACTTGCCGAAATCGCGCAGGAGCGGGCATATGATGCAACCGAGGATGGACTTTCCGAGGCGGAGCATGTCATGTTGCTCTACCGCAACAAGAAGCGGCCGCCCGGCCCGCGCGGTCTGATCGACAAGATGCTGCAATGAGGGGACCGATGTTTCGTATAGCTCTGCTGGCCGCGGCGATTGCCTTGCCGAGTCTCACGTATGCCCAGTCGGCGGAGGAGCCGGCAGTCTACGAACGGAAATTGTTCGATGGTTTCGAGGGCACGGATTTCGCGCCTGAAGGGGGGCTCTACTATCGCAAGAATTTCGAGCAGAGCGCCGGCACATACGAGTTCCAGAGCGCCGTCAAACGCACAGGCAACGGCGGGCTGAAGCTTAGCATCGTGCCGAATTGCCCGGCGGATCACGACGGCTGCAGCGAACGCGCGGAGATCTGGGAAAAGACTGAGTTGCGGGTGCCCTACGACAAGGGGGTCTGGTACGGCTTCTCGGTCAAGTTCGACGATCCGGTGCCGAGCGACGACCACCGCTATCTCATCGCACAGTGGAAGCGAGAGATCGATCCCGGTGCCGAGGGCGACTTCAGCCCCTTTCTGGCGCTGCGCATGAATTTTGGAAAGCTCTTCGCCACGGTCGAAACCAACGATCTGCCTCCGGTCACCGCCGGCCCTGATGGCGTAGCGGCGCGTTGCGCCCCAGGCCAGGCGCCGGTCTGGCTCCGTCCGGAAGTCAACCAGATGCGCATGCTGGTGGCGACCGACGGCAACTGGAAGCCGGAAGACGGCAGCCTCTTCAATTCATGCACGGACGGGATCACCATTACCAACCATGGCAATCCCTTGCCGGATCCGAAGTCCGGCTGGATCGATTTCGTCGTCTTCACGAAACCCGGTCCCGACGGCACGGGCCATATAGAGCTCTTTGCCAACGGCCAGCCGATCGTCTCCGTCAAAGGCCATGTGGGCCATGCGGACAAGGGTCTCGGTGAGAACCAGTACTTCAAGTTCGGACCTTATCGCGCCGCCGATACGACCGATTGGACGCTCTATTACGACGATTTCCGGCGTTCCCCGCGCTGCGAGGACGTCCTGACCAACGGCAGCTGCCCGTTCTCTTAATGCCGCTCCACGCTTACTGACCTTCCGGTGGCCTGCTGGACAGCCCGTTTAACCTAGGCTACTGTTTTTGAGTGGCAAAAAGTTACGGTGCCTCCGGCGGGGCGAGCTTTGCACGCGGGGTCAGACGCGCGGCGCTGCAGGAAGTGGCTGCATGATTTTATTTTGGGGGCGGCCTCGAGTTGGAATTGTGCAGGAGGGGTATTGAGGGAAGCGTGCTGCGATGACGTCAGGAGCGGACCTGCTGCGAGTTGAGGGTCTGCGGATCACATTCTCGGTGCTGGGCGGCGAGGTCGAAGCCGTTCGGGGAGCGAATTTCAGAATTCTGCCCGGAAGGGTGACCGCGCTTGTCGGCGAATCCGGGTCCGGCAAGTCGGCCATCAGCCAGGCGATCATGGGCATCCTGCCGAGCGTGGCAAGCGTCGGCGGCCGGGTGTTGTTCAACGATCCCGAAGCCGAGGCAAAGGGCGTCGACCTGCTTTCGCTGGATACGGACGGGCGCGATATCCAGGAGATCCGCGGCGCACGCATCAGCAAGATCTTCCAGGAGCCGATGACCTCGCTGTCGCCGCTTCACACGATCGGCAACCAGATCTCGGAAGTGCTGAAGATCCATACGGATACCGACAAGGCAGGGCGCCGCGAGAGGACGGAGGAACTGCTCGGCTATGTCGGCTTTTCCGATCCGAAGCGGGCCTACGACATGTATCCCTTCGAACTTTCCGGCGGCATGCGACAGCGCGCGATGATCGCGATGGCGCTGATCTGCCGACCGGCGCTGCTCATCGCGGACGAACCGACGACGGCCCTCGACGTGACGGTTCAGGCGCAAATATTGCAGCTTTTGCGCGAGCTTCAAAGCAAGCTCAACATGGCCATGCTTCTGATCACCCACGACCTCGGGGTCGTTGCCAACATGGCCGACGAGGTGGTCGTTATCTACCACGGCGAGATCGTCGAGGCAGGACCTGTGGATGCGATCTTCCGTAATCCCCGGCATCCCTATCTCAAGGGTTTGATGGCTGCCGTGCCGCACTTCGACATGAAACCGGGCGAGCGGCTGAAGGCGTTGCGCGAGGTGCCGGTGAAGGCCGGCGCGATCGTCGGCGACCGCGAAGTCAAGAAAGCCGCGGGTCCCAATGTCCTCGTGTCCGTCCGCAACCTTTCGAAGACGTTTTCCACGCGCAGCTCCGGCTGGTTCGGCAGCGGCACTGCATATCGGCATCGCGCTGTCGACAATGTCAGCTTCGACATCCGCCGCGGTGAATGCCTCGGGCTCGTCGGCGAAAGCGGCTGCGGCAAGACGACCGTGAGCAAGATCCTGATGCGGGCCGTGACGCCTGACAGGGGCACGATTACCTTCGACGACGGGGAGGGCGCGCTCGACGTCCTTAAGCTCGACGGCGGGGAACTCAAGGCTTTGCGGGCGAAGATCCAGATGGTCTTCCAGGATCCCGTCTCGTCGCTTTCGCCGCGCATGACGGTGAAGAACATCCTCAGCGAGCCGCTGGAGATTCACGGCCGAGGGACGCCGAAATCGCGTGAGGAACACGTTCGCTCCCTTTTGCAGGCGGTGGGGCTCGACCAGCGCTTCATCAATCGCTATCCCCACAGCTTCTCCGGCGGCCAACGGCAGCGCATCGGGATCGCCCGGGCGCTCGCGCTCGTGCCGCAGCTTCTGATCTGCGATGAACCCGTTTCTGCGCTCGATGTTTCTGTGCAGGCACAGATCCTGAACCTTCTCAAGGACTTGCAGAAAGAGCTCGGCCTGACGATGCTGTTCATCTCGCACAACCTCGCGGTCGTCGACTACATGGCCGACCGGATCGCGGTCATGTGCGCGGGCCGGATCGTGGAGCTGGCGCCGCGCGAGGTGCTGATGCGCAATCCGGTCCACCCCTACACGAAGTCGCTCCTCGCCGCCGTTCCCTATCCCGACCTCGACCGTAAGCTCGACTTCGATTCCCTTCAGGCGAGCGGCGGATCGGACCAGGAGCGCTGGGGCGCGCAATTTTCCGACGGCGGCGAGAACGGTGCTCTTATTCCCGCCGATCTCGGTGGCGGGCACTATGTCCTCGCCCGCAAATCGGTGGATGCCAGGGAGTTACGCCGATGATCACCCGAAGAACCGCGCTTGGCATTCTCGCTTCGGCTGCCTTTCCAAAAGCAATGCTCGCGGCCGCAGGCGGAACCGATGCGCTCGCCGCCCTCGTTCAGGAAGGCAAGCTTCCGCCGGTCGGCGAACGATTGCCGAAGACGCCAAGGGTGATCGATGTCGCGGCGATGGGACGAAAGGCCGGCCGCCACGGCGGCACGATCCGGAGCCTGATCGGCAGTGCGAAGGACATTCGCCTGATGACGATCTACGGCTATACCCGCCTGGTCGGCTACGACGAGAAGCTCAATCTCCAGCCCGACATTCTCGAAAGCTACGAGACGGTCGAGGATCGTATCTTCACCTTTCATCTGCGCGAGGGTCACAAGTGGTCGGACGGCACGCCGTTGACCGCCGAGGACTTCCGCTACTGCTTCGAAGACGTGCTCCTCAACGAGAATCTGACCCCGGCCGGCCTGCCGCCGGCGATGGTCATGGACGGGCAGGCGCCTAAGTTCGAAATCGTCGATGAGCGAACGGTTCGTTATTCCTGGCCGATGCCGAACCCGGTTTTCCTGCAGGAACTCGCCGCACCACAGCCGCTGGTCGTCGTCATGCCCTCGGCCTATTTGAAGCAGTTCCACACAAAATATCAGGACGAGGACAAGCTGAAGACGTTCCTGAAAGAACAGCGGGTCAAGAAGTGGAGCCAGCTGCACATGCGGATGGCGCGCTCTTACCGGCCCGAAAATCCGGATTTGCCGACCCTCGACCCGTGGCGCAACACCACGCCCCTGCCGGCCGAACAGTTCGTGTTCGAACGCAATCCCTATTACCATCGGGTGGACGAAAACGGCTTGCAACTGCCTTATATCGACCGGTTCGTGCTCAGCGTCAGTTCGTCCTCGCTCATTCCGGCGAAGGCCGGCACGGGCGAAAGCGACCTGCAGGCCTATGGGGTCGATTTCGTTGACTATACCTATCTCAAAGATGCGGAGAAGCGGCACCCGGTCGAGGTAAAGCTCTGGAAGAAGACGTCGGGGTCACGCCTGGCGCTGCTGCCGAACCTCAACTCTGCCGACCCGGTGTGGCGGCCGCTGCTCAGGGACGTGCGCGTCCGTCGTGCGCTGTCGCTTGCAATCGACCGTCGCGAAATCAACATGGCCGCCTTTTATGGGCTGACGAAGGAAAGCGCCGACACTGTGCTGCCTGAAAGTCCTCTCTTCCGGCCCGAATTCGCGAATGCCTGGATCGCCCATGATCCGGAACAGGCGAACGCGCTGCTCGACGCGGCCGGACTGGCCAAGCGCGGCGGCGACGGAATCCGTATTCTTCCCGACGGCCGAAAGGCGCAGATCGTCGTAGAGACGGCCGGCGAAAGCACGCTCGATACCGATGTACTGCAGCTCATAACCGATTACTGGCGTGAGGTCGGCATTTCGCTCTTCATTCGCACCTCGCAGCGCGACACCTTCCGCAGCCGCGCTGTCGGCGGCGAGATCATCATGTCGATGTGGTTCGGTCTCGACAACGGCGTGCCGACCGCGGACATGAGCCCCAGCCAGCTTGCACCGACCACGGACGACCAGCTGCAGTGGCCCGTCTGGGGATTGAACTATATGTCCCATGGCGAAATGGGCGAGGCACCCGACCTTCCCCCGGTCGTCGAGCTCCTCGACCTGCTCAAGCGCTGGAGGCATTCCGCGGACGATGCCGAGCGGGCCGACATCTGGAGACAGATGTTGTCCATCTACACGGACCAGGTCTTCTCTATCGGGCTGGTCAACAGCTCGCTGCAGCCGATCCTCGTCACGAAGAAGCTGCGCAATTTCCCCGATGAAGGGTTGTACGGTTTCGACCCGACGAGCTACTTCGGCGCCTACAAGCCCGACACCTTCTGGCTGGAACAGGACGACTGAGATGCTGCGGTACATTCTCTGGCGCATCGCAGTCATGGTCCCGACGCTCCTCATCATCTCCGCGCTCGTCTTCGCCATCATCGAACTGCCCCCGGGCGACTATTTCGAAAGCTACATTGCCGAGATCAGGGCGCAGGGCGAGGGCGTCAACATGGAACAGATCGAGGCGCTGCGTAAGCAGTACGGCTTCGACCAGCCGCCGATCCTGCGCTATGTCCACTGGGTCGCGGGGATGCTCCAGGGCGATTTCGGTTATTCCTTCGAATATGAATTGCCGGTGAGCGAGGTCGTCGGCGAGCGCCTGTGGCTCACGGTCCTGGTCTCCTTCGTCACCATCATCTTCACCTGGATCATCGCATTTCCGATCGGCCTCTATGCTGCCACGCACCAGTACAGCTGGGGCGACTACGGCCTGTCGCTGATCGGACTCATCGGCATCGCAATCCCGAATTTCATGCTCGCCCTGGTCCTCATGTATTTCGCCAATATCTGGTTCGGAACTTCGATCGGCCATTTGATGGACCAGAAGTATCTTTCCGAGCCGATGAGTTGGGAGAAGGCGAAGTCGATACTGGAGCATATCTGGATCCCGGTCATCATCGTCGGTGCGGCCGGCACTGCCGGCATGATCCGGCGCCTCAGGGCCAATCTGCTCGACGAACTCCAGAAGCAATATGTCGTGACCGCCCGCGCCAAGGGGCTTTCGCCCACGCGAACCCTGCTCAAATATCCGCTGCGCATGGCGCTCAATTTCTTCATTTCGGACATCGGGTCGATCCTGCCGGCGATCATTTCGGGTGCGGAAATCACGGCAATCGTGCTGTCCCTCGAAACCACCGGACCGATGCTGATCAAGGCGCTGCAGAGCCAGGACATGTATCTCGCCGGGTCGTTCCTGATGTTCCTCGCGTTCCTCACCGTGATCGGAGTGCTGGTTTCCGATCTGGCGCTCGCCGTCCTCGATCCTCGAATTCGTCTGCAAGGCAGGAGCACAAAGTGACGTCACCGATCCCGGCGCCCGGCGAGCCCCTTCCGCACTACGTTTCGACCGCGCCCTTCGACCCCTATTCCGTGGAGGTGATGACCGAGGAGCAGGTGCGGGTGAACCAGGCATCGCAGCTGCGTCTGATGTGGTGGAAGTTCAAGCGCCACAAGGTCGCGCTCGTCTCGGGCATCTTCCTCGCGATGCTCTACGGGATGATCCTGATCTGCGAGTTTCTCGCGCCCTACGACCTGCATACACGCAATGTCGATTTCATCTATGCGCCGCCGCAGAGCGTTCGCTTTTTCCATGAGGGTGAATTCGTCGGCCCCTTCGTCTACGGCCGGACGATGACGCTGGACATGGATACGCTGAAGCGCAACTACACGGACGATACGACGGCCGTCGAGCGGATCCGGTTCTTCTGCCGCGGGGACGACTACCGTTTCTGGGGTTTGTTCGAAAGCAATCTGCATCTGGTTTGCCCGGCGGAGGGAGGGCAGCTTTTCCTCCTGGGCACGGACCGTCTCGGTCGCGACGTGCTGTCGCGGATCATCTACGGCGCGCGGATATCGCTGACGATCGGACTTCTCGGCATCACCGTCAGCTTCGTTCTCGGCATCGTCATCGGCGGGCTTGCCGGATATCATGGCGGGATCTTCGACCTTGTGGTTCAGAGACTGATCGAAGTCCTGCAGTCGATACCGAGCATTCCGCTCTGGCTTTCCCTGGCGGCGATCATGCCGGCGACATGGAGCCCGCTTCTCATTTATCTGGGTATAACCGTCATCCTGGGCCTTCTCGACTGGACCGGCCTTGCGCGCGCCGTGCGCTCGAAGCTGCTGGCGCTCAGGGAGGAAGACTATGTCCTTGCCGCGCAGTTGATGGGCGCCAAAAGCGGACGCATCATAGGGCGCCACCTCGTTCCGGGCTTCATGTCCCATCTCATCGCCACGGCAACGATCTCCATACCCGGCATGATCCTTGGAGAAACGGCTTTGAGCTTCCTCGGTCTCGGCCTGCGTCCTCCGATAACCAGCTGGGGCATCCTGCTCACCGAGGCAAAGAGCGTCAGCGTCATTGCCTTCTATCCGTGGCTGCTTTTCCCCACGATCCCGGTCATTCTTGTGATATTGGCGTTCAACTTCCTGGGAGACGGGTTGCGCGACGCCGCCGATCCCTACAAATAAGCCCCGGTATCGCTGTTGGCTGCAAGCGATCGCTGCAATAGACTTCGACGTTTCTATTTTTGAGCGAAAGGTTTTTCGTATGACACGGCGCTTCGAGGATGCCCGCATCCTCATGTACAGCCACGATACCTTCGGGCTCGGCCATCTCAGACGTTGTCGCGCCATCGCCCATGCCCTGGTGGAAGATTACAGCGGACTGCAGATACTGATCATCTCCGGCGCGACAATCGCCGGCGCCTTCGATTATCGCGCCCGCGTCGACTTCGTGAAGATTCCGAGCGTCATAAAGCTCCGAAATGGCGAATATACTTCGCTGGACCGCCACATCGAGCTGCACGAAACGTTGAAAATGCGGCAGTCCATCATCCGCTCGACGGCGGAAAACTTCCGGCCGGATATTTTCGTCGTCGACAAGGAGCCGATGGGCCTGCGCGGCGAGGTGGAGGATACGCTCGCCTACCTGAAGACGCACGGCACCAGGCTGGTGCTTGGCCTAAGGGAAGTCATGGACTCGCCGCACCTCCTGGAAGAGGAATGGAAGCGACGCGACACGATGCGCAAGATCGAGCAGTTCTATGACTCGATTTGGGTCTACGGGCCGCCGGATTTCTACGATCCGCTGGTCGGGCTCGACGTGCCCGTTGCCGTGCGCGACCGCATGAACTTCGTCGGCTTTCTGCAAAGAAGCGTTTCCCACGACGCACTGCACGGCCATAAGCCGGAAGGCGACTACATACTGGTCACCACCGGCGGCGGCGGCGACGGATCCGACCTCATCCATGACGTGATCCACGCCTATCAGGAGGATCCCGAACTCACGCATAACGCGCTCGTCGTCCTCGGCCCCTACATGCCCGCAAAGCAGCGCAACAAGCTGATCAAGAAGGGAAGCAAGATCCCATTCATCAAGATAATCGAGTTCGACAATCGCATGGAGGAACTGGTAGCCGGCGCCAGGGGTGTGGTGTCAATGGGCGGCTACAACACCTATTGCGAGATCCTCTCTTTCGACAAGCCTGCTCTGATCGTGCCGCGTCTTCAGCCACGCGAAGAACAATTGATCCGCGCCCAGCGTGCCTCCGCACTTGGGCTCGTCGACATGCTGCTTCCGCAGGAAGCGGAGGAGCCGTTGCGCCTTGCCGCGGCCCTGAAGGCACTGCCGCAGCGCGCACCGCCGTCGCTCCGCGCCAATGGCCTGAGGCTGGAAGGCCTCGTCCACATATCCGACATCGTCGGCGAATGGCTCGATCACAGATCGAAGGAGCATTTGGCCGTCGTGAAAAGATCGAACTGAAGACACGTGTTACCGAAACCGAAGATCGCCGTCGTGCTGAAGGGTTATCCACGCCTTTCGGAAACGTTCATTGCGCAGGAACTGCTGGGCCTCGAAAGAGCAGGGCATGAGCTCGTCCTCGTCGCCCTTCGCCGTCCGACCGACAGGAAACGCCACCCCGTCCACGACGAAATACGCGCGGCCGTCCATTACCTGCCTGAATATCTGCATGAGGAGCCGTGGCGCGTTCTCCGCGCGCTGGTGAAGACCGTCCGGAAGCCCGGCTTCCGGCGGGTGCTCGGGCCGTTCCTCCGGGACCTCGCGCGAGACGTTTCACGCAACCGCTTCCGCCGTCTCGGCCAGGCGCTGGTGCTCGTCACCGAATGGCCGGAAGACGCCGCGTGGCTGCATGCCCATTTCATTCACACGCCGGCCTCGGTAACGGACTATGCCAGCATCATCACCGGCATACCCTGGACTTGCTCCGCCCATGCAAAGGACATCTGGACCTCCGAGGACTGGGAGCTTTCGGGCAAGCTCGACCGGGCCCGCTGGACGGTGACCTGCACCCGAAGCGGCTATGAGCATCTGCGGGACCTGTCGAAGGACCAGACCCGGGTCCATCTGAGCTATCACGGCCTCGATCTCGATCGTTTCCCGCCCTTCGAAGGCGAGCATACCCGGCGCGACGGCTCGGATCCCGACGATCCTGTGCGCATCGTCAGCGTCGGGCGCGCCGTTCCCAAGAAGGGATATGACGTCCTCCTGAAGGCGCTGGCGTTGTTGCCTGCGGATGCCCACTGGCGCTTCGAGCATATCGGTGCGGGAGAGCTCACCGGCGGACTCCAGGCGCTTGCTGCAAAGCTTGGCATCGAGGATCGCATCCGCTGGCACGGGGCGCTCGATCAAAAGGATGTTTTGGACCGTTACCGTGAGGCCGACATCTTCGCACTGGCCTGTCGGGTGACGGCCAATGGCGACCGCGACGGGCTGCCGAATGTGCTGGTGGAAGCGTCCAGCCAGCGGCTTGCCTGTATCTCGACCGCAGTCTCCGGCATTCCCGAACTTCTCGAAGATGGCAAAAACGGGCTGGTGGTGCCGCCGGAAAGCCCGGAGCCTCTTGCCGCGGCACTGGAGCGGCTGATCCGCGATCCGGAGCTTCGCCGGCGACTTGGCGCCGCCGGCGAACGGCGCGTGCGCAACGAGTTCGACCATCACTCCAGCGTCGGTCAGCTGGTCGGGCTCTTCGAAAGCGAATGGAGAAGAAGCCCTTGAGCGGACCTCGCGTCTTTTTCTATGTGCAGCATCTACTCGGTATCGGGCATCTGGCGCGCGCGAGCCGCATTGCCGGAGCGCTGGTCGAGCGGGAGTTCGAGGTCACGATGGTCACCGGCGGCACGCCGGTGCCGGGCTTTCCGGGGGAAGGCGTGCAGACCGTCGCACTGCCGGCGGTGACTGCCGGCGACAAAGGGTTTTCCGGACTTGTCGACGGCGACGGAAACCCGGTCACGGCCGCTTTTCAGGAGCACCGACGGGACCTGCTCATAGAGGCGTTCCGACGCGCGGAACCGGACGTCGTCATCATCGAGGCCTTCCCCTTCGGGCGTCGGCAGATGCGGTTCGAACTGCTGCCGCTGCTCGCTGAAATTGCGGCGAGCGACCGGCCGCCGCTCGTGGCGACGTCGCTGCGCGACATTCTGCAGGAGAGGGTCAAGCCTGGAAGGGCCGAGGAGACCGTCGAACTCGTCAAGGACCATTTCGACCTCGTACTCGTTCACGGCGATCCCGGATTCGCCCGTATAGAGGAAACATTTCCCCTTGCCGACGAAATCCGCGACAAGGTCGTCTACACGGGCCTCGTCGCCCCGCCGCCGCCGACCGAAGCGGCCGAGAAATTCGACATCGTGGTGTCGGCGGGCGGAGGCGCTGTCGGCAGGGAGCTGATCGGCGCGGCGCTCGAGGCCGCGAAGCTTTTGCCGAATGCGCTTCGCTGGTGTCTGATAACAGGTCCCAACCTGCCGCAGGCGGATTTCGACACATTCGCGGCCGCGGCTCCGGAGGGCGCCAGCCTGTTTCGTTTCCGGCGGGATTTCGGTGGCTTGCTCGGCGGTGCCCGCCTATCCGTTTCACAGGCCGGCTACAACACCGCGTGCGACATTCTGCGTGCCGGATGCGCGTGCCTCCTCATCCCCTTTACTGCGGGCGGCGAGACCGAACAGAGCATGCGCGCGGCACGGCTCGAACAGCTCGATCTCGCCGGGGTGCTGCCGGAGGAGGGGATCACGCCCGAGCTTCTGGCCGCGAAGGTGAGGGCGATGCTCGCACGACCGAGGCCGGCCATCCCGCCGCTCGACCTCGACGGAGCCGCCGGAACGGCGAGGATCATCGGCGAGCGGCTTTTGTCGAGGCAGCCATTTAGGTCACATTGATTTTAGGTCGGATCCCGCTCCAGGAGTTAGACCGAGCCGATCAGCATGAAGCGCGTGTATCTTCTCGTCGGCAGCGCTCCCGCGAAGTCGATCCGCGCGAGACGCGCCTGCGCTTGAAATTCTTCAAGCGACCTGACGCAGCTTATGTGGGTGGGTTCGCTGAAATAATCGTTCGATTGCAGGAGGACGTGCGTGCCGCGCGGGATTAGGTCCAGCCAGTTCCGCAGTTCGGCGAGGTGCTCGCAGCTCGTGTTGATCAGCAGATCCGCATTCAGGGCGCGATAGTCGAGCGTGTGCATATCGGCCGTCATCGCATTGAACCTGTCGCCGAAGGTTGCATTGAGCGTGCGCGCCACCGGCTCGACCGCGGGATCGAGGTCGCAGCTCACGACGAATTCGATGTCGAAGCGCGAATCTTCGAGCAGCATGGCCGACAGAACGCCGTACCAGCCGCCGAGCACGATGATCCGGCGACAATCGGCGCCGATGCTCTCGAAGAGCTTGTCGCGTGCCCACATCTTGCAGTCGACCTGCTTGTGGTTGAAGGCGTTGGCAATGTTTGCGTGCGGATGCTTCGCAATGACCCTGGCTATGCCACCGACGAGCCGGCTGCCGGAATACGCAGCCAACCCCCGGGCAAGGTCATGGGCGCTTTCGCGCCAATCTTCGGGAAGGCGGGAAGAGTGGCTGGCATGCGTCATGCGGCTGTTGTAAGCTCACGGCCAGTTGAGCGCAAGGCGCCGGAGTGGGCCGCAGGAGTGGAGGCAAGACGCCTGCGCAGATGAGCGGTACTGCATATCTATCGAGGCTTGACATAGCGCATCGCTTTGCTCTCATGCCGGGTAGTCACGATTTCGTGGAGGTAGCGCAGGCCCATTGACGATCAGGCGGACCGGCAGCAATTGCGGCGCTGCAGTCCGCCGGCAGAACAGCCGAGCGATCCCGAATTTCAGATAGGTCTCTTTACCGGCACATGGAACCACGTCTTTCCCGCTACATTTGGACTCACACCCGCAAGCAGCAGCTCTGGATATTGCTGGTCGTGGCGCTGTCGATGGTTCCCTATTTCCTGTCGTTCGATCTGCCGAAGCAGATCGTCAACGGACCGATCCAGGGTGCCGGTTTCGACGGCCCCGAGGCGACTCAACCGTTCCTGCCGATTTCGTTCAACCTGCCGTTCTTCGGTGAGGTCAACCTCTTCTCGGGTTTTGATCTCGGCAGGGAAGGCATGCTGCTGGCCTTGAGCCTGGTATTCCTGCTGCTCGTGATCATCAACGGGCTCTTCAAATTCTATATCAACACCTACAAGGGCCGGCTCGGCGAACGGCTTCTGCGCCGAATCCGCTTCGAGCTCGTCGACCGGGTCCTGCGCTTCCCCCCCGGCTATCTCAAGCGCGTGAAGCCGGCCGAAATCTCGACCATGATCAAGGACGAGGTGGAGCCGATGGGCGGCTTCACCGGAGACGCCTTCGTACAGCCCGCCCTTCTCGGCGGTCAGGCTCTGACGGCGCTGATCTTCATCCTCCTCCAGAGCTTCTGGCTGGGCATCATCGCAGCCTCCATAGTCGCCGTTCAGGCCATCATTATCCCGCGCATGCGCAGGCGCCTGCTGGTGCTCGGCCGCGAGCGTCAGTTGACGGCGCGTGAGCTGTCGGGGCGCGTCAGCGAGATCGTCGACGGCATCGGCACGATCCGCGCCCACGATACCTCCAATTTCGAGCGGGCCGACATTGCCGCGCGGCTCGGCCGGATATTCAAGATCCGCTACGATCTCTATCAGTGGAAGTTTCTGGTCAAATTCCTGAACAATTTCCTGGCCCAGGTGACGCCGTTCCTGTTCTATTCGATCGGCGGATATTTTGCGCTTCAGGGCCGGCTCGATATCGGCCAGCTTGTCGCCGTCATCGGCGCCTACAAGGACCTGCCGGGTCCTTTGAAGGAATTGATCGATTGGGACCAGGCGCGCCAGGATGTGCAGGTCAAATATGCCCAGGTCGTCGAACAGTTCAGCGTCGAACCGCTGATCGACCCCAAGGTGCAGGCGATTTCCCTCGACCCGGCAACGCCGCTCACCGGAGCGCTGGCGGCCGTCAACCTTTCGGTCGCCGACGACGGCGGCTCGAAGATCGTGGAGCATGTATCGCTGCAGATCCAGCCTGGCGAAACGGTCGCGGTCACCGGCGGTACGTCCGGAGGCGGCGAGGCGCTGGCCGAGGCTTTCGGCCGGCTGACCTGGCCCGCAACCGGGCGGATCGTCATAGGCGACGCCGATATTCACGAGCTGCCCGAGTCGGTGGTGGGCAGGCGAATATCCTACGCCTCCTCCGACGTCTTTGCCTTCCAGGGCAGTCTCGGCGACAATCTGCTCTACGGGCTCAAGCATGCTCCGTTGACGGAGGTCGCCTATGAGGGCGACAGGGAAGCTCAACGCAGGTGGGAGCTTGTGGAGGCGAAGCTCGCCGGCAATCCGCATTACGACCTGAACAGTGACTGGATCGATTACCCGGCCGCGGGCGCGACCGGGCCGGACGACCTCTTCGCGAAGATCAGAGCCGTGCTGGACGTCGTTCTCTTGAGCAATGATGTCCTGGCGCTTGCTGTCCGTTCAACGATCGATCCGACCGAGCACGAGGCTTTCGCCGGCGAGATCGTGGCGATGCGCAGCGCGCTTCGGCAAAGGCTCGAGGCCGAGAAGCTCAGCGACCTCGTCGTCTTCTTCGAGCCGGGCTCCTACAATGTCGAGGCGACCGTCGGGGAAAACCTGCTCTTCGGCACGGTCACCGACGGCAACCGATGGGAGAAGGCGCTCGAAGACCATCCCTTCTTCAAGACCGTTTTGAAGCGGGCGGGCCTGCACGAGACCTTCTACGAGATGGGGCTGGAAATCGCCGAGAACGTCGTGGAACTGTTCCGCGACTTGCCGCCGGACCACCCGTTCTTCCAGCAGCTCACCTTCATGACGGCCGAAGAAATCCCCGCCTACGAGGCGCTTCTCCAGAAGGTAAGGGGAAAGCCGCTCGAGGAGGTGTCCGAGGATGATGCCATCAGAATCATCCGCCTGTGTTTCGGCTATATCGAGCCGCGGCATCGCTTCGGTCTCCTGACGGACGATCTCATGCAGAAGATCGTCGAGGCACGCCGTGAGTTCAGCGACGGCCTCCCGGCCGATCTCGTCGGCATCATCGAGCATTACCAGCCGGACCGCTACATGGCCTCGGCGACGATCCTTGACAACGTGCTGTTCGGCCGCATCGGGCACAAGCACACGGACGGGTCCGAGCGGATACGCGCAATCGTGCGCGACCTGTTCGAGTCGCTTGGGCTTTACAACAAGGTGCTCGTGTTCGGGCTGGATTTCGACGTCGGCGCCGGCGGCAAGCGGTTGACGTCCGGCCAGCGCCAGAAGCTCAATCTCGCGCGTGCCCTGATCCGGGTTTCGGATTTCTATGTCTTCAACCAGCCGCTTCTGGCGCTCGACCAGCGCACGCAGGATCAGATCACCCGGAAGGCCTTCGCTTTCCTGAGGGATGGCGAGCGAAAGCCCGCTATATTGTGGGTCCTTGCCAATCAGGATCTGGCGGAACTCTTCGATCGCGTCGCCCATTTCGAAAACGGACGGTTGGCGCATGACGAACCGGTGGAAAAGCACTCAAGAGACAGCGACTACAAGGAACTGGCATCTTGATGTAATATTGTTGTCAGGAGGCAAGCATATGTTCCCGCCGGCCGGGTTAGAACCTGTTTGCACCAAGCGCGACGCATTCGGAGAAGCGGACTGTTATGCTCCTAAAAGATGAAGTGGAAATGCTGCGCCGGATAACGCTGTTTTCCGGACTTCCGCCTGCCAAGCTCAAGCTTCTGGCTTTCACCTCCGACCGGGTGATGTACAGTGCGGGAGAAGATCTGTTTCATCAGGGGGATATCGGCGACGCTGCCTATGTGATCCTTTCGGGCAATGCGGATGTGCTCGTTTCGACGCCGAGCGGACAGCTGAAGGTCGCCGAAGTGGAGCAGAATTCGATCGTTGGCGAAATCGCCATCCTCTGCAACACGCCGCGTACGGCAACCGTCAAGACGACCACCGCACTCGAAGCGTTGCGGATCCGGAAGGATGATTTCCTCAAACTGTTGGCTGATTTCCCGGAAATGGCAGTCGAGATCATGCGGGTGCTGGCCGACCGTCTCAGCCAGACGACTTCCGAGTTGACGGAGGCGCGCAGCCGCGCCCATAGGGCAGAGGCCTGAGTTTCGGCCACCCGTACCTGTCCCCCGCGACTTCCCGGAAAACGGTTCCGCTTTGTGAATTCATGCGCTAGAGAAGCGCGATGCGCGCGATCACCTATCACAAGCGAACCGTTTACTTTCCCGACAAGCCGGAAAAGGCACGCTTCTTCAGCCGCCTCCAGGCGGGCCAATGGGAGCCAGGCACCTTTCGCAATATCGCGCGCTTCGTCGACGAGAAAACGACCTATATCGATATCGGCGGGTGGATCGGCGTGACGCCCTATTGGGCGGCGCAAAGCGCCGACAATGTCATCGTTGTCGAACCCGACCCGGTTTGTTTCGGCATTCTCACCGAGATGAAGGACGGAAACGCCGGCGAGGTCGAACTCGTCAACGCGGCTCTCTCGCAGGACGAATGCCTCGTTCTCAATTCAGTGGGTGGCGGTTTCGGAAGCTCCGAAACGTCTGCGCTGATCGCCGACGACACCGGCATGTCCATCGAGGCAAAAACGATCACCATTCCCGAGCTTCAGGCGATGGCGAGGACCGAACGGCTTTGCTTCAAGATCGATATCGAGGGTTACGAGTATAAGGTGCTCGACCAGTTACGGGCGATCGACAGGAAGAGGACCGCGAGCGTGCTTCTCGCGGTGCATCCGCAGATCCTGGCAGCGTCGCTCTCCGGGCCTGCCATTCTGCGTCTGGCCAAGACTGCGGTGGCGACCCTCCGTCTGATAAGAAGTCTGCGCGGCTTTCGCCTGGAAAACCCGGCGGCGCTCTGGCGCGCGATACGCAAATCGATCTCCAGAGGTGAGATCAAGGGCTTCGACCTGCTCTTCGTCGCGCGGTAGGTGCCCGAGCGGCGATCGTTCCACAGCTTCCTGAGAAAAATGATTCGACAGGGCCAATCGGCTGATATATCGCTGATTAATCGTTTAATCAGCTTGCGGCGGAAGACTGGACCTTGGCACGTCCCGGACCTAAACTGACGAGGATAGCCACGACTCTCGGCGTCTCCGCGGCGACGGTTTCCAACGCGCTTTCGGGCAAGGGGCGTGTTTCGGCGGAACTCGCCGAAAAGATCCGCGCCACCGCGACGGAGCTCGGTTACGTGCCGAGCCAGGCGGGGCGGGCGCTCAGGACAGGCAGGAGCGGCGTTATCGGGCTGGTGCTGCCCGATATCAGCAATCCGCTTTTTCCCCAGATCGCCCAGGCCATCGAGTTCGCAGCGTCTTCTGCCGGCTACGGCGTGCTGATCGCCGATTCCCGCGGCGACGTCGCGGTCCAGACGAGGGCGATCGAGCGGCTCATCGAACGGGGCGTCGAGGGCATGGTCATCGTGCCGCGCCGCGGGACGCGCATTGCCGATGTCGGTTGCCCGGTTGCAGTGGTGGACACGCCGTCGACGCCAGGCAACACGGTGGCTGCGGATCACTGGGACGGTGGACGCCAGATCGCCGAACATCTCGTGGAGCTCGGCCACCGGCGCCTGCTGATCATCGGAAACAATCCAGCCTCGAACGTACAGAACGACCGCATCGGCGGCCTTCGCTCGGCTTTGGGTGAAGGCGTGCGCGCCGAGACGCTGTGGATCGAGCGGCTGGAGCAGCTACACGGCAAGGGCTGTTCGCTCGGGCTCGCCGGGAAGGTGGCGGAAGGCGTGACGGCCTTTGCGGCCGTCTCGGATCTGCATGCGCTGCGCGCGCTGACGGAACTGCAGCGCGCCGGCATCCATGTTCCGGAACAGGCGAGCGTCACCGGCTTCGACGACCTGATCTGGTCGCCGGTGGTGACGCCGGCGCTGACCACGATCCGGATGGATATGGCGCGCATCGCGACGCTCGCGGTCGAGGCGCTGGTGCAGGCGATCGGCGCCAGCGAAGCCGAATCCGACGGCACGCCCGTTGCCGCCACCATTTCGAAAGTGCCCATGCAACTCGTCGTCCGCCACTCCACGGCGGCGCCACCCCCCAACGTGCAGCCACCCCCCAACGTGCAGCCAACCATTGTCAGCGAAGGAGAACCGCAGCCATGAAGAACATCCTGCTCGCCTCGAGCGCACTTCTCTTGATCGGCGCCCATGCCGCATCCGCTCAGGAGAAGACCCTGACCATCTCCGTCTACGGCTTCGCCCAGGACGCGTTCAAGGAGCTGGTCTATGATCCCTTCGAAACCAAGTGCGGCTGCAAGCTCGTGGTCGAAACCGGCAACAGCGTCGAGCGCCTCGCCAAGATGGAGGCCAACAAGGCAAATCCGGTCATCGACATGGCAGTCGTTTCCATGGCGGACGCGCTTTCCGCTACGAGGGCCGGCCTGATCGAAAAGATCGATACCTCGAAGCTCGGCAATTTCGACAAGCTCTACGACATCGCCAAGGATCCGAACGGCGACGGCATGAGCGTCGGCTACACTTTCTACGCCACCTCGATCGTCTATCGGTCCGATAAGGTGGAAGTCACGTCCTGGGCCGATCTGCTCGGCGACAAGCTCGCCGGCCATGTGGCTCTCCCGAACGTCACGACCAATCAGGGCCCGCCCACGCTCTACATGATCGGTGAGGCGCTGGGGCAGAATGCGCCTGACCTCAAGGCTGCGATCGCCGCCGTCGGCGAGAAGAAGGACGATATCGTCACTTTCTACGTCAAATCCTCGCAACTCGTGCAGTTGATGCAGCAGGAAGAAATCTGGGCAGCGCCGATCGGCCGTTTCTCCTGGGAGGGCTTCACCAAGATGGATCTGCCGATCAAGTGGGCGACTCCGAAGGAGGGCCAGACCGGCGGCATGAACGTCATGGTTCTGGCCAAGGGCTCGAAGAACCAGGATCTGGCGCTTCAGTTCATGGATTTCTGGCTGTCGACGGAAATCCAGACGGCGCTCGCCGAAAAGCTGGTCGACAGCCCGGCCAACAAGGAGGTGAAAGTCTCGCCCGAGATCGCCGAGAATCTCACCTACGGCGAAGAGACGGTCAAGAACCTGAAACTGATCCCGTCGGCCGTGGCGCTCGACAACCGGGAAGCCTGGCTTTCCGAATGGAACGCCAAGGTCGGCCAGTAAGAGCCGGGCTCCTGTTTCGCGCGACGCCAGAACCTGCCGGCGTCGCGCCACGTATCCAACGGCGGCACTGCCGCGGAAAGGCGTAGAGATGTTCCACAACCGGGCCGAGGCGCTGGCGCTTGCCTTGCCGGCGGCCGTGTTCGCCGCCGTCGTCTTTCTGGCGCCGGTTGTCATCCTGCTCGCCGAAGGCTTCCGCAATGCGGAGGGCTGGTCGGTATCCGCCTATACCGGCTTCCTTTCCGATCCGCTCAACCGGACGGTGTTCCTGCGCACGCTTCGGCTCGGCGCGACGGTAACCGTGGTCGCGGCCGTCATCGGCTATGCCGCTGCCTTTGCCATCGTCAACCTGCCGCCGAAAGGCAAGGGCCGGATGATCGGCCTCGTCGTCCTGCCGCTGATGATATCGCCGGTTGCGCGCACCTATGCCTGGATCGTCATTCTGGGAAGGACCGGGATCGTCAATCAGGCACTGACGAGCGTCGGCCTGACGGACGAACCGGTGCGCTTCCTGTTCACGGAGACGGCGGTCTTCGTCGGACTCCTGCAGCTCTTCCTGCCGCTGATGATCCTGGCTCTGATCAGCGCGCTCGAAAACATGCCGAAGGACGCGATCCCCGCCGCGCGGGTGCTCGGCGCCAATTGGTTTCAGGTCTTCTGGAAGGTCATTTTGCCGCTCACCAAGGAAGGTCTGGTGATCGGCGGAACGCTCGTCTTCACCGGCTCCCTGACAGCCTATATCACGCCGGCGATCCTCGGGGGCTCCAAGGTCCTGATGCTGGAGACGCTCCTCTATCAGCGTGTGACCGTCGCCAATGATTTCGTCTCCGCAAGCGTCATCGCCTTCATCCTGATCGTCATGAGCTTCGCAGCCAACCTTCTCTTGAAGCGGCTCGCCACCGCGAGGAGCAAGCGATGAATTCCCGTCTTTTCCCGGTAACGGTGCTCGTACTCGTCACCGCGTTTCTGATCGGCCCCTTCTTCATCATCGTCGCGGCATCCCTGTCGGGGGGCGAAACGCTTGCCTTTCCGCCGCAAGGCCTGTCGCTGAAATGGGTCGCAAAGGTCTTCGAGGTCGAGAGCTTCCGCGAGAGCTTCACCATGTCGATGCTGCTTGCCATCGGCGGGACGGCTGCCGCGCTCACCCTCGGCATCCCGGCATCCTACGCGCTTTCGCGTTACCGGCTGCCATTCGGCGAAACGGTGCGCACCGTCGTCTCCCTGCCGATCATCGTGCCCGGCATCATCGTCGGCCTCGCGCTGCTGCGCTATCTCGTCGTTCCCTTCGGCTTCAACATCACGCTCGCGCTCTTCCTGGCACACACGGCGCTCGTCTTGCCCTATGCGGTGCGCGTCGTCTCGGCGAGCCTCAACAATCTGCGCTCCGATATCGAGGAGGCCGCCGTGCTGCTCGGCTCGTCGCGCGCCGGCGCCTTTTTCCGTGTGGTCATGCCGAATATCCGCAGCGGCATTCTCGCCGCCTTCATCCTCGGCTTCGTCACCAGCTTCAATCAGGTGCCGGTTTCGCTGTTC
Source organism: Sinorhizobium sp. M4_45 (assembly GCF_002885915.1). Taxonomy (NCBI): domain Bacteria; kingdom Pseudomonadati; phylum Pseudomonadota; class Alphaproteobacteria; order Hyphomicrobiales; family Rhizobiaceae; genus Sinorhizobium; species Sinorhizobium sp. M4_45. Next base: position 251,605 of record NZ_NWVE01000008.1, read on the forward strand.
CTTTCCGGCCCCGGCGTGCGCACCCTGCCGATCGACATGCTCTCCTACATGGAGATCACCTATGATCCGTCGGTCGCGGCGCTGTCGGCGCTTCTCGCCTTCATGTCCATCGGCATCGTCTTCCTCGCCGAGCGTTTCCTAGGATTTTCCCGCTATGTCTGACCCCGCCTTCCTCAGCCTCGAAAAACTGACGCTCGCCTATGGCGACACCGTCGCGGTGAAGGATCTCGATCTGTCGATCCGAAAAGGCGAGCTTGTCGCCTTTCTCGGACCTTCGGGCTGCGGCAAGACCACGACGATGCGCTCCATCGCCGGCCTGCTGAAGCCGCAATCGGGCCGCATCAGCCTCGACGGCGCCGACATCACCCGCGTTGCCGCGAACAGGCGTTCCGTCGGGCTTGTCTTCCAGTCCTATGCGCTATTCCCGCATCTCACCGTCTTCGAGAATGTCGCCTTCGGTCTGCGGCTGAAGGGCCTCTCCGGCGCGGAGCTCGAATCCCGTGTCGGGACCGGCCTGAAATCCGTCGGGCTGACGAGCTTTGCCGACCGGAAACCGGCCGAGCTTTCCGGCGGCCAGCAGCAGCGCGTAGCACTTGCCCGCTCTATGGTGATGGAGCCGAAGGTGCTTCTTCTCGACGAGCCGCTTTCCAACCTCGACGCGCGGCTAAGGCTCGAGATGCGCACGGAACTGCAGCGGGTCCAGAGGGAAACCGGCGTCACGATGATCTTCGTCACCCATGATCAGGGCGAGGCGCTGTCACTGGCCGACCGCATCGTGGTGATGCTCAACGGTGCGATCGAGCAGATCGGCACGCCGGAAGAGATCTATAACCGGCCGGCCTCCGCCTTCGTGGCCGATTTCGTCGGCTTCGAGAATATCTTTGCCATCGAGAACGGCAAATTGCGCGCCGGAAACGGCCCGATCGAGCTTCCCGGGCCTTTGCCGCACGATGCGGCTGGGCTTGCCTGGCGCCCGCGCATGGTGACCCTGGGGTCGGGCCCTTTCACAGGCACAGTGCGCGGGGCCTCTTTTTCGGGCAGCACGCGCGAATACCTGCTCGATACGCCGCTCGGTGCACTGAAGGCCGAAGTGGATGCGGCCGTGCCCGCGCATGCCGCAGGCACCACGCTCGCCTTCGATCTGCCGGTCGAAAAGGCCGCGAGGCTGGAAAGGTTCAATTGATCCGCCATGGGCATCTGGATCGACACGGATATGGGCTTCGACGACATCGCCGCGATGCTCGTCGTCCTTCACGCCGGTGAGGCCGTCGACGGCGTCTCGCTGGTCTACGGCAATGTGCCGCTCGGGCAGGTGAAGCGCAACGCCGCGGCAGCAGCGCAGGCTTTCGGTTGGACCTTTCCGATCCATCAGGGACGGGCGCTACCCGTGCTCGGGAAGCTCGAGACGGCGGAGCGCATCCTTGGCAGGACCGGCATTCCGACGGCGGGACTGAGCCTCCCCGATGCACCCGCCCTGCCGGATAGCGACGCGTTCCTTGCTCTCTGCCGCTGGCTGGAGGACGGCGACGGTCCGCATCGTATCCTGGCGCTCGGGCCGCTGACCAATATCGCTGCCCTTGCTCTGGCACGTCCCGACCTCGCCGCGCGGATCGACGAGCTCACCTGGATGGGTGGCGGTGTTTCCAGCGGCAATCATACGGCGTCCGCCGAATTCAACGCCTTTGCTGATCCGGAAGCGCTTGCCATCGTGCTTGCCCACGGCGTGCCGTTCCGGATGGTCGATCTCGACCTCTGCCGGAAGGTCATCGCCTATCCGGACGATGTGGAAGCCATGCGCACCGCAGGTGGCGCGAAGGCCGCGCTGCTTGCCGACCTTCTCGCCGGCTACGTCGCGATCGGCACGAGCCGTGGAAGGGCGGGCATGGCGATCTACGATCCCTGCGCAGCCGTTGCGCTGGTCGATGGAAACGCTGTGTCGTTTCGCCCGGCGCGAATCGATGTCGAGCTTGCCGGTGCATTGACGCGCGGCCGGACGGTGGTCGAGACGCGGGGGAGCCACGAGACATTCAACGCCCATTATGCGGTCGACGTCGATGCGGAACGTGTCCGCGGGCACCTGCTGGGTGCGCTCGCCAAGGAAGCCGCCGGATGAAGGACCTGCAGCAACCCGCCGACCTCGATCACGCCGGCTTGCGGGCGCGCGCAGTTGCCGCCGCACGCGGAGATGCGCCCTTCGACGTGCTCGTGGCCGGCGGCTCGGTCGTGGATGTCGTGACGGGCGAATGCCGGGCGGCGGATGTGGGGATCGTCGGTGCGCTCATCGCGAGCGTCCATACACCCGAGTCGCGCAGCGACGCGGACACGGTCATCGATGCGGCGGGAGCCTACCTTTCGCCCGGCCTTATCGACACGCATATGCATGTCGAAAGCTCGATGGTGACGCCCGCGGTCTACGCTGCCGCCGTGGTGCCGCGCGGCGTGACCACAGTCGTCTGGGACCCGCACGAACTGGGAAATGTGAGCGGACTTGCCGGCGTGCGCTGGGCTGTCGACGCAATGGGCGGTCTGCCCTTGCGCGCCGTGGTGCTGGCGCCGTCCTGCGTGCCCTCCGCTCCCGGTCTGGAGGTCGCCGGCGCGGATTTCGACGCCGATGCCGTCGCGGAAATGCTGTCCTGGCCGGAGATCGGCGGGATTGCCGAGGTCATGAACATGCGCGGCGTCATCGACGGCGATCCGCGCATGACTGCGATCGTCGAGGCGGGGCTGAAGGCGGGCAAACAGGTCAACGGGCATGCGCGCGGCCTGGCGGGAGCCGATCTGCAGGCCTTCGTGACGGCAGGCGTCAGCTCCGATCACGAACTCGTCTCCGGCGACGACCTGATAGCGAAGCTCCGCGCGGGACTGACCATCGAGCTGCGCGGCTCGCACGATCACCTTCTTCCCGAGTTCGTGACGGCGCTCGGTGCTTTCGGGCATCTGCCGCAGACGGTCACACTTTGTACCGACGACGTGTTCCCGGACGATCTTCACCGCGACGGCGGCCTCGACGACGTGGTCCGCCGCCTCGTGCGCTACGGGCTCAAGGCCGAGTGGGCGCTGCAGGCGGCAACCCTCAATGCCGCCCGGCGGCTGGGAAGGGCCGATCTCGGCCTGATCGCTCCGGGTCGCCGTGCCGACATCGTGCTCTTCGAGGACATTCGTGATTTCCGCGCACTGCATGTGCTGGCGAACGGCAGGCTGGTGGCGAGCGGCGGTGGGATGCTTCAGGCGCCCGTCGCGGCCGATGTCTCGCCCTTGCGCAACACGATGAAGATCGAACCGCTGACAGAGGACGACTTTCGCATCGCTGCCACGGGCAGCACGGCGCGCGTCGTGACGATCGACCGGCCGCGCTTCACCCGATGGGGCGAGACGAGAGCCGGGGTTTCGGGCGGATGTCTGGTGCCGCCGAAGGGTACGACGCTGATTGCCGTCGCTCATCGGCATGGCCGCGCCGACAGCCGTCCGCGGGTCGGTTTGCTTGAAGGCTGGGGCGAGTGGCGCGGCGCCTTTGCGACGACGGTTTCGCATGACAGCCACAATCTGACGGTCTTCGGCGGCAACCCCCGCGACATGATGGTTGCGGCCAATGCGGTGATTGAAGCCGGCGGCGGGATGGCCGTCGCTGCCGAAGGCAAGGTCGAGGCGCTGCTGCCTCTACCGCTTTGCGGGCTTGTTTCGGATATGTCGCTGGCCGAAGTCGCAGCAGGGTTCGCGGCCATTCGCGAGGCTGCCGGCGGAATCGTGGAGTGGCAGCCTCCTTATCTCGTGTTCAAGGCCTGCTTCGGGGCGACGCTCGCCTGCAATGCCGGGCCGCACCAGACGGATCGGGGCATTGCCGACGTAGCGACCGGCAAGCTGCTCGAAAGCCCGGTCCTGGAGACGTCCTGACGCTCTTCAGGCCTTGAGCTCCTGTTCCACCAGCGCGGTCCAGAAGGCAGCGCCGGGACCGATCGCCGCGTCGTTGAAGTCGTAGGCGCTGTTGTGGTGCAGCGCGCCGTCGACGGCGGGGCCATTGCCGAGCCAGACATAGCAGCCGGGCGCCTCCAGCGCAAAGAAGGCGAAGTCGTCCCCGGCGGTCGAGGGCGGGAAGCTGGTCAGCGCCTTCTCGCCGAAGACGGACCGGGCGGCCGAAAGTGCGCGCGCCGTCGCGTCCGGATCGTTGACGACCGGGGGAATACGCCGCTCGAAACGATAATCGGCCTCGATTCCGTACATCGCCGCGGTCCCCTGCGCCAACCGGTCGATCTCTTCTTGCAGCTGGTCGCGCACATGCGGCGTATAGGCACGCGCCGTGCCGCCGATCTCGACCGTATCCGGAATGACGTTCAGGGCTTTCGGATCGCCTGCTTGCAGCGCGCAGGCGCTGACGACCGCCGGCTGCAGCGGGTCGACGACCCGGCCGACCACAGTTTGCAGGGAAGCAAGAAACGTCCCTGCCGCCGTGATCGGATCGCGGCCGAGATGCGGCTTGGCGCCGTGCGTGCCGACGCCGCGGAAGGTGAGGCGCCAGCTGTCCGACGAGGCAAGCTGCGGCCCCGCCACGACGGCCATCTCGTCCACTGCGAGGCCCGGCATGTTGTGCAATCCATAGACCGCGTCGCAAGGGAAAAGGTCGAACAGCCCGTCCTCCACCATGCGCCTGGCGCCGCCGCGGCCTTCCTCGGCAGGCTGGAAGATGAAATGGACCGTTCCCGAGAAGTCACGCGTCGCCGCAAGGTGGCGCGCAGCGCCGAGCAGCATCGTCGTATGGCCGTCATGGCCGCAGGCATGCATCTTCCCCGCTATCTTGGATTTGTAAGGCCGATCGGCGAGTTCCGGCATCGCGAGCGCATCCATGTCGGCGCGCAGGCCGATCGCGCGCGTGCCGTTGCCGACCTGCAGCGTGCCCACGACGCCTGTCTTGCCGAGGCCGCGGTGGACCTTGACGCCTGCTTCTTCGAGGAGCCTCGCTACGAGATCGCTCGTCCGCTCTTCCTCGAAACCGAGTTCGGGATAAGCGTGCAGGTCGCGGCGAAAGGCCGTGAGAAAGGTGAGATCGTCGACAATCCCGGGGGGCACGCGCATCGGCAGGCATTCCTTGAGCAGTCTGGAAAGGGCCTGAATTCCCCAGCTTTTGGCGCTAGGGTGTGCCCTTTCGGTTTGATCGAAGCGGCAATGGGTATAGACGAAAAACTCTGGGATCAGAACCTTTTACTCACCCGAACGGACGCTTGGCATGACGGAAACGAAGGCGATCGAGCCGCACGATTACTGGCAGGAGGTCTTTCCACCCGGTAGCTTTGTCAAGCACGGCGGCTTCCGCGCCTCATTTCCAGCCACTCTCGCGGACGGACGCCAGATCCTGCTGCCGATCCGGCCGCTTTCGGACGGAAAGCATGCGCTGGCCTCGCTGATCATCAATCAGGCGAGCTTCGAGGTGGAGGACGCGCTCGCGGAGGAACTGGCCGGCCGACTGGCGCCGTTCCGGCCGGAAATCGTCGCGGGTCTTCCGACACTCGGACTGACGCTTGCCGCAGCCGTTGCCCGCAAGCTCGGCCACAAGCGCTATGCGCCGCTCGGAACCTCGCGAAAATTCTGGTACGTCGACGATCTCTCCGTTCCGCTGTCGTCCATCACGACGCCGGGCCAGAAGAAGCGACTCTACGTCGATCCCCGCATGCTGCCGCTGTTGAGGGGCCGGCGAGTCGCCCTGATCGACGATGTGATATCGAGCGGGGCCTCGATACTTGCCGGCCTGTCGCTGATGGCGGCCTGCGGCATCGAGCCGGTCGCGATCGCTGCCGCCATGTTGCAGTCGGACCGGTGGCGCAAGCCGCTCGCCGACCTTTCTCCGCAATGGCCGGAGCGGACCGTAGGCGTCTTCGCGACGCCGATGCTCGTCCGTGCCGAAGACGGCGCCTGGACCGCGTCCGATACCCGGATCTGACGTTGCCGGTGCCCGCAGGAGCGCCCGGAATGCCCTCGAAAACTTGAAAGTCTTTCGCTCCCGGCGTCGAAATCGGTGGCTAGCGATCATGCGCGCGAAAACGCACAATCGGGTGCTTGCGATGGCGTCCCATCCGGCGAGGCCGCACGGCCTGGATCATACCCCCTGAAGAATATCGGGGCGCGATCAACTTGCAATGGCCGGGCTCTTGGAGGAGCAACACACCCGGTCTCTGTCGTTCGGCTGCGTCGAGATGACGTCTGCCAAGGGAGGAAAAATGTTTGAACGACTCTTCAAGCTTAAGGAGCACGGCACGACCGTCCGCACGGAAGTGATCGCCGGCGTTACGACGTTCCTTACGATGTCCTACATCATCTTCGTCAATCCTGACATCCTGTCGACCACCGGCATGGACCGCAACGCGATCTTCGTCGCGACCTGTCTTGCGGCCGCTCTCGGCTCCGCCGTCATGGCTCTCGTTGCCAATTGGCCGATCGGCATGGCGCCCGGCATGGGCCTCAACGCATTTTTTGCCTTCACGGTCGTCGCCGCCCTCGGCTTCACCTGGCAGCAGGCACTCGGCGCCGTCTTCATCTCCGGCATCATTTTCCTGCTCCTGACGGTCACGGGGGTCCGAAGCTGGCTGATTGCTGGCATACCGCATTCGCTGCGCAGCGCGATCGCGACCGGTATCGGCCTGTTCCTGGGCATCATCGCCCTGAAAAACGCCGGCATCGTCGTCGACAATCCGGCGACGCTGGTCGGCCTCGGCGATCTCAAGCAGACCGGACCGCTGCTCGCGATCCTCGGCTTCTTCGTCATCGCCGTTCTCGACGCGCTCAATGTCCGCGGATCCATCCTCATCGGCATCCTGGTGGTAACGGTCCTGTCGATGTTTCTCGGTGTGTCGGAATTCCAGGGCATCGTCTCTGCGCCGCCGAGCATTGCGCCGACCTTCCTCCAGCTCGACATCATGGGCGCCCTGCATGGCGGTCTCGTCCACGTCATTCTCGTCTTCGTGCTCGTCGAGGTCTTCGACGCGACCGGCACGCTGATCGGTGTCGCCAAGCGCGCGAAACTGGTGGAAGAGGGCAAGCCCAGCCGTCTCGGGCGTGCATTGCTTGCCGACAGCTCGGCCATCGTCGCCGGCTCGCTGATGGGCACCAGCAGCACGACCGCCTATGTCGAAAGCGCCTCGGGCGTGCAGGCGGGCGGGCGCACCGGTCTAACGGCGCTGACGATCTCGGTGCTGTTCCTCGCCGCACTCTTCATCTCGCCGCTTGCCGCCGCCGTTCCGTCCTATGCGACCGCGCCGGCACTGCTTTACGTTGCCGGCCTGATGATGCGCGAGCTCACGGAGATCGAATGGGACGACCTGACGGAGGCGGCACCCGCGGCGCTGACCGCCATCGCCATGCCCTTCACCTATTCGATCGCCAACGGTCTCGCCTTCGGCTTCGTAAGCTATGTCGTCCTGAAGGTCTGCACCGGCAAGTGGAACGTCATCCATCCGGCGACCCAGCTCGTCGCGGCACTGTTCATCGTCCGCTTCGCATTCTTCGCCGAGTGACGGAGCATGGTTGGGGGGAGGGTCGCGACCGGCGCGGCCCTCCAAGGCCGCCACGGTCGTTGACAAGCCGTCAAACCCCTGGCGTTCTTGCCGGACTTTAAGACATACTTCGCGGCGCTCGCGTGACAAAGTTGGACTTGAGTAACCCATCATGATAGGTTACTTGCGTGTATGGTCACGATCTATCGCGCAAACGGCCTGAGCGTCGTCATCTTTACTGACGATCATGAACCGGCCCATGTACATGTCTTTGGCGATGGGCAGGTCAAGATCAACCTGATCGGACCGGATGGCGTTCCGGAATTGATTTGGGCTGATGGCATGAAGCGGAGCGATGTGCGCCGGGCCGTCCAGATCGTCAACGAACGGCAACAGCAATTCCTCGGCAGATGGAGGGCGATTCATGGCTGAATTGACGGACACCCAAATCGACGCAGCTTTGGAGAGCGGCCGGATGGCGCGAGAAACAGAGCCCCGTGCTGCATCTGCGCGCTATGACGAGCGAAGCGGCCGGATCGTTGTGGAGTTGACCAATGGCTGCACGTTCGCCTTTCCGCCACGCCTGGCGCAGGGACTGGAAGATGGGAGCAGCGATCAGCTCGCCGCAGTCGAGATCCTTGGGCAAGGTTATGGCCTGCATTGGGAGGCCTTGGACGTCGATCTTTCGATTCCGGGCCTTTTGGCCGGCATATTCGGCACCAAGGCTTATATGGCGCGGCGGGCGGGGCAAGCGACATCGCCGGCGAAGGCAGCAGCCGCGCGTGCTAATGGTGCCAAGGGCGGGCGGCCGCGCAAAGCGGCCCGCGGCTAGAGCGGGATTAGGAAAAGTGTGCGCGGTCTTCCGCCCACGTCCCGCTCTAACCTATTGAAATCGATCACACTCACGACTCTAGGGTCAACCCGACCTAATGTCATTCTGATCTAGGATATGCTCGCCTCGGCGACCCGGCCGTAAATGCGCAGGCGGCTGACGCCGCCATCCGGGTAGATGTTCAGGCGCACATGCGTAACCGGATCGGCATGTCCAAGCATATCGGCCCCATACTCATGGATGCTGTCGGCGGAAAGCTTCCGGTGCGGCAGAAGCTCTTCCCAGAACATCGCGGAGGAGGCGGCGAGCACGTCGCACCCGGCAGCCACGCCTGCGAGGTCAGCCGCCTGTAGCGAGCAGCCGTCCGGGTAGTTGCCCTTGAAGTGCGCCGTGTCGACGACGATCCGATCGACGTGCCCGCGTGCGGCAAGCTTGACGATGATCCAGTCGTAGCCCGGTTCGCGGCGTCGGCGCGTTTCCCAGCCATCGCCCATATTCGTACCCCGGCCGGGCGCAATGAGGCGTTCGTGGCCGTAATGGCCGTTGGAGAGGGCGACGATCCGGCCCCCGGAAAGGCAAGAGGCGAGATCGATCGTCTCGTTCGCTATGGCCTTGAGATCGAGTGCCGGAGTGCCGTAGACCCGCAGCCGGGCGATACCGCCATCCGGATGGATGCGCAACCGGACATGGCTGTAGACCGCGTCGGAGTGCACGGCGAAGAAGTGATGTGCATTCGGTCCGAGGGCGGTGACCGCCAGCAGTTGGATCCACTCGGCCGCCTCGTCCGGATCTTCCGCCGAATGACAGGCTTCTATCGAGCAGGCGCTCGGATAATTGCCGGTGAAGTGCGACGTGTCGACGTCGAAGCCGGCAATCCGCCCTTTCACGGCGAGCGCGATGACCGCGTGGTCGTGGCCGGCACCGCGGCGGCGGCGGGTTTCCCAGCCGTCCATCCATTTGCCGTTATCGTCGTAAAGGCCGGGGTGGAACGCGGCCGGCTCGTCCTTGAGCATGCGCTCCACCGGGCCGAAGAATTCGTCCGTCGCAAAGAGCGCGCGGGCGCCGAGGCCCGCGGAAGCGAGGTTGATCGTCCCGCCCGCAAAGCCGGGGGGAACTTCAGCGGCGCGCGTCATGGCGCCGCCTCAGTCCGGCAAAGTGTCGCGCAGCCGCAACAGCGCGATCCGCTCCACCTGGCGGCACGCGGCGTTGAACTCGGTCTCCCGATCGTTGCCGATACGGTTCTCGAAGGCGGCAAGAATCTCGTCCTTGCTGCGCCCCTTGACGGCCATGATGAAGGGAAAGCCGAACTTCTCGACATAGGCATGGTTGAGGGCCGTGAAGCGCTCGCGCTCCTGATCCGTCAGCGCGTCGAGACCCGCGGAAGCCTGCTCCGAAGTCGAGCTTTCGGTCAGGCGCTTCGCCTGGGCGAGCTTGCCGGCAAGATCGGGGTGGGCTGTAAGGACGGCTAGCCGTTCCTCGTCGCTTGCCTCGCGAAATGCCGCGCAGAGCGCCGCGTGCAGTCCCGACGCGGTGTCGTTGGCGGGGCCGAGTTCGCCTGCGAAGGCGCGTCTGGCGATCCAGTCCGAGTGCTCGAACACCCCTCCGAAGCGACCAATGAAGTCATCTTTCGACAATCGCGACGGTCGGTTTTCATTCGGCTGGAACGGATAGGTTTCTGCCCAGTAGCGGGCAATGTCGATGCGGCGGGCAAGCCAGACTTTCTCGTGGCTCTTCACATAGTCGAGGAAGCGCGCCAGTGCGGCGGCGCGGCCGGGCCGGCCGACCAGACGGCAGTGGAGGCCGATGCTCAACATCTTCGGCGCGCCGGCAGCGCCCTCGGCGTAGAGAATGTCGAAACTGTCCTTCAGATAGCTGAAGAACTGGTCGCCGCTGTTGAAGCCCTGTGGCGTTGCGAAACGCATGTCGTTGGCGTCGAGGGTGTAGGGGATGACGAGCTGGTGCCGGCCGGCATGTTCGTGCCAGTAGGGCAGGTCGTCCGCATATGCGTCGGAGACATAGTCGAAGCCGCCGGTCTCGGTCACGAGGTCGAGCGTGTTCACGGAGCAGCGGCCGGTATACCAGCCGGTCGGCCGTTCACCGGTTACGATCGTGTGAAGGCGGATCGCCTCGGCGATCTCGGCGCGCTCGCGCTCCGCGTCGAAATCCTTGTGCTCGATCCATTTGAGGCCGTGGGAAGCGATTTCCCAGCCGGCGTCCTGCATGGCGGCCACCTGGGCGGGCGATCGCTTGAGGGCCGTGGCCACGCCGTAGACGGTTGCCGGTATCTCCTTTTCGGTGAACAACCGGTGCAGCCGCCAGAAGCCGGCGCGCGCGCCGTATTCGTAGATCGATTCCATGTTCCAGTGGCGCTGGTCTGGCCAGGCCTGAGCGCCGACGATTTCCGAGAGAAAGGCCTCCGACGCCGCGTCGCCGTGAAGCACGCAGTTCTCTCCGCCCTCCTCGTAATTGATCACGAATTGCACGGCGATCCGGGCGCCGTCGGGCCAAGCGATGCGCGGGTTCGGACCATGGCCCAGGAGATCGCGGGGATATCTCATAGCAGCAGCTCCTCCAGAGATTGTCTCGTCGCCCAATTCGTAGCGAGAATTCCGCTCTCCCAATCCCCCGGAAAAATTTGAAAGTCTCGAAGGTTGAGCCCGCTACACAAGGGCGCCCGCCGCCCGGATACTCTATCCTCGATGCTGACTTTCGGAGGAGCGACAGAATGCAAGTTCAAGACGGAACGCCCGGGCGCCTGACGACCCACGTATTGGACACGGCGAGCGGGAAACCGGCAAGCAATCTGCGCATCGATCTCTACCGGATTGAAGGTGAGCGGAGTGAGCTCCTCTCCTCTACCCGCACCAACGATGACGGGCGCTGCGACGCGCCGCTTCTCAACGGCTCCACGATGGCAACCGGAACCTACGAACTGCGCTTTCACGCCGGAGAATATCTCGGCACTGCGGATGAGCGCGGCACGCACCCGTTTCTCGACGTGATCCCTATCCGCTTCGGGATCGCCGACCGGGCCGCGCATTATCACGTGCCGCTCCTGCTTTCGCCCTACGGCTATTCCACCTATCGCGGGAGCTGACGGCAATGACGACCGAAATCCGCAACACGATCCGTTTCCTTTTGAACGACCGGCCCGTCGAGCTTGCCGATGTATCGCCGGTGCAGACGCTGCTGGACTTTCTGCGCATCGACCGGAATCTGCGCGGGACGAAAGAAGGCTGCGCGGAAGGCGACTGCGGCGCCTGCACCGTGCTTGTCGGCCGGCTTCTCGACGGCAAGCTCAAATACGAATCCGTCAACGCCTGCATCCGCTTCGTCGCATCGCTCGATGGCTGCCATGTGGTGACGGTCGAAGCGCTTGCGCAGCCGAACGGGCCGCTGCACCCCGTGCAGCAGGCGATGGTCGACACGCACGCCTCGCAATGCGGTTTCTGTACACCCGGTTTCGTGATGTCGCTCTACGGCCTCTGGATGACGAATGCCAAGCCGAGCGTTCAGGAAATCGAGAAGGCGCTGCAGGGCAATCTCTGTCGCTGCACCGGTTATGCGGCGATCATTCGGGCGGCGGAAGCGATTGCATCGGTCGGCGAGCTCGGCAAGGATCCGCTGATCGTGGAACGCGAGGAGATCACGCGGCAACTGGAGGCGCTTCGGGACGGGCGCCGCGTCGAGATCGGAGGCGAAGACGAGCGCGTCGTGCTTCCGGCCTCGCTGGACGATTTCGCCGTGGTTCTTGAGGCAAACCCCAAGGCGACGATCGTCGCCGGTTCGACCGATGTCGGGCTCTGGGTCACCAAATTCATGCGCGACATCGCGCCGGTCGTCCATCTCTCGCATCTTGAACAACTGCGGCGGATCTCCGTCGACGCGAACGGGATCAGCCTTGCCGCCGGCGTAAGCTACACGGAGGCCTATCCGGTCATCGTCCGGCACTTCCCGCAACTTCGCGAGCTCTGGGATCGCATCGGCGGCGAGCAGGTGCGCAATATGGGCACGGTCGGAGGCAATATCGCCAACGGTTCGCCGATCGGCGACACGCCGCCGGCGCTGATCGCACTTGGCGCTTCGGTGATCCTGCGCAAGGGAGCACGCCGCCGCACGCTGCCCCTCGAAGCCTTCTTCATCGAATACGGCAAGCAGGATCGCGAACCCGGCGAATTCGTAGAGACTGTCCGGATCCCCTTCCTGGACGAGACCGACCGCTTCGCCGTCTACAAGATCACGAAACGCTTCGATGAAGATATCTCCGCAGTCTGTGGCGCGTTCCGCGTGAAGCTCGACGGTGACGGCAAGGTTGCCGACGTGGCTATCGCCTTTGGCGGCATGGCGGGCACGCCGAAGCGCGCGTCGAAAGTGGAGGCCGCTCTCAAGGGCGCGCAATGGAACGACGCTGCCATCGAGGCTGGCGTAGCGGCCTTCGAGCGGGATTACACGCCGCTCACCGATTGGCGCGCCTCTTCCGAATATCGGATGCTCGTTGCAAGGAATCTTCTGCGGCGCTTCCATCTGGAAACGCAGGAAACGCGCAATATCCGGATCGACCGCACGGTCGCGGTGGCTATGTAGGGAGGGTGGACCCATGAATGTGATGCAGCCCGTCGATCGCGTCCGCGGCGCCGTCCACGACAAGGAACGCCACGAATCCGGTCACAAGCACGTTTCCGGAACCGCAGAATACATCGATGACATTCCCGAGCCCGCGGGCACCCTTCATGGCTATCTGGGGCTCTCGCAGCGCGCGCATGCCGAAATCCTGTCGGTGGATTTCGAGGCGGTGCGTAACAGTCCTGGTGTCGTGGGAGTGCTCACGGCGGAGGACATACCCGGCGAGAACGATATCAGTCCGGCGCACAAGCACGACGATCCGGTCTTCGCGACCGGCAAGGTCGAGTTCCACGGCCAGCCGATCTTCGCGGTCATCGCGACCTCGCGCGAGGCCGCCCGGCGCGCGGCCGCCAAGGTAAAGATCGATTACCGCGATCTGCCGCACGTGACGGATGTTCTCGAAGCGGCGGCTGCGAACTATCCGCTGGTGATCGATCCCCTGAAGCTCGAGCGCGGCGACATCGACGCCGGCTTTGCCAAGGCGAAAAACACCGTTTCGGGCGAAATGCGCATCGGTGGCCAGGATCACTTCTATCTCGAAGGCCAGATCTCCTTTGCGATCCCCGGCGAGGATGACGAAGTGACGGTCTTTTCCTCGACCCAGCATCCGAGCGAGACGCAACTCATGGTCGCCCATGTGCTGGGCGTGCCGTCGAATGCAGTGACCGTGAACGTCCGGCGGATGGGCGGCGGCTTCGGCGGCAAGGAGACGCAGGCAAATCTTTTCGCTGCGGTTGCGGCAGTGGCCGCGAGGAAATATCGCCGCGCGATCAAGGTGCGCCCGGACCGCGACGACGACATGACGGCGACCGGCAAGCGCCACGACTTTCACGTCGATTACAAGGTCGGCTTCGATGACGAAGGCCGCATCGAGGCGGTGGACGCGGTCTTCGCCGCCCGCTGCGGCTTCTCGGCCGACCTTTCCGGACCGGTGACCGATCGCGCGCTCTTCCACGCCGACAATTGCTATTTCTACCCGAACGTGCGGCTGCGCTCGCGCCCGCTGAAGACCAACACGGTCTCGAACACCGCATTCCGGGGTTTCGGCGGACCGCAGGGCATGGTCGGCGGCGAGCGGATAATCGAAGACGTCGCCTACGCGCTCGGCAAGGACCCGCTCGAAATCCGCAAGCTCAATTTCTACGGCGGCGAGGGGCGTAACCTGACGCCGTACCACCAGACGGTGGAGGACAACATCATCGGCCGGATCATCGAGGAGCTCGAGGCTTCGTCCGACTATGCCGCCCGGCGGCAGGCGGCCGTCGCCTTCAACCGCGAGAGCTCCGTCATCAAGCGCGGCATCGCGCTGACGCCGGTGAAGTTCGGAATCTCCTTCACCAAGACGGAATACAATCAGGCCGGCGCCCTGGTCCATGTCTATACGGATGGCTCAATCCAGCTGAACCACGGCGGCACGGAGATGGGGCAGGGGCTCTACACCAAGGTGGCGCAGGTCGTAGCGGACGAGTTCCAGGTCGATCTCGACCATATAAAGGTGACCGCGACCTCGACCGGCAAGGTGCCGAACACCTCGGCGACGGCCGCTTCGTCCGGCTCGGACCTCAACGGCATGGCAGCCGCCAATGCCTGTCAGCAGATCAAGGAGCGGCTCGTGCGCTTCGCGGCCGAGCACTACGGGGTGAGCGAAGCTGATATCGCCTTCGAGCCGAACACGGTCCGGATCGGCGCCGGACGCATCGCCTTTACCGATCTCATCAAGGCGGCTTATGCCGCGCGCGTGCAGCTTTCGGCGGCCGGTTTTTACAAGACCCCGAAGATCCACTGGAGTCGCGCCGAAGGGCGGGGGCGTCCATTCTATTACTTCGCCTACGGAGCCTCCTGCTCCGAGGTCAGCGTCGACACGCTGACCGGTGAGTACCAGGTCGACCGGACCGATATCATCCACGATGTCGGCAAGTCGCTGAACCCGGCGCTCGACCTCGGCCAGGTCGAAGGCGCCTTCGTGCAGGGCATGGGCTGGCTTACGACGGAGGAACTCTGGTGGGATGCCAAGGGCCGGTTGCGGACGCATGCGCCCTCCACCTACAAGATCCCACTCGCCTCCGATCGCCCGCGCGTGTTCAACGTGCGCCTGGCCGAATGGTCCGTCAACCGGGAGGAGACGATCCGGCGCTCGAAGGCGGTCGGGGAACCTCCTTTCA
This sequence comes from Sinorhizobium sp. M4_45, assembly GCF_002885915.1. Taxonomy (NCBI): domain Bacteria; kingdom Pseudomonadati; phylum Pseudomonadota; class Alphaproteobacteria; order Hyphomicrobiales; family Rhizobiaceae; genus Sinorhizobium; species Sinorhizobium sp. M4_45. The sequence continues at coordinate 266,700 of NZ_NWVE01000008.1, forward strand.
TGCTGGGGATTTCGGTTCTGGAGGCGATATCCATGGCAGCGGCGAGCGTCGCGGATTATCGTATTCCGCCGCGCATCGATGCCCCGGCAACCCCGGAACGCGTGCTGATGGCGGTCGAGCGCCTGCGCGCTCACCGGGTCGGGTAGGGACGATCGCGCGGCGAAGATAATGGATGACTGAGATGGCGCGCCGAGAAGACATCCGGGATTTCCTGACCCGTGAAAGGGCCTGCGTGCTTGTCGAGGTGGCGAGCGCGGCAGGCTCGACGCCGCGCGATGCCGATGCCTGGATGCTCGTTTCAAAAGACCGCACCTTCGCCACGATCGGCGGCGGACAGCTGGAATTCATGGCGATCGACCACGCGCGGAAACTCGTTCAGGGGGCGAAGGCGGATCTTCGAATGGCGATCCCCCTCGGCCCGGAGATCGGCCAATGCTGCGGCGGCCACGTCGCGCTTTCCTTCAAAAAGGTCGATGCGGACACGCGTGCGACACTCATCGAGCGCAGCGACGATGAGATCGCGCATCGGCCCCATGTCTATATCTTCGGCGCCGGCCACGTCGGCAACGCGCTCGCCATGGCGCTGTCGCACGTGCCGCTCAGGACCGTTCTCGTCGACACCCGCGAACATGAGCTCTCGGCCGCCGACGTGCCGGGTATCGAGACCTGCCTGACCGCAATGCCCGAAGCCGTCGTGCGCGACGCGCCGCCGGGCAGCGCCTTCGTCGTCCTCACCCACGATCACGCACTCGACTTCCTGATCGCGACTGAGGCGCTCGGGCGCGAAGACGCCAGTTACGTCGGCATGATCGGTTCGAAGACGAAGCGCGCGACTTTCAAGAACTGGCTGTCGCGAGAGGTCAATCGTCCTGAGCTTTTCGAGAGGCTGGTTTGCCCGATCGGCGGTACGGTGGTGAAGGACAAGCGGCCGCCGGTGATCGCAGCCCTTGCCGCGGCCGAGATAATGACCGCGGCGCTGAACCGCCATCTGCAGCCTCGCGCGCTCATCCCGAAGAGCCAGAGAGCGATCAAGGCATAGGCCGGTTGTCGCCCTTTCGCGGGCGGATCACGCAGTCTGTTACGCGATCGGCCTCGTTCAGCTCGGCGGCGTGGCGCTGACCCCACTCGCAGAGTGCCAGCAGGACCGGCTCGAGGCTGAGGCCGAGCGTCGTCGCAGAATATTCGACGCGCGGCGGTATCTCGCGGAAAATCTCCCTGTGTACGAGGCCATGCTCCTCCATTTCGCGGAGCTGCTGGATCAGCACTTTCTGGCTGACGGCGGGTATCAGCCTTCGTAACTCGGAAAGCCGCTTCGGCCTATCGAACAGATGGTAGAGGATGATGGCTTTCCAGCGTCCGGAGATCACCTTGAGTGCGCGCTCGGAGGGCAGCACCGGCAATTTCTTTATGATCTCGGCCATGGTTACCCATTGGTCAGTATGGAACGAAAGAGTGTGTAGATGCGGTCCGAAGACTACCCTTAAATAGCCGCGCAAACCAATAGTTTCGAGGTAAGTTCTTATGAAGGCCATTGAATTTCGCCGCTTCGGGGCGCCAGACGTGCTCCGAAGCGTCGATGTCCCTACACCGAGCCCGGGCAGAGGCGAGGCGCTCGTCCGCGTGGGTGCCGTTGGCGTCAACTATTTCGAGGTTCTGATGCGGCAGGACCGCTACGCGGTCACGCCCGAACTGCCGATGATCCCGGGTGTGGAGGTCGCCGGCGTCGTCGCAGCGGTCGGAGAGGATCTTCCTCAAGATCTCGTCGGCAGTCGTGTCGCGGCCCCGATGTTCGCTCATGGGCGGGGTACCGGCGGATATGCCGAATATGTGGCGGTCGAGGCCGCGATGCTGGTGCCGATCCCGGACGGACTTTCCTTCGAAGCGGCTGTTGCCATGATGGTACAGGGCCTCACGGCTCTTTATCTCGTCCGGCAAAGCGCGCTGCAGAACAAAACGCTGCTGATCAGCGCTGCGGCAGGCGGTGTAGGTTCACTGCTCGTGCAATTGGCAAGGAAAGGCGGTGCGCGGACGATCGTTGCCGTTGCGAGTTCGGAGGAAAAGCTCGACTTCGCCCGTTCGATGGGTGCTCACGTCGGCATCAACTATGCGGCCCCTGATTGGAGGGCAACGCTCAGGAGGGCTTTGAACGGTGGCGGGATCGACATTCTCTACGATTTCGTCGGCGGCGAATTTACCGACGCTGCGATCGATCTGCTGGCACCGGCGGGAGAGCTGGTTTTCGGGGCCCTCGGCAGGTTTGCGTTGAGCACCCGGCAAGCAGAATCGATGTTCGCACTGAACCAATCCCTGCGCGGCTTCGCCTTACTGCCGCTCTTGAACCTCGCCGGATTGAAGGCGGATCTCACCGAGCTTTTCAACCGGGCGCAAGAGGGCGCATTGACGGTCGCGATCGACAGCCGCTTTTCGCTGGATCGGGCAGCGGACGCACACCGGGCGATCGAGAGCCGCCGAACGATCGGTAAGGTCGTGCTTGTGCCCTGAGCGCGCTGCGCTCAAGCGCTTGAACGCTCCTGCACCTCATGAGGCTCGGCAAGCATCTTGCCGATCAGCCGCTGACAGCGCTCGGCCATGAAGTCGATCATCAGCCGGACCTTCGGATCCTGGAAGCGCTTGTGCGGGTAGATCGCCGCAAGCTGGGCGCCGAGCGGCGGCGTCTCCTCGAGCACCGGGACGAGCAAGCCCTCGTCGATATGCTGTTTCACCTCGAAGAGCGGCTTGTTGACGATGCCGCGTCCGTCAAGCGCCCACTGGGTGAGCACGTCGCCATCATCCGAATCATAGGGACCGCCGACCTCGAACTTGCGAACGCCATCCGGTGTCTGCAAGGTCCAGTAATACTCCTTCGACCCGGGATAGCGCAGCAGAAGACAGTCGTGGCTGTGGCTTAGGAGGTCGTCCGGCGACGAAGGGATGCCGCGCCTTTCGAAATAGCGAGGCGACCCGCAGAGCACGCGGTCGCAGTTCATGATGCCGCGCATGCGCAGGTTCGAATCCTCGAGTATGCCGAGCTTGAAGGCGATGTCGACGCCCTCGGCAAGGATGTCGACATTATGATCGGAGAGGCGCAACCGCACCTCGATATCCGGGTAGCGGTCGTGAAACTCCGGTATGCCGGGCGCGATCAGTCGCCGGCCGATGCCGAGCGGGGCGGTGATCTTCAGCGCTCCCTTCGGATTTCTTGATAGATCGGCAATGGCGCTCTCCGCCTCGTTCACCGCTTCGAGGATCTTTACCGCGCCTTCGTAGAAGACTCGTCCGTGCTCGGTCGGCGTCAGTTTTCTGGTGGTGCGGTTGAACAGGCGAACGCCCATATGCCGCTCCAACTCCTTGATTCTGTTGCTGGCAACCGCCGGCGTGACGCGCTGATCGCGGCCCGCTGCCGACAGCGTTCCAAGTTCCACGACGCGCACGAACACACGCACATTATCGAGATAGGACATGCTTCCGCCTCTGCTCTTCCGGCGCGAACGTAGCGCTCCGGCCCCTCTTCGATTTTATAGTTTTTTTTGAAAGAGTTGGTGCGATAGCGCCGTTCCCGCCTCCCCAAGCAATGACACATAATGAGCGCGAGAGAAATGGGGAGAACTCAATGTACGAGTATGCCATCGCCTGGGATTGGCTGACATTTGCGGTGAGATGGCTGCATGTCATCACCGGCATAGCCTGGATCGGCTCATCCTTCTACTTCGTCGCGCTCGACCTGGGGCTGAAGCAGCGTCCGGGCATGCCGGTCGGCGCCTACGGCGAAGAGTGGCAGGTGCATGGCGGCGGCTTCTATCACATCCAGAAGTATCTGGTTGCGCCGGAAAACATGCCGGAGCACCTGATCTGGTTCAAGTGGGAGTCCTACGTCACCTGGCTCTCCGGTTTCGGCATGCTTGCGCTCGTCTATTATGCCGGCGCGGACCTCTACCTCATCGATCCGAACGTGCTCGACGTCTCGAAGCCGATGGCCATCGCCATCTCGCTGGCTTCGCTCGGCTTCGGCTGGCTTGCCTATGACACGATCTGCCGTTCGCCGTTCGGCAACGACAATACGCGGCTGATGGTGCTGCTCTATTTCATCCTCGTTGCCGTCGCTTGGGGTTACACCCAGCTCTTCACGGGCCGGGCGGCCTATCTCCATCTCGGCGCCTTCACGGCGACCATCATGTCGGCCAACGTGTTCTTCATCATCATCCCGAACCAGAAGAAAGTCGTTGCCGACCTGATCGCAGGCCGTACGCCCGATCCTGCGCTCGGAAAACAGGCGAAGCAGCGTTCGACGCACAACAACTATCTGACGCTGCCCGTGCTGTTCCTGATGCTTTCGAACCATTATCCGCTCGCCTTCGGCACGCAGTATAACTGGATCATCGCCTCGCTGGTCTTCCTCATGGGGGTCACGATCCGTCACTGGTTCAACACCCGCCACGCCAACAAGGGCAGCCCGACCTGGACATGGCTCGCGACGGTGCTTCTGTTCATCGCCATCATGTGGCTCTCCACCGTGCCCAAGGTCCTCTCCGAAGGCGGAGAGGCCAAGGCTTCGACGGCCGTCGAGGCCGTCGTCGCGTCGCCGGACTTTTCCAAAGTGCGCGATACCGTGCTTGGCCGCTGTTCCATGTGCCATGCGCGCGAGCCCGGATGGGAAGGCATAATCGTGCCGCCTAAGGGCGTGGTTCTCGAAGCCGACGGCGACATCGTCGCGCATGCCCGCGAAATCTACCTGCAGGCGGGGCGATCGCATGCCATGCCGCCTGCCAACGTCACCGGCATCACCGAGGAGGAACGCCAGCTTATCGCCTCCTGGTACGAGACGACCGTAAAGGAAGGAAAGGTCCAATGAACGATCTCTTGATCCGCGGCCGCGTGCTGACTTTCGTCAAGGAACCCGAGAGCATCGACGATGCCGGCTCCTACCGGTACTTCGAGGACGGCGCCGTTTTCGTGAGGAACGGCAAGATCGAGGGCGTCGGTCCTTACGGCGACATAGCGAGGCAGGCGGGCCCCGGCGCAGAGGTCGCCGATCATCGGCCGCACCTCGTAATGCCCGGCTTCATCGATACGCACCTGCATTTCCCGCAGACACAGGCTATCGCCTCCTACGGTGCGCAGCTCCTCGAATGGCTGAACACCTATATCTTCGTCGAGGAGCAGAAGTTCAAGTCGCCCAAGCACGCCGCCTTCATCGCGGGCCGCTTCATGGACGAACTCCTCTCCAACGGCACGACCACCGCAGTTGCCTATTGTTCTGTGCATCCGGAAAGCGTCGATGCCTTCTTCACCGCGGCCGAAGAGCGAAACATGCTGATGATCGGCGGCAAGGTGATGATGGACCGCAACGCGCCGGACGCGCTGCAAGACACGCCGGAAAAGGGCTATGACGAGACGAAGGCGCTCATCGCCAGGTGGCACGGCCGCGGCCGCGCGCATTATGCGATCAGCCCGCGGTTCGCGATCACTTCGACGCCGGAGCAGATGGAGGTGAGCCGCGTGCTCGCGGCCGAGCATCCGGATTGCTACGTTCAGACCCACCTGTCCGAAAACCGGGACGAGATCGCTTTCGCCACCTCGCTCTTTCCGGAAGCGAAGGACTATACCGACATTTATGCGCGCTACGAGCTGCTCGGCCGCAAGACTCTGCTCGGCCACTGCATCCATCTGAGCGACCGCGAGATTTCGGTCCTCGCAGAGACCGGAGCGGTCGGCGTCTTCTGTCCGACCTCGAACCTGTTCCTGGGCAGCGGGCTCTTCGATCGCGACCGTTTCGACAGGCTCGGCGCACGCCATGCGGTTGCGACCGACGTCGGCGGCGGGACGAGTTTCTCGATGCTGGAAACGATGGACGAAGCCTATAAGGTCCTGCACCTGCAGGGCCAGCGGCTCTCGCCGCTCAATTCCTTCTACATGTTGACGCTCGGCAATGCGCGCGCGCTCGATCTCGAACACCGGATCGGCTCGCTGCATGCCGGCGCGGATGCGGACATCGTCGTCCTTGACAGCCGTGCCAAGCCGGCCATGGAGCTCAGGATGCAGGTTGCCTCGACGCTTGCCGAAGAGCTCTTCATTCTACAGACCATGGGCGACGACCGCTCGGTGGCCGAGGTGTATGTGGCGGGCAGGCAGATGAAGTGCGGACGGCGGGAGATGAAGACCGAGGCCGTGAGGGCACTGGCGACGGCATAGCTGAAAGTACGATCAAAGGAAGCGTGCAGCAGGCCCGCATCCGCCTGCCGGCAGCTCGCCCCATTTAGATAAGGAGAGGGGACAAGCGCCGGTCTCCGTGAGCTTCGCGAGGGACGGGGAAGGTGCCGCGAAACCCTTCGCCCCGCCTGCGGGGAGAAGGTTCCGGCAGGCGGATCAGGGGCCTTCGCCGACGGCGGGGACCGCAACGGGCAACTACCGCCCGTTGATCGCAATGCGTTTGGCTTTCGCTTGGGCCTGCTCGGTCTTCGGCAGGGTCACCGTCAGGACGCCATTGCGGAAGGTCGCATTCACCCTGCTTTCATCCACCTCGTATCCGAGCGGAATGCGCCGTTCGAAGCGACCGTAATATCGCTCAGAGAACTGGTTTTCCTCGTCCTCGGTCTCTGCCCGTTTTTCGCCTCGCAGCGACAGCACGCCCTCGGACAAGGACAGTTCGACATCCTTTTCCTCGAGACCCGGCAGTTCAGCGGTCACCTTGATTTCCTTATCCCGGTCGGAGACCTCCACGCTCGGCCAGCCGCCTGCAAAACCCGTAAAGCCGCTGAAGGGCAGGCGGGTTTCGAAGCTGCGGAAGGCGTCGTCGAACAGGCGGTTCATTTCCCTGTGGAGCGCCAGGAAGGGATTTCGGTCGTTGTCACGATAGGAAGCCGGCACCTGGCCCTGCGCGCGGCCCCATGGGATGAGATCACGTACATTCATCGGTCCGTTCCTTTCTTTGCATTGGGAGCGGGGTGTGGGGTCTTGCGGCCTCTCCCGCTCCCCATTCCGGAACCGAAGCGTCAGCGTCCGCCGGCGCTTCGGTGCGATTGGCATGCGCAGCTACGCTGCGTGTTTCTCGCCTTCGATCTGTTTCGAGGCCTCGCCGGTCGGCAATGCCTCTGCCTGATGTATCTCTATCCGACGCGGCTTCATCTGCTCGGGAAGCTCACGGACGAGGTCGATCTTGAGCAGGCCGTTGGCGAGGTTGGCGCCGGTGACGCTGACAAAGTCGGCGAGCTGGAAGCGACGCTCGAAGTTGCGTGCGGCAATACCGCGGTAGAGATACTCGGTGTCGTCTTCCCCGGTTTTCGCACCCGTAACGGTCAACATCTGCTGCTCGTGCGTGATGGTGATCTCGTCCGGGGTGAACCCCGCTACCGACATTGCGATCCGGTACTGGTTCTCACCGACCCGCATGATGTCGTAGGGCGGCCAGTTGTCATTAGGCGCCAGGCGACTTGCGGAATCCAAGAGGTCGAACAGATGTTCGAAGCCAACGCTGGAGCGCGACAGCGGCGAGAAATCGAAGCTTGTTCTCATAGCCATATCCTCCTTGAGCAACATGGACGATGAGGAGCGCCGAAGAGAACGGAGCTCCTCGACTGCGAGCCCCTTACAGGCGGCTCTCGCACCCGATTTAGTCATTCGAAGCCGGGTTTCAAGGGTCTCCGGGCATCGATTTTCGTCCGTTGCTCCGGGCCGGCGGTGGCCGCAAAACCGGCCGTTCGAACGAGGGCTCAAGCCGCTGATCGAGGTTCTTGAATTTACCTTTTCCGCTCCAATATCTGGTGAGCGCGATACGTTTTCGAAACGCGCAGAGATCAATATGGCACCTCGCAGCGCTGCCTGGTTCGTTCGACCCGTGAGAGTGCAGCGGGCGTGCAGTTCATTGACGGCATAGGAAAGGAGGAAAAATGCTTCTCAATGAGATTCCCTGGACGATCCCTCTCACCGTGCGCCTTTCCAACGGTCTGACGCACACTTTTGCCTCCGTTTACGAGGCTCTCGATTTCCTGGAAAACGAGTGGCCGCTCAGGAAGGGCGAGCGCTACGAACGGGCGGTGCGGACCTGTCGGCGGGCGTTGAACCGGATGACGCCGGCGGCAGTAGCGCGGGAAGCCTTCATCGCCGCTTGCCTTGAAGCGGGCATGCCGCTCGTCATGGCACCGCCGGCCCGCGAGCCGCAGGGCGATAGCGTCAAGGCTGCGCAAACGGCGTGAAGGAGGCGGACCGGCGGTCGCGTGGAGTGTCCGTTCGTTTCACTGGACGAAGACGCGTACGCTGGCGGCACGCCCCAGCGCATCGATAACCGTGAGCGTCGAGTAGCCGCCGCCATCCGGCAGCCACTGGCTGACGCGCCGTCGGGTCACGTCGGGTAGCGGGCGGCCATTGGCAAGCCAGCGGAAGGGCGCCCGGCCGCCCTGGAGCTTCAGCGTCAAGGGCGTGATCTCGCCGTCTCCATGCGCGCCAAGCTCGACGCGGGCGCCTTCCGGCGGGAACACGATCTGCGGCGCCGCTTCACGGGCCGAGGCCGAAAGCAGCCCGTTCGCCGTGACCGAGAAGCGCCGCTGGCTGATCGGCAGATCGGCCTGGACAAGCCGGACGGCGCCTGCGGGCGGGCCGGGCAGGGGTGTTATGGCGATCCCCGCCTTGGCAAATCCTTCGAACAGAATCGGCGCCGCCGCGCCATAACCGGTCAGGCCGGGCACGGCGCCATTGTCGGCTCTGCCGACCCAGACACCGAGCACATAGCGGCCGTCGAAGCCTACGGACCAGGCATCGCGATAGCCGTAGCTGGTGCCGGTCTTATAAGCGATGCCGTGCCGGCGGCTTCCCGCCGGTGGCAGCACGTCGGAGAGTATGTCGGCGACATGCCAGGCGGCGACCGTCGACAGGAGCGGTTCGCCGTCGATGGGACCGGGGACGCCTTCGATGCCGTTGCCGAGGCGCACCGGCCAGCCTTGGTTCGCCAGGCCCGCATAGAGCTGTACGAGCTCGCGAAGCGTGATGCCGACGCCGCCGAGGCCGATCGCAAGCCCCGGCGCCTCGTGCGGCGGCAATTTCGGCCTGACGTCGGCGCGCCGGAAGCGAACCATCAGGCGCGACGGACCGATGGCATCGAGCAGGCGGATCGCCGGCACGTTCAGGGACAGTTGCAGCGCCTCGCGCACGCTGACGTCGCCCTGATAATTCATGTCGAAATTGCGCGGCCGATAGCCGAAGAAGTCCGCCGGCCGGTCTTCGATGATCGTCTCCTGGCTGACGAGACCCTCCTCGAAGGCAAGACCGTAGATGAAGGGTTTCAGCGTCGATCCGGGGGAGCGGGTGATCCGCGTCATGTCGATCCAGCCCGAGCGGCTTGCGTCGAAATAGTCGGCCGAGCCAACTTCGCCGACGATCTCGCCGGTCCTGCTATCGACCATGACCATGGCGACCGACACTTTGGGACCGAGCCTTGCAGCACCTTCGCGGGCGACGCCTTCGAGGCCCCGTTGGATATTGCGGCTAAGCGTTGTCGGATGCCTGCGCTCCGCCGGATGCTTCCGTCGCGCCGCCTCGGCGAGATGGGCAGCATGGGCGGGAAGCTGCAGCCGGCGCGTCGGTATGGCGGTCATCGCCGCCCGCTCCGCTTCGCCTTCGCCGATCACCCTGGCGACAGCGGCGCGGGCGAGCACGCGTTTGCGGGCCGCTTCGGCGGCGGGAAGATTGCGGTCGGGCCGGCGCTTTTCCGGCAGTTGCGGCAATGCGACGAGCAGTGCTGCCTCTCCAGCCGAGAGGCGGCGCGGCTCCTTGCCGAACCAAGCGAGGCTTGCCGCGCGCACGCCCTCGAGATTGCCGCCATAGGGCGCATGGGTCAGATAAAGATCGAGAATCTCGTCCTTGCCGAGGCGCCGTTCGATCTGGATGGCGCGCGCCACCTGCCGAAGCTTCGCCGCCAGCGTGCGTCTCTCCCGCGGCTCGATAAGGCGCGCCACCTGCATGGAGAGCGTGGAAGCGCCGGAAACGACATGGCCGCTGGTGATGAACTGCAGCGCGGCACGAGCGAGCGCCAACGGATCGACCCCGTGATGTTCGCGAAAGCGCTGGTCCTCATAGGCGATCAGCATTGCGATGAAGCGCGGGTCGACGTCCTGCGCGGTCGTCTTCAGCCGCCACAGGCCATCCTTGGTCGCGAAGGCGCGCAGGAGGTGGCCGTTTCTGTCGAGAACTTCGGCCGAGACCGCTTCGGCCTCGGAGAGCGGCGGCGGAAAGGCCCTGTCGGCCCATTCGAGGGTGAAGACTGCGAGAGCGGACAGGATCAGGACGAGGGATACGGCGACGATCGCCCGGCCGCGTCTGGATGGGTCGCGTGGGGCTGCTGCCACAATGCCTTTGCGGTTCGACTTTCGCCGAGAGAACATCATCCTGCGTCCTACTGGGCTGCCTGCACCTCCATGCGTCCCGTCGCCGTGCGCGCCGAGAATTGCGGCCGGTACATGTCCTCCACGCTCGCGGCCGGATGGTCGTATGTGCCGGGCGTCACCGCGCGTACGACATAGGCGAGGGTGATTTCGCGGTTGTCGCCAGCCGAACGGTCGAAGGCGGCCACGAAGCGGTCGCTGCGGAATTCGGTATGGGCAGCCTCAACTTGGCCGATCCATTCGAAATTCGAAAGCTGGGCGCTGTCGACGAGGCTTGGATTGTCGATCTCGAATCCGGCGGGCAGGAGGTCGGTGATAAGCACCCGGGACGGCCAGTCGTTGCTCTCGGTCACCTTCAGCACCGCGACATAGCGCTCGTTCTGCCGGGCCTCGCTGACATTAGCGGCCGTTCCCTCGAGCGTGTAATAGCTCCGCTCGATGGAGAAGCCTTCGCCGCCGGCCGAGAGCGGCTGGGCTGGCGCCGCCACCGTCGTCACGACGGCGGAGACCATGTCGATGCCCTCGTTGCGGATAACGACCGGGTGCTCGATCAGCGCATCGCCGGTCATGCGGGCGGCGTAACTGCCCGTGCGCGCTGCGCCGTTGACCTCGATCCTCATGTCTTCGTCGCCCCCCTGGATTGCGCGTGCGGCCAGGAGCATCCAGGTCTGCTCCTGGGTGCTCGTGTATCTCGCCTGCTGCCATTCCCGTGCGACGACCCTGGAAAGCTCGGGAATGATCGGCGGCACGGGCCGGCTCTCGGCTGCCAGCGCCAGCACGGCCGCGCCGTCGCGAAGCGAAGAGCCGTAGTCGGAGCGGGCGAGGCTGACATTGACGAGCCCAGTCGACATGTTGGCCGCGGCCGCGAAGATATCCTGCGAGCGCCGGGCGTCGCCATAGAGCGCGAGCGCCGCGGCGATATGGGCCTTGGCGAGCGGGGTCGGGAAATCGCCGAGCATCGTGTCCGCATAATAACGCAGATCGCTGATCGCGGCCTTGCGGTTGCGCGCCAGGACATAGAGCGCATAGGCGATCTCGTTGCCGCGGTCCTTGACGTTGGTCTCGTAGCTCAGCGCGTTCTGCAGGTTTTCGAGCGCCTGCACCATCGATTGTTCCGGCACGTCGAATTTCTGCTCCCGCGCGCGGGTAAGGAAATCGGTGACGTACGCATCGAGCCAGAGATCGCCGGAGCCGGGGCTCCAAAGGCCGAAACTGCCGGTGGAGGATTGATAGGCAAGGACCCGATAGATCGCCTCCTGCACGCGCTTCTTGACGCCCTCGTCGTCGGCAAGCCCGGCTTGCTTGGCAAGCTCGCTGAGATAGAGCAACGGCAAGGCGCGGCTCGTCGTCTGCTCAGCGCAGCCATAGGGATAGCGGTCGAGCGTCATCAGAAGCGCCGGCACGTCGAAGGCGGCCGAACGCGTCACGTTGAGGCTGACCGAAGCGCCCTGCAGCAGGCTGTCGGCGAGCAATTGCTCGTCCACCGTGAGGCTGCTGCCGGCGGCGACATTGACGACATGACGCTGAGTGACCGGCAGGGCTGCCGGGCGGACAGGAATGTTCAGCGTCTGCTCCAGCGACAGGCCCGAGGCGTTCGATAGCCTGACGGTGACGAGACCGTCTCCCGGATACTGTCCGGCGAGCGGCAGGGTAAGAGCGGATTTGCCGCCGGCGCCGAGGTTCACCATTTCGGCCGCTGTCTGTTCGACGGTGACCGGGCCGTTGGTCGTGACCTGCAGTTGATAATCGCCCGCCGGCCCGTCGGTGTTGGCGATATCGAACCGCAATTCGGCCCGGTCTCCCGGCGCCAGGAACTTCGGCAGGCTTGCGGTCACGACGACCGGATCGCGGATGACCACGTCCTTCACGGCATGGCCGATGCCGGACTTCGTCCAGGCGACCGCCATGATCCGTGCCGCTCCGTTGAATTGCGGAATGTCGAATCGAACATTCGCCATGCCTTCGGCGTCGAGCTTGATGGCGCCCGAGAAGAAGGCGACGAGCTTTTCGGTCGGGGGGCTGCCCTGGAGCGGCATTTGTCCGCCGTCGCCGCCCGTGCGCAGCCGGCCGGTCGCGCCGAGCGAGCCGTCGATCAATCGTCCGTAGAGATCGCGCATCTCGAGCCCGAGCCGCCTCTGGCCGAAATACCATCCGTCTGGGTCCGGAGCCTCGTAGCGCGTCAGATTCAGGATGCCGACATCGACTGCGGCAACCGTGACATAGGCGTCTTCGTTGGCGCCGGCCCCCCGGACCTGAAGGCCGATATCGAGCGGCCGGCGCGGTTCGGTCTTCTCGGGCGCGTCCAGGCTGACGGCGAGCTTTCGATCCGCGGGATCGACGGCCAGCCACTTGATGCCAATCGCCCGCATGGGCATGCGGCTCTCCTGCGCTTCGCCCGGGCGGTAAAGCGTCGCGGTGACATAGGTGCCCGTACCCCATTCGGCCGTCACCGGCAGTTCCACCTCGCCGCCGGTTTCGGCAATGGCCGCGGTCTTCGTCGTCACCAGGGTTTCCGTGCCGACAGTCACCAGCAGTTCGCCGGCAAAGCGCGGCGAGACCTTGAGCTTCGCCGTCTCGCCGACCGCATAGTTTTCCTTGTCGAGTGCGATCTCCAGCCCGTCCGGGGTCTCCGTCGAGGTGGCCTCGACATACCAGCCCGCATCGAACTCAACGCTCGAAGCCGGCCCGTCGAGGGCCGCCGCCTCGATCTCCAGCCGATAACGGCCCCAGCCGACCGGGACGGAAATTTCGGCGCCGTCCTCCGTCACGTCGGCCGAGCCGCTCGCCACCTGTTTCGTGGAGACGACCGGCTCGTATTTCCAGGCGGTGCCGTCGCGATACCACTGGTAGTTTCGTTCGACGCTGATCAGCTTCCAGGGGAGACCCGGCATCGCGGTCCTGGTGCCGTCCGCGCCGACGGCGATGACGTGGAACTTCCCGACAGAATTTTCGGCGAGGTCTCCGGAGAACTCCGGCTTGATGCCGATCATCGGTCCCTCGGGTTTCACCGGCAGGGTCAATGTGCGCTCGACCGCGCGGCCGCCGGCCTCGCGCATGCGAACCGTCACACTGGCGTTGAGCAGCTGCGTCGTTCCGGGGACCTCGGTCAGATCGACGTCGAAAACCGCCTTGCCGTTTTCATCGAGCGGCTCCAGACCTTCCAGCGGCAGGCGCGTGTCCTCGCTTGCCTCTTCGTCGGCGAGGCCGAAGAAATAGCCGTTGAACGCTTCGCTCCGGCGCGTCGGCCTGACGGCAATTTCGCCTTCCAGCGTCAGGCCCGCGGCGGGTGCGCCGTAGAGATAGCGTCCGTCGACGGCGATTTCGACGGGGGTGCCGACCTCGATCGCCTCTGCCTCGCTCGTCAGGTCGAACTCGGTGCGGTCTGGCACGAAATCGTCGACGAGGAACTGCTTCTCGGCGATCGCAGAGCCCTTCGGATCGGTGAATATCTGCATCGTCCAGGTGCCGCGCATCGCATTTTCTGGGACCGGCAGATCGAGCGTGTGCCCGCCGAGCTTGCCGCCGTCGCTGACGAGGCGGCGGTCCTCGACGCCGTCCGGGCGCAGGAAAACGAAGGTCAGTGGCAACTTCTCGATCGCGGCACCGTTGACGTCGCGGGTGAGCGCTGCGGCATGAACGGTTTCGCCCGCGCGATAAATGCCGCGTTCCGTCCAGGCGAAGACGTCGATCGCACCCGGTGCGGCGCGTCCGGTGACGCCTCGGTCGGAAAGGTCGAAGCCGGCGCGCGTCATGTCCAGGAACACGTAGTCGTCGCTACCCTTCCGGGCGGTGATCGCCGCCGGCGTCATGCTGGCCGTGCCGCGGATCAGTCCGGCGGAAAAGGTTGCGCGCCCTTCCGCATCGGTCGTCGCCGTCCCGAGCACCTCATTGTTCTTGGCGACCAGCTGCAATTCGACCTCTGCAAGAGGCTTGGCGCTCGCAAGCGAACGCGCGAAGACGGTAAGCCCATCCGTGCCTGCAAAGGTCGATATGCCGATGTCGGACACGACGAACCATTGCGTGGCGCGGGCGTCCCAATCCTGTGTAAGCCCGGTTCCGGAGCTCGCCGTCAGCACGTAGACGCCGGGCTTCCGCTGCGGCAGAGCCTCGTCGACCGGAAAGCTCGTCACCACTTCCTTGTTAAGCTCGGTGGCGATGTCGATGCTGCCCTGCCAGACCAGCTCGCCGCTCTCGTCCTTGATGCGCTCCTCGCTGTAGCCGTCGAGCTGGGTCAGGAACTGGGAGCTCGTGAGCAGCGAAGAGATGTTGCGGTCGCCGATTCGGTAGAGCTTGAGCTTGGCGCTTTCCGTATTGACCGAGACGATCGGAATGCCGCGCCGCGCAGTCGAAGGCAGAACGAAGCTGTCGCCGGTGAAGCGGACCATCGGCCCGCGGTCCTTCACGTACACGTCGAGGCTCACGGGGGTCTCGATGACTTCCTCGACGGAGGAGGGCAGGCCCTGCCTCAGCACGAGTTTGTAACGTTTGCCATGCGCCAGGCCTTCGACGCAGATTTCGCTGCCCTTGGCTTCAACCGCCTTCGGCGCGGCGCCATCGAGCGTTACGAAGGAGGAATAATCGGGACCGTTCTTCAGAAGCGGCTCGGAGAATTGCACGCAGGCGCGGGGGCTGGCGCTGTCTGCATCGACCGTGTGGCCGGTGACCCGAAAGCCCTGCCGTGCCTTGAGATCGAGATAAGCCGTCTCGACCGACTTTGCCTGCACGAGTTCGAGGCTCGCTTTGTAGGCCTGGAGCGCGGCACGATAGTTCTGCAGCTTGTCGAGCGCCTGGGCGAGAATAGCCAGTGCATGCGCGCGACTTTGCGCGGTCCGCGTCAGTTGATAGCCGTTAAGCGCCGCAAGGGCGGCTTCGCTCGCCAGGTCCGTGCCGCCCGTATACCGGTTGGCGGCCTCAGCCGCCTCCAGCCACAACGCGCTGTCATCCGGCGCTACCGCAAGCGCACCGCGGAAGGCCTGGAGGGAGGCGACGAAGTTGCCGGCCGTCAACTCGCTGCGCGCCGTCTCGATGAGGCCGTTGACCCCGAAACCCTGCTGCTCGTCGGCCAGAACGAGGTTCGCCTTCACATCGCGCGCCTGCTGCAGGAGATCGTCCGACACGAAGTCAAGGCGCGGCGGTGCCCCGATGTCGGCTTCGCCCGCGGCGGTTTCGACGACCTTGCCGGCAATGGCCCCCGGGAACGTGTTCAACTGGTTGAAGTCGGACTTGAGGAAGCACCACTTCACCTTTGGATTGTAGGTGAAGGCCCTGCAGGAGCGGTCGGCGATACAGGCACTCTGGCATTGGTCGAGCGATACGTTCTGCTCGGTGCGCAGATCGAAGCCGAAATAGTCGGCATCATTGGTAAGCTCGATCCGGCGTTCCGGCTCGGCCGCTGCGATCGGCGTCCCCAGGGAAACGAGTGTGAAGAGAAGAGTGGAAAGACCGAGAAACGCGCGCATAGACAAAAGTCCCCCCGACGCTGGCCGCTGTCGATTGTACATCACTCTTTCAACCTTCGCCGGTCGTTGTCAATCGAGGAAACGGCGAGTTCAGGGGACACCCTATGGCTGTGCGGCGCCCGTTGTGCCTTGAAGCACGAGCCCATAGACCAGCTCGTCCGTCCAGCTTTGCCCCGGTGGATCGCTTGCGGGCCGAGGCAATCCTGTGATATTTCTCACAGATTAACATTGCACAAAATGCTTTCTTTATAATTTGGAAGAGCCATGGCCAGCCGCAGGGAAACACGCATCGCCACCTTGTCCGACGCGCTTTCGGCGCGGCGCGTCGTGCATCTGAAAGAGGCGGCGGCGCTGCTCGGCGTATCGGAAATGACCGTCCGCCGTGATGTCGCCGACCATCCTGGGCTGTTCGGATATCTGGGCGGCCATATCGTCCCGGCCGCCGAGATCGAGAGCGATGCGCCCTACGAACTTGC
Source organism: Sinorhizobium sp. M4_45 (assembly GCF_002885915.1). Lineage (NCBI taxonomy): Bacteria > Pseudomonadati > Pseudomonadota > Alphaproteobacteria > Hyphomicrobiales > Rhizobiaceae > Sinorhizobium > Sinorhizobium sp. M4_45. The sequence goes on from NZ_NWVE01000008.1 coordinate 283,005, forward strand.
CCGCGCGGCCGACAGTCACGCCGCCGCCAAGCGGCAGGCTTGCATTCATGCCGCCCGGCACATTCGCCCGGATGAGACGATTTTCATCGATTGTGGTACGACGCTGGAATATCTGGTCGAGCTGATACCGGACGATTACGCAATTACGGCGATCTGTTATTCCCTGAACACGGCCGAAAGGCTGACGCGGAAGAAAAATCTCCGCATGGTAATGCTGGGCGGCGTCTATCACCCGTCGTCGGCTTCGTTTTCCGGTGCGCCCGGCATCGAGACGCTAGACCAGCTCGGCATCAATGTCGCCTTTCTTTCGGCGGCCGGGATAGACCCGGCGAGGGGAGCGACCTGCGTTCATTTCCACGAGGTGCCGGTCAAGCAAAAGGTGATTTCGCTGGCGCGCGAGAATTACCTCGTCGCCGACAGCAGCAAGCTCGGCAAGCTGAAGGCGGCTTTCTTTGCTCCACCCGGTGCTTTCCGGTCGCTTATCACGGAAGACGGCGAAACCGCGCTGACGCCTGTGCCTGGAAAAGTATGAGCGCGCGCAACCAGCCTTGACAGGCGGTGGAAATGATGAAAGTTTAACAAATATCGTGTTAGAAAACTAACATTCTGGTGTTCGCTCTTGAGGCGCGCCGCCGGTGGTCCGGGTGAAGGGGAGAAATCGGTTGGAAGACCTTGCTCTGAGAAGCGCGGCGGTGCACTCCGCCGGCGCGGGCCACAACTGGCCGCGCAATGACGGTGTCGAGCTCGACCTGTGCTGGGTGCTCGATCAGCGCGTCAATCTCTCTGCGGCAGAGCGCCGCGTTCAGACGCTGCCTGGCCGGCGCACCGTGAAGAAGGATGCGCAGGCCGCCTGGCTCTTGAAAGCCGTCACCTGCATCGATCTCACGACGCTCAACGGCGACGACACGACCGAGCGCGTAAAACGCCTCTGCGCCAAGGCGCGCCAGCCGGTGCGTCAGGACATTCTCGAAGCGCTCGGCATGGGCGATCGAGGTATCACGACCGGCGCGATCTGTGTCTATCATCGCTTCGTTTCGACCGCGGTGGAGGCCCTGGAGGGTTCCGGAATTCCGGTGGCGGCAGTGTCCACGGGCTTTCCGGCGGGTCTCGTTCCCCATGACGTCAAGCTCAGGGAGATCAAAGCCTCGGTTGCCGATGGTGCTCGGGAAATCGACATCGTCATCACCCGCGAGCACGTACTGACCGGCAATTGGCAGGCGCTCTACGACGAAATGCGCGATTTCCGCGCGGCCTGTGGCGATGCGCATGTCAAGGCCATCCTCGCGACCGGCGATCTCAAGACGCTTCGCAACGTCGCGCGGGCTTCGCTCGTCTGCATGATGGCGGGCGCCGACTTCATCAAGACGTCGACCGGAAAAGAAGGGGTGAACGCGACCCTGCTCGTCACGCTCGCCATGCTCAGGATGATCCGGGCCTATGAGGAGCGAACCGGAATCAAGGTCGGCTACAAGCCGGCCGGCGGCATCTCCGTCGCGAAGGACGTGCTAAACTATCAGTTCCTCATGAAGGAAGAGCTTGGGCGGGAATGGCTCGAGCCCGACCTTTTCCGCGTCGGTGCATCGAGCCTGCTCGCCGATATCGAGCGACAGCTCGAACATCATGTCAGCGGCGCGTATTCGGCCCTCAACAGACACCCGATCGGATAATCAGATGAGCGTTGCCACTTTCTTCGACGATATGTCCTATGGCCCGGCCCCCGAAGCCGACACCGAGGCGCGCGCCTGGCTCGCTCGGCATGAAGGCAAGTTCGGCCATTTCATCAACGGCGCCTCTGTCGGGTCGGTTTCCGGCAAGACGTTCGACACGTTCGAGCCGGCGACGGGCAAACTGCTCGCGAAAATCGCACATGGCGGGCGCGACGACGTGAACGCGGCGGTGGCGGCGGCGCGCAAGGCGCAAGGCCCGTGGGCCAAGCTCTCCGGACATGCGCGCGCCCGACACCTTTATGCACTCGCACGAATGATCCAGCGCCATGCGCGCCTGATCGCGGTCGTCGAAGCGCTCGACAACGGCAAGCCGATCCGGGAAACGCGCGACATCGACATTCCGCTCGCCGCTCGCCACTTCTATCATCATGCCGGCTGGGCACAGCTGCAGGAGACGGAATTCGCCGACCAGGTGCCCGTGGGGGTCGTCGGACAGGTCATCCCCTGGAACTTCCCCTTCCTGATGCTCGCCTGGAAGGTTGCCCCGGCGCTGGCGCTCGGCAATTCCGTCATCCTGAAGCCTGCGGAGTTTACGCCCTTGACGGCGTTGCTCTTCGCGGAGCTTGCCGCTGCAGCGGGCCTCCCCGCGGGCGTGCTGAACGTGGTGACGGGCGAGGGCGAGACGGGGGCGCTGATCGTCGAACATGAGGATATCGACAAGATCGCCTTTACCGGCTCGACCGAAGTCGGACGCCTCATCCGCGAGAAGACGGCAGGGAGCGGCAAGTCGCTGACGCTGGAACTCGGCGGCAAGTCGCCCTTCATCGTCTTCGACGATGCCGATATCGACGCGGCGGTCGAGGGCGTCGTGGATGCGATCTGGTTCAACCAGGGCCAGGTCTGCTGCGCCGGTTCACGCCTTCTGGTGCAGGAGGGCGTGGCCCCGGTCTTTCATGATCGCCTGAAGCGGCGCATGGAGACGCTCCGCGTCGGTCATCCGCTCGACAAGGCGATCGATATGGCGGCGATCGTCGCGCCGGTGCAGCTCCAGCGCATCGAAGAGCTGGTGGCGAAGGGTGTTGCGGAAGGCGCCTCGATGCATCAGCCGAAGATCGATCTGCCGAAGGGCGGCAGCTTCTTTCGGCCGACGCTGCTGACCGGGGTCCAGCCGACTTCCGTCGTCGCGACCGCGGAAATCTTCGGGCCGGTGGCCGTGTCGATGACCTTCCGCACGCCGGAGGAGGCCATCCAGCTTGCAAATCATAGCCGCTACGGCCTTGCGGCCAGCGTCTGGAGCGAAACGATCGGCCTGGCCCTGCATGTTGCCGCCAAGCTTGCGGCCGGCGTCGTCTGGGTCAATGCGACCAACCTCTTCGATGCATCGAGCGGCTTCGGCGGAAAACGCGAGTCCGGCTTCGGCCGCGAGGGCGGGCGCGAAGGCTGCTACGAATATCTGAAGCCGAAGGCCTGGATGGGGCGCAAGCTGCGCGCCGAGTACGGCTTGCCGGCCCCGAAGCAGGCCGCCGGTGATTTCGCCGTTCCGGCGCTCGACCGCACTGCCAAGCTCTTCGTCGGCGGCAAGCAGGCTCGGCCGGACGGGAACTATTCGCGGCCTGTGCTTTCCCCGAAAGGCAAGGTGATCGGCGAAGTCGGCGAGGGCAACCGAAAGGATATCCGGAATGCCGTCGTTGCGGCGCGGGGCGCCACGGGCTGGTCTTCGGCAACCGCGCATAACCGCGCCCAGATCCTCTATTACATCGCCGAGAACCTGAGCAGCCGCGGGGCGGAATTCGCCGACCGCATCGCCGCCATGACCGGGGCTTCGGCAGCCAATGCCCGAGCGGAGGTCGAAGCTTCGATCGCGCGGCTCTTCAGCTACGGAGCCTGGGCGGACAAGTATGAGGGCACCGTTCACCAGCCGCCCTTGCGCGGCGTTGCGCTGGCCATGCCCGAACCGCAAGGCGTCGTCGGCGTCATCTGCCCCCCGGAAGCACCGCTGCTCGGACTTGTCAGTGTTGTTGCACCGCTGATTGCGGTCGGAAACCGGGTGGTCGCCGTGCCGAGCGAAGCGCATCCTCTGGCTGCGACCGACTTCTATTCGGTCCTCGAGACCTCGGACGTGCCGCCGGGCGTCATCAATATCGTCACCGGATCTGCGATCGAACTCGCCAAGGCACTTGCCGCGCACAACGACGTGGACGCGCTCTGGGCGTTCGGCTCGCCGGAACTTTCGACACTGGTCGAGAAGCTGTCCGTCGGCAATCTCAAGCGTACCTTCGTCGATTACGGCAGGGCGATCGACTGGACGAATCGCTCGGCCGCCGAAGGGCAGGCGTTCCTGCGGCGAGCGGTCGACGTCAAGAATATCTGGATTCCCTACGGCGAATAGCATCCCGCTCTTGGATCAGCGGGTGGTCGTCCCATCGAAGCGTGGAGAAAGAGCAACAGGCTGTTGACGGCGCGCGCCAGAAACGGCCTGATGCGACCGCGCTTTGCAGTGGAGGAGGACAGGAATGCTCAAGAATATCGACCCGGCTCTCAATGCCGATGTGCTGCACGCGCTGCGATCGATGGGCCATGGCGACACGCTGGTGATTTCCGATACCAATTTCCCATCGGATTCCATCGCGCGGCAGACCACGCTCGGCAAACTGCTGCACATCGACAATGTTTCGGCGGCGCGCGCGGCAAGGGCGATCCTTTCAGTCCTACCCCTCGACACGCCGCTTCAGCCTTCGGCCGGGCGCATGGAAGTCATGGGGGCGCCGGACGAGGTCCCGGCAGTGCAGCGGGAGGTGCAGGCCGAGATCGACCGCAACGAAGGGAAGCCCGCTCCGATGTACGGCATCGAGCGCTTTGCCTTCTACGAGGAAGCAAAGAAGGCCTATTGCGTTATCACCACCGGCGAGACCCGCTTCTACGGCTGCTTTCTTTTCACCAAGGGCGTCGTTCCGCCGGAAAACGTCTGAGCCGCGCGAGGTTACGCCCATGGCCGAGCTCAAGGTAAGGACGCGGGAAACTGGCGCGACCGCCGTCGTCGGCCGCACCGGCTTTCCGCATGTGAGATCGCTGACCGGCGGCGAACTCGATATCGTCACCAGTCCTTCGCAGCCGGGATTCGGGCCGCTCGACCTTCTCCATGCATCGCTCGCGAGCTGTCTGGTGCTCAGCGCCCGCATCGCCGCGAGCCGTTTCGGCGTGCTCGACCGGCTCGCGGAAGTTTCGGTCAAGGTGACCGGTGAGAAGGCCCATGACGAACCGTCGCGGGTCGCACGGTTCCACATCGCCTTCGTTATCACGGGCGAATTCGACGACACCGTACGCCACGCCATCATGGAGGCGGCGGAGGAGGAGATCTGCACAGTCAGCAACACGTTGCGCGGCAGTCCGGATTTCGTAAGCACTGTGTCGGCTTAAATAAAAGTCAAACTGAGGGAGAAGAGTCCGCAATGACGCGTCCGGCCTATCGATTCAATTCCATCATCGTGCGTTCGCCGTCACGATCGGTCGTCAACGGCTTGCGCGCGGAGGATCGCGGCAGCCCCACCTATGAGGGAGTGAAGGCCGAGCACGACGCCTATGTCGAGGCGATGCGCGATGCCGGCGTGAAGGTCACGGTCCTGCCGGCGCTCGAGACCTTTCCGGACTCGATTTTCGTGGAGGACCCCGCTCTGGTCTTCACAGAGGGGGCGGTCCTGCTTCGGCCGGGAGCGGCCACGCGCGTCAAGGAAGTCGAGGAAATCGCGCCGACGCTGCGTGACATGTTCGAGACGGTGCTCGAGCTGCCGCAAGGCTATGCGGACGGCGGCGACGTGCTGACGACGCGGGAAAGCGTGATGATCGGCCTGTCTGCGAGAACCGACAAGGCGGGCGCGGCGGCGCTGCAGGCCTGCCTCGAAAAGCTCGGGCGCAAGAGCGAGGTCGTCGCGACCCCGGAGGGCGTCCTGCATTTCAAGACCGACTGCTCGCTCCTCGACGACGAGACGATCCTCTCCACCGATCGTCTTGTACGATCCGGCGTCTTCGGGAAGTTCCGGCAGATGATCATTCCGGAGGGCGAAGAGCCGGCCGCCAACGCGCTGCGCGTCAACGACGTGGTCTTGGTCGGCTCCGATTTTCCCAGGACGATCGAGATGCTCGACAAGGCGGGCTACAGGGTCGTACCGCTGAAGACCACGGAAATAGGCAAGATCGACGCGGGGCTTTCCTGCATGTCGCTGAGGTGGTTCAGCGAAAAGGCTTGACGGGAGCCGGCGCAGGACCGCGTTCCACATAAGATCGACAGGCCGGATGCTGCCCCTCATCCCGCTGCCGCGACCTTCTCCCCGTCCGAAACGGGGAGAAGGGACAAGCGGCGCGGCCACAGTTTTCCAGCGGAGTTGAAGCATGAGAAGGGACCCAGGGGTCCCTTTGCCCCGCTTGCGGGGAGAAGGTGCCGGCAGGCGGATGAGGGGCAATCCCCCGACGCTACGCCGGCGACAGATCTCCGAACACCGTGGGGATCAGTTCCGACACGGTCGGGTGGATATGCACCGCGCGGGCGATCGTCGTGTAGGGCTTCTTCGCATACATCACGTCAAGAATGCTCTGGATCGCCTCGTCGCCGCCCGTTCCGAGAATCGATGCGCCAAGGATGTCCTTGGTTTCCGCATCGACGATGACTTTCATGAAGCCCTGCGTCTCGCCCTTTTCGACTGCGCGGCCGACCCGTGTCATGGGGCGCGTCCCGATCAGGAGCTTGTGACCTTTTTTGCGGGCCTCGGTTTCGGTCATGCCAGCGCGGCCGAGCGGCGGGTCGATATAGAGGGCGTAGGTCTGGATGCGATCGCTCACCCGGCGCGGATCGTCGTCGATGAGATTGGCGGCAACGATCTCGAAGTCGTTATAGGACGTGTGCGTGAAGGCGCCGCGGCCGTTGCAGTCTCCCATTGCGAAAATATGGGGAACATTGGTGCGCAGGCTGTCGTCGACCTCGATATAGCCCCGTTCGTCGGTTTTCACGCCCGCCTTGTCCAGGCCGAGATCATCCGTATTGGGGTGGCGGCCGGTTGCAAGCAGCACATGCGAGCCGGTCACCTCGGGCTCGCCCGACGTGCAATCAACGCCCACGACGATGCCGTCCGCATGGTTCGAGAAGCGGATGCATTCCGCATTCGCGCGTATTCGAATGCCCTCGTTCTCGAGGATCTCACGGATTGCGTCGGAGACCTCCGGATCCTCCCGCCCGATCAGCCGCGGGCCCTTTTCGATGACGGTGACGTCGGAGCCGAAGCGGCGGAACATCTGGGCGAATTCGAGCCCGATATAGCTGCCGCCCACCACGACGAGATGTTCAGGCAGCTCGTCAAGGTCCATGATCGAACTGTTGGTGAGATAAGGAATCTCGTTCACGCCGGGCAGATCGGCAACCGCGGCGCGGCCGCCCACATTGACGAAGATCCGCTCCCCCGAAATCAGTTCGTCGCCGATGCGGACCTCACGCGGACCTTCGAAACGGGCGTGGCCCTCGAAGACGGTGCAGTTCTTCATACCCTTGAGCCACTTCTCGACGCCTGAGCGGGCATCGAGCCGGACTTTTTCCTTTCGCGCCATGACGCGACCGAAATCGACCGAGACGGGTCCTGTCGTCATGCCGTATTCGGCTCCGCGTCGGGCCGTGTGGATCGCATAGGCGCTCGCGACCATCGCCTTGGTCGGCATGCAGCCGGTGTTGACGCAGGTGCCGCCGAAAAGCTTGCGCTCGATCAGCGCGACGGTCTTGCCCGTATCCGACAGCCGTCCGGCGAGTGAAGGTCCCGCCTGGCCGGCACCGATGATGATCGCATCGAAATGCTTGTTCATGACAACCCCCGAGGAGATGCTGGCGCCGGGCGGAAGAGTGGTCCACATTACGTCCGATTGCAATCCGCATTGACCGCGACGCGCGCGGCCCGATCCGGAGGGCGCCATGGAACGGATATCAAGTGCAGACAGCTTAAGCTCGATTTTTTCCGGAAAGCTGACATATATGGAACGTCTTGGCCGGACGCAGCGCGGAAAGCGTGATCAAAATTCGAGGTCAAAACCGAGGGAGACAATCATGCGACTGAACTTCACCAGGACACTGATCGGTGCCGCCATTGCGCTTGCACTCACCACCGCGGCTGCCGAAGCCGACGTCGTCGTTTCCTCGAAGATCGACACGGAGGGCGGCGTTCTCGGCAACATCATCCTCTCGGTCCTGAACGCCAACGACATCAAGACGACGAATCGCGTGCAACTCGGCGCCACTCCTGTCGTGCGCAAGGCGATCATCGCCGGCGAGATCGACATCTATCCCGAATATACCGGCAACGCCGCCTTCTTCTTCGAGAAGGCCGACGACCCGGCCTGGAAGGATGCGGCGAAAGCCTATGAAGAGGCGAAGAAGCTCGACTATGACACCAACAAGATCGTCTGGCTGACGCCGTCGCCGGCCAACAACACCTGGGCGATCGCGCTGCGCAAGGACGTTGCCGAGAAGAACAACCTCAAGACCCTCTCGGATTTCGGCAAATTCGTTTCTGACGGCGGCGAGGTCGTGCTCGCGGCTTCGTCCGAATTCGTCAACTCCGCCGCCGCCTTGCCTGCATTCCAGACGACCTATTCCTTCAAGCTGAAACCGGAACAGCTCATCACGCTCTCCGGTGGGGATACCGCCGCGACGATCGCGGCTGCGGCAAATCAGACGAACGGCGCCAACGCGGCAATGGTCTACGGCACCGATGGGGGGATCGCGCCCTCCGGTCTCGTGGTTCTCGAGGATGACAAGGCCGTCCAGCCGGTCTATCAGCCGGCGCCGATCATCCGCGAGGCGGTTCTCAAGGAAAATCCGGCGATCGAAGAGATCCTGAAGCCCGTCTTCGAAAAGCTCGACCTCACCACCCTGCAGGAGCTCAACGGGCGCGTGCAGGTCGGTGGCGAGTCGGCCAAGGCCGTTGCCGAGGACTTCCTGAAGGCGAACGGCTTCCTGAAATAGCTTGACGCCGGGGAAGGGCGCTGGTCCGATAAGACTTCGACCGCGCTCTCTCCCACACTGCGTCGAACGGACGGCTGAATGGCGATTGGCATCATCCAGAAAAAGGAACGCTTGGCCTTCCGTTTCGACAAGCTCGGCCTGATCATCGCGATCCTCGTCCTCTATGGCGCGCTCCTTGCGCCTTTCGCGACGTTTCGTGCAAACCGGATCATTCAGGGCGAAGCGCGGGACATCCTGGAGGCACTTCCGCCGCCGCTCGGCTACGGGCTCCTCGCCCTCGTGGTCGCCGGCGCCGCCGTCGCGTTTGTGAGGACGCCGCGCCTCTTGCGGATGGCCGTGGCACTGGCTGCGCTGGCAGCTCTCGCCCTTCTGATCGGGGCGGCAGCCGATCACCTGACGCCGCCCGACAACAGCTTTGCACGCGTGTCTCCGGCTTCCGGTTTCTGGGTCCTGGTCTTCGCCTTCTCCCTGTTGCTCGCGGACGCCTTGACCCGCCTCAATCCGGGCCCCGGTCTGCGGCTTTTCGTTTTCGCGGGCGTCCTCGTCCTCGCTGGAGGAATGCTCGTCACCGGCCGCTGGGATGATCTTTCGATCATGAAAGAATATGCCAACCGCGCCGAACTGTTCTGGACCGAGGCGGGCCGTCACGTGACGCTGGCGCTCGGCTCGCTTGCCGCGGCGACCGTCGTCGGATTGCCGCTCGGCATTCTCTGTCACCGCGTCGAACGGTTGCGGGCCGGCGTGCTCAATGTCCTGAATGCCATCCAGACGATCCCTTCCATTGCACTTTTCGGCATTCTGATCGCGCCGCTCGGCTGGGTCGCGGCGAATGTTCCCGGCGCTGCGGCGATCGGCATCCGCGGCATCGGGGCCGCCCCCGCATTCGTCGCGCTCTTCCTCTACTCCCTGCTGCCTGTCGTCGCGAATACGGTCGTCGGGCTTGCCGGCGTGCCGCACGCGGCCACCGACGCGGCTCGTGGCATCGGCATGACGGATCGGCAGCGCCTCGTCGCGATCGAGTTTCCGCTGGCCTTTCCCGTGATCCTGACCGGCATCCGCATCGTGTTGGTGCAGAACATCGGGCTTGCGACGATCGCCGCCCTTATCGGCGGCGGGGGGTTCGGGGTTTTCGTCTTCCAGGGGGTGGGGCAGACGGCGATGGACCTGGTGCTGCTCGGTGCCATTCCTACCGTCGTGCTGGCCTTTACCGCCGCAATCGTGCTCGACGCCCTGATCGAGATGACCATGCCGAACCGCAGCCGAGGCAACGCCGCATGATCGAAATCGAGGGAATAACCAAGCGCTATGCCGATACGGCGGTCGTGAGCGACGTATCGCTGACGGTCGCGCCGCATACGGTCACCGTCGTCGTCGGAACCTCCGGCTCCGGCAAGACGACGCTCCTCAGAATGATCAATCGCCTCGTCGAGCCGACGGCCGGGACGATCAGGATAGACGGGGAGGACTATCGGTCGATTCCCGGTTTCGAGCTGCGCCGGCGCATCGGCTACGCCATTCAGGGCCATGGCCTCTTCCCGCACAGGACGGTCGCGCAGAACATCGCGACAGTGCCGACGCTGCTCGGCTGGGAAAAAGCCCGCATCGATGCCAAGGTCGAGGAGCTGCTGAAGCTGTTCCAGCTCGATCCCGCGGAATTCGGACCGCGCTACCCCCACGAGCTTTCCGGCGGGCAGCAGCAGCGGGTGGGCGTTGCAAGGGCACTGGCGGCGGAGCCCAACGTGCTCCTGATGGACGAGCCCTTCGGCGCGCTCGATCCGATCATCCGCGCCAAGGCGCAGGACGACCTCGCCGCCATCCAGAAACATTTCGGCACCACGATCATCCTGGTCACGCACGACATGGAAGAGGCCTTCCATCTTGCCGACAGGATCGCGGTGATGGACAAGGGCGAGGTGGTGCAATATGCCACGCCCGCCGAAATGCTCGTCAGGCCCGCCACACCTTTCGTCGAGACGCTGGTCGGCGCCAGCGAGCGTCCATTCCGGCTACTGGGCATCGAGACAGTCGGCGAGGCGGTCGAGCCCGGCTCGGCCGAGGGTCGGCCGGTCCCGGAGGTTCTCAGCCAGCGTGACGCGCTGTCGGAGCTTCTGTGGACGGGCCGTTCGGCACTGCCGGTCGCGGCGGCCGACGGCGCGATCCTGGGCAAGATCACGCTCGAAGCGATCGTGAAGCGTGCGGCGAGGCGGCAGTGATGGCCACCCTGCCCAATCTGTTTCGGCTGACCGTGCTCGCCGTGCTGCTGGCTTTCCTGCTGCAGCCCGCCTGGTTCGAGCCGCTGCTTAAACCTCTGGTGCAGGAGAACGCGCCGGCCGTCTACAACCAGGGCAGCCTGTTCTGGCTGACGGTCCTGCACTTGCGGACTGTATTCGTCGCGACCGTGGCCGCGACCCTCGTCGCCGTATCACTGGCGATCATCGTTACACGGAAGGCCGGAGCCGAGTTTCTGCCGCTCTCGCGCAGTCTGGTGAACATCGGCCAGACGTTCCCGCCTGTGGCGGTCCTCGCGCTTGCGGTCCCGATTTACGGCTTCGGCGAGAAGCCGACCCTGATCGCCCTCTTCCTCTACGGCCTTCTGCCGATCTTCGAAAATGCCCTGACCGGTCTGACGACGCTGCCGCCGACGGTGATGGAGGCCGCACGCGGCGCGGGAATGACCGGGCGCCAACGCCTCTTCAGGATCGAACTTCCGCTGGCGCTGCCGGTGATCCTGACGGGCATCCGCCTTTCCGTCGTGATCAGTCTCGCGACGGCGACGATCGGCTCGACCGTCGCGGCCAAGACGCTTGGCGAGGTCATCATCGCAGGGCTTCAGTCCAACAACCTCGCCTTTGTCCTCCAGGGCGGCTTGATCGTCGGCGCGCTTGCCGTCCTCATTCACGATGCGCTCCAGGGGCTTGAACGGGCATTCGCCGGTCGAGCGCACATCTGAAGCGCCTCGCGTCCGGTCGAATTGACGGGATGCGTCAGGCCGCTGCTTGCGCGTGCGCTAAGCTTGACGCCTGAGAATGAAAATGAATTTCACAATCTGCCGCAATTTCCGATTTTTTATTGACGAGGTGAAAATTCTGGCCCAGTCTACGAAAAATAATTACGCCGAGACAAGGGAACAGCGCGAGCATGAAAGTCGGGACAATCGGACTCGGATTCCGTCTGGGATATCTGGGCTATGTCTTCAAGGCGATCGACGAAGCCTTCGAGATCGCGGGATATGTTGATCCCGAACCAGCCGGCCTTGCCACGCTTACCGAAAAAGGCATTTCCGCCGGCAGGGCCTACGCCACGCCTGAGGAGCTGATCGCCGGCGAAGAGCTCGATCTCCTGATGATCGGCTCGCCGAACCACATGCATCTCGATCATATCCGCATCGGTCTCGAGGCCGGCATCAAGGTCTTCTGCGAGAAGCCGATCGTCAGTACGATCGAGCAGAGCCTGGAACTTGCGGCACTGCTTTCGAAACACGGGCCCGACCGGCTGATGGTCGGTCTCGTGCTGCGTTATGCGCCGCTCTATCGTGACCTGCGCGCTGCGCAAGCCGCGGGAACGCTCGGTCACGTGGTTTCGATCGAGGCCGCCGAGCACATAGAGCCCTATCACGGCGCATTCTTCATGCGCGACTGGCGCCGCTACGGACGTTATGCCGGAAGCTTCATGCTCGAGAAATGCTGTCACGATCTCGATCTCTACAATGGCGTGGTCGGCGCGCGGCCGGAACGCGTCGCCAGTTTCGGCGGCCGCAAGAGCTTCATTCCGGCCAATGACCCCAGCCGCGACGGCGTCAACGACCTGCAGCTCTTCCACCGCAAGCCGAGCGGCTGGCTCGGTTCCGACAAGGTCTTCGACAGTGACGGCGACATCATCGACTATCAGGTCGCCATCGTCGAATATGCCAACGGCGTCGCGATGAACTTCCACACCAACCTCAACGTGCCGGACCAGTTCCGCCGCTTTTGCGTCGTCGGATCGCGCGGCATGGCGGAGGGCGACTTCATTCGCGGCTATCTGGACGTGCACGAGGTGCTGTCGGGCAGGAAGGTCGTCGAGAAGCGCTACGCCAAAGAGACGGCGCTTTCGCAACACTACGGCGCCGACGAGCAGATGGCGGCCGAGATCATCGCGCATGTGCGGGATGGCGGTCCCCTGCCGGTCTCGCCGCTCGACGCGCTGGAAGCGGGCATACTGGCGCTGTCCATGGACGAGGCGCGGATGAAACGGACGGTCGTAGATCTTCGGCCCCTCTGGGACCGCTTCGACGAAGCCCTGCATGCCCGTGCGGCTTGAGAGGGGGAGGGGATGAGCGTTCGGCGCAGCACGATCATCTTCGCCTGGATCCTGCTTCTTCCGGCCGTTTTCTACGTGACGGTTATCGTCGCCTATCCGCTGGTCGATACCTTCATCCTGTCCTTCACCGATGCCTCGCTGAAGAAGACGACCAATTGGGTCGGCACAGCCAATTACGACAAGATCTTCAACGCCACCTTCGCAGAAGTGATCCTCCGCACCTTCGTCTGGACCGCCTTCTCGGTGACGATCAAGATGATCATCGGCACATTCGGCGCCATGATGCTGAACGCCGCAGTGCCGGGGCGGGCGCTTTTTCGCCTGCTCACCATGCCGCCATGGATCGTGCCCATGGCGATCGGCATCTTCATGTGGGGCTGGATGTATAACGGCCAGTTCGGGATGATCTCCGGTATGCTCCAGAACTGGGGGCTGGTGGACGGTCCGGTCGCCTTCCTGGCGCATGGCTCCACCGCCTTCTGGGCGACCATCGTCACCGACGTCTGGATCGGCGTGCCTCTGGTAACGCTCTATATGCTCGCCTCGATGCAGGCGATCCCGCAGGATCTCTACGAGGCCGCCTGGACCGACGGAGCAGGGCGCTTCTACCGCTTTCGCCGCATCACCCTGCCGCTCCTCGTGCCGTCGATGATCACCATGTCGATGCTGTCGCTGATCGCCACCTTCAACTCGTTCGACATCATCTGGATCCTGACCCAGGGCGGGCCGAACGGCGACACGACGACGATGATCATCGACACCTACCGGACCGCGATCGGCTCGAAGAAATACGGGGAGGGCGCGGCGCGCGCCGTACTGATCTGCATCTTCCTGTCGATCTTCTGCATCGCCTATTTCCGCGTCACGCACCGCCTTGCCACGGGAGAAAGCCGATGAGCCAGCCCGCAATGATCAACCGCTATCGCTGGTACGAGCTCGTCGGCATCTATGCGGGCATCTTCGTCTTTCTCACTTTCATCCTCGCGCCTTTCGTCGAAGGCTTCCTCGTATCTCTGAAGCCGCTGAGCCGCCTTTTTTCCTCTCCCTACCGCTTCTGGCCGGAGGACGGCTCCCTCGAAGCCTATCGCACCATGTGGGTGAGCGTGCCGGGCTTCGCCCGCTATATCTTCAATTCCTTCTTCATTTCCGTCATCGTGACAGCCGTCGTGCTGGTGCTGGTGGTGCCGGCGGCCTATGCCTTTGCGCGCTTCAGGTTCCGCGGCAGCGGGGCGCTGCTTGCCGCTTTCCTGGCGGTCAACATGTTCTCGGGCGCCGTGCTGCTCATCCCCCTCTTTCGGCTGATGCGCAGCTTCGGCGTGCTGAATACCTATTTCGCCATGATCGTGCCGGGTGTCGCCTTCCTGATCCCGTCTGCTATCTGGCTTCTGCGCACCTACATGATGCGCATCCCGCGCGAGCTGGACGAGGCAGCCTTCGTCGACGGTGCAAGCCACTTCTACACGCTTCGCCGGGTGATCCTGCCGATCGCCATGCCGGGTATCACGGTTGTGGCAATCACGACCTTCATCGGCTCCTATGCCCAGCAGTTCATTTTCGCGCTGACCTTCAACTCAAAGAGCGAGTACATGCCGCTGCCCGTGGGCCTTTTCGCCTATTTCGGCCGGCAGGAGGTGGTCTGGAACGAGCTCATGGCGGCAAGCTTCGTCGGCATCGCTCCGGCCGTGATCGTGATCTTCTTCCTTCAACGCTATCTCGTCAGCGGCCTGACCGCCGGCGCGGTGAAACAATAAGCAATCATTAAAACAGGGGAGTTTCATCAGTGACTATTGCTTGCAAAGCTACCTTTTTCACGCTTGCGCTGCTCGGATCGACCGCTCTCGGCAGCGTTGCCGCACAGGCCGCGGACCAGGAAATCAGCTGGATCTATTGCGGCGACACGATCGATCCTATCCACGAGAAATACATCAAGGAATGGGAGGGGAAGAATCCCGGCTGGAAGGTCACGCCCGAAGTCGTCGGCTGGGCCCAGTGTCAGGACAAGGCGACGACGCTTGCCGTGGCCGGGACGCCTGTCGGCATGGCCTATGTTGGATCGCGCGCGCTCAAGGAGTTCGCCGAGAACGAATTGATCGTTCCGGTCCCCATGACCGAGGACGAGAAAAAAGGCTACTATCCGAATATCGTCGACACGGTAACCTTCGAGGGAACGCAGTGGGGCGTGCCTATCGCATTTTCCACCAAGGCGCTCTACTGGAACAAGGACCTTTTCAAACAGGCCGGTCTTGATCCGGAAGTCCCGCCCAAAACCTGGGCCGAAGAGATCGCCTTCGCCAAGCAGATCAAGGAAAAGACCGGCATTGCGGGCTACGGACTTCCGGCCAAGACCTTCGACAACACCATGCACCAGTTCATGCACTGGGTTTACACCAATAACGGCAAGGTCATCGACGGCGACAATATCGTCATCGACAGCCCGGAAGTCCTTGCCGCCCTGCAGGCCTACAAGGACATCACCCCCTATTCGGTCGAAGGGGCGACGGCTTACGAGCAGAACGAAATCCGCGCCATCTTCCTTGACGGGAAAGTCGGCATGATCCAGTCGGGCTCCGGAGCTGCCGCCCGACTGAAGGAAACGAAGGTCAATTGGGGTGTAGCGCCGCTGCCGCTCGGCCCTTCGGCCAAGGGCGAAGGCACCCTGCTGATCACCGACAGCCTTGTGGTGTTCAAGGATACGGGTGTCGAGGAGAAAGCGATCGAATTCGCCAAGTTCATCACCTCACCCGGCCCGCAGGGCGAGTACGAGTTGCAGGGCGGTGCGGGTCTGACGCCGCTTCGGCCGTCTCCGAAGGTAGACGAATTCGTCAAGGCCGATCCGTCCTGGAAGCCGTTTATCGACGGGATAGCCTATGGTGGTCCGGAGCCGCTCTTCAAGGACTTCAAAGGTTTCCAGAACACGATGATCGAGATGGTTCAGTCGGTGGTGACCGGCAATGCCGAGCCGGCGGATGCCTTGAAGAAGGCGGCCGACGACCTCGAACAGTACAAATAAGCCCGCCGGGACCGCGGGGCCTCGGCTCGGCGGTCCCGCCTTCCATAGTGGCGGAAATGCCGCTTCGCCGGTGGCCGGAGACAGATTATTGGGACAGCTCACTCTCAACAAGGTTCAGAAATTCTACGGCACCTACGAGGTGCTGAAGAGCATCGAGCTCGAAGTCGGGAATGGCGAATTCGTGGTCTTTGTCGGGCCTTCCGGCTGCGGCAAGTCCACCTTGCTCAGAATGATCGCGGGGCTTGACGAGACGACCGCCGGCGACATCGTCATCGACGGGAAGCGCGTCAACGATCTGCCGCCGGTCAGGCGGGGCATCGCCATGGTCTTCCAGTCCTATGCACTCTACCCGCATATGAGCGTGTTCGAGAATATCGCCTTTCCGCTCAGGGTCGAGAAAATGCCGGAGGAGAAACTGAAGGCGAAGGTCGAGCATGCTGCCCGCATATTGCATCTCGACCAGCGGCTGGAGCAGAAGCCAGGCATGCTTTCGGGCGGCCAGCGCCAGCGTGTGGCAATCGGGCGGGCGATAGTGCGCGAGCCGAAGATCTTTCTCTTCGACGAGCCTCTGTCGAACCTCGACGCGGCATTGCGCGCCGACATGCGCATCGAGCTTGCGAAACTTCACCGGCAATTGAAGGCGACGATGATCTACGTCACGCACGACCAGGTCGAGGCGATGACGATGGCGGACCGGATCGTCGTGCTGAATGCCGGTGAGATCGCCCAGACGGGAGCGCCGCTCGAACTCTATCACAAGCCCGCCAATATATTCGTCGCCGGCTTCATCGGGCATCCGAAGATGAATTTCCTGCCGGTCGCCTGCACCGGCGTCACGGAGGCCGGCGTGGAAGTGGACTACAAGGGGCAGACTGTCCTTGTGCCGGTCACGCCCCGCGCGGGCATGACCGGCCGAACCCTGACGCTCGGAGTCCGGCCGGAACACATCCAGATGGGTGGCGCCGACCTGACGCTGACGGTCACCCCATCGGTAATCGAGCGTCTCGGCGCTCACACCGTGGCCTATGTGGCGCTCGACGGGGAGGGCGAGAACTATTGTGCCATGCTGCCGGGAACGCTCGCGATCCGTGCGGACGAAACGATCAGGACCGGCATCCGCGCCGCCGACTGCCATCTTTTCGACGAGAACGGGGTCGCCTTCGAGCGCCGGGTCGAGATGACCGACATCGACATGGCGCTCTTCGACCCGGCGGCGTGATCGTGAGCACGACGATCAGACTGCTCGTTATCGACGATGTCGCGACCTTCCGCAGCATTCGGCTGGAGGCGCTTCGGACGGAGCCTGCCTCCTTTGCCAGCAGCGCCGAAGATTGGGAAAAGCTGCCGGACGAGGAATGGCGGCGCAGAACCGTCGGCAATCCCGTCTTCGTTGCCTTCCAGGACGATGTCCCAGTCGGCATCATGGGGCTGATGCGTCAGAGCGCCAGCAAGATGGCGCATCGCGCGACGCTCGTCATGGTCTATCTGCGCCGGGAACATCGCGGAACCGGGCTAGCGAGGCGGCTTCTGGATGCTGTCGCGGATTACGCACGAAATGAGGGCATCAAACAGCTGGAGCTTGCCGTCAGCGCCGACAACCCGACGGCGATCCGATTTTACCATCGCGAGGGCTTTTCTGTAGCCGGCCGCATTCCAGGCGGTTTTCTTCACGAGGGCCGGGAGATTGACGATGTCATCATGGTGAAACGCATCGCCGACTGAGTGCCGGCCCGTCTCACGTGCGGGCCGCCCCCCTCGCCGCACGAGGTGGGGACCAGCAGGCGCGAAAGGGACATTGACGTCGCCAATAATCGCGCGAAAATCGGTGGCGTATTCGGGCTGTTTTGGTGAACTCGGATCGGGAGGCGGGAATGTCGGAAACAACCGTCAACGTGCGTTACATGGTGGACGACGTCGAGGCTGCGGTCGAATGGTACACGAAGCATCTCGGCTTTTCGCTTCTCTCCAACCACGCTCCCGCTTTCGCGGATGTCAGGCGGGGTGCCCTGCGGCTTTTGCTGAGCGGCCCGTTGAGCTCTGCGGGACGGCCGATGCCGGACGGCGAACGTCCTTCGCCGGGCGGCTGGAACCGGATTCATCTCATCGTCGACGACCTGACTGTCGAGGTCGAGCGCCTGCGCGTCGCCGGCGTCAGGTTTCGCAACGACGTCGTGACCGGACCAGGCGGATCGCAGATACTGCTGATCGATCCCTCCGGCAATATGGTGGAGCTGTTTCAGCCAGCGGCTCGCTGACCGCTGCGGGTTCCGAGTCGAGAGCGGTTCACTGTTCCTGTGAAACAGTGAAACGCTATAGCCCTTAGAAGCTACGTGCGCCCGAAAGATGCCGTATCCACCGTCCCTGTCGAGAGGGCGAATGGCACGGTGCGCCCACTGCATGTTTCCTTTGATCGTAGCCGATCAATGGACAAAAACATGCAGCAGCTCAAAGTGCTACAGCGACCTTTGCGTGTCTCGGAAGGCGCGACGCTATAGGAAAACTTTTCGGAGGGCTGCAATCTCTCCTCACCTCATACTTGTGCTCGTCACAGGGATGAGAGCAGCGCCGCGTCTGCGGCGCGGAAGAGCCTTCCAGCCCAAGGACTTGGTCTGGCTGGATTCCTGTGACAAGCACAGGAACGAGGAATTCAACAAGCGGCGGCGGGTATTCGATCTCAACAGGCCTGAGGGCCGTGCAGTCGGCAGAGCTAGGCCACAGGTCGTTATCGGGATTCAGCGATCCTTTGGCTTTGCGGAGACGGTCTCGTTGTTCCTTTTCTGATCGGCTATTCGCCCTGCGCGGCATCCAGAGCGTCGATGATGGTCTTGAATGGCAGGAGCAGGCTAAGGGGGCTGCTGTCGAGCAGCGGCATTGCGCCGAAACGCTCGTACCAGCACGCCGCCTTCTCGTCCTTGGCGTCGATGGCAAGCGCCACCCCGCCGACCTGCGCGGCAACGGCAAGCGCTCGCGCACCGGCTGCCAGCAAAAGATCGCCGCCAAGCCCCCGACCCTGCAGCGGAAGCGCCACCGCCAGACGGGCAAGCCGATACACGGCGACCTCGTAGCGGCCCAGCCCTTTCGTCAGGGAGGCGGGGACTTTTGCGAAGACAATCGAAGCGGGGCTGATTGAATAGTAGCCGAGTATGGTTTCGGGCGCGGTTGGAGCCACCGCCACGAAGGTCTTGGAGCCGCCGCCTTGGTGGTTCTGACGGGCGTGCCGGCGCAGATACTCGTTCAGTTCCGGCGTGCCGCAATCGAACGCCTTGCGGTCATGGTGGCGTCCGATAGGTTCCTCCCGCCAGTCAAGCACTCTTGCCGTCTCGTGCGATACGGCGGCGGGCTGCGGCGAGCAGAGCCGGCGTCGGGGCCGGCGGATTTTCCAGAAGATCGAGCACGCGCAGGGAATCCCGCTCCGACAGCGAAATACGTTCCGCGTTCTCAACCACCTCGCGCGCGGCCGGCAGGACAGCGCGCATGATGAAGCTGGTTACGTCCAGCCGCTCATGGGCGGCTGCGGCGGTGAGAAGCCGCTTTTCGTCGCGCGTGGTGCGCAGTTCGATGCGGTCGTCACGATTAGCTTGCATCTGGGCCATAACGATCTCCGTTCTATACGTACGGATAATAGCCGTACCATAGAAGAATATCAAGATGACGCTCAACGGCCCTAGCCCGTGCAGTCGGCAGAGCCAGGCCATAGGTCGCTCCAAGGGCGCACGGTCCGACCTGAAATTATCGGGATTCAGCGGTCCTTTGGCTTTGCGGAGACGGTCTTGGTGTCGCCTTCGCGAAGCGGCTTCGCCAGCTCGTCAACCTCGCTCTGGCGTTTTGCCGCAACCAAAGGGTCCTTCGATTTGAGCGAAGGCACGAAGATCGCCGCCAGAACACCGATCGGCCCGAGAAGACAGCCGATGAGCAGCCAGAGCAGACTATGGCCGCCTCGGACCGCCGCGACGACGGCGGTAACAATGGCGCACAGTATCCAGAATTCTAAGATCATTGGCTCTCGTTTGCAGCCTTCAACAATTCGGCTTTCGGTTTACGCGGCCGACGCGCGCCGCGCAGGCATGTTCGGGCTGTGCGCGCCAGATTCCAGCACCGTTTGATTTGGCAGTTTGCTGCGCGGATGCATAGAGGCCTTTGTTGTCCGTGTCGCGATCGACTGCATTGCCGGACTCGATCAGCCAGCGGTTCACGTCCTTGCCATCGGCCCGGAAACACGTTCCGACGAAGCGGCCGTAACGATCCCGTCCGGCAAACTCGCAGCGGGTCGGACGGGATGCCGACAAGAATGCATCCAGGGCCGAGGCCGATTCCTTGCCGCACCGATAATCTGCTCCTCTTTCATCGAGGCAGACCTGCCACTCTTCCGGCGCGTCCACACTGTTAAGTTGGACGCGTTCGCCCGCGATTTCAATAGTATCGCCGTCGATCACCGAGGCTTGACCAATGATCGGATCTGCGGCCTCGACGTTATGGGTCATCAGAAGCGTCGCCAGAGCGGCGCCGAGCGCCCGCGCCCCGGCAGAGACCCGTGGTGCCGAGTGCGGCGCGCGCCTGGCGCCGGCAGCTACAGCGCTCTTGATGCCGATCATGCCCATCCCCGTTCAGCCGAAATACCCGAACAGGCTAACCCAGGTGGGTGCCATTCACATCCTTCAAAACTATGGGTGAATGCCACCGCGGCGTGCATAACGACGTGACTGAGCGCGTGCAGTCGCGCGACTTTGCTCGTCAGGCGGATGATTCGCGATACCGCGCGGTCAGAAGACGAACATATAGAGCAGGATAATGACGATGAGGGGAACGCCCATCAACCAAAGGATAATGCCTTTCATCTCGACCATCCATGTTGTTGCCGTCGAACTGTAACGCGGCGTACCGCAAACCGTTCCCGCGGCCGCGCCCCGTTGGTGACAAAAGGGCGGGACGACCCGTCCATTTTTCTCCACAGTCGGGCACGTCTGACTATTCGGCGGCTGCTGCGGGAGCGGCTCTCGGCTTGCGTGCTCGTGCCATTTCCAGGAGCCTCCGCAACAGCGATCGCTCCGTCAGAAGGATCAGAACCGTGTAGATGACGGTGCCGATGACCGTTCCGGCGACCAATTGCAGAACGGCGTTCGGCACATGGGCGCCGAAACGCTCGAGCAGGAAACGGACGACGAGCGCCATCAGCAGCGCCGCGATCATCGGCCGGCTGGATAGGAACAAGCCCTTGACGAAGGGCGTGCTGTCGGCACGAAACACCACCCAGGAGTATCCGACAAGCGTTACGGCATTGACGATGCACAGCCAGATCATCGCCTCGACCAGCGAGCCGTCGATGGCTCCGTAGGCGACCGCACCCGTTGTCGCAATCGCGCGAATCAGTGCCCACCAGAACAGGACGGCTCCCTGGCCGACCCCCTTCAGATAGGGGATGAACGTGCTGCAGGGGGTGAGAATCCCTTTCGATAGCGCGAGAAGTCCGAGGACCGGCCAGGCATAGGCCCATTGGCTCCCGAAAAGTACGAGCATCGCCGGCTCGGCAAGTGCCCAGAGGCCGAACATCATCGGCGCCAGCAGGACGGTGGTCACCTGAGTGCTGAGCATCAGCGCCTGTGAACGCCGCTCGCGATCATGCATCATCTGGCCGAAGGTTGGGAACAGCACACCCATGACGGCGGAGAGGACGACCTGGTTCGGGATGCTCGCGAACCGATTCGCCGCCGAATAGGCGCCGGCATCGGACAGCCCGAGATAGCGGGAGATGACGACCATCGGGGATTGGAAGGTGATGAAGTTCGCGATCTCGGAACCCACCATGCCGAAACTGAAGCGGCTGAGCGCCAGGACGCGTTGCAGCGAGAATACGAAGCGCGGTGCGTAGCGGGAAACGGCATAGAGGCCGGACAGGCGCACCAGCGCCGAGACGAAAAGCTGGGCGAGCAGCGACCATATGCCGAAACCGAGCAGCGCCAGAAGGACGGCAATAACGGCACCGAGCGATTCGGAGATCATGCTCCAGACGGCGTCCTTGCGGAAATTCATCCTCCGGACAAGCAGCGAATAGGCGACGTCGCCGCCGAGCTGCAGCGGGATCAGCAGGCTCATGATCCTTAGCAGGTAGGCAGCCTCCGGCGCGCCGAGCAGCGTGGCCAGAGGCTCGGCAAAAACGAATAGTCCGAGCGCCATCATGAGCGCGATGGCGAGGTTTGCCCAGAAAACCGAGTGCACGGTTTCCATCTCCTCATCCTGCTGGATGACGAGTGCGGAGGTGAGGCCGGCGCCGCCGATCATGGCGAGGAACTGCACCACGGTGAGCGCAACGGCGACGGCGCCGAACTCCTCGGGAGACAGAATGCGGGCCAGAATCGGCACCGTGACAAATTTAAGCCCGAATGTCCCTGTCTTGGAAAGAACGCTCCAGCCGACGTTGCGCGTTACGGTTTTTGCGTTAACGGTTGGGGTCATTGGCGAGGATTCCGTGAAAGTCCTTTGAAGGAGGAATGCAAAGGACAGACTCTAGATATACGGCCGCGACCCGGTGGGAGGAGACCACGCAGACTCTTTTTAGAGAAACCGCAGGGGCGAAAAGATGGCGAAGCTCACAGTTGTCATTCCGTACTACCAGAAGGAACCCGGAATTCTCCGGCGCGCGCTGGCATCCGTTTTTGCTCAGACGCTCGAGGATTTCCACGTTCTCGTGATCGACGACGAATCCCCCTATCCGATAGCGGACGAGCTTGCCGGGCTCGCACAGGAAAAAAGGGAGCGCATCACCGTCATCCGTCAGCCCAACGGCGGGCCGGGTGGCGCGCGCAATACCGGTCTCGATAATGTTCCTGCCGACAGCGACTTCGTCGCTTTCCTCGATTCCGACGACGTCTGGACGCCGGATCATCTCCTGAACGCCTATCAAAGCATGACGCGTTTCGACGCCGACTGCTATTGGGCCTCGATCACGGGCGGCGACGCCTTCTACTATCATTTCGGGGTCGCGGATCTCGAAAAGAGCGAGACGGTCACGCGCCTCTCGGAAAGCCCGCTCGTCGTCGAGCTCCCCGAGCTTCAGGACGTCATGCTGAAGAACTGGAGCTTTCTCCACATGTCCTGCATGGTGATCGGGCGCAAGCTCTTCGAGAAGGTGCGTTTCGAGGCCACGCTCAAACTTGCGGCCGAGGACGTGCTCTTCTTCTGCGACTGCGTGCTCGCATCCAAGCGCGTCGTTCTTTGCGATGCAGCGGGCGCGGTGCGCGGCGAAGGGCTCAACATCTTTCATTCGATCGATAACGACTCGCCGCAGTTCCTGAAGCAGCAGTTCAACACCTGGGTTGCACTCGACACGCTCGAAGGCCGATATCGTAACCGGCCAAAGGCGATGGAGGCGATCCGATCCTACAAGCATACGGCGCGGCGGCAGGCGCTATGGAGTCAGGCACGCCGGATAAAGCGCAGGAAACTGCCGCAATTCGATCTTCTTGCCCGCTGGCTCTGGCGAGACCCGCGATTGATCGGCAGCGCCGCCGAATTGGCGGTTGGAAAACTATCCCGCTAACTTCCTTCGGCCCGATCGGGCACGCGCTGCTTGCGCTGACAACACCCGGAAATCAAGCGACGACATTTGCCGCGGCGCGTGTCGGGTCGCCTCACATTACAAACGGAGACGGTCATGAAGCCGTATTATTGGGAATCCCAGCACGGAAATTTTGGTGACGACCTCAACCTGTGGCTTTGGGATTTCCTGCTGCCCGGTTTTCGCGAAGTCCATCCGGAGACGCTGCTCGTGGGGGTCGGGACGGTCTTGAACCGCGCTCTGCTGCCCGGGGCTACCCATAAGCTCGTCATCGGCAGCGGTTTCGGCTACGGCACGCTTCCCGACATGAGCGACCCTAAGGAGTGGGATATCCGCTCGGTCCGTGGCCCGCTGACGGCTGCGAAGGTCGGCGTGGCTCCCGAGCTCGGCATCATCGATCCTGCGGTGATGGTCGC
Organism: Sinorhizobium sp. M4_45; assembly: GCF_002885915.1. Classification (NCBI taxonomy): domain Bacteria; kingdom Pseudomonadati; phylum Pseudomonadota; class Alphaproteobacteria; order Hyphomicrobiales; family Rhizobiaceae; genus Sinorhizobium; species Sinorhizobium sp. M4_45. The sequence continues at coordinate 306,946 of NZ_NWVE01000008.1, forward strand.
TGACCTTCCGGAGTTCCAAGACCTTCGAAAGATCTATAAAAGAAGCTTCGTACCACACTGGGAATCGGCGATCGCCGGATTGTGGCCGGCGATCTGCGACGCGGTCGGTCTCAACTATATCGACCCGCGTGGCGAGGCCAAGGACGTCATCCGAAAGATCGGCCAGTCGGAGCTTATCGTCGCCGAATCCATGCACGGCGCCATCCTGGCCGACGCGTTCCGCGTTCCCTGGACCGCGGTCAGTACGTCGCACAGCATCAACAGTTTCAAGTGGAACGACTGGGCCCAGACCCTCGGTGTCACCTACCGCCCTCGGCGGGTGCCGGTGTCGACGCGGGCGGAAGCCATGATCAAGGGTGCCCGTTTCTGGGGCATGGCTTTCCAGGCGAAGGAGCCGCAGCCGGAGGACCCGAACCGCCGGCAGATCGACGGAGACCTGGCCGTCGCCGAGCGTGAGCCACGCCAGACGTCATTGCGCGCTGCCGCCAAGCGAGCGCTCGCTGCGCCGGCGACGCTGGCGCTGTGGCAGGCAAGCCGGGCGGCGCCGCAATTGAGCAGGGACAGTACGCTGGCAGAGCGCAAGGAGCGCTTCCGCACGGTGCTCGACGGCATACGCCGGGATTATTTTTGAGGGTGATCCACGGCGAGAGTCTCGAGCAGATAGCGCACTTCGCCCTTTCCACCGAGAGCGAGGGGCGCGGGCGAACCGGACGGACGAAAACGTTCGGTCTTGTCCGCAAGAATTCCGCCAACGATCGCCGGCAGTGCGGCCGGATGGGTCAGGGCGTAGCCGATTGCACGACCAAGGCCCTGCTCGTTCTTGAGATCGAGAAAATGCCGTAGTTCGTAGCGGTCGCGAATGTGCCGCTCATGCCGGCGGACCGCCGCTTCCCCGTCGCTGCTCAGTCGGCTCCCTGCGAGAATTGCACGGTCCGCCTCATAGAGACGCTTGAGGTCGATCGTCCGGTGACTGCCGCTCAGCGAGTTGCCGCGGACGACGGCGGCATAGCCGCAACTGTGGATGATCTTGTAGCGTGCGCCATTGGCGAGCGCGCGAGCGTATAGATCGTAGTCTTCGCCGAGGCGCAGCGTCTCGTTGTAGCGCAGGCCGTGCTGGTCGAGGAAGGCGCGCCGCATCAGCGGCTTCAGAAAGCCGATTTCGCCGCGCCGTAAGCCGCGCCGCGAGATGTTTCCTTCGACGAAGCCGACAAGATCGATGAGCCGGGGAGTAGGGTCGAATCGGTCGATCCTGCCATGCGCGTGTGCCGCCTGCGCGGCATCGATGAAGGCGATGTTGTCGGCGACGAAGTCCCAGCCGTCCTGCGAAAGCAATTGGCCCAGACGTCCCGGAAAGAAGAAATCATCCGCGTCGAGCACGCCGATAAGCGGAGAATGCGAGATCGCAATTGCATGATTGCGCGCGGCCGCGGGGCCGCGGTTTTCTTCGAAGCGAACGACATTCAGCCGCCCCGTTCCGTCATCCGCAGCGCGTGCCACCGAAGCGGTATCATCGGTCGAGCCGTCATCGATGACGACGACTTCTGCCGCCTCCGGTTCGGCAAGCGCCGAAGCGATGGCGCGCGCGATGGTGTCGGCGGCATTCTTTGCGGCAATGATGATGCAGACGTCCGTCGGCGCGGCTGCGGTCATGTGAGGCCTCCAGCAAGTTATCGGCTGCCGCGCCTCAAGGGCGCGAAGGTGCCGAACCATGCCGCGCGATCATGTCGCAAACGCGTCAGGCGAAAAACTTTTTGCAAGTGCGAAGGAGAGCAGCGTCAGCCGCTCAGGAATTGAGATGATGAGGCCGGTTCAGTCTGCGCAACGAGACCTTCCCCGGTTGCTTCTCATCATTGGCGGCTTCGGCCGTCACGAACTGCTTCTGAGAAGAAAGCCTGCGGCGCTCCCGTGCCTCTTTCCATACGAGGAAAAGAACGGCGACGAAGTAGCCGACCTGAATAAGGACTGCGCAGATCAGGGTCTGAATCGCCGTCGAGGCAAGCGATCCGTTGAGGTAATAAGTTGCAACGGCAAAAGCCGCCAACGCGCCGATCATGCTCAGAAAAACACGCGGTGCGAACATGGCGCTAACCTACCTTCGGGTCTGCGATTGGGAACCTCATTAGAGTTGTTGCCCTCTCCTCCTGCCCAGCCACTATATTAGCGCCCGCTTTTCTCTTCAACCGGGAAACGCTACTTTGTTGCAGTCGAGCATACATCGGAAATCTTTCCGCCGTCTTTAAGCATTGGCTCCATTTCGCACAATTCAAACGGGTGTGATCGCGGATAAGTTCCCCATTTCGAGGGCAGTTTGCCGCGTGAAATGGATGCGGAGTGGACGCGGTCGTCGTGCCCCTAAAATTGCAGGGCCTTTCGTAAAACTGTCTTGCACGCTGCCTCTGAGGGCGTGTGGCCGGCCCTTTTTCCCAATCAACTTTTGTTACACCTGTTTGGGCGGGTAGCCCGAGCAACTGTGCGCCGCAATAAAATGTTGCGATGCAACAACTGTCGAGGAAAGTTGCCGCGCGTCAATTTCGTGCGCCAGTGGTCCGCTGTCCGCCAGTGCAGAATGATGCGTCTGTTAACAATACTTTATAATCCGAAATAACTAGCCCCCGATGATGTTTCCGGTGTGCGATGCCACGGGGAACTATCCTAACCCTGATTTGCGCTCTCCAAAATTAACTCTTAGTAATATTTCGCGACTTTAGCTGCCCTGAACCCTCTGGGGGACGGGCGCCGGCGGGCTGCCATCATTCCGCCTTCAAAAAACAAATTCTGACCACACACTCACGTTAGATGAGCCCGCGTCCCACGGGACCGACAATCGCCAACGTAAATGGAGTCACCTCTATGAAGTCCGCGACTCGCTCGGCCAGTTCGCCGTTTTTTATCCCCGAGGAAACCGGGGCAGTCCGACCGATCGGGGGCATGGCAAAACGCAGTTTCGACATTCTTGCCGCCTCCGTGGCCCTCCTTCTCTTCAGCCCGCTCTTTTTGCTCATCATGGCCCTCGTCAAGTTCTCGGACGGCGGCAGCGTCTTTTATGGCCATCGCCGAATCGGTCACAACGGCCAATCCTTCAAGTGCCTGAAATTCCGTACGATGATGGAAAGGGGCGACCAGGTCCTGGAAGAGTTTTTCAGGAACAATCCCGACGCCTACGAAGAATGGCGTACGACCCGCAAGCTTCAGAACGATCCGCGTGTGACCGTTGTCGGGACAGTCCTGCGTAAGCTCAGCCTCGACGAGTTGCCGCAACTCCTCAACATCATTCGCGGTGAAATGAGCGTCGTCGGCCCCCGTCCGGTGGTCGAAGACGAACTCGAACTCTATGATTCGGCCGCCGTGTTTTATCTGCGCTCGCGTCCCGGCCTGACGGGGCTTTGGCAGATCAGCGGTCGCAACGACGTCTCCTACGCCACGCGCGTCGCTTTCGACACGCAATATGTCCAGAACTGGTCGCTTTTCGCCGACCTTGTCATTGTCTTCAAGACGATCCCTGCCGTCTGCCTCTCCCGCGGCAGCTACTGAAATCTTGGCGCCGGCCCGGCACGGGCAACGTCGAGCAACGGAAATATCCAAAAATGCAATCGAATAGACGATCAGCGAAATCCGCTGGTTCCCGCATGGCTTCCTGTTTTACCCGCCTGGCGCTCCTTGCTGCACTCGCAGCCTCAGGGGCGTCGCTGGCGTCGGCCGATGAATACCGGCTCGGCGTCATGGACAAGCTTCGGGTTCGCGTGGCCGAGTGGCAAACCGCCGAAGGAACGGTCCGCGACTGGTCTGCCGTCAGCGGCGACTATACGGTGGGCCCATCCGGCAACCTTTCCCTGCCCTTCGTCGGCGATCTGCCTGCCTCCGGCAAGACGACGTCGGAGGTGGCCGAAGAGATCGGCGTCAAGATGCAGAAGCTTTTCGGCCTCAGGGATCGCCCATCCGCGTCGGTGGAGATGGCGCAATATCGTCCGATCTATCTCTCCGGCGAGGTGCAGACGCCGGGAGAATACCCCTATGCTCCCAACTTGACCGTCTTGAAGGCCGTCAGTCTCGGGGGAGGGCTGCGGCGGGCGGATAACGGCCAGCGATTCGCGCGCGACTACATCAATGCCAGCGGGGAATCCGCGGTGCAGGTTGCGGAGCGCAGCCGCCTGCTTATTCGCCGCGCGCGACTGCTTGCCGAAATCGGCAAGCGCGACACAATCCCCATGCCCGAGGAGCTCAAGAACGTTCCGGACGCCGACAAGCTGCTCGCCAGCGAGATCGCGCTTATGGAATCGCGTGACAAGCGCCAGAAGCGTCAGCTCGATGCGCTTGCCGATCTGAGATCCCTTCTTCAAAGCGAGATAGAAGCACTCGCAAAAAAAGCCGAAACGCAGGCGCGCCAACTCGAACTTGCCACCGAGGATCGCGACAAGGTCGACAGCCTTGCCGAAAAAGGGCTGGCGCTCAGCCAGCGCAAACTGTCCCTCGAGCAGCGGGTCGCGGACGTTCAGGCGTCGCTGCTGGACATCGACACCGCATCCCTCAAGGCAAAGCAGGATGCGAGCAAGGCGGCGCAGGACGAAACGAATCTCCGCAACGACTGGGATGCTCAGCTCGCTCAGGAGTTGCAGAACACCGAAGCCGAGCTGGACACGCTGACGTTGAAGCTCGGCACCAGCCGGGATCTCATGACCGAGGCGCTGCTGCAGTCGGCGGATGCCGCCCAGCTCGAAGATCAGGCCGCCGAGATTACCTATTCGATCATTCGCGACAAGGACGGCAAGCCGACCGAAATCGCCGCCGAGGAGAACACACCCGTGCTGCCCGGCGATGTCATCAAGGTGAATACGGCACTGGCAATGCGGTGAGGCAGGCATGAGGATATCCAAGGCGAGCCTTGTCAGGCCTGGAGCGAATGAAGTCTACGGCATCTTCGCCTTGGCCTTGTCGCTCTTCGTCTTTGCCTATTCGGCGCGCTTCGGACAGGTTTCTATCCTCGCCTATTATGGCCTGTGGCTGCCGCTCGTCCTCGTGGACTACCGAAAGGTTCTCGGCAACTACGCCAGCTATCTCTGGATATTCGCCTTCACCATCTTCGCCTGCATTTCGATCTTCTGGTCTGCGGCCCCGTCCTTGTCGCTGCGCACCGGAATACAGTATCTGAGCCATGTCGTCTGCGCGCTCATCGCAATGCGCACGATCGACATCCGCACGCTGACGCGCGGCATGATTGCGGGCGCCGCAATCGTGCTCCTCTATTCGCTGCTCTTCGGTACCTATCATTACGATCCGCTGGACGGCACCTACAGCTTCGTTGGCGCATTCGCGTCGAAGAACCAGTTGGGCTTCTACGCCTCGCTCGGCATCTACTTCGCCTTCGCGGCCGTCTTTGTGCTCGGGGAAAAGGGCCTATGGATGGGCGCGGCAGGGGTTGCCGGATTGCTTGCCGCCTATTGCCTGCTGACGTCGCAATCGGCGACCTCCGTGTTGACAACCGCGGCCGTCATCGGTCTTTGCATCGGGATGCGGGCGATCACGGCCTTGCGTCCCGCGAGCAGGAAGCTCCTCTTCATTGCCGCGTCGGTGTTCGGCGGCGTTGCCGCCGTCGCGATGATCTATGCCGGCGGCGTCGATCTGATCCTCGGCGCCTTCGGCAAAGATTCGACGCTCACCGGTCGCACCTATCTCTGGCAGCAGGGCATCGAGGCGGCGAAGGCGTCGCCGCTCTTCGGCGTCGGCTACCAGGCCTATTGGGTGCAGGGCTTCTCCGAGGCCGAGCGGCTATGGGAGGAGTTCTATATCGGTTCGCGCGCCGGGTTCCATTTCCACAACACCTTTATCGAAGCGGTCGTGGAGACGGGCCTGGTCGGCCTGATCCTGCTTACCATGGTGCTGGTCACAGCGCTGGTCGGCCAATTGAAGCGCCTCCTTGCGGAGGATCGCGATCCGGAGGCGATGGTGCTCTTCGGTGTCGGCGCGCTGCTCTTCGTTCGTGCCTTCGTCGAAATCGATATTCTCACCCCCTACCACGTCGGATCCTTCCTTTTGTACTTCACGGCGGGGAAACTGACGATACCGCGTCGCCGGCAGGCAGCGACCCTGCTCTGGCCGGCAGGATTCCATCCGGCGCCATACGGGCGGTCTTTCGGGCCGATGATGCCGCGGCCGGGAGACGGCCATTGAAGACGATCTACGGCATTCAATATCTTCGCGCGGCTGCGGCAATCGCCGTCGTGCTCTTCCATGCTGCGGAAAAGACAGGTTATCATTTCACGATCGGAGCCGCCGGCGTCGATGTTTTCTTCGTCATCAGCGGCTTCATCATGTGGGTCATCAGCGACCGCCGATCCGTGACCCCCGTAGAATTCATCGCCGATCGCTGCCGCCGCATCGTGCCGGTCTATTGGCTCGCGACCGCCGTGATGGTCGCGGGCGCACTGGCGGGTCTGTTCCCCAATCTGGTGCTGACACTGGAACATGTTCTGGCGTCGCTGTTCTTCGTCCCCGCGCGCTCGCCGAGCAGTGCAGAGATTTGGCCTGTGCTGGTGCAGGGCTGGACGCTCAATTTCGAGATGCTCTTCTACGCCGTCTTCGCCGGCTCGCTGTTCATGCCGCGCAACTGGCGGCTGCCCGTCGTCACAGGGCTGTTCCTTGCCTTGGTGATCGCGGGCCGTGTCGTCGCCTTCGACGATCCGGTGATGCTGACCTATACGCGACCGGTCATTCTGGAATTCGTCGCCGGCATGATCATCGGGGAGTTCTGGCTGAAGGGCAGGGTACCGCCGCTCGCGGTCGGTTCTGCGCTGCTCGCCTGCTCGCTCGGCGGCTTCGCTCTCATCGGTGTGCTCGGTCTGCCATTCGACGAACTGACGACCGGGCCGCTGGCGGTTCTGCTCGTCACCGGGGTGCTTTCGCTCGAGGTGAACGGCTGCGTGCGGGCGCTGCCGCTGCCGGGGCTTCTAGGAGACGCCTCCTATTCGATCTATCTCTGGCACACATTTGCGATTTCGGTCGTTGCCAAGGCAGGCCTTGCGATCGGGCTCGGCGCGCCCGCAACGATGTTCGCGGGGGTTCTTTCGGGAACGCTCTTAGGGATCGCTGCGTATATGATGCTCGAACGCCCGTTGCTGCGGCGCGGCCGCGCCCGGCGTGTCACGGCGGGCCCGGCACGCCGAGCGGCCGAATAGAGCAGCTCCAGGAAAAGCCCGAACGGTTTACCTGGAAGACCGGGCTGTCCCCATCGTTTCCGGCAGCCACGGTCGCTGGTCGGGAAGATCAGCCGCCCTGATTTCTGCGCGAGTGCCAGTTCCAGGCCGATTCGGTGATCGCCGCGAGATCGTATTGCGGCTCCCAGCCGAGAACCTGACGCGCCTTGTCATTGTTGGCGACAAGCGTGGTCGAGTCGCCCTCCCGGCGCTCGGCGTAGCCGATGTTGAACGGTCGCTTGGCCACTTTTTCGATCGCGTCCAGCAGCTCCTTCACCGTGGTACCGGTGCCGGTCCCGAGATTGAGTGCGACGCTCTCGCCACCCTCCAGGAGATAGTCGACCGCCCGCACATGGGCATCCGCCAGATCGAGGACGTGGATATAATCGCGGACGCACGTTCCGTCGCGCGTGTCGTAGTCGGTGCCGAAGACCTTGAAGCCCTCGCGCCGCCCAAGTGCCGCATCGATGGCGAGCGGGATCGCATGGGTCTCAGGCTCGTGCCATTCGCCGATGCGGCCCTCGAAGTCTGCGCCCGCGGCATTGAAATAGCGCAGGATGACCGAGCGCAGACCCTTGTAGAGATCGTAGTCCTTCAGCGCCTGCTCGCAGATCCACTTGGTGCGGCCATAGGGATTGATCGGCGCCTGCTTATGGCTCTCGTCCATCGGTACGCTGTCGGGCAGTCCGTAGGTCGCGCACGTCGATGAGAAGACGAAGGCATCGATGCCCGCGGCAAGCGCCGCAGACAAAAGGGTCAGTGTGCCGATGACGTTGTTGTCATAGAAGGCGGCCGGGTCCTTGACCGACTCGCCCACCTCGATCATCGCCGCGAAATGCAGGATCGCCCGCGGCTTGTGCCGGGCAAGAACCTCTTCAAGACGCTGCCGGTCACGGATGTCGCCCTTTTCAAGGACGCCCCATTGGACGAATTCCTCGTGGCCGTTGGAGAGGTTGTCGTAAACGACGGGTTGGTAACCCTTTGCCGCAAGCTGAAGGCAGGTATGCGAGCCGATATAGCCGGCGCCGCCGACCACGAGAATGTTGTTGTTCTGCACGGGCAACCTCTGAGGATGATTTCTGAAATTCGACAGGGCAGGCTTTGCAATGAATAGCGGCGAAATTTCCAACACATTATGAAGGTTCTGCAAAATCGCGGCATTTTCAACAGCTTCGCGGCGGGAACCGCGGACTGAACCGACGTTCGATCCCGGATGCCGCAAGCTATGGCCGCATGTCGCGCCGTGATCCGGCAGACTGTTGCAAACTTGCAGCACGCCGGCTCTGCTTGCAGGAAAATACAATATAGGCGCTTGGCGTGCGCCGCGTCCTCAACTATAAGCGGTCCTCCGGCAATCAGATTAGGGAGGTTACGATGCAGGCATTTTCTTCTCCCTACGGGGCGGATCCACGATCCTGACCCTGTGACGCAAGCGTCCGCGCTTCTTCGCAGCAGGCAGGAATTGTCATCGCCCCACCGCTTCTTCTTAGAAGCCGGCGATCCGCTGATGCCGTTCTGACCCTTTCCCCAACGGCATTTTCACGCTTTCGAAATATTGAGGCCGGTGCGCTCGTCACCGGGCAACACCTATGGCATTTACTCGTTTCACGGCGCGCAACCGCGCCTTCCGTAGCGTTTTTCGATTCTCCTGGGCCCATTGGAAGAAGCAGCCGGTGCGGCTCGCAGCTCTACTGTCAACCGTGCTGCTTTCGACGCTCGCCGATGTGCTTACGCCGCTCTACTCCGGCCGGCTGGTCGACGCGGTGATTTCAGGTGCGGCGAGCGACGAGGTTGCCTGGAACGCGGCGATGGCGGCCTTCATGATGTTGATGGCCCTGTCGTTCGGAGCCATCATCCTCAGGCATGTGACCTTCCTGGGTATCGTCAGCCTCACGCTGAAGATGATGTCGGATATCGCCGCTGCCGCCTTTCATCACATCCAGCGGTTCTCCAGTGACTGGCATGCCAACAGCTTCGCCGGTTCCACGGTCCGCAAGGTGACGCGCGGCATGTGGGCGCTCGATCTCTTGAACGATACGCTTCTCGTCGCGCTTTTCCCTTCTATCGTCATGCTGGTCGGGTCCACGGCGCTGATGGCCTGGTACTGGCCGATGATGGGTGTGATCATCGGTCTCGGCTCGATCGCCTTCATCGCCGTTACCGTTTCCCTGTCGCTCGGCTATGTGGCGCCGATGGCGAGCCTTGCCAACAGCTGGGACACACGGCTTGGCGGGGCGCTCGCCGATGCGGTCAGCTGCAATACCGTCGTAAAGGCCTTCGGTGCGGAAGGGCGCGAGGACGCGCGTCTCGCCAAGGTTCTCCGCAAATGGGAGAACCGGACGCGTCGTACCTGGTCGCGCGGCACGCTCAACGGTACGGCGCAGGGCGCAATGCTGCTCGTCCTGCGCGCGGCCGTGATCGGCTTTGCCCTCCTGTTGTGGGCGAGAGGGCAGGCGACCGCAGGCGACATAACGTTCGTGCTCACCTCGTTCTTCATCCTGCAGGGTTATCTGCGGGAGGTGGGGATGCATATCCGCAACCTGCAGCGGTCGATCAACGACATGGAGGAGCTCGTCGCCATTCACGGCCAGCCGCTCGGCGTCGAGGACCGGCCGGGCGCAAAACCCATCCGCATCACCGAGGGCGAGATCGAGTTCCGCGACGTGACTTTTCACTACGGAGCCCATCGCGCACCCCTTTACGAGGGATTCTCGGTCAATATCGCGGCCGGCGAGCGTGTCGGTCTCGTCGGGCATTCCGGTTCCGGCAAGACGACGTTCATCAAGCTGATCCAGCGTCTGCATGATCTGAATGCCGGCGAGATCCGCATCGACGGGCAGAATATCGCCGACTTCACCCAGGCGTCTCTGCGCCAGCAGATCGCCATCGTGCAGCAGGAGCCGATCCTGTTTCACCGCTCGCTTGCTGAGAATATCGCCTATGCACGGCCGGGAGCGACACAACGCGACATCGAGGAGGCGGCAAGGCTTGCCAGCGCGCATGACTTCATTGCCGCCCTGCCCAAGGGCTATGGGACGCTGGTCGGCGAACGTGGCGTGAAGCTCTCCGGCGGCGAGCGCCAGCGGGTAGCGATTGCCCGCGCCTTTTTGGCGGATGCGCCCATTCTCATCCTGGACGAGGCGACATCGAGCCTCGATTCGGAGTCCGAGGTGCTGATCCAGCAGGCGATGGAGCGACTGATGACGGGGCGCACCACGCTCGTGGTCGCACACCGGCTTTCCACGGTGCGTGCGCTGGACCGGCTGCTGGTCTTCGATCGGGGCCGCATTGCGGAAGAAGGCGATCACGGGGCACTCATCCGCGTCAAGGGCGGCATCTATCGCAGTCTCTTCGAAAGACAGGCACTGGAGCTGACGAAGGGGCTCATTCTCAGCGAGGGATGAGGCCACAAGCCCGGGCAAACGGCCGGTCGACCGCTGCGAGCAAAGATGCGGCGATCGACCGGTCGTGTAGACAGGCGCACGGCTCGGCGGGCAGGGCCGCGCCAATTTTCAACGAGTTACAAGGTCTTGGGCCTGCCTGAGGTCCGAATGCCGCAGTCACTCTTGCGGCAACGGAATCAACGTATTCGTCGTGCTCTTGGTCGGCTTCTCGCCCGGAACATGGGACATGGTCTTCGTCCGGCTCTGCAGTCCGTCGTCCGTAACCTTGGTCTTGGTCTGTGACTTGCTGAACGTTCCTTTGTCCATGGCCTGAGCCTTGGACTGTCCCTGCAGCTGGGAGGGATTCTCGTTTACCTTCGTCTGGCTCTTTGCCTTTCCTTGCGAGGTTGCTGCGCTTCCGCCGACGCCGATCGACGATGTCGTTCCGTCATCGGTTCTGCATGTGCCGGCCGTTCCCAACGTGCTGGCTGAGGTGCCGCCGGCCGCGGCACTTCCGCCAGATCCGACAGTTCCGGCCACATCGCAGTCCTGAGCGTGCGCTGGTACGAAGGCAGCCGACGCCGACATCACGACGGAAATTGCGAGTATCGTTCTTCGAAGCATCACAGCTCCTTTCATTTTTTCGGTTGGAGGATTGCGCAGGTTCCATCCGACCGGCGCGTAATGGTGGTGCCATCGGGGCGGGTCACGCTCGCGGTCGCAAAGCTCTCTCCGCCGGAGGATCCGCTCGTCGCCGAGGATGCGGAACTGCTGCTGGCAGACCCACCGCTCGCTGCTGTGCCGCCGCCAACCGTCGTGGACGAGGATACGCTGCCAGAACCGGCTGTGACCGACGACGAAACGCTGCCCCCTTCCGACTGTTCATGTTCGATGACCATGCATGTCGAACCGTCGTCGAGTTTGATCTCTTTCGCCACGGCATGGTCCGGGGCGGCCATAGCAGCCGCGAACAGTGCCGTGGCAACCGGGATTAAAAATGAACTGGAGGTCATCGGAGCTCCTCCTTTTTGAAGAACGCTGGCTTCGGAGGGCGCTCCGAAGCCAGCCGAGTTGACGTCAGCAGGACGGTTTGTTGCCCTTTGAGGCGTCCTGCTTGGCGAGGCCAGGAGGACAATTCTTGTTGCTCTCATCATCCTGAGCGGCGTCGCGGGCGCTGTTTTCATCGCCCTGGACACTGCCGGTGGTCTCATCCGATGTTCCGCCACCCGAGCCGGCGGCTGAACCACCGGTTCCAACGGAGCTGCTGGAGCTTCCGCCGCCCGCGGACGAGCCGCCGGTGCCAAGGGTCGAAGCGGAGCCGGCGCTACCCGAGCCGGCGGCCGATCCGCCCGTCCCGACCGAGCTGCTTGACGTACCGCCGCCGGCCGAAGATCCGCCCGTTCCCAGTGTCGATGCAGAGCCGGACTGGCAATCGCTGGTGTTCGGATCGCAACCGCCACCAGCCGAGCTTCCGCCCGTTCCGACGGTGCTGCTTGAGGTCCCGCCGCCGGCGCTGGTGCCGCCGGTGCCGATCGTTGTACTCGATTGCGCGAACGCGCCGAGGGTGGTGCCCGCGAGAAGGCCCGCCGCGAGGGCCGTCCTGATGAAATACCGCATTGGAGTTCCTTTCCTGACGTTGATGTCCTTGAGGCTGCAACCTGCCTACCAACCCAAACCCGCGTAACGTGTTCCGGGCTGGGACTTCGGACCGAAGGGATGCCGGCACATAGTCTGGAAGCCGATCGGACCTTTGTCCGTTCGGCGCGTGCATAGGTCCGAGCGGCGATTGCGAATGGAACCGGGCTGGCATGCGGTTCGTTTTGTGCCCTTGGTTTTCGGGCAACCCTTTTCAACAAACTGACAGTGCTTGCTCCCGGGGGGAGCCCTGTGGCTCTGTCCGTTGGACAATCCGTTCCTTCCATACCGGTCGGCCATTCACAAACCGTCCTCTATGGCCTAGAAGGCGCGCAGTAGAACTCCGGTCGCAGCCTACCCGGTCAAAACAAGGACACCTGTCATGAAGACAATTGTAATCTGCTCCGGCGGATTGGATTCCGTTTCGCTTGCGCACAAGGTCGCGGCTGAACAGGAGCTTTCCGGCCTCCTGTCGTTCGATTACGGCCAACGGCACCGCAAGGAACTGGATTTCGCCGCCGCCTGCGCCATGCGCCTCGGCGTCCCGCACCAGATCATCGACATCCGCGAGATCGGCCGCCACCTCACCGGATCGGCGCTGACCGGCGATTTGGACGTGCCGGACGGGCACTATGCCGAAGAGACGATGAAGGCGACGGTGGTGCCGAACCGCAACGCCATCATGCTTGCCATCGCCTTCGGCGTCGCTGCAGCCCGCAAGGCGGATGCAGTCGCGACCGCCGTGCATGGCGGCGACCACTTCATCTATCCCGATTGCCGGCCGGGTTTCATCGACGCTTTCCAGGCGATGCAGAACCGCGCGCTCGACGGATATGCGGATGTTGCGCTCTATGCGCCCTATGTGAACGTCGCCAAGGCCGACATCGTCGCGGACGGAGCCAGGCACGGCACGCCCTTTGCCGAGACATGGTCCTGCTACAAGGGCGGCGCCCACCATTGCGGGCGCTGCGGCACCTGTGTCGAGCGGCGCGAAGCCTTTCACCTCGCGGGTGTCCCTGATCCGACGGAGTACGACGATCCGGTTTTCTGGGTCGCGGCGACCGGCTCCTTCGTTGCCGAAGAGGTGAAATGATGTTCCGCATCACCAAGGAATTCCATTTCTCCGCCTCGCACCAGCTGAAGAGCCTTCCGGCCGAGCATCAATGCGCCCGACTGCATGGGCACAACTACATCGTCGAGGTCGAGCTTTCCGGCGAAAGGCTGAACGAGCATGGATTCGTTCGCGACTATCACGAGCTCGCACCGCTGAAGCAATATATCGACGACTGCTTCGACCACCGCCATCTGAACGACGTGCTCGGGCACGATCGGGTGACTGCGGAATGCCTGGCGCAGCATTTCTACGAATGGTGCAGAGCCCGGCTACCCGAGACGACGGCCGTTCGCGTCAGCGAGACGGCGAAGACCTGGGCGGAGTATCGCCCATGATGCACACCCGATCCGACGAAATCCGCGTCAGCGAGATCTTCGGACCGACGATCCAGGGGGAGGGGGTGCTGATCGGCCTGCCGACGGTATTCGTCAGGAGCGGCGGCTGCGATTTCCGTTGTTCCTGGTGCGACAGCCTCCATGCCGTCGACAGCAGCTACCGGCATGAATGGCAAAAGATGTCGACCGAGGAGGTCTGGCAGGAAATCGTTCGGCTTTCGGGCGGAGAAGCCGTGATGGTTTCGCTATCGGGCGGCAACCCGGCAATACAGCCGTTCGGCGATCTGATCGCCCGCGGGCATGAAAAGGGCTATCGATTTGCCCTGGAAACGCAAGGTTCGCTTGCCCGCGACTGGTTCGCCGCTGTCGACGTTCTGGTGCTCAGTCCCAAGCCGCCCTCGAGCGGGATGGAGACCGACTGGGAAGCCTTGGACGACTGTCGCCGCAGTGCTGGGAGCAAGCCGCAGACGGTGTTGAAGTTCGTGGTCTTCGACGAGAGGGATTATGCCTATGCGAGGGCGGCCGCCGCCCGCCAGCCGGATCTGCCCGTCTATCTGCAGCCCGGCAATCATACGCCGCCGCCCGCAGACCAGGCGGACGCGCCGATCGATATCGACGGCGTGATGGAGCGTATGCGCTGGTTGGTCGACAGGGTCGTTGCAGACCGGTGGTTCGGGGCGCGGGTCCTGCCGCAACTGCATGTCCTCATCTGGGGCAACAGGCGAGGCGTTTGAAGCAGCAGTCACGTGTCTCGTCAGGCCGCAGTACGCTGATCCGAATTCAAGGCGCACCGCGTGCGGCCACCTCCAGGCCCGAAACGCCTCCGCCGAGGCGAACCGGCTTCAGGGCCGGGCCTTCGGCGTCCTTGACGAGATGGATCACGCGAGAGAACTGCACTCCGTTCCGCGGCGTTCGGCCGATCTTGATTACCGCGGTCTCCCGCAGGTCGGCCTCGAAGATCGAAAGGGCCCGTTTCAGGGCATCGGCGTCCATGGTCTCCAGCGCTTCGTCGATGACGACCCAGCGGGGTTTCTGCACGAGAAGCCGGGCGAAGGCCAGGAGGCGCTGCTCGTCGTCGCCGAGTTCGCGTTCCCAACGGGCCTCGCGATCGAGCGAAGTCGCAAGGTGGTCGAGCCCGACCTTCGAAAGCGCAGTCACGAGCACTTTGTCGGGGAAACTGTCTGCGTGCGGATAGGCAAGGGCGTCGCGCAACCGGCCGCGGGGGAAATAAGGCGCGCGAGGAATGAAGGCCACGGTTTCGCCGGCAGGCATTCCCACGCGACCGCTTCCCCAGGGCCAGAGCCCGGCGAGCGCCCGGAAGACCAGCGTCTTCCCGGCACGCGGATCGCCGATGATGTTGACCCGTTGACCAGGCGCGATCTCGATACGAGACTCTTCCAGCCTGGTTCGCCCCGAGCGGGAGACCACCTCCAGGTTCTCGAACGTCATAGTGGCACTGTCGTTCTCGACGAAGTCGATACGCTGTTCATCGCCATGCAGCGTGTCCGCGGTGATCAGCGCGCGGCGGAAGGCCGCAACGCGCAGCAGCGTTGCCCGCCAGTCCGTTATCGCGCTCACATTGGCGACGAACCATTTCAGCGACGAATGCACCTGATTGAACGCCCCCACCGCCATCATAAGGCCGCCGAAGCTGATGTTCCCCGCGAAATAGACGGGCGCCGCAACCAGAATGGGCGCGACGACAGTGACCCAGCCATAGCCGTCCTGAACCCAGGCAAGATTGATTTCGGCTCGGAATATGTTGCGCGTGGCATCGAGCACGGATGAGAGGTCGAGTTGCAGACGCCGTCGCTCTCCAGCCTCGCCGCCCGCAAGCGAGATGCCGTCGATATGCTCATTGGCGTGCATCATCGAGAAGCGAAGATCGGCCTCGCGGGCGTAGCGCTCGCCGTTCAGAACGATCAGCCGGCGACCGACGAGCCAGCTCAGCCACGACGCGGAGCCGGCGTAGAGGATTGCAGCCCACACCATGTAGCCCGGAATTTCCAGCGATCGTTCGCCGATCTGGAAGGCAAAGCCCGCTGAAAGGGACCAGAGGACGCCGACGAACGAAATGAGCAAGATCGACGATTGCAAAAGCCCGAATCCGAGGCTGGTCGTGAGATCGGCAAGGTGTCCGGCATCCTCCTGCATGCGCTGATCCGGGTTCACGCCGATCGTGCCGGCATTCGCCAGCCGGAAGGCACGTCGCGGCCGCATCCACTGGCCGATCAAGTCCAATGTCAACCCTTCGCGCAGCTTCAAGCGCACCATCTGATTGAGCCATTGCTGGGCGACGTTGAACACCAGGAGCACGCCGGCGAGGAGGACGAACAGCATGAGCTGATAGAAGAAGCTGTTGAGATCACGCCGCTCGATCGCGTCGAAGAAGGGCCGGTACCAGCGATTGAGAACGATCTGCCCGATGGCGGTGGCGATGATTATGGTGAAGCTGCCGGCCGCGAGCCACAGGATAGGCTTCAAAACCGGCGAGTCGACGAAGGCGTGCCGCATCATCTCGAACTGCTGCCAGATACTGCTGCCTTCGGGTGGGGCGGTGGGCGTTCGGGCCTGAGTCTCATTGCCGGCTTGGTTCTTCATCTCCAATTCCTTCCCCTCGGCGCACACGGCATCCCCATCTAATCCGACGGTCGGTACGCGCGGCCATTGGGCCCGCGAAAAGCGTGAACGGACAGATCCGGGACGTTTTGTTTACGGTCGCCTGTGTGGCTTGAACAATCTGCCGGCCAGGGCGAGTGCCGTATGGCAGCGCCCCTTTTCATGCTCGGCGGCGGCGGTCCGACAAGTGGAGATTCAGTGCCGAGCAACAGTCGGTACGAAGCAAATAGACCGTTAGAAATCTGAAATAGAGCTAAATTAGAAATCCCCATACCGCTCAATGTATGGACAACGGCGCCGCCTGAAAACCGGATTTTGATCCGTTCCGAGACAGTCGGACCCCACCCGTTTTCCGGAACGGCATCGCTGAGCATGCAGCCGCGACGTGCGACCCTTTGAATGTATTCGCGATTTTCTTCTGCAATTGTCGCTTGGGGAGTACCTGACAGGTCCCACCGGCTATACAGTAAACTTTTGTGATCTACGAGGCCTGACCGTTATCGCGGCCGGACATTTGCTCGTCGCCAGCAATATTGAGCGCGATTCTCGGCCCGGTCGCCGAATCGGGACATCGCAACCCCCGGTGCCAAAATCCACGTTCCAGTGCCCGACTGGCGCTTCCGGTGCACAAGAGCGATTTCGGCTTGTCCATGTTACAGCGATGACATAAAACGTTACCGCCGTCCTGCAGCGCCGCGCGTCTCACGCGCACAAAGGTTGCTGCAGCACTTTTATCTGTTGCATGTCTTTTCCCTTGAATTGCGGTTCAGGGGGCATGCAGTGACGCGTGTCGACCCGTACTCAACAGCAAAATTCGTAAGAATTTTCATGCCAAGAGAAGGAGACATTTATGTCTATTTCACCCTCCAACATTGGCGACAAGGAAGCCGCTCCGATGCCCAACGGCGACATCGCCGCTCGCGTCAAGGCCGCGCGTGAAGCGGTCGGCTACAGCATCGAGGATCTCGCGGTCACCTGCGGCCTTGCCGTCGTCGAAATCAACGATATCGAGAACGGCACGGAGTTCAGCCCGGCGAAGCTCAAGCGCGTCGCCGGCGCACTGCAGGTGCCGCTTTCCCATTTCCTGCCCACGGAAATGTGAGATCGACAGAACGAGGTGCGCGGTTCCGCCACCCTCTGCCGGAAGCGCTCAGCACCTTGACCCGTTTGTAATCTGGCCCGGCCGGCTCACACGCCGGCCGGGCTGCCATTAAACGGGTGGAGGCCTTTTATCTTCTGGATGAGCTGCGTGCCGTTGAACGGTTTTGCCAGGCGAGGCAGGGCACGAAATCGTTCAGGCAAGTCAAACACGGTGTAACCGGTCAACAGAAGCACCGGCACCTCGCGCTCAATAAGTTCATCGACAAGTGGATAGGCGAACTCGCCTCGCAGGTTCAGGTCAAGGGTCGCGATATCGAACGGGTGTGCGCGAACTGCGGAAATCGACTGTGCGAGGCTCGTGAACGGGCCGATCACCGAATAGCCCGCCGCGACGAGATCGTCTTCAATCTGAAGCGCGACAAGAAACTCGTCTTCGACGACGAGCACACGGCATCGGTCGCCGGGATTCATCCCGGAGCTCCGCGCGGATAAGGAACGTCGATCGTACAAACCAGGCCTTGCGGCGCAAACTCGAGATGCACTTCACCGCCAAGATCCGAGGCGAGGACCCGCTCGAGCAACAGACGCCCGAAACCGTTGTGCTTGGGCGCAACAACCGCCGGTCCGCCCGTCTCGCTCCAGCATATCCGCAGCCGCTCACTTGCGACGTCGATCATCCACTCGATATCGACTTTTCCGCTCTTGACGGAGAGTGCCCCATGTTTCGCGGCGTTGGTTGCAAGCTCGTGCGCCGCCATGCCGAGGGTGAGCGCATGCTTGGGCGGCAACATCGCCGGCGGCCCGGCAAGGGTCACGTTCGTCCTGCCGTCGTCCTGATACGGCGCCAGTTCGTCGAACAGCACGGTTTTCAGGGAAACTCCAGACCAGCTCGCCTCCGCGAGGCGCGTATGCGTCTGCGCGAGCGCCCTTATGCGCGCATCGAAGGAACGGTGCGCCGCGGTGGCGTCCGGATTGGTCGAGAAGGTCTGTCGTGCGATCGAACCGACGATCGCCAGCGTGTTCTTCACGCGGTGGCTGAGCTCGGCGACGAGGAGATTGCGCTGCGCTTCGGCCTCCCTGCGCTCCGTGATGTCCATGCAGACGCCGATCAGACGCCTTTTGGGACCGTTGCGCGGCGAAAGCTGTCCGAAAGCCTCGATCCACCGGATGGCCCCGTCGGGGAACTGAGCACGGTAGACGACGTGGTAGTCTCCCTCTGCTTCGATCGCCCTGGCCATCTCGCGCTCGATCAAGGGAAGATCGTCCGGGTGTACGTCGCGCTTGAAGTCGGCCAGCGTTCCACCGAACGACCCGGGCTCGATACGGTGAAGCGCCTCCAGCCCCGGCGACCAGATTACCTCACCCGTTTCGAGGTTCCACTCCCAGGCGCCCATATGTCCGGCATCCAGTGCGAGCTGCAGGCGCCGTTCGCTTTCCTGGAGCGCCTCCTCGGCCTGCTTGCGTCCGGTGATGTCGACAGCAGCAGCGACGGCTCCGACCACTTCGCCTGTGACGTCGCGCAGCGGAGTCGCGTTGCCGAAGATATGACGGGAGCTTCCGTCGTCGAAGCGTATTTCCTGCTCGAAGTTCTGCACCTCTTCGCCGCGCGCCGCCCTTTGTACCGGCATCTCCTCCGGCGACAATGCGCGCCCTTCCGAGAAAACGCGGAAGTTGGTGGGGTGCTCGCCGGGAGGCGCCGACATCGAAAGGTTGCTGTCGTGCGGTAGCCGCAAAATCTCGTAGGAGCTGTTATTGCCGCTGATGACGCGGCAATCCGGCGTGCGCGCCATCCAGATCAAAGCCGGGACGGCCTCCATGATCGCGGCCAACTCGGCCGCGCGCGCCCTTTCGTTGGCCTCGTTGCGGCGCAACTGCTCTTCCGCCTGGCGCCGCGCATATTCGGCTCTCATGCGCTGGATGGTGAACCCGAGTTGCCGCGCGATGGTAAGCGCCATGCCGATCTCGGTTTCCTCAAACCGATGTGGCCGGTCGTAATAGGTCATGAATTTGCCGATCAGCCTGCCTTCCGTGACGAGCGGGAAGAAGCCGAGCGCACCAATACCTTCGCCGACTATGCTCTCCTTCAGCTCTCGCGAGATTTCCGTCTCGTCGATATTCTCGACGAAGATCGGCTCGGGTTCGTTCGCTCCCGTATGCCAAGGGGAGTGTCCGTCGACAGCGCGCTGATAATGCTCTGAAAGGCCGCGAGCGGCGACGAACCGCATGGTCCCGGAATCGTCGAAGAGCAGAATCGAGGCGCGGTCGCATTTCAACGCGCCCTGGATGGCGTCCAGTGTCGCCTCGTAGACTTCCTCTATCCGTTTGGTACGCTGAACCCTTTCCGTCAGACGATACAGTGCGGCCTGCTCACGAAAGCGCGCAGCCAATGCCTCTGCCGCGCTTTTCGTCTCGGTGATGTCGCGGGCGATCTTGGAGGCGCCGATAATGCGGCCGGTTGCATCCCTGACGGGCGAAACGGTGAGCGAAATGTCCACCAGAGTCCCGTCCTTGCGCCGGCGCTTGGTCTCGAAATGGTCAACCAGTTCGCCTCTACGAATGCGTTCGAGAATGCCGGGCTCCTCGCTCAGACGTTCCGGTGGTATGAGGATGGTGATCGACTTGCCGATAACTTCTTCCGCCGTATAGCCAAAAAGCCGCTGCGCGCCGCGGTTCCAGCTGGTGATGATCCCGTCCAGGTTCTTCGCGACGATCGCGTCGTCGGAAGATTCGACGATCGCGGCGAGATAGCGGGAACTGCGCTCCATATCTTTCGCGCCGCTGAGGTCCACGAGAAGATTGACGGCTCCTGTCATTGCGCCCGTATTATCGAAGATCGGCGTCGGATGCGGGAGAAGCGGGACCGAGGTGCCGTCCGGCCGGACCGCGATCAGTTCTTCCCCCCTTATCGGCCGCCCTTCTTTCAATGCGCGCGCCATCGGGCACTGGTCGTGCGCAAGAGGCGAGCCGTCCGGCCGCCTCAGTTGCCAACTGACGCACCAGCGATCCTTACCGAGCTCCGGCTCGCGCCCCGCGACGGCCACGGCCGCGGCGTTGCAGTAGGTGACGATACCTTCAGCGTCGGTTGCGTAAACCGGCACCGCGAGTGCGTCGAGCACGGCCCGATAATCGGTCGCTTCTGAAGTCGTGACATCGTCGATCGTCGTTTTGGGTAGAATTTCTGCGCCGTGCATGTTCCCTCCGCAGCCGCCGCCAACTTCAAAGAACGCAGCCATCGCTGCTTTGTTCCGCGCCCGCCCCCCAAACTCTTGGGGGTTATTAAAACGGCAGCCCCGTCTAGTTTAGGCCTGAGGACGCGATCAGCGCCGGGGTGAGCGGAGGAAACCGAACATCAAACCGGAGACATTTCGATGAGCAAAACCGTATTGAACGCCGTGGGAACGCCGCTTTACTACAGCGGCAGTTCGACTGCTTGGTTCTCCGCCACCGGATCTGGCCCCACGCTCCATGGCACTGCCGGCAACGATTCCATGTGGGGCGACAGCTCCGTGAACGTCACCATGATCGGCGGCAGGGGCGACGACATCTACTACCTGTATTCGTCGATCAACCGGGCATCGGAAGCGGCCGGCGAGGGCGTCGACACGATAAGCACGTGGATGAGCTACACCCTGCCGGCGAACTTCGAGAACCTCACGGTTACCGGAAGCGGCCGTTTCGCATTCGGCAACGATACGGACAACATCATTAAGGGCGCGTCGGGAACGCAGACGATCGACGGGCGCGGCGGCAACGACGTCCTGATCGGCGCGGGCGGTGCCGACACCTTCGTGTTTGCGCGAGGCAATGGAAGCGACCTCATCACCGATTTCAACTATGACGACATCGTACGCCTCGACGGCTACGGCTTCACGTCGTTCGAGCAGATTCTGTCCAATGTGGCGCAGGAGGGCGCGGATCTCCGGCTCCATCTCGCCGATGGCGAGAGTCTGGTATTCGCGAACACCACCGCCGACGAATTGCAGGCGCACCAGTTCAGGCTGAGCCTCGACCGCTCCGTCCTGTCTCAGACTTTCTCGGACGAGTTCAATACGCTTCAGCTCCGAAACGGTACAAGCGGGGTCTGGGACGCCAAATTCTGGTGGGCGCCGGAAAAGGGAGCGACGCTTTCCAGTAACGGCGAGCAGCAATGGTACATCAATCCGAGCTATGAGCCGACCGCTTCCGTCAACCCCTTCTCCGTCAACAACGGCGTGCTGACGATCACGGCCGCGCCGGCGTCGGAGTCGATCCAGGCCGAGATCAACGGCTATGATTACACGTCCGGAATGCTGACGACCTACTCGTCCTTTGCCCAAACCTACGGCTATTTCGAAATGCGCGCGGACATGCCGGACGACCAGGGCGTCTGGCCGGCTTTCTGGCTGCTGCCCGCCGACGGTTCCTGGCCGCCGGAACTCGATGTCGTGGAAATGCGCGGACAGGACCCGAATACCGTCATCGCCACGGTGCATTCCAACGAAACGGGATCGAGGACGAGCATCGAAAATGCGGTAAAAGTCGCAGATGCGAGCGGCTTTCACACATACGGGGTGCTTTGGACGGAAGAAGAGATCGTCTGGTATTTCGACGATGCGGCGATCGCGCGCGCCGATACGCCTTCCGACATGCACGACCCGATGTACATGCTCGTCAACCTGGCGGTCGGCGGCATCGCCGGCACACCCCGCGACGGTCTCGCCGACGGGTCCGAAATGAAGATCGACTACATCAAAGCCTATTCGCTCGACGCGGACTGGCAGATCTGAACCAGGGAGTCCGAAGGCCGGCAATCCTGCGGCGGTGCAGGCTGCCGGCCTTCGACCGGCTATTTCTGGATGCAGGTATCCGCAGTCTCCTTGGTGCACTCGTCGAGGCCGGTGAAGACCGGGTCTTCGACCGGTTTGCCGGCGATCAGGTCCAGCATGACCTGCGGAGCCTTGTAGCCCATTTCGAATGGCCGCTGCCCGACGAGAGCGGTAACCAATCCTTCTCTGGCGATGGCGACCTCCTCGCCGATCGTATCGGCAGCGCCGATGACGAATTCGTTCTTGGCGATCTTGTCGGCCATCGGCCTGAACAGATCGCGATAGGGCTGTGGCGCGCCGAACAGCGGCCACCCGCCCATGATCCCGAAAGCATCGAGGTCGGGATTGGCGGCAAGGATATCGGTCATCGCCTGTACGCCCTTGGCGCCGTCGTCATTGGTGAAGACCGGGCAGCCCGCCACTTCGGTCCAGTTGCCTTCGCCCTTGAGTTCCGCCAGGCCCTTCTGGCCGGTCAGGGCGTCCCGCATGCCCTGGGCGCGGCGCAGAATGTTGTCGGCGCCGGGATTGCCCTCGATGGTGCAGATCTTGCCGCCATCGGGCTTGGCCTTCTTGATGTATTCGCCGATGCGGTAGCCCATCAGATAGTTGTCGGTCCCGAGATAGGTCTGGCGCAGGGCAGAGTCTTCGGCGGCGAGGTCCGCGTCCACGGTCATGACCGGAACCGATGGATTGGCGGTCTTCAACGTCTGGGCGATGAGCTTCGCATTGGATGGCGAGATGGCGATTGCGGCGGTTTCAGCCTTGCCCAGCATGTCCTGGACGATCTGCGCCTCGCCCGCCTCATCCGAGGTCGAAGCCGGACCCGTGTAGAAGCACTCGTATTCCGAGTCCGGATTTTCCTTGTTCCACTTCTGGCAACCCTGGTTGATCGCTTCGAAGAAGGGATTGTCCAGCCCCTTCACCACGATGACGAGCTGTTTCTTCTGGGCCATGGCCGTTCCGGCGCTGAGTGCCAGAGCGGCAACGGCAAGCAATAGTGCCTTCCTCATTCCTTCCTCCCTTGAAACAAGCGGACACGCGCGTGCCCGCGCCTTGAAATATGAGAGTTTCGGGTAGGCGGCGGCGTCGCGCAGCCGTCGATCCATCGAGGCATTGAAGAGCGGCCGGTCGCGTGCGGATCGTCAAGCAGCGCCGCGATGAGGTCCGCCTGACCCTGCCCGTGCCCCGGGGGACAAGGATCAGCATGCTCTCCTCCCAGCACCAGCTAATATCCGCGCGAACGGCACGTCAACGACTATTTGTATGACAATATGCGTTTCAGCGTATGTGCGGAGCGATTTGTAGGACTATTGATTGACGCTTTCCCGCGCATTTGCGTAAATGGAAGCGGTCGCCTTGCCGGGAGAGCGCGAGAGCGGGGCAAGCGACCGAGGAGGCGGCCCGCTGCTTCGGGAGGCTAGACGGCTGTGGCAGTTCTCGAACTCGTCAATATTTCCAAGCATTTCGGCGCCATTCAGGCTGTCAGCGACGTGTCGCTCTCGCTCGACCGCGGCGAGGTGGTCGGGCTCATGGGCGACAACGGCGCCGGCAAGTCGACACTGGTCAAGATGATGGCCGGCAACTTCCGGCCGAGCCATGGAACGATCCGGCTCGACGGTGCGGAACTCGTGATGCATCGCCCGGTCGAGGCGCGGCAGCACGGCATCGAGATCGTCTATCAGGATCTGGCGCTTTGCGACAACCTCACGGCTGCTGCAAATGTCTTTCTCGGGCGGGAGATCAGGCGCGGCATCGGGCCGCTGCGCATACTCGACTACAGGGCGATGTATCGCCGCGCCGGCGAGATTTTCAAAGAACTGAAGTCGGAGACGCCGCCGCGCAACCTGGTCAGGCAAATGTCGGGCGGTCAGCGGCAGGCGGTTGCAATCGCGCGGACGATGCTTTCAGAGGCCAAGATCGTGCTCATGGACGAACCGACGGCGGCCATTTCGGTACGGCAGGTGGCCGAGGTGCTGAACCTGATCCGCGAGTTGCGCGACCGGGGCATCGCCGTCGTGCTGATCAGCCACCGTATGCCGGACGTCTTTACCGTCGCCGACCGGGTCATCGTCATGCGGCGGGGCAGGAAGGTTGCCGACAAGCCGATCGCCGCGAGTTCGCCGGAGGAGGTGACGGGCCTGATCACCGGCGCCATCGAACAGGTGTGAACCATTCGGAAAGAAAGCGAAGGTCGACAATGGCAATTACGCTCGATCGAGCAGTCGGACAGAGAGAGCGCGGATGGCTCTCGTTCCTGTTGGCCAGCCAGGCATTCTGGGTCCTGGTGGCGGTCATCCTCGCCTGCCTCTTCCTGTCGGTTGCCACCGACTCCTTCGCAACGGCCAAAAACCTCTACAACATCACGCGCAACTTCACCTTCGTCGCGATCATCGCGCTCGGAATGACGCTGGTCATCATTACCGGCGGCATCGATCTGTCGGTCGGGTCGGTCCTCTGCCTGTGCAGCATGGTGCTGGCCGTGGTCATGCATGCCGGCTACGGCATAGAGGTGGGTATTGCCGCCTCGATCGGCACGGCGCTGGTCGCCGGCGCATTCAACGGGGTCATGATAGCCTATCTCGGCTTTCCACCTTTCGTGATCACCCTCGGAATGCTCTCGATCGCGCGAAGCCTGGCGATGGTCGCATCCAACAATACGGTCGTATTCGAGTTCGGCCCCGACCACGACACGCTCCTGGCTCTTGGCGGCGGCGCCTGGTTCTTCGGTATCGCCAATCCGGTGCTCTACATGATCGTCCTGGCCCTCCTCACCGGCTTCGTTCTGCGCTGGACGAAGTTCGGCCGCTACGTCTTCGCCATCGGCGGCAACGAGCACGCCGCGACGCTCACCGGCGTTCCGGTGAGAAGGATCAAGGTTGCCGTATACATGATCTCCGCGCTCGCGGCGGGGATTGCCGGCATCATCCAGACCGGCTGGCTCGGTGCCGTGACGACCAATATCGGTGCAGGAATGGAGCTTCAGGTCATCGCCGCTGCCGTCATCGGCGGCGCCAATCTTGCCGGCGGCGCCGGCACGGCTTCCGGCGCCCTGATCGGAGCTGCGCTGATAGAGGTGATCCGCAACAGCCTCGGCTTGCTCGGAATTAACGCATTCTGGCAGGGCGCCTTCATCGGCGGCGCCATCGTGCTCGCGGTGCTTTTCGACCGGATCCGAAACTTCCGGCAAAGCGAATAGACGAGGGAAGGGCGGGCCGACGCGGCCCGCATTCAAGAACCGGTTCGCCGGCTCAGCCCTTGGCGAGGATGCGCCGCATCTCTTCCATGGCGGCTTCGCGCTGGGGGTCGTGTCCGTCGGCATAGGGCAGGGGGAACGGAACGGTTACGTCCGGCTCGACGCCGCGCCCCTCCAGCCGCACGTCGTCATCGATCACCGCGTCGGAAACCGCAAGCTCCAGAATGCTGTCGTCCGGCAGGATATAGGCGCGGCCGGCGAGAAGCGCCCCCGCCGTGCGCGTCCCGACGAGCGGGATTCCGTTGGCCTTCAGCGCATAGGCGAAGAGTTCGAGGCCGCTTCTCGATCCCTCGTCTATGATGGCGACGATCGGGCGGCGCCAGCGGACATTGGCGAGCATATCCTTGCCGTTGCGGGAGATCAGCCTGAAGTTCGGCGTATCGCCGACGAAGAGCTCCGCAGCGTCGGGCGGACCGCCGCCCCAGCGTCCGCGCAGATCGACGACGACGCCATCGGCGTCCTTGAGACGG
Organism: Sinorhizobium sp. M4_45; assembly: GCF_002885915.1. Taxonomy (NCBI): domain Bacteria; kingdom Pseudomonadati; phylum Pseudomonadota; class Alphaproteobacteria; order Hyphomicrobiales; family Rhizobiaceae; genus Sinorhizobium; species Sinorhizobium sp. M4_45. The sequence continues at coordinate 332,848 of NZ_NWVE01000008.1, forward strand.
CCGGTCGCCAGTTCCCGCGCCGCGATGTCGAGACCGTCGGGACTTGAAAGGGTCCAAAGACGCAGATAACCGATGCGCCGCCCATCGCTCTCGTTGACGGACACGCTGTTCTCGATCGCCTTTTCGAATGTGGGCAAGGGCCGCAGCCGTTCGACCGCGACACTGGCCGTGAAGGGCTGTGCGCCGGGATTACGGCGCAGGCGGATCTCCACCTTTTGTCCGATCCTGTCGCGGAAGGATTCGATTTCGCGATACGGCGCGCCATCCACCGACAGAACCTCGTCGCCCACCCGGATACCCGCCTTGTCCGCAGGCGAACCGTCATAGACGTCGCTGACGAACAGCAGACCGTTTTCCATCCGGGCGACCATGCCGACCCCGGCATAGCTGGCCCGGCCATCCGGCGGGAACAGCCGCTTCATGTCGTGGCGGATAGCGTAACGGAATATGTCGGCGAGTTCGTAATAGGCAATCGTATCCCGCGTGAAGCGAGCGGTATGCGACGCGTCGAGGCTCGCGAGGACTCTCTCGACCGCAGCATCGACCCGGGGCTCCGTGCTCTTCGGGTTCAGCGGGTCGCCGCCGTCCAGTTCCTGCCGTACCGCTGCGCCGAAGCCGTCGAGCGCTGCGGGATCGTGAAAGTTGTCGACGACAAGCGTGACGACGCGGTCGAATATCGGATGACCCGAGCGCGGCAGGTCGAGGCCGAAGCCCTGGGCAGGAACGAGGAGAAGCAGGAACCCGGCCAACAGGCCCCCGGGCATCTTCGCGTGCATGGATCGATCTCCGTTGTCCGGGGATCATACCGGCACATCGGCGACTGCAGTGAGGCCTCTCTCAACAACATTCCGTGAGGTCGGCGAGAGCGGCATAGTCTCTCCTTTTCATGGAACACTTGCCCATCGCCAAAGTTGTAGGCCAGGCTGCCGATGACATACGTAAAGGCGGGGAATGGTCGTTTATCTTACAGGCCTGGTATCGCTGCTGCTCGCCGCTCTCAGCCTCGGCCCCTCCTTCGCCCATGTATTCCCGCCCCGGCTGTTCGTCTGGGCGCCGGAACTGTGGCGCGAGGCGACCGTCTTCAACGGCCAGTTCGCGCTTTTTGCAAAGGTCGGCGCGCCGCTCGACGTCACGACGATACTGGCGGCGTGCTTTCTTTCCTACCTGCTCGCCAATGAGCGGCCGGCGTTCTGGTTCGCCCTCGCCGGCGCGATTTTATTTGCTGGAGCGCTGGCGGCGTGGTTCACGCTGGTCGCTCCGGCAAATGCGATCCTGGCCACCTGGAAACCAGGCCCGATCCCGCCGGACTTCGAAGCGATACGCCTCAGATGGGAGACGGGCCACATGGCCGTCGCCGCGTTGAAGGTCCTCGCCTTCGGGTCGATTTCTATCGCCCTGCTGGCACCGCGCCTTGGCAGTGGCACATAGCGCAATACTCAGAGAGCTATCGCCGTTGCGAGCAATACGAGGCTGGCGAGGCCGAAGACGGCCCGTACGACATGGGATCGCTCCCAGCGGTCCCGCAGGACGGTCCAGTCCGCGTTTTCCGCGGCCGTCGAAGCGCGTTGCGCGCCGAAAGCGAAAAAGCGCGCACCCGTTCCTCCCAACTGCGTATCCTTGAGCCAGAAGTTGTTCACGGGGTGCGTCAGGATCCAGTACGCCGCGTGCATCGCCAGCAGCCCGGCGAATGCGCCGACAGTCAGCCAGAAGGCCGCCGTTCCGCCGGGCATCAGGAAGAGGAGAGCGGCAGTAAGAAGCAGCGCCGCCGGCTCTGCTGCGCCCCCGATGGTGAAGCCCGGATAGTAGATTGCCTGCATCGCCAGATATTGTTCTCTAGGCAATCGCAATTTGCCGGGCAACTCGAGTGCATGGGCAAGGGCCAGTGCCGTTGCTGTCGCGACCAGGACGATCGTGAGAACTTCTACCGTCACGAGCATTAAGTCGATCCGATTTGCCTGCTGCAGGTTCCTCGACTTGCGTGTTTCCCCAAGACGCGCAGCGCCGTAGGGTTGTGGCCCGAACTCCGGAGCGCCGATTCGGTTCCATCAATCTTCGGGCTCAAAGTGGCCGGCGGCATCGACCACCGGAAATTGCGCTGCGTGGTGGCAAGCAGTGTGTCGATGGCGTCGTCGATGGTCCCCGATCGGTTAAGGGTCGCGAATGGCTTCACCAGTCACAAAAGCTTCAGGGAGCCTTCACCAAACTGTCGTGCCCCTCCGCTATCTGTCGCCGAAGCAAATGCAATTTTAAATGCAGGAGAGGCAGAGCATGTCATCGAAATTGCAAACCATTCTGGCGGCCAGTGCGGTCGCGCTTTTCTCCACCGTCGGGATGGCCTATGCCGACACCAAGGTCACCTTCTGGCACAGCTTTAAGAACGGACAGGGTGAAGCGCTTGAGAAAGTCATAGCGGGCTTCGAAGCCGCCAACCCGCAAATCGATATCCAGGCCGAATTCATCGGCAATTACAACGATATCGTTGCAAAACTTCAGGCTGCTATCCCGGCAAACCGCGCGCCCGATGCCGTCATTCTCGAAGTGACCCGCTACGGCCTGTTCGCCAACAGCAACATTCTGACGGACCTTACCCCCTATTTCGACGCCGATCCGCTGAAAGACAAGCTTTACGACTACGCCCGCGAAGTCGGCGTGATTAACGGCAAGACCTATATCGTCCCGTTCAACTCCTCGACGCCGGTCCTTTACTTCAACAAGGATGTGTTTGAGCGCGCAGGGCTGCCGGCCGATACGCCGCTCAAGACGTTCGACGACATCCTGGCGGCGGCCAAGACCATCAAGGAGAAGCTCGGTTCCGAGGGAATTTCCGGCATTGCGGCTCCTGGCCAATTCGCCCGCTGGGGTCTGGTCATGGCCAATGACAGCGATCTCGTCGATTCCAAAACCGGCGAAATCATGCTCGACAAGTCGAATACGATCGAAGCCTATCAATGGATGGCTTCGCTCGTACATGAGCACAAAGTCGCCTCGCCCGACGGCGTGACTGAGGAGGACAACGGCCGTGACGCCTTCCTCGCCGGCAAGGTCGGCATCATGCTGAACTCGACCGGGAATTACACCAGCTCGAAAAAGGCGCTGGGAGACAAGCTCGCCGTGCGGCCGATGCCTTGCAATAAAGTTTGCGCCGTTCCGATCGGCGGCGCCGGAATTGGTATTTTCGCCAAGGCCGATCAAGACGTGAAGGATGCCGCTTATAAGTTCGTTAGCTACGCCGCCTCGGCTGAATCCAATGCGGTCTGGTTCGCAGCAACAGGCTATATGCCGCTCAACAAGGACACGCCGAAGCAGCCGGTCGCGATAAAGGCGCTCGAAACCCAACCGGGCATTGATGTCGCCATCAACTCGCTGCCTTATGCTCGCGGCCGCGCCCGCACCACTGTCGTCACCTGGATGCGCTCCACCGAATACAAGATGTGGGAAGCCATGGCGCTCGGTCAGCGCGGCGTCGAGGAGACGATGAAGGACTTCGCCGAGCAGACGCGTAAGCAAGACAAGCGCCTCAGCAACTGATCGTTTCTCCAGCCAATGCCGGCGGGCTTCCTCTCACAGTCCGCCGGTCCGGTTTCATCGCCATGCACCGCAAAATAACGCCTTATCTCTTCGTCGCGCCGCTGATGATCTTCATCGCGGTCTTTACCTATATTCCGATCGCCACCAGTCTTAATCTCAGCGTCCGGGAATGGAATTTCCTGTCGCCGGACATGCCCTTCGTGGGGCTGAGAAATTACGAAGAGCTTTTCGATTCCCGCGAATTCTGGAACTCGCTCTGGGTCACGACGCTTTTCGCCGTCCTCTCGGTGCCCATCAGGCTGGCGCTGGCGCTTCTCATCGCAAGCTATCTCATCTCGGAAACATTCGTTTCCAGACTTTTGCGTGGCGCGATTTTCCTTCCTTACGTCACGTCGACCGTTTCCATCGCGGTGATCTTTTCCTGGGTCTTCTCCACCGATTACGGCCTGGCGAATGCGCTGCTCGTGAAACTTGGATTCGAACGCCTGCCCTGGCTCCAAAATCCGTCCCTCGCACTCGGCGTTCTCGTCCTCGTCAACACCTGGAAACAGATCGGCTATGACATCGTCATCTATATCGCCGGTCTTCAGGCCGTGCCGCGCGAGCTTTACGACGCTGCCGCCGTCGATGGCGGGCGGCGGCTCCATGTCTTCCGCCGCATAACTCTGCCGCTCGTCATGCCCACCACCTACTTCCTTCTGGTGATCTCGGTGATCGAGGCGTTCCAGGTCTTCACCATCGTCAGCGTCATGACCCATGGCGGGCCTGCCGGAGCGACTGATCTTCTTGTCCACCAGCTTTACCGCATCGGGTTCGTACTGTTCGATATCGGCAAAGGCTCGGCGCTCGCCGTACTGCTCTTCATCATCCTAATCGCCCTGTCGCTGATCAAGTCCCGCGTCATTGGCCGGAAGGTGCATTATGAAGCCTGAAAACCCTGTTCTGCTCGGACTCGCACTCGCGTTCGGCCTTCTTTTCCTCTCACCGGTCTTTTATTCCATCTGGATTTCGTTCCAGACGGCGGACGCCTATTATGCTGGCGGGCTGGACTTCACGTTCGCCAATTACACGCTCGCGATCGGCCAGTATAATTTCGCTCGTTATCTGTTTAACAGCCTTGTGGTTTCGGGCTTGGTGACGGTGCTCAGCATCGCCTTTTCGACACTCGCCGCCTTCGCCTTCGCACGATACCGCTTTCGCGGCGGCGATATTCTCTTCGCCGCAACGGTGGCGACGCTGATGATTCCGAGCCATATCAGCCTCATTCCCAATTACCTGACGCTTGCCAAGGCCGGACTGCTCGACACCTATGCCGGTCTCATCCTGCCGGCGATCTCCAACGGCTTTGCCGCTTTCTTCCTGCGGCAATATATCCGGGGCATCCCGAAGGCGCTGGACGAGGCGGCCTATATGGACGGGGCGACACCCCTGCAGGTTCTGTGGCGGGTGATCGTGCCGATCTCTCGCCCAGCGATCTCCTCAATGGCGCTCTATGTCTTCATTACCGAATGGAACAATTATATCTGGCCGCTGGTCGCGGTCGGCAAGGAAGATCTCTTCACCCTTCAGGTCGGGCTGGCGCGGCTTTATCGCATCAACCCCGGCGAGGGGCTGGTGGACTGGCCACTGGTCATGGCCGCCTCGACAATCACCATCCTGCCGGTGCTTCTGGGCTTCCTGCTGGTCGAGCGGCATCTTGTGCGCGGCATCACCATGGGCGCGGTAAAATGATCACGGATATGAAAATGACACGCATCGCTTCCCATCGCGGCGGCACGCTGGAATATGGCGACAGCACGCCGCAAGGCTTCGCGGCTACGGCGAAAATGGCGCTGGAAGAGGTGGAATTCGACGTTCATCCCACGGCCGACGGGGCAATCATCGTCCATCACGACGCAACGCTCGACCGCACCACGGATCGCTCCGGGGCGATCGCTTCTCTCAGCGAGGCCGAGGTGCGGGCGGCGGTCATCGATTACGGTGCCGGCGGCCATCCTCTCACGCTCGAGGAGCTTTGCACTCTTTACCGCGACAGCAGCGTGAACTTTCGATGCGAAATCAAACCCGGCGCAGATGGCCTGCCTTATGCCGATTTCGTGCCGCGCGTGGTCGAGACGCTTGCCCGCGGCGGAATGCTGCAACGGACCGGTTTTTCCTCCTTCCTGGTGGAGTCCGTAGACACTATCGCCGCTGCGAGCGAGCGGCCGCGCCTATGGCTGGTGAGCCCGCCGGTGCTGCGCCAGATCGGCGCCGACGCCGTCATCGAAATCGCGAGGCTGCATCATATCCCGGAAATCGGCGTGCATGTGGACACCGCCGATGCCGCGCTGATGGCTCAGACCAAGGCGGCTGGACTCGATTTCGGCTGCTGGGCGGCGCACACGGCCAATCAGATCAAAAAAGCGCTCGACCTCGGCGTCAAAGTCCTCACCACCGACCGGCCGACCCTCGCCATCGCCATTCGCGAACATCACCAGAAGGAACAGGGCCGATGAGCGGCATTTCGCTTCGTAACATCAAAAAATCCTATCCCTCCGGCCCGGAGATCCTGCACGGGGTTTCCATGGACATCAAGCCGGGAGAATTCGTCGTCATCGTCGGGCCGTCCGGCTGCGGCAAGTCGACGTTGCTGCGCCTCATCGCCGGGCTGGAGCGATGCGACGAGGGAGACATCGAAATCGGTGGCAAGCGGGCGAACGACCTTGCGCCGCAGGATCGTGACATTGCCATGATCTTCCAGAATTACGCGCTCTATCCGCATATGACGGTGCGCGAAAATATCGCCTTCGGACTGGAACTGCGCGGCGTGCCGAAAGCCGAACGCAACGCCCGCGCCGAAGACGTGGCAAAGACACTGCAACTGACTGACTATCTCGACCGCAAGCCCGCCGCGCTTTCTGGTGGCCAGCGCCAGCGCGTTGCCATGGGCCGCGCCATGGCGCGCAACAGTTCGGTCTTCCTGATGGACGAACCGCTGTCGAACCTCGACAATGCGCTGCGCGTCGCCATGCGCACGGAAATCAAGGAGCTGCACCGCCAGCTCGGTGCCACGATCGTCTATGTCACCCATGATCAGACGGAAGCCTTGTCGCTGGCTGACCGCATCGCCGTGCTGAAGGACGGCGACCTGTTGCAGTTCGACACACCGGAAGCGATCTACGACCAGCCGCAAAACCGCTTCGTCGCAAGCTTCCTCGGCGCGCCGGCCATGAACTTCCTGCCGGTGGAGCAATTGCCCGGCTGGAAAGGCAAACCGGGGATTACTGCGGGGCTGAGGCCGGAATTCATGACGGTCTTCGCCGAAGAACCGCGCCAGGCCGCCCTGCCAGCAAGGCTTGTCCTGTCGGAAATGACTGGATCGGATGTCGTTCTTCACTGCGAAAGCGCGGCCGGCAGACTGACGCTGACAAGCCCCCGCAAAGATGTGCCGCGTGGTGCGACAGAACTCTGGGTCGGCTACGATCTTGACCGGGCCGTCTTTTTCGATTCCCAGAGCGGGAAACGCGTGGATCTATCAATCGCCGGTCGCGAGACCGTCTCCTGAGCACGAAAGCCAGTTCATGGACAAACAGGGGGCATTTCCACCGCTTCTGGGCGACCTCATCAGCCGCAACGCCAGCAGGCTGACGGCTGCGGATACGCGCCTGCTTGACGTTCTGACCGGCGATCCCGTTCGCGCCGCCATGGAAAACGGCAAGGAAGTTTCCTTGCGGGCCGGCGTGCATCCGGCCTCGGCGGTGCGTCTTGCCCGACGCCTCGGCTTCAAGGGCTACCCCGAATTTCGAAGTTTCCTGCAAGGCAATCTGATGGAAGGCGGCGGGGAGGATTTCGAGAACCCGGCCGCGCGCATGGCCGCCCGGCTGATGCGAGCCGAAGAGGGTGGCATTCTATCTTCCTTGCTCGACAGCGAGATCGCCGCTCTTCAACGGGCGCGCCACAGTGTTTCGGATGCGGACATTCGCGGTTTTTCCGAAACACTGCGGGACAGCCGCCGCGTTTTTGTCTTTGCGCGCGGCCATTCGGCGGCGCTGGCGGCGCTGATCGCGCTGCGGCTCAACCGTTCCGGCTACCCAACCGCGGACCTCAGCAGCCAGATGCACCAGCTCGCCGAAGCGCTCTCGATACTCGAAGAAGGCGACGCGCTCTGGCTGCTCGCTTTCCGCAAGGCCTCGCCACTCATCCAACAAGTTTGCGAAATTGCCGCCGCGAAAGGGGCCAAGGTGCTGGCGTTGACCGATCTGCGCGGCGCCCGCATCGAGCCTCCGCCTCATCGCCAGATCCTGATCTCGCGCGGCGCACCGGGCGAATCCCAGTCGCTGGTCGTGCCGATGACGATAGCAAATGCAGTGATCCTCGATCTCGCCGCCATAGACGAAGGGCGCTCGCTGGCCGCGCTCGCGGATTTCAAGGCCTTCCGCGCTCAATCGCCGCTTTCGCAAGCGCTTTTGTAAATGCTCCGGTGAGCACCAAAGGCGCGCGGAACGGGTTCCTCGACCGTCGGAGCGCCGATTCGGCCCGTCAATCTTCGGGCTCAGCCTCGGCTTCCGGTCTGCCGCAGGTGGCCGAACCGGAAGCGGCCCGGGGCGGCCGCGCGCACCATCATCATCTCGCCGATCGTTTCGTGCGTCATCAGCCCGACGAGGCGGCCGGAGCCGTCCAGAACGGCGAGCGCCGGCGAATGGGATTCCTGCATGAGCCGCAGACTTTCCTCGAGGCGTTTGCGATGATGGATCGTCGGCAGGTTGCGGCGCATCGCGGCGACCACCGGTGTCGATGGGCCTTTCTCCTTCAGAGCGCGGATCATGTCGTCGCGCGTCAGCAATCCCTCGAAGTGGCCTGCGGCGTCGACCACCGGAAATTCGCGCTGCGTGGTGGCAAGCAGCGTGTCGATGGCGTCGTCGATGGTCGCCGATCGATCAAGGGTCGCGAATTCGGTGATCATCACGTCTGAGATCATCACGCTGCCGGAGATCTCGCGGATCTGGGCGTTCTGGGCTTCCGCCGTTGCGGCCAGATAGACGAAGATGGCGATGAAGATGAGAAGAGGATTGTAGAACAGACCGACGAAGCCGAAGACGAAGGCAAGGCCCTGGCCGATCGTTGCGGCGATCTGGGTCGCACGCGACCAGCTGAGCCGCGAGGCGAGAGCGGCCCGCAATACGCGGCCGCCGTCCATCGGGAAGGCGGGGATCATATTGAAGAGCACGAGGAAAACATTGACGCCGGCGAGCCGTGCCAGAAATCCGCCCTGGGGGTCTTCGACGCCCGCTATCTGCTCCATGCCCGTCGAGTTGCCGAGGATTGCGATGAGTACCGCGGCAATCGCCACATTGACCAGAGGACCGGCGATGGCGATCACGAATTCCTGGCCGGGCTCTTCCGGCATGCGCTCGAGTCTGGCGACGCCGCCGATCGGCAGCAGCGTTATGTCCGGCGTCTTGATCCCGAAACGGCGTGCCGCGGCGATGTGGCCGAACTCGTGGAGCACGACGCAGACGAAGACGGCGACTATGAAAGCAATCCCCTCCATCGCAGCCGGCGTGCCGCCGATCCGGTAGTGCATCAGCCATATCCAGATCAGAAGCAGCGCGAAGGTCACGTGCACGCGAATTACCGTGCCGGCAATCGTTCCGATACTGAAGGACCAAGCCATGAGCGATATGCTCCGTCCAGTTCTCAGGCCCGCTGAGGAAGCGCCGTTCCATCATGACAGTTGCTGCCGCGCCACACAATCGCAGGTGCCCTTAGCCGTCTAATCGGTTGGCCGGGGGATCGTTCCGCAGGCGGTGGCGAGACGAGGCCACGGGCGAAAAATCGAGGGAGGCGTTCGCGTCTGTATCGGATATTTTGATACAAAACAAAACTCTTGAAATAAAAAATCATACAATTTAGCTTCATCCAAAATCGACTTCAATAAACGAGGAAACACCATGCGAGCGAAGGCTACCCTTAATCGGGAATATACAATCTCGTCCGTCGACAAGCGGGTCTACGGCTCGTTCCTGGAGCATATGGGCCGTGCCGTTTATACGGGGATCTATGAGCCCGGCCACGAAAATGCGGATAAGGACGGCTTTCGAACCGATGTTTTGGATATGGTGCGCGATCTCGATATGCCGATCGTCCGCTATCCCGGCGGCAACTTCGTTTCCGCCTATCGCTGGGAGGACGGTATCGGGCCGCGCGAGGAGCGTCCGGTGCGCCTCGATCTCGCCTGGCGCACGCGCGAAACCAACCAGGTCGGCGTCAACGAGTTCGCCGATTGGGCAAAGCTTGCAGGTACCGAGATGATGCTGGCGATGAACCTCGGTTCCCGCGGTCTCGACGACGCACGCAACTTCCTCGAATACTGCAATCATCCCGGCGGCACCTATTGGAGCGATCTGCGCGCCAAGCATGGCTACAAGGAGCCGCACAATGTACGCATCTGGTGCCTCGGTAACGAGATGGACGGACCTTGGCAGGTCGGCCACAAGAGTGCGGCCGAATACGGCCATCTCGCCAACGAGGTGAGCAAGGCCTTCAAATATTTCGACAAGACGCTGGAAACCGTCGTCTGCGGCTCCTCGAACGACAAGATGAAGTCCTACCCGGAATGGGAGGCGACGGTTCTCGAAGCGAGCTACGACAGCGTCGACTACATCTCGCTGCACAAATATTTCGGCAACGAGGAGCAGGACACCCTCAATTATTATGCCAAGGCGATCGAGCTGGACCGGTACATAGTCACGATCGGCGGCGTGATCGACTACATCAAGGCGAAGAAGCGTTCGAAGCGCGACGTCAAGATCTGCTTCGACGAGTGGAACGTCTGGTATCACGACCGCAAGGAGGACGGCGAGCGGATTGCCAGCTGGGACTGGCCGGAAGCGCCGCCGCTGCTGGAAGAGCTCTACAATCTGGAGGATGCGATCTTCGTCGGCTCTCTGCTGAACGTCTTCATCCGGAGATCGGACCGCGTCAAGATCGCCTGCATGGCACAGCTCGTCAATGTCATAGCGCCGATCCTCACCAAGGCCGGCGGCCCCGCCTGGCGGCAGTCGATCTACTATCCGCTTCAATATGCCTCGAAATACGGCCGCGGCACCGCGCTCACCGTGGCGCAGTCCGGCCCCACCTACGATTGCGAGGTGGCTCAGGACGTGCCCTATCTCGACCTGTCGGCGGTGCTGCACGAGGACGGCAAGTCGATCGCCGTCTTCGCGATCAACCGCAGCCTCGACGAGCCGCTCGGCCTCACCCTTGATCTTCAGGGCTTCAAGGGGGCGAAGATCGTCGAGCACCAGACGCTCGCAGGCGACGACCTGAAGGCGCGTAACTCGGTCGAGGATCAGAACCGCATCGTTCCCAAGGCTGGCAGGGAACTCGCCATCGACGATGCAGGAACGCTGGTCGGTTCGCTGCCGCCGCGCTCCTACCATTTCGTCCTTTTGTCCGTCGCTTCTGCATAAGCCTTTCCGGCCCGGGCGGCCGGGTGACGCCCGGGCCGGAATTCACTATCGGGGAGGTTCAATGTCCGGAATCAAATTGACCGGCGTCAGCAAGTCGTTCGGCGCCGTGAAGGTGATCCATGATGTCGATATCGAAATAGGGCAGGGCGAGTTCGCTGTCTTCGTCGGGCCCTCGGGCTGCGGGAAGTCGACACTGTTGCGGATGATCGCGGGGTTGGAGGAGACGACCGGCGGCGAAATCAGGATCGATGCCGAGGACGTCACCCATAGGGAGCCATCGAAGCGCGGCGTCGCCATGGTCTTCCAGTCCTATGCGCTTTATCCGCACCTCTCCGTATTCGACAATATGGCGTTCAGCCTTTCCATCGCCCGCCGGCCGAAGGCGGAGATCCAGCAGAAGGTCAAGGCAGCCGCGGAAATCCTTCGGCTCTCGGACTATCTGAACAGCAAGCCGAGCCAGCTTTCGGGCGGCCAGCGTCAACGGGTCGCAATCGGGCGCGCAATCGTGCGCGAGCCGCGGGTCTTCCTTTTCGACGAGCCGCTTTCAAACCTCGATGCCGAGCTCAGGGTCAAGATGCGCATGGAGATCGCCCGGCTGCACCGCCAGATCGGCGCGACGATGGTCTACGTCACCCACGATCAGGTCGAGGCGATGACGCTGGCGGACAGGATCGTCGTGCTGAAGGCCGGCGTCGTTCAACAAACGGGTGCGCCCCTCGAGCTTTATCGCAATCCGGACAACATGTTCGTTGCGGGCTTCATCGGCTCGCCTGGGATGAATTTCCTGAAGGCCCGCGTCGTTCCCGGCGGCGGCGGCGACAGGCTCACGATCGAGCTCCACGACGCCCCCGGAGTTCCGTTCGAAATTCCGGCTCGGGCGGGTGTCGCCGCGGGCGAAGAGATTTTCATCGGGGTGAGGCCGGAGCACATCACGCTGGGCGAACGGGAGGGCGGCGTCGGCCTCGTCGTGACGGCCGAGTTCATCGAGGAACTCGGCGGGACCGGCTACCTGCATGCCCTCACGACGACGGGGGAGGAAATGACCATCGAGTGCCGCGGCGATGAGCGGCCGCAACCCAAGCAGGCGGTCCGCCTGACCTTGGCACCCCAGGAGATGTTCGCCTTCGAGGGAAGCGGCGATCGGCTCCGATGAAAGCGGTTCGGATGAGACCCCATCCGGGCGAGGAGCAATGCGGCGCAAGCCGGTGGATTGAACTTCAAAAGAGGAGGAGAGAGACGTGAAGAAGCTACTGAAACTTGCCCTTGCGGGTGCGCTGGCGATCCTGCCTTCGGCAGTTGCCCATGCACAGACGGACATTACCTGGTGGGACTTCCTGAGCGGCGGCGACGGCGTCCGCATGAAGGCGCTCATCAAGGAGTTCAACGACACGCACCCGGACATCCGCATCAACGCGACCACGCTTGAATGGGGCGTACCCTTCTACAGCAAGGTCCAGACGGCGGCCGCCGTCGGCCAGCAGCCCGACATCATGACCTATCATCTGTCACGCTTCCCGCTTGCCATACCCTCGGGCGTTCTGCGGCCGCTGGCACCTGAAGAGCTCGAGGCAGCCGGAATCAAGAAGGAAAACTATGTCGAAGCGAGCTGGAACTCGGCTTCTGCCGACGGCAAGACCTATGGCATTCCCTTCGACGTGCATTCGGTTGTCCTCTACTACAACAAGAACATTCTGAAGGAGGCGGGCCTGCTCGGGGACGACGGCCTGCCGAAGGGCCTGGACGGGCTCGACAACTTCAACGCCGCCCTCGAAAAGATCAAGGCGACCGGCAAGGTCCAATATCCGCTTTCGCTCCACACCGACGAAGGCGGCTCGATGTGGCGGGTGTTCTACACGCTCCTTTCCCAGCAGGGCGCCAAGTTCATCGAAGGCGAGGAGATCCTGCCCGGCGAGGCCGGCGTCAAGGCGCTGACATCGATGGCCAACTGGGTTTCGTCCGGCTATTCGCCGGAACTCATATCCTATGAGGCTTCGATCGCTCTTTTCACCTCCGGCAAGGCGGCCATGCACATCAACGGCGTTTGGGAAGTGCCGACGATGGTCGATCTCGAGAAGAACAACGATCTCGGCTTCGAATGGGGCGCTGTCCAGATCCCGGTTCTGATGGGACAGCCTGCAACCTGGGCGGACTCCCATGCCTTTGCCGTTCCGAACAGCGAAGAAAGGCCGATCTCGCCGGAGAAGCTGAAAGCGGTTCTCCAGATCATTGCCTGGATGAACGAACACAGCATCTCCTGGGCCGGTGCCGGCCACATTCCAGCCTATAAACCGGTGACCGAGAGCGCCGAATTCAAAGCGATGCAGCCGAATTCGACCTACGTCAAGCTCGCCGACACCGCGGTCTTCGATCCCGTCTCTCCGCTGGCCGGCGTTGGCGGACCGATCTACGAGGCGACGCAGAATTTCATCGTGCCTGCCTTGAACGGCCAGCTCGATCCGGCGGATGCCATCGAGCAGATGCGCGAAGAACTGAAGAGCCAGATGTAACGCGAAAATCAACGAACCGGCCGGCCACTGCGCCGGCCGGTGGTTCGTACATTCGGCAACGGGGAGGACTATTTCGGTGATGACGAGCGAGAGACGGAGCAAGACGCTGACCGCGGTTCTGATGATCACACCGTTCGTGATCACCTATCTGACGGTCTTTGCGTATCCCGTCTACAAGATGTTCGCCTTGAGCTTTACCAACGCGCCGCTGATCGGCGAAGGCGAGTGGGTCGGCTTCGACAATTATCTGAAGCTGCTCAACCAGAAACTGTTCTTCACATCGGTGTGGAACACGGGCTATTTCGTCGTGCTCACCGTCGTACCCAACACGCTGATCGGTCTCGGTCTGGCGCTCATGGTCGTGCGCCTCAAAGGCTGGCTTCAGAGCCTCATCCTGGTGCTGTTCTTCCTGCCCTATATCCTGCCTGTCTCGGTCGTGACGCAGATCTGGGAGTGGGTGCTCGACCAGCAATTCGGGATTGCGCAACATGTCATCGAATTCGTCACCGGCAGGCGCATCAGTGTCTTTCGCGACCCTCTGTGGGCAATGCCTATGGTGGCCCTCGTCACCGTCTGGTGGACCAACGGCTTCAATCTTCTGCTTTTCATAGCCGGCCTGCGCAACATTCCGGCCGACTATTACGAGGCGGCAATGCTCGACGGCGCGACGCGCTGGCAATGCTTCAAGCGCATCACGTGGCCGCTGATCTGGCCGGTCACCGCGCTCGTCCTGACACTGCAACTCATCCTGCAGCTCAAGATTTTCGATCAGGTCTATCTGATGACGGAAGGCGGTCCCTTCAACTCGACCTACGTCCTGCTTCAGCTCGTCTATCGCGAGGCGTTCCGCCTCAACCACGGCGGGCTCGGCTCGGCTGTGGCGGTCTTCCTGTTCCTGATCATCGTGACCGTATCGGTGCTTCAGTACCAGCTTCTGCGCGTGAGGGGGCGCTGAGCGATGCAACGGAAATCCATCGGCAATATCCTTCTTCTGCTTCTTACCCTGTGCGTCGCGTGCATGTGGGCCTTTCCCCTCTACTGGGCGGCGGTGACGTCGATGAAGCCGGAACAGGAAGTCATCAGCAAGACGACCTTCATCCCCGACGTCTTCAACTTCTCGGCCTATTATTTCGCTCTGTTCGAGACCAATCTCGCAACCTGGTATGTGAACTCGCTCGTCACCTCGATAACGGTCACCGTGGTCGTGATCCTGATCAGCGTCATGTGCGCCTATGCGCTGTCGCAGATCGTCTTTCCGGGCCGGCGGCTCCTCTACGGGATCATTCTCGCGAGCTTCATGGTTCCCTCCCAGGCCCTGGTCGTTTCGCAATTCGTGCTGATGTACCGCTTCGGCCTGATCAACAGCTGGGGCGGCATCATCCTGCCGCAGCTCATCGTCCCGGTGGTCGTGATCGTCTACAAGCAATTCTTCGACTCCGTGCCGAAAGAGCTGCGCGAGGCGGCGAAGCTCGACGGCTGCGGCGATTTCCAGATCCTGTTCCGGCTTTATCTTCCGCTCAACTGGGGGATCACGACGGCGCTGGCGATCATCACTTACATCATGGCCTGGAACGCCTTCCTCTGGCCGTTCCTCGTGACGAATTCGGAGGAGATGATGACGGTGACCGTCGGTATCACGCAGGTCGACGACGCCTTCGGCGTGAAATATGCACGCGACATGGCCGTCGCAATTCTCGCGGCGATGCCGGTCGCGCTCGCCTATCTGCTCTTCCAGAAGAGGGTGACGCAGGCGCTGATGCTGTCTTCCGGCATCAAGGGCTGAGCGGGCGATCCGCGGCGGTTTCGACCGCCTCGGATCGGCATTCGTGAAACGAAACAGTGCGACAATTGGCGGAGGGGCGTGTTATCAGCGCAGATCACGCCTGAGCCGGAGCGGCAGTAGCAGAGTATGGAGACGAAGCTTCTTACAGTGGACCCGATCAAGGATGCGGATGTCGTCCAGGCATTGGGCTCGGCAACGCGCATCGAGATACTCAACCTTCTGCGCCTGAAGGGGCCTCTGAACGTCAACGAGATCGCGACCCATATGGGCCTGCCTCAATCGACGACGGCGACCAACCTCAAGTCTCTGGAGAGGGCCGGCCTCATCCAGACGCATACGATGAAGGCCACCAAGGGCAATCAGAAGATTTGTTCCAGCATCTACGGCGAGATCCTCATCCGTTTCGACGACCGCACCAATCTTGCGGACGACGTCGTGACCGTCAGCATGCCGATCGGCCTTTTCACCGAATTCGAGGTTGAAGCGCCCTGCGGACTCTGCTCGGTCAACAACGTCATAGGCATGCTCGACGTCCAGGAAGTCTTTCTCGATCCGCAGCGCATGCAGGCCGCACTGCTCTGGTTCACGCGCGGCTATGTCGAATACAAGTTTCCGAACAATGCCAAGGTCACGGGACGGACGGTCCGGAAGATCGAGTTCTCCGCCGAATTAAGCTCCGAGACGCCGGCCACCAACGCCAACTGGCCCTCCGATATCTCCATCTGGATCAATGGCATCAAGGCCGGCTACTGGACGTCGCCCGGTGATTATGGCGACCGGCGGGGCATGTATTCGCCGGCCTGGTGGAAACTCAGCGGCTCGCAATACGGCAAGCTCAAGACCTGGTCCATCGACGACCGCGGTACATGGATCGACGGCGCGATGGTGTCGACTCAGACGATAAATTCCCTCGGCATACCGGATCATCATTCGATACGGTTCCGGATAGGCATCGACGAGAAGGCGGAGAACCCCGGCGGGCTGAACATCTTCGGCAAGGGTTTCGGCGATTTCGATCAGGACATCGTCATGACGATCTATTTCTAGAGTCGCGGTGTCATGCAAAAGGTAGCGCCGGTTCGTGGTCTCGACAAGCCGGGCCCGGAGGCGACCACATGCAATGCGATGCCCAAGTTCTTCTAATGGCTCGCGCAAGTTCTTGTCGTTTGTGAAATGCGCACAGGGCTCATAAGCATGTCCTGTCCGTTTGCCTCGTCCGGTTGCTGTGCGCCGGGCACGCGCCGCAGCTCCGGCGCATTCGGGCTGACGGACGGCCGCACCCGCTATGCGGGAGATCCAAACGAACACGAGGCTAGACACCTGTCATGACAAAGATTTCCGCGACGAAATTAGCAATGGCTGCGGCTGCTTTGCTGTGCTGCGGAGCCGGTGCGCACGCCGCCGACCGAAGCGATGAAGGACAGCTTGCACGCGTAGTGGACGAGACGATCCGGCCGCTGATGAAGGAGAATGGCGTTCCGGGAATGGCGGTCGCGGTCACCGCCCGCGGAAAGAGGTACATCTTCAATTACGGCCTCGCGTCGAAGGCGAGCGCGCAGAAGGTCACCGACGAAACGCTGTTCGAGATCGGCTCGATCAGCAAGACCTTCACGGCGACGCTCGCATCCTATGCCGAAGCGCGTGGGGATCTGGTCCTGTCCGATCCTGCCGGCAAATACCTGCCGGCGCTCGCCGGAACGAGCTTCGACGACATCAGCCTTCTCGATCTCGGGACCTATGCCGCCGGCGGACTGCCCTTGCAGTTTCCCGATTCCGTTACCGATCAGAAGAGCATGATCGACTACTACAGGGGCTGGCGCCCGACCTATGCCGCCGGCACGTACAGGCGCTACTCGAACCCGAGCATCGGCCTCTTCGGCTATCTCGCCGCAAAGAGCATGGGCGAACCCTTCGCCGATCTGATGGAGAAGAGGATATTCCCGGCCTTCCGCTTGACGAGCACCTTCATAGCCGTGCCGCAGGACCGGCTGGACGACTATGCCTATGGCTATTCGAAAGCCGGCAAGCCCATCCGCGTTACGCGCGGCGTTCTCGACTCTGAAGCTTACGGCGTAAAGACGACCGCTGCAGATCTGATCCGCGTCGTTGAGGCGAACATGGAAGGCACAAGCCTGGACGAGACGATGCGGCGCGCGATCGCCGCAACGCACACGGGATATTTCAAGGTCGGCGCCATGACGCAGGGACTCGGTTGGGAGATGTATTCCTATCCGACGAAGCTCGACGATCTGCTTGCCGGCAATTCCAGCCAGATGGCGCTCGAACCGCACAAGGTCACCAGACTCGTTCCACCCGCGGCGCCCCGGGAAAACGTGTGGATCAACAAGACCGGCTCGACCAACGGGTTCGGCGCCTATGCAGCCTTCGTCCCGGCCGAGCGCATCGGCATCGTAATGCTAGCCAACAGGAACTACCCGATTCCTGCCCGCGTGAAAGCCGCATACCGAATCCTGTCGACGCTCGAGAGCGACCCCGGATCGGCAGACGCCCGCTGACGCCGGCCGCCATCGTACCGCGCTCCGATCGGGCGCGGTGCCAGCTCGCATGACGAGAAGTGCGGTCCTCGACGCCTCGGTTATTCAATAACCCCTCGGGGGTACAAACAGGCAGATCGTCTTCCCATAGGCTTTGCCCGCCGCAGAGCACCAGTGGTACTCGCCGTCCGGCGACATTCGGACCCTGCTGTCGGCATAGGGGAGGACTTCGCCAGTTGCTCTGACGATATAGCCTTGCGGTTGCTCGCTGATCGCGGTCTGCGCGACCTGGCGGCAATCCATTGTTGAACAGCAGGCGCTCGGATACTGCCAACCGCTTGGAGCGTCGTGGGCAAAGGCCGTCGTTGCGGACAGCCCGGCGAGTAGGAAGAAAAATCCGCGCATGGGGTCTCCTTTCAGGAGCAGTCACCGATCCGGACTGCAGCCGGCAGGTTCCTACGGCGGCGTGTGCCCAAAGCGCAGAACCCGCCTAGCACTTCGCGTGCTCCATGACATTGCCCCGCAATCGGCTCGGATTTAAGGAATCATGCAGCAAGCTTCAAACCTGCGGATCGGTAAAATGATCCACCGCGGCGGGGCTTATGTCAGCCACGACTATCGTCGCCATTGACGAGAAAGCCGTCGCTCTCGCCCTCGACCAGTTCCATCGGCCAGACTGCGTTTGCCGGCGCTTGCGGATAATGCTGCTTGAAGGCAGGCATCGTCGACAGAAGCGTTTCCGCAAGCGCTATGCCGAGGTTGCGCAGCGACAAGCGAAAGCAGGTGAGCGGCGGCGAGAGAAAGTGTGCATGCGGGCTGTAGCGTCCGATCACCGCGATGTCGCGGCCGGGCCTGACGCCCGCTTCGGAGAGGCCCTGGTAGAAACCGATGGCAATCGTCTCATTGACGAGCAGGGCCGCCGTCGGTCGATCCTCGAGCGCCAGGAGTTCGCGCGCGATCTGATAGCCGCCGGTCTCGTTCGGCGTCGATCGGAAGATCAACTCTTCCTTCAAGGGAAGGCCATGCGCGGCAAGCGCTTCTCGGCAACGGTCGACGAAGATGTAGCCGAGGTTGGCATCGTCGTGCGGACGGGTGACCGCGATGCGGCGATGTCCGCGCGCGACCAGACGGTCGATGGCGATCTGCGCCATCCCCTCGAAATCGAGGTCGAGCCAGGGGCGGCCGGCATCCGTCAGGCTTCGGCCGAGCGTTACGAAGGGGATATTGCGTTCGGCCAGAAACTCTATGCGCGGATCGTGGCGCCGCGTTGCCGAAAGAATCAACCCGTCGGCAAAACCGCGCGCGACGACGCGGCGCAGGTAATCGGTCGGATCTTCCTCCGACGAGCAGAGCAGGGCAACGAGGTCGAGCTTGTGCCTGGCGAAAACCGCCTGCACGCCGTCGAAGACGCTCATGAAGAACGTGTCGCCCTGGCCGGTGATCTCCGTTCCGGTCTGCATCATGAAGCCGATGATGTTGGTGGTGCCCTGCCTCAGGCTGCGGCCAGACTGGTTCGCCACATAGCCGAGCCTTTCAGCCGCCTCCAGGACACGCCTGCGCGTCTCCTCATTGACGTCGGGGCGGCCGTTCAGTGCGCGCGAAACGGTTCCGATCGAAATATCGAGATGTTGCGCCAGGCGCCGAATTCCCTTCATGCGAAGCGCTTTTCCTCTCTGGTCACCGGTCACATCGACCGGCAATCGACACGAGCGAGATACTGTGCAGCTGAACCGGGCAGGTGGCCATAAGCAGCCCGCCATTCCCGGCACCGACCCGGATTTCCGAATCCCTATTGACATGTTTCGGAAAGTCCGCATAGTTCCGTAAACGTTTACGGTGGCTGAAACAAGCCGGAAACGCAGGTTTGCGGGAGGAGAATGGTGATTTTGCGCGCAGTTCTGTGCGGGTGCGGAGCTATGGCCAAAGGTTGGCTCAAGGCGATCGCCGCGGACCGCGAACTCCAGTCGGCAATCCGGATCGTCGGGCTTGTCGACGTGAACCCGGAAGCGGCTCGTGCGCTCGCGGCGGAGTTCGAGATCGAAGACGCCGTTATCGGTTCGGACCTAGATAGCGTGTTGACGGAAGCGGCACCCGACATCCTCTTCGACATTGTCGTACCGACGGCGCGCCGCGACGTGGTCGCCACCGCGCTCAGGCACGGCTGTCACGTGTTGAGCGAAAAGCCGATGGCGAGCTCACTCGAGGCCGGCCGCGAGCTGATCGAACTCGCCAGGAATGCGGGCAGGATCCATGCAATCGTGCAGAACCGCCGCTTCATCTCCGGCATACGCCGCATCCGCCGCTTTATCGAAAGCGGCGCGATCGGCGATCTGACGAGCATCCATTGCGACTTCTTCATCGGCGCGCATTTCGGTGGTTTTCGCGAAGAGATGGAGCATGTGCTGCTTCTCGACATGGCGATCCACACCTTCGATGCCGCCCGGTTCATCGCCGACAAGACGCCGCTCGCCGTATATTGCCACGAAGAAAACCCGCAGGGCTCCTGGTACGCGCACGGCGCGGCGGCCACCGCGATATTCGAGCTTTCGGACGATGTGACCTTCACCTATCGCGGTTCCTGGTGTGCCGAAGGGGCCAATACGAGCTGGGAAAGCGAGTGGCGGATCATCGGCACCAAGGGCACGCTGCTCTGGGATGGCGCCGAGGCGCTGAGCGCCAACCGTGTCGCCGGCAGCGAGGGCTTCTTCCGTCCACTCGTACCGGTCGAAGTTCCCGAACCAGCCGATCCGCTTGAGACGCACGGGCATGCCAGCGTCATCGCCGATTTCGTCGCTGCGGTCCGATCCGGCACCAAGCCGGAGACGGCGGGCGACGACAATATCAACAGCCTTGCCATGGTCTTTGCGGCGATCGAAAGCGCCCGCACCCGGCAACGCGTGACAATCTGAAGTGAGGCATCTGATGAGCAATCCAGCCAAATCCATCCGCGTCGGCACCATGATCAGCGCCACAAAGGGCGAAGCCGCGAAGCGCATAGGCGAGATCGCCGATCTGGGTTTCGAAAGCTTCGAACCCTTCTTCTGGCAGACCACCAACGGCCAGGATCTTGCCGAGCTCGGCAAGCGCTGCCGTGAGGCGATCGGCGACCGCGACATCACGATCTCGACGCTCGGCATGTTCGGCAATCCGCTGGAGGAGACCGACATCGACCTCCAGAGCCTGCAGGGCTGGAAGGACTGCATCGACAACGCTCACCATTTCGGCGCGACATGCGTCGCCGGCTTTACCGGACGCATCCGCAACCGGCCGCTGACCGACAGCCTGCCGCGCTACCGCAAGGTCTGGCGCGAGCTCGCCCAGCGCGCCGCCGACAAGGGCGTAAAGATCGCCTTCGAGAACTGCGCCATGGACGGCAACTGGGCGACCGGCGACTGGAACATCGCTCACAATCCGGACGCCTGGGAACTCATCTTCAACGAGACGCCGGACGATAACATCGGCCTGGAGTGGGAGCCTTGCCACCAGATGGTCTATCTGATCGATCCGCTGCCGCAGATCCGCAAATGGGCGCACAAGATCTTCCATGTGCACGGCAAGGACGCGACGATCCGCTGGGACGTCATCCGCGAGCACGGCATCTTCGGCAAGGAGAAGTTCGTCTTCATGCGCACGCCCGGGTTCGGCGACAGCAATTGGACCGACATCATCTCGGAACTCCGGCTTGCCGGCTGGTCCGGTTCGATCGACATCGAAGGCTGGCATGACCCGGTATATCGCGATGCGCTGGAAATGACGGGCCAGGTGCACGCTCTGAATTATCTGAAAGGCTGCCGCGGCGGCGACTTCGTCGCCGATCCGGCCTGAGACATGCCCGACGGCCGGCACGGGGGCGCCGGCTGCGGAAAAACCCGAAAGAGGAGGAGTCCATGGGTATCCGTAAATTTGCAATGCTGGGCGCGTTCGCCCTTGCCAGTGTTTCCCTGCCGGCGTTTTCGGCAAGCGCCGAGGACGTCACGATCAGCGTCTGGTCGCTCGACCGGGACATCCAGCCGGCGCCTAACTTGATAAAAGATTTCAACAAGCTGAACACCGGCATTAAAGTGGAATATCGGCAAATCCAGTTCGACGACGTGGTCAGCGAAGCCATGCGCGCCTATTCGACGGGGCAGGCGCCGGACATCATCGCCGTCGACAATCCCGAACACGCGCTCTTTGCGTCCCGCGGTGCATTTCTCGATCTGAGCGAGATGATCGCGAAGTCCTCGGTCGTCAAGCCGGAGAACTACTTCAAGGGGCCTCTCGCCTCGGTGACCTGGGATGGCAAATATTACGGCATTCCAAAGGCCACCAACACGATCGCCCTTTACTACAACAAGGACATGTTCAAGGCGAAGGGCCTGGACCCGAACAAGCCCCCGCAAACGTGGGACGAGCTCGTCGAGGCGGCGCGCAAGCTGACCGACCCGGCTCAGAACGTCTACGGCATCACCTTCTCAGCCAAAGCCAACGAGGAGGGGACATTCCAGTTCCTGCCCTGGGCGCAGATGGCCGGTGGCGGTTACGACAACATCAACGCCGAGGGCGCGGTCAAGGCGCTCGACGTCTGGAAAACGATCATCGACGAGAAGCTCGCCTCGCCGGACACGCTGACGCGTAGCCAATGGGACGCCACCGGTACTTTCAATTCCGGCAACGCGGCCATGGCGATCTCCGGCCCCTGGGAAATCGATCGCATGCTCGAGGAAGCGAAGTTCGATTGGGGCGTAGCGCTGCTGCCCGTACCGGAAGTCGGCGCCGAACGCTCTTCGGCCATGGGTGATTTCAACTGGGCGGTCTTCGCAAATACCGAGCATCCGGAAGAAGCCTTCAAGGTTCTCGAATATTTCGTTTCTCAGGACGACCGGATGTTCAAGGACTTCGGACAACTGCCGCCGCGCTCCGACATCGCCATTCCGGCGACCGGCGAACCGAAAAAGGACGCGGCACTCCAGGTCTTCGTGGAACAGCTGAAATATGCGAAGCCCCGCGGCCCCCATCCCGCGTGGCCGAAGATCTCCAAAGCCATTCAGGACGCCATCCAGGCGGCGCTTACCGGGCAGATGAGCTCCAAGGAAGCGCTCGACCAGGCGGCCGAGAAGATAAAGGCGGTTCTCGGCTGATTGTCGCGACGATCCGCCCAGGATTTTCTCCCGAGAGAGGCGATCCCCGGCTTCGGCCGGGGTCGCCGCTGCACAGGCCGCGCGAGACTCGGCCCAAGGGACAGGTGATCGCCAATGAAAAGAATTCTATCGAGCATAACGGATGGCAGGGGCTTCGATATCGGTCTTGTGAGCTTGCCGCTCGCATTCCTATTCATCCTCTCCGGGCTGCCGCTTGTCTACAATGTCGTGATGAGCTTCCAGGAAGTCGACATGTTCAGCCTCGGCAGCTTTACGCGGCCGTTCGTGGGCTTCAAGAATTATATCGACCTTTTCGCTCAACCCGAAACCTGGCCCATTCTCCTCAACACGGCCATCTTCGTGACCGCCTCGATCGCCGGACAGTTCCTCATAGGCTTCGGTCTCGCGCTGTTCTTCTGGGTCAATTTCCCCGGTGCGTCGTGGCTGCGCGGTCTCTTCCTCGTCTCCTGGGTCATGCCGGGCCTCGTTGTCGGCGCCATCTGGAACTGGATTCTCTCCGGCGATTTCGGCGTTCTCAATTTTCTGCTGCGGGAAACAGGCGTGATTTCCGGCAACATCTTCTGGCGTTCGGACCCGAACTATTCGCTCTGGGCCGTGATCATCGCCAATATCTGGCTCGGCACCTCATTCAACATGATCCTGCTATCGGTCGGCCTGTCAGGTATTCCGAAGGACCTCTACGAGGCGGCCGAGCTCGACGGTGCCAATGCGTTCCAGCGCTTCTGGACGATCACTCTGCCGATGATGCGCTCGACGATCGGTGCCATTATCGCGCTGGGGCTCATCTTCACTTTGCAGCAGTTCGATCTCTTCGCCGCCATCACGTCCGGAGGACCGAACAACACGTCCAATGTCACGCAATACTGGGCCTGGGACCTTTCCTTCCGCCAGTATGATTTCGCCAAGGGCGCGACGATCTCGGTCATCATGATCGTCTTCGTGATGTTCGCCTCCGTCGTCTATGTCCGCTCGACGCGTCATGAGGTCAGAGGATGAGTGACACTTTCCGCAACCGGTTGATGCTGGCTGTCGCGCTCGTGCTCGCCGCCATCTATCTTTTCCCGCTCTACTGGATGTACATCACCGCCCTGAAGACCGGCTCGGCGATGTTTGCGACCCCGCCGAAATTCTGGCCGAGCGAGCCGCAATGGAGCATCTACGCCTTCGTCTGGGAGAGCCGCAACATGGCGCGGTATCTCTGGAATTCGCTCGTCATCGCTTTCGGCTCGGTGGCGCTGATCGCCGTGCTCGGCGTCGGCTGTGCCTATGTGCTCGCGCGCTATCGCAACGTCTGGGTGGACATCGGGCTGTTCCTCATCCTGATGCTGCAGGTGTTGCCCGCTTCGCTGATGGTGACGCCGATTTTCGTCGGCTTCTCGCAAGTGGGCCTCCTCGATACACCGCGTCTTGCCGTGATCCTGGCGATCGCTGCCAAAAGCATGCCCTTCTTCGTGGTTCTCGTCCGCGCAACCTTCATGAGCGTGCCGATGGAGCTCGAAGAGGCAGCGCTCGTCGACGGCAATTCGCGCATCGGCGCCTTCTTCAACATCGTGCTGCCGCTCGCCCGCAACGGCATTCTCGTCAGCGCGATCCTGATCTTCATGCAGGCCTTCGGCGAATTCGTCTATTCGAAATCGATGATCCAGGCCGTCGAGCTGCAGCCCGCAAGCGTTGGCCTCAACACCTTCATGGGCCCGAACACCAATGAATGGAACAATATCATGGCCTATGCCACGATCTATGTGACGCCCATCCTTGCCGCTTTCATCCTCTTGCAGCGCCGCATCGTTTCCGGCCTCACTTCAGGAGCCCTCAAATGACCCTTCAGATCGAGCTCAACGGCGTCAACAAGTTCTACGGTTCCTACCACGCACTCAAGGACATCGATCTCGCGATAGAGGAGGGGACCTTCGTCGCCCTTGTCGGGCCTTCCGGCTGCGGCAAGTCCACGCTCCTGCGGTCATTGGCCGGGCTCGAGAAGATTTCGGCCGGTGAGATGAAGATCGCGGGCGCGCGGATGAACGACGTTCCGCCGCGCAAGCGCGACGTCGCAATGGTCTTCCAGTCCTATGCGCTCTACCCCCATATGACGGTGGAGGAGAACCTGACCTACAGCCTGCGTATACGCGGCGTGAAAAAGGCCGACGCATTGAAGGCGGCGGCCGAGGTGGCGACGACCACCGGCCTTTCCCATCTCATGAAGCGCTATCCCCGCGAACTCTCGGGTGGGCAACGCCAGCGGGTCGCGATGAGCCGCGCCATCATCCGTCATCCCAAGGCATTCCTCTTCGACGAGCCCTTGTCCAATCTCGATGCGGCGCTGCGCGTGCATATGCGCAAGGAGATCCGGGCGCTGCACGACCGGCTGGGGGCGACCTCCGTCTATGTGACGCACGATCAGATCGAGGCAATGACCATGGCGGACCATGTCGTCGTCATGCGCGACGGCGTCATCGAGCAGCAGGGCCGCCCGCTCGATCTTTACGACAGGCCGGCCAACCGCTTCGTTGCCGGGTTCATCGGCTCGCCGGCGATGAACTTCATCCCCGCGGTCGTGCAGGACGACGGCGGCCACCTGGCTCTGGACCTCGGGGCAACAAAAGCGAGGCTCTCGCTCATCGACCCGGTATCGCCGGGGGCGGCGGTCACCGTCGGCATTCGGCCCGAACACATCCGCATCGTCGGCGCGGGGCAGGGTGCCTTCGACATTCCCGTCGGCGTCGTGGAGTCGACCGGCTCGGCCACCTACATAACTTCGGCGACCCAGCCGGAACTCATGGTCGTGGAGACCGGACGCTCCGCTGCATCGGGCGGGGAGCTTATCGGTCTGGCGATAGACCCGAAGCAATTGCATCTCTTCGATGCGGAAACGGGCAAGCGCCTCGAACCCAAAAGAGCGCAATTGGACGCCCAAATTACGCCTCGCGCCGCCCCTCATCCCGCTGCCGCGACCTTCTCCCCTTCTTAACGGGGAGAAGGGGCAAGCGGCTGCGTCACAATCCTCTCAGCGGGTCGCAAGTGAGGCGGAGGGTTCCGCGAGTCTCCTTCGCCCCGCCTGCGGGGAGAAGGTGGCCGGCAGGCCGGATTTGGGGGCCATCGCGTCGCTAACTCTCCCGCCCCTTCAGATCCATGATCAACCGCTCCTGACCGACGCGGATCACATGCTCCATCGCGCTGCGTGCGCCTTCCTCGTCGCGGCGCCGGATTTCCTCGACGATGCGGATATGCGCGATCGCGACGCGGTCGATCTCCGTTTCATCGGCTGTCGGGCTGGTAAGCTGAAAAACGCCCATCAGCGCCGCCTCGATCAGGCTGCCGACCGTTCGCATGAACGGATTGAGCGAAGCCTCCAGGAGGCGGAGGTGAAATTCGAGATCGGCGAGCGCCAGCGTGTGGGGGCTGTGGCCGGCATCGCCCATCGCGACGGCAAGCCGCATCATCCGCGCAATGTCCGCGTCGCTGGCGCGGCGTGCTGCCAGTGCCGCCGCATAGGGTTCGAGGGCCAGCCGCACCTCGCTCACATGACGCAGGAAATCCTCGTCGACACCGGCACCGAAATGCCAGGTGAGCACGTCGCTGTCGAAGAGGTTCCAGTGAGTCCGGGGCAGCACCCGGGTGCCGATGCGGGCGCGGGCGACGACAAGGCCTTTGGCGGCGAGTGTCTTCATCGCTTCGCGCAGCACGGTGCGCGATACGTTGAAGCGCGCAGCGAGATCGGTGTCGCCGGGTAGCGTGTCGCCGACGGAAAACTCGCCGCTGACCACCGCCTGGCCGAGTTCGTCGACGACGAGCCTGTGGCTCGTGCGTTTGCCCCGTTGGCTTCCGAAGATTCCCGGCATGGCGCGCGGACCCCGCGGCTACGCCCGCTGCCGTTCGGGGCGCGACAGATGGATGATCCCCTTCTGCAGCAGGATGAAGGCAAAGAGCAGGAGCCCGATCAGGATCTTCGTCCACCAGCTCGAAAGCGTGCCGTCGAACGTGATGTATGTCTGGATGAGACCCTGGATGAGGATGCCGACCAGCGTTCCGGCAACGAAGCCGGATCCGCCGGTGAGCAGCGTCCCGCCAATAACGACGGCGGTGATTGCGTCCAGCTCGACACCGACGGCGGCCAGCGAGTATCCGGCGGAGGTATAGAGCGAAAAGACGATCCCCGACAGGCCGGCCAGCAACCCGGACAGCGCGTAGATGCGAATCGTGGTGGCAGCGACCGGAACGCCCATGAGCTTTGCCGTCGCCGTGCCGCCGCCCAGCGCGTAGATATTCGTGCCGAAGCGGGTGCGGTGGGCGATGAGAATGCCGACCGCGAAGACGAACAGCATCAGGCCGCCTATGAGGGTGATGCGCCCGCCGCCGGGCAACTTGAAATAGAGGCTCTTCAAGGTCGTGTAAAAGGGATGCTTGATCGGAATGGAGTCGATCGACAGTACGAAAGCCATGCCGCGGGCGAGGAACATGCCGGCGAGCGTAACGATGAATGCCGGCATTTCGAGATAATGGATGATCGCCCCCATCAGCGCTCCGAACAGCGTCGTGATGGCCAGCAGCAACGCGAAGGCGACGAGCGGATGCATGCCGCCTTGCTCCAGTACGACGGCCAGAAAGACACCGGCAAATGCGATCACAGCGCCGATCGACAGATCGATGCCGCCCGAAAGGATGACGAAGGTCATGCCCACGGCGGCGATGCCGAGGAAGGCATTGTCGGTCAGAAGGTTTCCGATCACGCGGGTCGAGAGCATGTTCGGATACTGCGCGACGCAGAGCGCGTAACTTAAGACAAAGATCAAGATCGTTGCCGTAAGTGGTAGATATTTCTGCTTCATTTCGCTTCTCGCTCGGTCGGCTTGCCGGCTGCCTTCGGGATACTCAGAAACGAGATCCCCGTGCGGAAGCGCGGTGACTGGAGCACCAGGATGAAGATGATGATCGCTGCCTTGATGATGAGGTTGAACTCGGGCGGGAAGCCGGACAGGAGAATGCCGGTATTGATCGCCTGGATGATGACGGCGCCCAGCACAGACGCCGCAATGCTGAAGCGGCCGCCGAGCAGTGACGTGCCGCCGACGACCACCGCAAGGATGGCGTCGAGTTCCAGCCAGAGCCCGGCATTGTTGGCATCGGCACCCCGGATGTCGGCGGCGGCGATGATGCCGGCGATCGCGGCGCAAAGGCCCGAGAGCACGTAAGCGGCCACCAGGAGGACGGGCGTGAGCACGCCCGAGAGCGTGCTTGCCTGCCGGTTGATGCCGATCGCCTCGACAAGCATGCCGAGTGCCGTCCGTCGAACGAGGAGCGCAACGATGAGGCCGAAAACCAGCCAGATGACGATCGGCATGGGCAGGCCCGCAAAGGAACCGCTACCGATGAAGATCAGACCGGGGTGGTTGAAAGTGAGAATGGTCCCCTCGGTGATGAGTTGGGCTATGCCGCGCCCAGCCACCATCAGCACGAGTGTCGCGATGATCGGTTGGATGTCGAGGAAGGCGACCAGAACCCCGTTCCAGATGCCGCAGATGATGCCTACCGCGAGCGTCGCGAGCAGGGTCTCTGCAAGCGAATGCCCGGACGTGATCAGCGAGGCGGCAACCGCGCCGCAGATCGCCATCACAGCGCCGACGGAAAGATCGATCCCCTTGGTGGCGATGACCACGGTCATTCCGATCGCCAGAAGAACGACGGGCGCACCGCGGTTGAGGATGTCGATCATGCTTCCGTACAGACGGCCATTCTGGATCTGCAGGTTTAGAAAACCGGGAAAGACAATTGAAATCGCGATGACAATTGCCGTCAATGCGATGAGCTGCGGCAGCAGGCGGCCGGCGTAGGTCCGCATAATCGGAATCAAGACGCTTCCCTCCCGTTGGTCGCAGCGATCGCTTCGACGATCCGATGTGCAGTCAATTGAGCGCCATCGAGTTCGGCGACGTGGGCGTGGTCGCGGAGGACGACCACCCGCGTGCTGTAGGCGACGAGTTCTTCTATTTCAGAGGAGATGACGATGAGCGACATGCCCTTCTCGCGCAGGCTCTCGATGAGCCTGATGATTTCCGCATGCGCCCCGACGTCGATGCCGCGCGTCGGCTCGTCGAGGATGAGCAGTTCCGGTTCGGTCGCGAGCCAGCGCGCCAGAATGGCCTTTTGCTGATTGCCGCCGGAAAGCAGCCTGATCGGTTTCTCGCGATCCGCGGTGCGGATATCGAGTGCCCGGATGTAGTGGTCCGCGAGACGGTTCTGCTCCGCGCGGGGGATCGGGCGGGTCCAGCCGCGCCTTGCCTGAAGGGCGAGCACGATATTCTCGCGCACGGACAGATCGCCGACGATGCCCGCGGTCTTGCGGTCCTCCGGGCAGAAGCCGAACTTCTGCCGGATTGCAGCACGCGGCGAGGAAAGATCGACGGTCCGGCCTTCGATCTCGGCGGTACCGCTATCGGCACGGTGGGCGCCGAAGAGGATTTCTGCGGTTTCCGTCCGCCCCGAGCCGAGCAGGCCCGCCATGCCGACGACTTCGCCGGCGCGGACATCGAGATCGAAGGGGTCGATCTTTCCGCGGCGGCCAAAGTTTCGAAAGCGGTAGCGTGGCTCACCCGCGACCGCGTCGGAATGGGCGGAATGGATCTCCGTCGCCAGTTCCCGACCGATCATCATTGCGATCAGCTCGCGCCGGTCGAGTTCGGCCGCGTTGCGCGTGCCGACCAACTGCCCGTTCCGCAGAACGGTGATGCGATCGGAGATGGCGTAGACCTGCTCCAGGAAGTGGGTGATGAAAATGATGCCGAGCCCGCGTCCCTTGAGGCGCCGTACGATGCGGAAGAGCATCTCCACCTCGTGTGCGTCGAGGCTCGCGGTCGGCTCGTCCAGGATCAGAACCTTGCCGGAAAGATCCACGGCCCGGGCGATGGCCACGACCTGCTGTATCGCTACGGAATAGCTCGCAAGATCACGGGTGACGTCGATGTCCAGTTCGTATTCCGCAAGCAGTTCCCGCGCCTTGCGGTTCATGGTGCGCGTGTCCACCATGCCGAAGCGGCGGGGCTGCCGTCCGAGAAAGAGGTTCTCGGCAACGGTGAGGTTCCCCAGCAGGTTGACCTCCTGGTAAACGGTCCCGATGCCCAGCCTCTGGGCATCGAACGTGTCGCGCGGGTCGGCCTCGGTTCCGTCGAGCAGCATGCTGCCGCCATCCCGGCGATAGGCGCCGGTCAGGCATTTGATGAGCGTCGACTTGCCGGCGCCGTTCTCCCCGAGGAGCGCGTGAACCTCGCCGCGCCGCAGATGAAAATCCACCTTGTCCAGCGCCTTCGTGCCGGGAAAGCCCTTTTCGATCCTTGTGGCCGAAAGGATATTGTCGCTGCTGGTCTGCATGGCTGCCGTCTCTGGAATGCCGCCTGACGAACGAGCGGGCGTCCGTTCGATGGAATGGCCCGCGGCGGCTGCCGCGGGTTCTAGCTCAGTGCGCTCGGCCCGATCATCGGTGCCGATTTTTCGGGCCGAGCACTGGCGGGATCAGTAGCCGAGGCCCTTCTTTTCTTCGTAGACCTTCATCGGATCATCGGCCTGCGTGTAGAGCTTCGATTCCGTCTGGATCCATTTCGGAGGCTCTTTACCGTCCTTGAGGAAGGCAGCAAGCGCGTCGAAGGCGGGGCCTGCCATGTTCGGCGTGAGCTCGACCGTCGCATTGGCTTCGCCGGCAGCCATCGCCTGGAAGATATCCGGAACAGCGTCGATCGAGACGACGAGGATGTCCTTGCCGGGCTTCAGACCGGCTTCCTTGATCGCCTGAATCGCGCCCACCGCCATGTCGTCGTTATGGGCGTAGAGCGCACAGATGTTCTTGCCACCGTCCTCGGCCTTCAGGAAGCTTTCCATCACTTCCTTGCCCTTGGTTCGGGTGAAGTCGCCGGTCTGGCTGCGGACGATCTTCAGATTGTCGTTGCCGGAAAGCGCCTGCTCGAATCCCTTCTTGCGGTCGATCGCCGGCGAGGAGCCGGTGGTGCCCTGAAGTTCGACGACGTTGCACGGCTTGCCCGCGACGGTATCGACAAGCCATTTGCCGGCCACGTTGCCTTCGTGGACGAGATCGGAGGTGACCGCCGTCAGATAGAGATCGTCGGAGGCGTCGACGGTGCGATCGAGCAGGATGACCGGGATCTCCGCGTCCTTGGCCTCCGCCAGGACTTCATCCCAGCCGGTGGCGACGACCGGAGCGAGAAGGATGGCATTCACCCCTTGCGCGATGAAAGAACGGATCGCCTTGATCTGGTTTTCCTGCTTCTGCTGCGCGTCGGCGAATTTGAGGTCGATGCCGCGCTCTTCCGCCTGCTGCTTCGTCAGCGTCGTTTCGGCTGCACGCCAGCCGGATTCCGATCCGATCTGAGAAAAGCCGACGACCAGTTCGGCGGCCGAAGCGCTGCCGAAAGTGCAGGCAGCAAGGATCGTTGCACTCGCAAGTGCCTTCACGATTTTCATGATTTCCTCCCAAAGAAAGCTGCTCTTCCATGCAGCTGATCGAGAAAAAATCATACTATATTACTTTTGTAAACTCACTTTTGCTGACGACGGGACGCGTCGGTGGATTCGCCCACAGATCGTGCAGTGCGCGAGACCGGAAGTGCATGCCGGCCGCGGTCAAAGGACCGCTAACGTGCGGTTCGGAATGGTCCCGCGGTAGAGTTCGTGGATTCGCAGTTTGTTTTCCAGCGCGATGATGATCTCTTCGCTGAAGTCCACACCGCAGAGCGCTGCAATCTCGGGAAGACCGCCCGGCGTGAAGACATTTGCTTCAAGCACCTTGTCACCGACTATATCGAGCCCGACCAGGAACATGCCGTCTTCGATGAGCTTGGGGCGAAGCCGTTCCGCGATCTCGAGGATCTGAGGCGTAACGGTCGCGGCTTCCGGCTTGCCGCTCACATGCATGTTCGAGCGGACGTCGCCCTCGGCAGGGACGCGCCGGAAGGCGGCGTAGACGCCGTCGCGCTCGAGCGGCCTGCCATTCAACAGGAACAGACGAATGTCGCCGGCGACCGCGTCGGGAATGTAGTTCTGCGCGATCAGGTAGCCGCCGCCGCTGGCGACCTCGAAGATCTGGTTGAGATTGGCTTCGTCCTTGGAGTTGATCTTGAAGACGTTCTTGCCGCCGGAGCCTTGCAAGGGTTTCAGGATAGCCCCGCCCGGGTGATCCTCGATGAAGCTGCGGATTTCCTCGATGCTTCTCGAGATCAGGCTGGTTGGCCGGATGATCTCGGGGAATCCCTGAAAATAGAGCTTGTTCTGCGCGAGCGACAACCCGTCCGGGTCGTTTACGACCAGAATGCCGCGCGCGGCGGCGAGCCGCCCGAAATTCGTGCCGACATAGACTGCCCAGGGCCGCGTGTCCGCGTCTTCGGAAGGGTCGTTCCGCAGGAAAAGCACCTGAACTTCGCGCAGGTCGAGCGTGGTGATCTGCGCCTGCTCGCCCTTGAGCGCTGTGAGCAGCGTCTCCGGCTTCTTCGGCTTCGTGCCTTTCAGCGTCGTTGCGCGTATCAGCAGACTGTCGTCGGGGCGCAGCACGAAATCGCCCGGCGTGACGTAGCAGACCTCGTGACCGCGTGCGAGCGCCGCGAGCGCCAGCCATGTCGTCGTGTAATAGGGGGCTTCGCCTTCGATGGAGTTGACGAAAAAAGCGATGCGCATGTGAGCCGCTCCTATTGCCGCAGCATATCGAGTGGAGCCATCCGCTCGCGCGCTTTGGCAAGCCGCGACGGCGCTTCCGGACCATCCAGAAACATGGGTCGAACCGAAGGACCGCCGAGCAGACCACGGGCATGAAGTTCCTGCATGACGGCAAAATGGGAGGCGGCGATCTTGCCCATCCAGAAGGGCTCGAGCGCGCCCCCGGCTGCGAGATGATCGAGGAGTTCCAGAAGTCCCCGCAGGTAGATCGCGTCCTTGACGAGACCACCGCCGCGATATACCCGCAGAACGACGTTGAAGGCGTCAGCCTTCTGGAATCCGTGTTCCTTGACGAGCAGGCGGTACACCTCCGGCAAGGACGCGCCATCGATCATCGCGGCGCAGGCGACCACACGGGCGGCGAGGAGACGCAGCCGCTCGCCGGTCATTCCCCCCGAAAGATATTCCGCGAAGACCGCAAGGCCCTCCTGCATTCCTTCATACCCGGCAAGACCGGAACGAAACAGGCGAAGCCCCTGCGCCGATCCATTGAAATAGGTCAGGAGGTGAACGCCGATTTCGTGGCTGAGGATCGGATCGACGCGACCGGGCTCCATGACCGTGCTGCGCGCGATCAAAAGCCGCCTTCCCGAAACCAGCAACCCGGCGGGAAGATCGTCCCGCACCTCCACGAGCGCTTCGAAACCCGCATACTGCCGGGCATATGCGGCGATCATCTCGCCCGCCCGCATTTCGACGAAACGGCTGTCGGCACCGCGTTCGGCGGGTGCTTGCGGGTGCGCGGCGATTTTCCGGGTGCGGGCGAGGATCTCTTCGGCCGCGCGCAGGAGGTCCGGCTCGACCGGACCGTACAGTGCACGGCCGAACTCGATGAACTTCTTCGTTTCGCGGGCGGAGAGCATCGTCAGCTGCAGATCGACTTCCTGCTGCTTTTCACGGTAGAGCTGATAGAGCACCGGGTCTTCGAGGTGATCGAAGGGGATCGAGAACAGCGTCTTCTTTGCGGCTTCGATCTCGATGATCAAAGGCCGGTAGAGGAAACGCGGCGCGCGCGCGAAATCGCTCGCCGCGAATTCGCTCCAGGCGGCTTCCGCGTTTATCGGCGTGACGGCGAGAAGAAAATCGAAGCTCGAGGCGACTTCGTCGATGCTGCGGTCGGTACGCTCCACCGCATCGATGAATGCCTTTCTCCCGAGGGCGCGATGGGTCGGGAATTCGAGGCTGCGCGTCGACCGGGCGAAGGCGGCGAAGGCGTGCAGGGCGGCATCGAAGATGCTCGCGATCAGCCGCTCGCGCACTTCCGGGAAGATCCGGCCGGAATTGCGCTGCCGGTAGACCGGAGCGAAACGAACCCGCATCGAGGGGAATGGCAGATCGAGCGTCTCTCCCTCCAGTGCGGAATCCTGCGGCCGTTCATGGAGCTCGACCCGCGGCGTTCGGAACTTCGCGGGGATCGCTTCGACGGCGTCGACGAAGGCCATTGCTGCGGCTCGGATATTTGCCTCGGCGCCGGCCATCACTTCGACCTTGAAGGGCGGCAGCAAAGGCGCATGGTCGGTCAGGAGCTCATCCTGCGCGAGTTCGTCCATTTCGAGCACCATGAAGGCGCCGAAGCGACGCTCGAGCAGCTTTCCGATTGCGGCGACGATAGGTTTCGCCGTGGCAGCATCCTGCGCGAGCAGGTGGGAGGCGTTCGCGCGGACCACTTCGCGCGCAACGGGTGCCCCGTCGCTGCCGGCCAAGTGCACGCAGAGAAAGGGCAGGGCGCGGTCGATGTGGAGGCGTCCGCCGCCTTCGAACTCCTTGCGCACGGCCCTGCCTGCCTCGATTGCGGCCAGCGCCTCCGCCAGCCAATCGGGAGGATCGACCCCGGCCTCGATGGGTATGCGCGCAAGCTTCATCGACCCTGCTCCAAAGCGTCGTTGAGTGCCGGCAGCGTCGAGGCGAGCAATGTTCTGAGCGCTGCGAGCACTTCGGGGCGCGGCTCGCCCGTCCACTCCTCCATGAAGACCTTCTTGAATTCGACGGCGATGGCACAGCCCGTGTCGGGGAAGTGCTCATGGATGAAGCGCGTCTGTTCGCCCCGCCCCTGAAAGGCGATGTTTTCGCGCACGTCCAGTGGTCGGCCGGGAAAATCGAAGGAGCGAAGCGCCGCCATGAAGCTGTCGACCACGTGCGCCCATTTTCGGCGGTCCATCGAGATGGTGCCGATATTGATGTCCGGCGCATCGGTCGAAAGCGTCGGCTCCGCTTCCGGTCCGGCACGGCGATGATTGTAGCTGTGGACGTCGATGACGACAAAGCGTCCGTGGCAGCGTTCGATACCGGCAAGGAACGATGTCAGCATCGCATAATACTCGTCGTGCATGGAAAGGGATGCATCGACGAGGGTCTGCGGCGGTTCTTCCGCCCACACTTCCAGGCCCCAGGCCTGTTCCGGCCGCAGGTAGACTGCGCCGCCGCGGGGACGATTGATGTCGACCTCGAACCGCGAACGATGGACGATGATCCGATTGGCGAAGTCGCGGATCAGGAACTCGGTGAAGGGATCCTCCTCCCGCAGACGTTCTTCTTCGGAAATCGCGAACATGCGCCGCACCGCGGCACGCGTGGCATGGCCGTCGTGAATGGCGGTCGCGACGACGGGCGTATCGCCACGGTGCTGGGTCCACCAGGCGGATGTGGCGGATGGCGTCAGATCCAGCAACTGTTCAGAGGCAAGATTCATGTCCGTCGCTTCCGCGGGCGCGTTCACGGATTAAAATTCCGGATCGCGATTTCGGTTCCAGGCGCCTCAGGCACGATTGATCGTCGGAAGGAGGAGTTCCACTTCGCGCTGCATCTGCGGCGACAGCGTCTCGATGTTCGTCCTCCAGAAGTCTTCCGCCTCCTTGGGCTCGTTCTCCCAATTCCTGACCGATGTCTGGTTATCGTCGATGACCACCCGGCGATGGCCGCCGAGACGCAGGTACTCGGTCGCAAGTTTACGCGCGTTCGTCAGTTCCATGGCTCTACTCCAGGTCTTGAGTTTCGCGACGCCAGCCGGCTGCCACATATGCGAAAACGCTCCGGGCTTCTGGACGTTCCCGGTCCATTGCGACTTTGATCCTGCTCCCGATTCTACCAGTCCGGAGGCAAAATCCGGTTTGACGCCAACGACTAAGCCATCAGTCTCATGACGTCAGAAGCGGGTAGGCCAGATAGGCGACGGCGAAACTTGCAGCAAAGCCGAGCGCCACGAGGAACCCGTTTCGGAGCAACAGGAGCGAGCCCTTCATGAACGGATAACGCCTGACGCGATGGCATCCTTCGCGTCAGGCGTCTTTCGTCAAAGGCGCCGCAGAAAAATCTTATCCGTTGTCCGATGCGTTCCTCATGCCGCCTCGAGGCCGATTTTCTTGGGCTCGCCTTGCGGGGTGGGGGCGGTCTGCCTCAGGACACCCGGAAGGTTCTGGTAAATGTCGAGATAATCGCGTGTCATCCGTTCGGTAGTGAACCGTCTCTCGAAGCTTTCGCGAACCTTACGCCTGTCGAGTTCCAGCACCCGTTCGAGGCTTTCGATCGCTTCGTCGACCGTGTCGACCAGGATCCCCGACACGCCGTCGTCGATCACCTCCGGCGCCGAGCCATAGCGGAAGGCAAGCACCGGAGTGCCGCAGGCCATCGCCTCGATCATCACGAGGCCGAAAGGTTCCGGCCAGTTTATCGGAAAAAGGAGTGCTGCCGCATTGCCGAGGAAGTCCGCCTTCTGGTTTTCGTCTATCTCGCCGATGTATTCGACGTTGGAATGGCTTGCGACGAGAGGTTCGACGACTGCTTCCCAATAGGCGCGATCCTGGGCGTCGATCTTCGCAGCGATCTTCAGAGGCATGCCGGTCCGTGCGGCGATTTCGATCGCGCGGTCGGGACCCTTCTCCGGTGCAATGCGCCCGAGGAATGCCAGATACGCGTCAGATCGTCTTTCCCGCAGCGCCAACACCGTCGGGTCCAGTCCATGCAGCACAGTGCCCCTCCAGTTGACCGGCGGCATCGGCGCTCGCTGGTGCTGCGAGATCGAAACCAGGGGGATATCGGGGAAGGCGAGATAGAAGGGTTGCAGATCGGGCAGATCGAGGCGTGTATGAAGTGTCGTCACCGTCCTGTCGGCGAAATCTCTGATCAGGGGGAAATGCAGGAATTCGATATGGAAATGCAGAACGTCGAACTGAGGCGCGCGGCGGCGGACCTCTTCCAGCATTGCGATGTGATGGGGAAGGAAATCTTGAACTTTCGGATTGAGCCTGAGCGCGACATCGCAACAGGGCACCAGCTCGGCACTTGTAAGCGAATCGCCGCTGGCAAAAAGGGTCACGTCATGGCCCAGCCTTACGAGTTCTTCGGTCAGGCAATGGACGATTCGCTCCGTGCCTCCGTAAAGCTTCGGCGGGACGCGTTCTGCAAGGGGTGCGATCTGCGCAATTTTCATCGCTCAACTCCTGATATCGAGGGGCGTCGGCAGGACGTACCTCGGCGATAAAAAGGATGTTCTCACCCCTGCACAATTGTCGGAGAGCCGCTCTTGTTCCGGAGTGCCGGCTGTGTTTGCAGAGTTGGACCGCGCGCACGCACCTGCGGCTGCATGGCCGTCCGCCTTACAGCCGCAGGGAAACTGTGCGCGCCACTTCTGGTAGCGATGGCGTGACGATAATAACCAGGGGTTTAGGATGATGTCGACCAGTGAAGAGACCTGAGAACCCATGACCGCAGCTTACGCCGGCCTCTTCCTCGTCGCCTTCGGGGCAGCCACCGTCCTGCCGTTCCAGTCCGAGCCGTTGCTGGTGGGGCTGCTCGCTTCAGGCAAGTTTTCGCTCGTGGCACTTATCGTCGTGGCTAGCCTCGGCAATATCCTCGGAGCAGTATGCAATTGGTTCCTCGGGAGGTTCATCGATCGTTTTCACGACAGACCATGGTTCCCGGTGAAGGAGGCGTCGCTTGAAAGGGCAGGCGGATGGTACCGGCGTTACGGCCGCTGGACCCTGCTTCTCTCCTGGATGCCCGTTTTCGGCGACGCCTTTACCGTGATCGCCGGCGTGTTGCGCGAGCCGCTCTGGTCCTTCCTGATCCTCGTCGCCATCGCCAAGACGGGCCGATACGTCTTCCTTGCCGCGGCCACTCTCGGCGCCAAAGCCGTTCTCGGTTTTTGAGGCGCTGCATTCGCTATATCCGGACGCCTCTCAGTCTCAGCGAATTGGCGATTACGCTGACCGAGGAAAGCGCCATTGCCGCCGCTGCGATGATCGGTGAGAGCAGGAGGCCGAAGGTAGGATAGAGAATGCCTGCGGCGACGGGGACACCCGCAGCGTTGTAGATGAAGGCGAAAAACAGGTTCTGGCGGATGTTCTTCATCGTCGCATGGCTCAACTGCCGTGCCCGGGCGATTCCCTGAAGGTCTCCTTTGATCAGGGTCACGCCTGCGCTCTCGATTGCCACGTCCGTCCCGGTGCCCATGGCAATGCCGACATCGGCCGCGGCGAGCGCGGGGGCGTCATTGACACCGTCTCCAGCCATGGCGACGATACGTCCGTGCTGGCGCAGGCGCGCGACGATTTCGCTTTTGTGATCCGGGAGCACTTCGGCCTCGACTTCTTCGATCCCCAGTTTGCGTGCGACGGCTTTGGCAGTGGTCTTGTTGTCCCCGGTAAGCATGACGACACGGATGCCCTCATTCATCAACGTTCGCATGGCATCGGGGGTTGTCGCCTTGATGGGATCGGAAATCGCGAAGAGACCGCCGACGCGGCCGTCGATGGCCACGAAAATGACGGTTGCTCCTTCGCCGCGAAGACGTTCGGCTTCTTTCGCAAGGGCTGACACATCGACGCTTTCTTCTTCCATGATCCGGTGGCTGCCGATGATCAGCTTCCGGCCATCGACCGAACCCGTGACGCCTTTGCCGACCGGGCTGTCGAAATCCTCCGCCTTGCCGACGGTTAGACCGCGCGCCGCCGCGGCGTCGACGATTGCGTCTGCCAGCGGGTGCTCACTCCCCCTTTCTAGGCTTGCGGCCAATTGGAGAAGCTCATTCTCGCCCAGCCCTTCGGTCGCGACGATCGACGTCAGCCTGGGCTTGCCCTCGGTGAGCGTTCCTGTCTTGTCGACCACCAGCGTATCTACTTTCTCGAACCGCTCCAGTGCCTCGGCATTCTTTATGAGCACGCCCAAACGCGCGCCGCGCCCTACGCCGACCATGATCGACATCGGTGTGGCGAGACCGAGGGCGCAGGGGCAGGCGATGATGAGCACCGCGACAGCAGCGACAAGGCCGTGAATGAATCGCGGCTCCGGTCCGAGCCACATCCAGGTGGCGAAGGCGGCGACGGCGGTCGCGATGACGGCGGGAACGAACCAGCCGGAGACCTCGTCGGCCAGACGCTGGATAGGGGCGCGCGAGCGCTGCGCTTCGCCTACCATCCGCACGATCCGCGACAGCATGGTATCGCGTCCCACCTTGCCCGCCTCCATGACGAAGCCACCCGTCTTGTTCACGGTGCCGCCTATGAGGTGAGCGCCGGCTTCCTTGGTGACCGGCATGGATTCGCCGGTGATCATCGACTCGTCCACCGAACTGCGGCCTTCGATGAGCTTGCCGTCTACAGGCACTTTCTCGCCCGGCCGTACGCGCAGCCAGTCACCGACGGCCACGGCTTCCAGGGGTACGTCCACTTCGTTACCCTCACCTTCGATGCGGCGAGCGGTCTTGGGCGCAAGGTCGAGCAACGCTCTTATGGCGCCGCCCGTCTGTTCCCGGGCGCGCAGCTCCAGAACCTGGCCGAGCAGGACCAGCACCGTGATCACGGCAGCCGCTTCGAAATAGACCGCAACCGCTCCGCCGTCGGAACGGTACGTTGCCGGAAACAGGCCCGGCGCTGCTGTCGCAACGACACTGTAGACCCAGGCAGCTCCCGTGCCCATGGCGATCAGCGTGAACATGTTCAGGTGCCGCGCGATGATGGACCGCCACGCCCTTTCGAAGAACGGCCAGCCACCCCACAGGACCACCGGCGTGGCAAGGACGAGCTGCAGCCAGTTCGACATTTGCGGCGTGAGGAGCATGTGTAGATCGACGAGATGGCCGCCCATCTCCAGTATCAGCACAGGCATTGCCAGGACGAGACTGATCCAGAACCGCCGACGCATGTCGGCGAGTTCCGGGCTCGGTCCTGTTTCGTTAGTCGCGATTTCCGGCTCCAGCGCCATGCCGCAGATCGGGCAGTTCCCGGGGCCGACCTGTCTTACCTGCGGATGCATGGGGCAGGTGTAGATCGCGTCCTCTGCCTGAGCGGCGAGCGCGCGCTTTTGCGTGCGGGCCTGGTTCTCGCCTTGCGCATTATGGCGGTGATGGTGGTGTCGATCCCCATGATCTTTTTGATCTGCCATCGAAGCCTCCGTTCCGAGTTGGACGCTATTTCAGCGACGCGACGCCGAAGCGGGGATTGACCTCGGTATTCACCCGGGCGGACCCGTTCGCGATTTCTTCGATGATCGGGCAGTCCGGCCGATCGTCGCCGTGACAATGGCCCGCGAGATGCTTGAGCGTCCGCGTCATTTCCTGGATGGCGGCTATCTTGCGTTCCAGTTCCGCGATGTGTTCCAGGGCGACCGCCTTGACGTCGGAACTCGCCCTGGACCGGTCGCGCCAGAGGGCAAGCAGTTCCTTGATCTGCTCCACCGAAAACCCCAGATCGCGTGCCCGGCGCACGAAACGAAGCGTATGGACGTCGTTGTCGCCGTAAGTCCGATAGCTGGACGCGGTTCGAAGGGCGGGACTGATAAGCCCGATCTGCTCGTAGTAGCGGATCATTTTGGAGGAGACGCCGCTGGCCTTGGAGGCTTCGCCGATATTCATGTGTTTCTCCAATGAAAGAACTCAAGGGGCAAAACACCTCCATTTGGCGGCTTTTCCTTGGGTTCGGTTAGGTTTTGACCGGCACTCGCACCGATCGGCAAAGTCTTTCTTCCGCCGGACAGATCGCTTTTGCTGTCCTTCGGTTCTGAACCATTCTCCAATGCGTGACCTGATGCCGGTGGCTTCGGTCACAGAGTG
>NZ_NWVE01000009.1:0-292512 GCF_002885915.1 Sinorhizobium sp. M4_45
TCACGTCGCGCAACGATGATGCCCAAAGCTCAAGCGTCGTCTCGATTGATGCACCTGCCATCCATGACCTCCGAATCATGGAGACCCATGGATTCAGATCATAGATAAATATGCAACTGTAATGCTAACACCGTTGAGCGATAGAATAGCTTGCTATCACTCAAATATTGTTGGTATTGTGAGTTATAAAAAGGCGCCCTATAACTCATGATCTGGAACTGGCAGCAGGTCAATTGGCCAAAACTCACGTTTGACGCGGCAGCGATTGAACCGCTCGAAAAGCAATTCCTGTTGCGCTCGGGCGAATTCATTGGTGCGTATCGGCATATCCGACCGGATGAGCGAGACATGCTCCGCATCGAGCTTATCAGCGATGAAGCCTTGAAAACCTCGGAAATCGAGGGTGAGATGCTCAATCGCGACAGCCTGCAATCCTCACTCCGTAATCAATTTGGTCTCGGTATCGATGACCAGCATATTCCGCCGCAAGAGCGCGGTATCGCGGAAATGATGGTCGATCTCTATCAAGGTTTTGCCAATCCGCTTTCCGACGAGGCGCTTTTTGCCTGGCACAGGATGGTCATGGCCGGGGAGCGGCGCATTGAAACCATCGGGGCGTACCGCGCCCATAGCGACCCGATGCAGGTGATATCGGGTAGTATCGGCCGGCCCAAAATCCATTTTGAAGCACCGCCATCCAAACAGATACCGACCGAGATGGAGAGGTTCATTGCCTGGTTCAATCGGACGGCACCTGATGGGGATGCACCACTATCGCCTCTGATCCGCAGCGGGATGGCGCATATCTATTTCGAGAGCATTCATCCGTTCGAGGACGGCAATGGCCGAATAGGGCGTGCGCTCTCTGAAAAGGCTCTGGCGCAAAGCCTAGGGCAACCCAGCCTGATTTCTCTGGCCTTTACCATCGAGCGGAACCGAAAGCGTTATTACGATATGCTTGAGGCGAGTAACAAAGGCACGGAAATAACCGACTGGCTCGTCTATTTTGCGCAAACGGTTCTGGAAGCCCAACAGACCACGATGCGGCGGGTCAATTTCTACATTGCCAAAGCACATTTTTACGGGCGGCTTGGCGGCCAACTTAACGAGCGGCAAAGCAAAGCGATTGCCCGCATGTTCCGCGAGGGGATCAACGGTTTCAAGGGTGGGCTGAGCGCTGAAAATTACATCAGCATCACCAAGGCGTCACGCGCGACCGCCACGCGTGATCTGCACGAGTTGGTGGAAATCGGCGGACTGACCAGAACGGGAGAACGCCGCTACACGCGCTACCACCTCAATATCGATGCCGATAGTGAGGAGGTCGGCTCACGATGAGATCGTGTCCCGGGAGTTCTCTAATCGCGGTTGTCAAGTTGATCGCCGAGGGCGTCACAGGTCAGGCTCATGGTTCTCTTCGAGGTCGGCACTTTGGCCGCCTCATCATGGCGTTGGATAGGCTCGGTCGACCAATGTGTTGTTCGCGGTTGCCTGTATCAGACAGCATCGCATTCCTGGGATCGGTCTTGACCGCGCCATCGTCCTGACCGGACGATCTCGCTGATCTCAGCTAATCATGGACATCACTGTAATGATGCCAGATCGCCCGGCTCTTGCGATGACCAACGGAAGGGTTCACCCGATATCCACATTGCGTGAAGGATCACGGCCAGCTTTCGGGCTACAGCTACCTTAGCTTTTCGATAGCCGCCACGCCGCGCGATGCGAAACCCCCAGCTCTTCAAAGCGAGGACCGCGGAATACGCGTCAGCAGCGCATTGGCTGCCTCATACAGGCTGCGTCGGAGAAAGTCGTCGCCCCGTTTCGAAACGCGCCCGGATCTCATCGTCTCACCGGAGGCATAGATGCGAGGTGTTAGACCAAGGTAGGCCCGGCGCTGGACGATCGTTTGAATTGTGTCGGATCATCAATGGTTGCGGCGAAGCCGAGCGCAGTGATAACTCCCACACCAGGAACCGACATCAGCCGTCTGACGACCTTGTTCTGCCGCGCTATCAAGCGAACCTTCGCCTCGAGATGACGGATCTGCTCAAGGATGTTGGCACGTGCCCGCATCAATGCTTCCACGACAGCCTGGATTGTTGGCGACGCATCGAGCTCGCCATCGATGATTTCCTCGGCACGCTTGACGAACCCACCAACCCGTTTGCCAAACAGGATACCAAAGGTGCGAAGGACACCTCTGATCTGGTTTTCCAGGTCGCAGCGGGTTCGCACAAATTTGGCTACGAGTGGCAAGGAGTGCCCGAGCTTCGTGGCTTGCCGTTGACTTGATATGAACGCTCTTGCACCAACCCGTACGAACGATCTACGCCAGGCCAATGGCGTCGTTGCGGTCCGTCTTGGCAGGCATCATCTTTAAGGGCGCATTGGCATGGCGAGCATCCATGCAGACGATGGGAACGCCGCGTTCCTTCAATCCATTCCATAGCCAGACCGACAGGGGACCGGTTTCCAGTCCTGCACGGGTTACCGCGAACGGCTCAAGCGCTTCACTAATCGCCTCTGGGCACGATGCCATCTTCCGTTCGGCAACAGTCTTGCCCTCCTCATCAACGATGCAGATTGAGGTCGTTTGCTGGCTGACATCCAGTCCGGCATAATACTTCATGGCGGTTCTCCTCATCGCTTCGGCACACTGAACACAGTTGACAAGGGACAGTGTGGAGAGCCGCCGCCTCGAAGGCTAGGCCCTGAGCGATTACGCTATGTGGTGGTGTGGTGTAGATGACGGCTTGGTCGCCGTGCTCTCCGGCATTGGCCGGGGGCCCACCCAAGACCATAAGGATGTCGCCGGCGACACATTTGCTGAAGAGGGTCAGGGCCGCTTCTCAATTGCGATCAGGGACACCTGATCCGCGCAGCTCCCATTATGCTGTCAGCGTATTCTTATAGATGCGTCCATCCTTCATGATAATCTTCAGGTTCGCATCCGGATCGGCGATCAGTTTGATGTCAGCGATCGGGTCGCCGTCGACGAGGAGGATATCAGCATAAGCATCCGCTTCGATCACACCGATCCTACCGGGATAAGGATTGCGCGGGCAGGACATCGCCAGCAATGCGGCATTCGAGCTGGTCGCCATAGTGAGGATCTCGTCATTCGAATACCAACGGGACATCGTGGCGAGGATGGCGCCCTGATGTTTGGTCATCGTGGGGTTGGACAGAATGTCCGTGCCCCAAGCTGTCTTGAGCCTGTACTTCTTCGCCAGCTGAAAAATAGGAGAATTTCTCCAGATGATCGATCGCCCTGATCCTCCGGTTCCACCGTGCCTATCGTTTTGCCCT
This sequence comes from Sinorhizobium sp. M4_45, assembly GCF_002885915.1. Taxonomy (NCBI): domain Bacteria; kingdom Pseudomonadati; phylum Pseudomonadota; class Alphaproteobacteria; order Hyphomicrobiales; family Rhizobiaceae; genus Sinorhizobium; species Sinorhizobium sp. M4_45. The sequence continues at coordinate 3,313 of NZ_NWVE01000009.1, forward strand.
GAACGGCGCCAGCCGAAGCTTGCTTCGATGGTCGTCGGGCGCATCATCGCCCGAGGGATACTTCCCTCGAAAATAGGTCTTTTGCCACTTCTTCCTCGCCGCCTCGGAATCCGGATTGGACAGCGTAGCGTTGAACTGGAAGCGGCCGGCCGCCCATGCCGCGTGTTCGGCCTCGAGCTCAGGGTTCTCCGAGAGCCTAGCCATCCGCGGATCGAGGTTTTCGAGTTCCCGTCGCGCCACCGAAAGACGTGGCAGAACGGTTCGCCTTCCTCGAAATAGACGCGCTGCGCCGCGCGGGTGAACTGCCAGTTCATCGTGAAGGTGTAGGGCGTTAGAGGCTGAGACGCTTCCCTTCTAAGGCGGCGTATTCTCATATCGATACTACGGCGCGGTTCATATTTCAGCCCGTGCTAATTGTAGGATTCAACAATTTCCAATGCCCACATTTGGACTATACCTGCGCGCGTGATTACTGAAAGAGGTATCGCTTCGAATGGAAGATGTAACGTTGTACGCGTATCAGATTTCACCGCCAAATGACCAGTTGCTCTACTTTGCGGAAACGCTTGAGGAATGCCGAGCCGCCGCGTTGGAGCAACGTCAAGAATTGAAAGAGGGTGATCCCGACGACGAGCATGAAGCCATGGCAATTTACCGCTGTTTGGTGCGGATGCCCGATCAGCAAACGTTGCTTCGCATTCTGAACGAGGAAACTAGCTCCATCGAAGCTTGTGTCGTTGAGCGCAAATTGGTTGCGCTGGTCACGGAATAAATAAAGCCCCCGAAGCCGGGAGCTATGAGCGGTAATCGCCAATCATTTCAAGTGCTGCTCTTCAACACTCTACTGCTGTTCGTCAACTCGTTGATCGTGTCTTGGTACTCATCGATGATATGAAGTCTTTCCTTCGCTATCTTGGACAAGAGGGCGTACTCTTCTTTTTGCCCCTCAATCTGAGCCCTGCTTTCGGAAAGCTCTTCGGAAAGCACGTCAAGGCGCTCTTGGATTGCTTTATGCTTCTTCCCTAAAACTCTGTTGAAGAGAATTACCGTCAACAGCGCCGTGCCAAGCAGGCTCAACGCGAGAGTTCCGTACGACAACGTGATCAATTGGCACCGTCTCCAAACCCGATAGGGCTTCCCGCAACATTTCACCCGTAAAAAATTAGGGTATTTACCTCGCGAGGTCTATACCTTCACGTGTGACGGGAGAAAACAATCGCGTGAATGGAGTGCGCTTGCCGATCAAGTCGGTTCACACGGTCGGTTCGTTCCGTGCTCGCATGGTTCTGATAAGATGATAGCCGCCCCATACGGCTATCCAAATGAGCCAAACCACCCGCACCCACCAGTTAAAAGCGGCGGCGGGTGCCCATAGCTCGCGAGCGAAATACACGATACCGAGAACGAAGAATACGCGATGACATTGCTGAGGTGCGGGGGAGCAACCGGTTCAACAGTCAATTCCAGTTCTCCTTTCCGTCCGGCGCGAATCCGTCGTTGACAGATAATGCTCCGTCGGATGCCGGCAAAATCTTCACCTGCAGCGTCCTCAAGTGGACCTGAACAACAGCGCCGGCCTTCTTGGCCGTCTGAAGAATCCGCTCCAGGTCGGCTTGTCTGAACGCGCCTACTCATTGCCGCTTTAGTGCTGCGAGCCGGAGCCGGGCAGCCTCTTTCGCAGAGATGGTTTGCGGTGTTGCCGTCGAGCTCGCTGGAGAAGGTAGCTTGCACAGCTCGACCATGCGCCTGATGGCATTCCGCATGACAAAGTCCTTGTTCGCGATGCGAACGATTTCCAGATTACCCTTGCGGGCTTCCGTTCGAAGAGAGGATTATGTTAGCTCCCCCCGGAAGAAAATCTCTGCGGCCTTTGAGAGAGAAATGAGTTCGTCATCTCCGATGTCATTAGAGATGAGCTTGTTCTCAGGCGATTGCCGGTGCTTCCTGCGCTTTATTATAGTTCTGCAAATCTTCCCTAAGGGGTTGAAAAGATTGGCGCACCCGACAGGATTCGAACCTGTGACCTTTGGAATCGGAATCCAACACTCTATCCAGCTGAGCTACGGGTGCATCCGTTTGGCGGCAGGGCCGCCGAAGCAGGCTGTGTGCGGTTCTTAGCCTAGCTTGCGCGCCGCTTCAATGGTGATTGACGGGGTTTGCAGCGGAAATTTGCGTTTGGTGCCTGGGGGAGGCGGCTTTTGCGAAGAAAATGCCGCGCCCGTCGACGCGGCATTGGCGGGTTTGTACCACCTCACGCCATCTGCATGGCGCCGGGGCCGGGGACGGCCTTGGGGGGTACCTTGCCCATGATGATCATGCCGAGCACCTCGTCCTTGGTCACGTCCTCGGTGCGGGCGTGGCCGACGACCTGGCCGTTCTTCATGACGGAGACGCGATCGGCGAGGTCGAAGACGTCGTGGATGTCGTGGCTGATCAGGAAGATGCCGATGCCCTCGCGCTTCAATTGCTTGATGAGCTCGCCGACCTGCGCGGTTTCCTGCGGCCCGAGTGCCGCGGTCGGCTCGTCCATGATCAGGATCCGGGCGTCGAAGAGGATGGCGCGGGCGATCGCCACCGATTGCCGCTGGCCGCCGGAGAGCGCCTTCACCGGTTCCTTGAAGCGCTGGAAGTTGGGGTTGAGCCGGCCCATCACTTCGCGGGCCTTGGCTTCCATCGCCACGTCGTCGAGCGTGCCCCAGGGGGTGCGCAGTTCGCGGCCGAGATAGAGATTGGCGGCAGCGTCGACGTTGTCGGCGACGGCGAGCGTCTGGTAGATCGTCTCGATGCCGTATTTCTTGGCGTCGCGCGGATTGTTGATCTCGGCCGGTTCGCCGTTGATCAGGATCTCGCCGGCATCGCGCTTGTAGGCGCCGGAGAGAATCTTGATGAGCGTCGACTTGCCGGCGCCGTTATGGCCGAGGAGGGCGACCACCTCGCCCGGATAGAGGTCGACGGAGGCATCGTCCACCGCATGGATGCCGCCGAAGGAGATGGAAATGTTCTTCATTTCCACGAGCGGAGTGCGTTGTTCAGTCATGTTCGAACTCCTGATTATTTTGCGCGGGCGCGGTAGACGGTGTCGAGCCAGACGGCGGTGACGAGCACGACGCCGACGACGATGCGCTGGAAGGGCGTATCGATTCCCAGAAGGACCATGCCCGACTGCAGGGATTGCATGACGAGCGCGCCGATCATCGCGCCGGCGATGGTGCCGACGCCGCCGGCCAGCGAGGTCCCGCCGATGACGGCGGCAGCGATCGTGTAGAGCTCGTCGAGTTCGCCCTGGGCATTGGTCGCGGCGTTGAGGCGCGCCGTCGAGATGGCCGCCGCAATGGCGCAGAGCACGCCCATCAGCGTGAAGATCTTGACGGTGACCCAGCGCGTCTTGATGCCGGCGAGCTCGGCCGCTTCGGGGTTGCCGCCGAGCGCGAAGACGTAACGGCCGAAACGCAGGCGGGTGGCGATGAAGGTCATGACGATACCGACGACGATCGCCACCAAAACGGGAATGGCGATGCCGTGCGAGATCTGCAGGCCGCCGTCCGGCCAGGCGATGCCGTTCGCATCGGCATATCTGCGGGCGATATTCACCGGCCAGTAATAATGGTTGGCCACGGCAACGGCGCCAAGCACCAGAGCGCAGCCGAGGATTGCCAGGAAATACTCGGCCCAGACGGGGCGCAGCGGGAAGCCGAAGCGCTTGCGCTGCTTGCGCGAATTCAAAATGGCGCCGACGATGGCGATACAGGCGAGAAAGCCGACGATCCAGCTGGCCGTCGCGCCAATGGAGCCCTCGGTGCCGCCACCCATGAGACGGAAGGTGGCGTCCATCGGGGCAACCGTCTGGCCGCTTGTCACGAACCAGGTGGCGCCGCGCCAGACCAGGAGGCCGCCGAGCGTCACGATGAAGGCGGGAACGTTGAGGAAGGCGACGATCGATCCGTGAAGCGCGCCGATGGCGCCGCCGACCGCGATGCCGCAGGCAAGGGTGATCGCCCAGATGGCGGGATGGCCGAGCCCGAGATATTGCGGCAGGACCTGCGCCTGCAGGACGCCCATGATCATGCCGCAGAAGCCGAGCACGGAGCCGACCGAGAGGTCGATGTTGCGGGTGACGATGACCAGCACCATGCCGGTCGCCATGACGGCGACGGACGAGGTCTGGACGGTCAGGTTCCACAGGTTGCGCGGCTTGAGGAACAGACCGTCGAACAGTCCGCCGGTCATCACCTGGAAACCGAGCCATATGATGACCAACGCGCCGACCATGCCGAGCAGCCGGGTATCGATTTCGGTGGCACGGAAGAAGCGTTTCACCGGGTTTTCGTCCGTCGTGCGGGCGCGGCCGGCTTGCGTGCCCGGTATCTGATCGGCCCCTGTCTGGTTGGCTTTTGTGATGTCGGCCATGGCCATGCCATCCCCCACTTATCTGTCGATGTCGTTCGGTCCGCTTCGCACCTTGCAAGAGCGCCGCAACGGTGTGCGTTGCGGCGCTCTTGAAGATCAGAGATCGGCCATGTCGTTGCGGTTATTTGCAGGCAGCAACGTCGCTCTTGGCGCCCTGGCAGGCTTCTTCCTTGGAAATCCAGCCGGCGTCGATGACGACGTTCAGATTGTCCTTGGTGATCGCCAGCGGCGCGAGAAAGACGGACTTCATGGCGACGCCCTTCGGCCCGCCGTTGAAGGTCTGTACGCCTTCGACTTCGTCCATGGTTTTGCCGCCGGCAAGCGCCACGGCGATTTCGGCTGCCTTCTTGCCGAGCTCGCGGGAGTCCTTCCAGACCGAAACCGTCTGCGTGCCGAGCGCCACGCGGTTCAGCGCAGCCTTGTCGGCATCCTGGCCGGAAACCGGAACCGAGCCGGCAAGGCCCTGGGCGTCGAGTGCCGCGATCGCGCCGCCGGCAGTGCCGTCGTTGGAGGCCACGACCGCGTCGATCTTGTTGTCGTTGGCGGTCAGGAACTGCTCCATGTTCTTCTGGGCGTTCTCCGGCTTCCAGCCGTCGGTATAGGCTTCGCCGACGTTTTTGATCTTGCCCGCGTCGATCGCCTCCTTCAGGATTTCCAACTGCCCGGAGAAGAGGAAATCGGCGTTCGGATCGGCGGAGGAGCCTTTGATGAAGACGAAGTTGCCTTCCGGCTTCTGCTTGAATACCTCGCGCGCCTGCAGGCGGCCGACTTCCTTGTTGTCGAAGGTGATGTAGAAGGCGTCGGGATTTTCGATCAGGCGATCATAGCCGACGACCGGAATTCCCTCGGCGGCTGCCTTCTCGATGGCCGGGCCGATTGCGTCGGAGTCCTGCGCAAGCACGATGAGCGCGTTGGCGCCCTGGGCGATCAGCGACTCGATGTCGGTGAGCTGCTTGGCGGCGGAAGACTGCGCGTCGGCCGAGATATATTTGTCGCCGGAAGCTTCGAGCGCGGCCTTGATGGCTGCCTCGTCGGTCTTCCAGCGCTCTTCCTGGAAATTGGACCACGAAACGCCGATGACCAGATCCTTGGCGATCGCCGCGGAATGCATGGACGTTATGATGGCAGCCCCCGCCAACAGCTTCAAAATGGATTTCATCCTATCCTCCCAAATGGCCCGGCCGCGCGCACGAACCTCCCGCACGCATCCCCGACGAGCCTCCAGATGCTGTCGCTATCGCGTCGCCGCGTTTTTTCTCGACAGTCGAGAAAATAAATGTCAGAGTTTCCGCAAGCTGTCAACAAGGCCGCCGCAGCGTGTGAATCATTGCCACAGCACGTTGAAATCGCTGCGTAAATCATGAACGCGCCTTGTCTTGCAGGCCGCCAAATGCTTTGGGAAGGGCATGTCTTCGAGGGACCCGCTACCGCTGATGCATGTTTCGATTGATCGCGCAGGTTCAGGGATTGAACATGCGGCACCCTGAAGAGCGACAGCGCCCTTCGAGCGCCTCGTCGGGCGCGCGGCGCTGCAAGGGTAAACGATGCTGACCAAATCCAGCACCGAGCTTGTGCGTCAGCAGAACAGTGCCCTGGTTCTCTCGGCGCTCCGCCGTAAAGGATCACTTTCCCACACGGAGATTGCGGCACAGACGGGTCTTGCCTCGGCGACGATCTCCGTCATCACCGCTGAGTTGGAGCGGTCCGGGATCATCGCCAAGACCGAGCAGCACGTCCAGGTCGGCCGCGGCCGCCCGCGGGTTCTCTTCGAGCCGAGACGCGGCTGCGGCTACGTGGTCGTCGTGCGCATTTCCTCCGACGTCGTGCAATATTCGCTTGCGGACTATGGCGGCATCCTGCTCGACCGTTTCGAGGATCCGCGCAGCCACGACCTCCGCGGCACCGCCGTTTTCGGGGAGGTTCTGGCAGCAGCGCTCGAACGCCTGCTCGTCCGCTCGAATATATCGAAGGACGAGGTGCTTGCCATTTCGATCAGCAGCAAGGGGCTCGTGGCCGGCGACGGCGCGCGGCTCATCTGGTCGCCGGTTTTCGGCAACGAGCAACTCGACTTCGTGGAACTGCTCCGGCCCGCCTGGCGCGCGCGGATCATGCTCAGCAACGAGTCGCTGTTGGTGGCGCACGCCCTCGCGGTAAGAGAAGAGGAAAGCGAGAGCGGCTTCCATGCGCTTGCGGCCGTTTCGCTCGGCCACAGCATCGGCCTCGGGCTTGCCAGAAGGGGCAGGTCCGGCGAGCTCGATGTCTCGGCACCGAATTTCGGTCACATGCTGCATCAGCCGTCCGCGGGGCTTTGCCGCTGCGGCAGCTATGGCTGCATCGAGGCGGCAGCGGGCTTCTACGGGATACTGCGCACGGCCTTCGAGGTGCCCTCCGACACCATACCGGCGAAGTTCGTTCCGCCTTCGGAGATGGACAAGATCGCCGCGAGCGCGCGCCAGGGAAACCGGATGGCCGGCTATGCCTTCCGCCAGGCCGGCTTGGCGCTCGGCAACGGCATTTCGCGGATGCTCAGTCTCTATGAGCCGATGCCGATCTTCGTGACGGGGCCGGGCACGCGCTATTTCGATCTTCTGGAGAAGGGACTGGAGGAGGGCCTCGCGCAATCACTGCAGGTCCGCCTGCAGGGCATGCCGCAGATAAGGGTGGTCCCGGACGAGCAGCGGCTCGTTTTCGACGGTCATATCGATCGGGCGCTCGGCGCGATCGACGGCGACATTGCAGCAGCAGGACATCCGTGAGGCGGCGGGTCTGCCGGGTCGGCGCCGCAGAGTTCCGGCAGACGCGAGTGCTGTGCAGACTTCAATTTACGGTTATTTAGAGTCTCGTTGCCAAGCTGTCTTCCGCGTGGGGGACGGCGATGTTTTCAGTGATTGCATGCATACGCGATGATCATGACTGGCGCCTGATCGTGGTGGCGACGGTCGTCTGTCTGGCCGGCAGCGTCGCGACGATGCTGCTTCTCGAGCGCGCCCGGCGCAGCGCAGGCAGTCAGCGGCGCCTCTGGATTGCAGTCTGCGCCTTTGCCTGCGGCATCGGCGTATGGTCGACGCATTTCATCGCGATGCTCGCCTATGACGGGGGAATCCCCATCGCCTATGGGGCCAAAGGCACGAGCTTTTCCATCGCGGTCGCGATCGCGGCGTCCTGGATTGCCTTCTCGGTAGGCCTGGCCGGAGGCTCGCGCCATGCTCCGGCCGTGGGCGGTTTGCTGCTCGGGCTCGGAATCGCCGCCATGCACGTGGCCGGCATGCGTGCCATAGAGGTGCAGGGACGGGTCGCATTCGATCCGGAAACGAGTTTCGCCGCCGTTCTTCTCGGCACGTCGATCGCCACGCTCGCCTTGCATTCGTTCGAGGCGCTGCGCGGCGTGCGCGGGCTCGCCGCATCCATCCTGCTTCTGGTGGTGGCGATATGCGTCCTGCACTTCACGTCGATGAACGGCGTCGTCCTGATCCCCGACCCGAGCGTCGCGGCAACGGACGTCTTCGATCCGTTCTGGCTCGCGGGGGGTGTCATCGCCGCATCAACCACGCTCATTCTCATGGCCTTCGGCGCTCTCTTCGTCGACAGGCACCTGACGGACCTCAAGGGGCTCGCCAATGCCTCGCTGGAGGGCATGGTGATCCTTCGCGGCGGCGAGGTCATCGAAGTTAACGAACGATTCGTCACTCTCTGTGGTCGAAAGCCCGCCGAGCTCATCGGCAGGCAACGGCGGGAGCTGTTCGCCGAAGCGCCCGGAAGACGCAGCCCGCACGACCTTGGCGCCGGAGAGGGGGCAAGCGAGGGAGAGCTCCTTCACGCGGACGGCGGATACGTGCCCGTCGAAAGGGTCTGCCGAACGATCGAATACAAGGGCCGGCAATGCGATGTGATCTTCGTGCGGGATCTGACGGCGCGCAAGGATGCCGAACGGACGATAGAACACCTCGCTCACCACGATGCGCTGACGGATCTTTCCAATCGAAGCTCCTTTGACCGCCGCCTGAAACAGGCCCTGGCCGCCGCCGTCCACCACAATGAAGCGCTGGCGGTCCTGTGTCTCGACCTTGATCGCTTCAAGGCCGTGAACGACATTTTCGGCCACGGGGAAGGCGACCGTATCCTCAGGAAGGTGGCCGATATCCTCCGGGCGGCGGCAGGAGAGGCCGACACGATCGCGCGACTGGGCGGCGACGAGTTCGCCATCGTCCAGAGCGGAGCGGCGCAGCCGGAAGCCGCGCGACTCTTGGCGGACCGTATCCTCAAGCTCTTTTCGGAAGAGATGGATACGCGGCGCGATCCGATGGCGGTCGGGGTCAGCATCGGCGTAGCGATCTGTCCGGGCGACGGCACCACCGCGGAGCGGCTCTACGGCAATGCCGATACGGCGCTCTATCGGGCCAAGCAGACCGGCAAGGGCATTGCCTGCTTCTTCGACGCCGAAATGGACGAAGCCGTGCGCACGCGCCGGCAGATCGAGAACGATTTGAGGCATGCGGTCGTCAGGCGGCAGCTCTTCCTCGAATATCAGCCGCTTGTCGATGTGCGGGACGACCGGATCGTCGGTTACGAGGCGCTGTTGCGCTGGCGCCATCCCGATCGCGGTCTCGTCGGCCCGAATGTGTTCATTCCTATTGCCGAAGAGAGCGGCTCGATCATTCAGATCGGCGAATGGGTGCTGGAAGAGGCCTGCATGGAGGCGGTGCGCTGGCACCAGCCGCTGCCGGTCTCGGTCAATGTCTCACCGGTGCAATTCCTCCTCCCGAACCTTTTCGACCGGATCGAATCCATTCTGTTGCGGACGGGGCTGGAGCCGAGGCGGCTCGAACTGGAAATCACCGAAGCCGCGCTGATGCATAACCGCGACGACGTCCTCGCAACTCTCGTCCGGCTGCGCCTCCTTGGCGCCAGGATCGTGATGGACGACTTCGGCACCGGGCACTCCTCGCTCAGCAATCTCCAGACGTTTCCATTCGACAAGCTCAAGATCGACTGCAGCTTCACCGCCTCGCTCGACAAGGACCCGGCAGCCCATGCCATAATCCGCGCGATCATCGCGCTCGGCCACAGCCTCAACCTTCCGGTCGTCACCGAAGGCGTCGAAACGGAGCGGCAGAGACAGATCATCGTCGACGAGGGTTGCCGGCACATCCAGGGCTTTCTGACCGGCCGACCCGGGCTGGCACCGAGCGTGGACGCGGCCTCATCATCCTCCACGGTGCCGCATCGGATGGGGGCCTGAAGCGCGATGAGACGAAAAGGGCCGGGCACCGCCCGGCCTGTCTTTTCAATAGGGCGGCAGGTCGTCAGGCGATGCTGATCTGGCGCTTTTCCTCAACGGAGCGGACTGCCGCATCGGCGAGCGCCAGCGCGGCAAGGCCGTCCTTGCCCGACGGGGCGATCTCGGCGCCTTTTTCTATTGCGGCGATGAAGCTTTCGATCTCGTTGGCGTAGGCTTCCGTGTAGCGCGTCATGAAGAAATCGTGCAGCGGCGGGCGCGTGTAGCCTTCGCCGGTCGCGATCTCGATCGAAACGGGGCGCTGGTTTTCAGCGGCGACGGCGCCCTTGGAGCCGTGAACCTCGATACGCTGGTCGTAACCATAGGTGGCGCGGCGCGAGTTCGAGATGATCGCCTGCTTGCCGGATGCCGTCTGCAGGATGACCGAGACGCTGTCATAGTCGCCGGCTTCGCCGATCGCCTTGTCGACGAGCACGGCCGCAGTCGCGGTGACGGAAACGGGCTCCTCGCCCAGCAGGAAACGCGCCATGTCGAAATCATGGATCGTCATGTCCCGGAAGATCCCGCCCGAACGCTTGATGTAGTCGACCGGCGGCGCACCGGGATCGCGCGAGGTGATCGTCACCATCTCGACCTCGCCGATGCGCCCGTCGTCGATCGCCTTGCGTACGGCCATGAAATGCGGGTCGAAACGACGGTTGAAGCCGACCATCAGCTTGGCCTTGGTCTCGGATACGACCTTCAGGCAGCCCCTGACGCGCTCGACGTCGAGATCGATCGGCTTCTCGCAGAAGATTGCCTTGCCGGCACGGGCGAAGCGCTCGATCAGATCGGCATGGGTATCCGTCGGCGTGCAGATCACCACGGCGTCGATGTCGCCGGCGGCCTCGATCGCATCGATCGTCCGGACTTCGCAGCCATAGGCGCCGGCGATCGCTTCCGCGGCGGCCGGAAAGGCATCCGCCACCGCGACGAGGCGGGCATCGGCATTGCCGCTGACGGCTTTCGCATGAACCTTGCCGATACGCCCGGCGCCCAGAAGACCAAATCTCACTGTCATCACTGTCGTCCTTGAATTCCGGTGCGCGACCGGGTTGGCACACGATGATTGACGCTCATCGCGCAAAGGCGTCGCGGGCCATCCGCGGAGGAACTGGAATGAAACGGCTAATTATTGCCTATGCGGAATATTTATTCCAATCGGCTTGGCGCCGTCAAGTGTCAACCGCGGTCGGTTCACCGGTCCGGCCCCAAGTCCTCACCCCGGCCCTGATCGAGCGAAAGAGGTCCGGCCGGGAGAGACCGGCTTCTGGCGGTTGCGGGCGGCCCGTTGCCGAGCCGCTCACGCCGGTGTCTCCCAAGGATTGATCACGGACGCGCCCGTGTCTTCAAAATCCCTGACGTTGCGCGTGACGAGGATCAGATCGTGGACGATCGCGGTCGCGGCGAGGAGCCCGTCAATATCGCCACGCGACCGAATCGCGGCGATGCGGCCCCATTCGACGGCGATCTGGTCGGTCACCGGAAGGATGCGGTCGCCATGGTCGTGGCGCAGCTTGCGCAGCCATTCGGTGAGGTGAGCGGCAGCCTTCGGATCCGACTTCTGTTTCAGTGCGATGCCGCGCATGATCTCGCCAAGGGTCAGGGCACTCAGATGGATGCTGAGCGGATCGACGGAACGCAACCAGGACAGCGCCTGCGGCGTGCCGCGTCGCGCCTCCGAAACGATGTTGGTGTCAACCAGATACATCAGAAGGCCACGCCGCGACTCGGCGTTTTGGCGCGCGCTTCGATGGCATCGGCGAGCTCATCGTCCCAAGGGGGACCGCCAAGCAGATCGTCGACCAGGGTCGGCCGGCCGGCGCGCAGAGCGTCATAGTCGCGGGCGGACAGCACCACGGCCGTGCGCTCGCCACGCAGCGTGACGATCTGCGGCCCTTCGTTGCGCGCCTTCTGCACCACTTTCGAGAAGTGGTTCTTCGCGTCCTGCAGCTGCCAATCCATTATTTTGCTCCAACCTAGCTAGCCTGTCTAGCTTATAGGCCCGTTTGCCAACGATTTGAAGTGCCGCTCTGTTACGAGCAGCGGAAATGCGGAAATCGTCCGCTTCGTTCTGCGCCGCCGAACGGCAGATCTCTGCGCGCTTTTGCTGCATTTGCTCTCATTGCGGAAATGTGCAGTAGATGAATTCGATATCAAGTCTCCCAGAGGAACCAGGATGATCAAATTCATCGATCCGGATCACCCCTTCTATCGTCCCTTGTGGATCCGGCTGCTGATCATCGTGTTCTGCGCCGTGTGGACGGCGGTGGAATTCTACGGCGGGCAGGTGATGTGGGGGACGATCTTTATGGTCGTGACCGCCTATGCGGGCGCGTCCCTTCTCCTCTTTTACCGACCGAAGGAGGAGAGCCAGAGCAAAGGCGAAGCCGCCGGCGACACCACCGACGGAACGAACTGACGCTTATCCAGTCACCTTCCGCCCTTCGATCCGCCTCAAAGCCTCGTCGATAAGCATGTTAGCAAGCTTCATGCGCAAGGTCGCATTGAGCCGCGCTTCCACCGGCAGCCTGTCGGGATGATTCGCCGCGGCGAAACGCCTCCGCTTGGCGGCGAGCGTCAGCGCGGTTTCCGTTTCGCCCAGCGCGAGCTCGGAGGCGACCTCCGCAAGGCCTGTGCGCTTCAGATGATCGGGCATGGAGAACGGTTCGGATCGTTCCTCCGCCGCCACTGCGCGATAGGCCTGCTCCACCGCGCTGCGGGATGCCCAGGTGTGGGCCGCGTTTTCGGCAACGAAGCCCGGCGCCGCGCCGATGGCGGTGCCCCGCCATCCGTCGCTGGCCTCGTCCGACAGCCCGTCGTCCTGCTCGGCCTTGAGGCGCTCGAGCACCGAGTGGAATACCGACATGCCGAACATCAAGTCTCTCCGGACAGGCACTGAGTTGGCCGGAGCTTGCGATATCAAGATTATGCGGACCTGATCACGCCCTGCTCTGCTTCAGGATCAGATCGTAAAGCAGCTTTGCGCTCGGGGGGAGGGCCCGACCTTCGGCGGTGATCAGCCCATAGGGTTTGATGCGGATCGCAAATTCGGTCGGCAAAATCCGGATCTCGCCGGCTTCCGTGCCGTTGCCCGCGACCAGCCTGGCGACGTCGAGCGCAACGGGAGCGATCGCATTGGTGTTCCGCACGATCGACAGCGTCAGGATGGTCGATGAAGTATTGATGACCGTCGCCGGAAGCCGGACGCCGGCGGAAGCGAAACTGTCTTCGACCGCGCGTCGAAGCAGTGTACCGGGCGGCTGGAACACCCAGTCGTAGCCTGGGAGGTCGTGGGCGCTGGCCGACGCCTTGTCCAACAGCGGGTGGCCCTCCCGGACGATGAGGCAGACCTCCTCGAAACCGATTTCGACCAGGTTGAACAGCCGCGGATTGAGGTCGTCGGGGATCCGCCCGACGATGAAATCGTGCCGCGCCGCCAGAAGCTCCCGCGTCAGCACGTTGCTGTTGTCGATCTGAACGTTGATCTCGATGCCGGGATAGGCCGTCGACACCTGGCGGATCGCCGGCACTGCGAGATTGAGCCCCGGGCCGGTGACCGATCCGAGCGAAACCGACCCGCCGCTGCCGGTCTTCAGCTCGTTGATCTCGCGCGCAGCCTCGCGCAACTCGAGGAAGATGGTGCGGGCCCGGCGTGCCAGCGCCTCGCCGTAGCGGGTCAGTTCGACGCCGCGCGCCACCCGCTCGCATATCGGCGCCTTCACGATCGCTTCGATCTCCGCCAGCATGCGTGAGGCTGCCGGCTGCGAAATCCCAAGCGAGTCGGCCGCGGCGCTGATGCGCCGATGGTCGTCGATCGCCAGGATGAGCCGCAAGTGGTTGATCTTCAAGCCGGAGCGGAAAAGCCCCGTCTCCAGCAGTTCTCCCGTAAGCCCGGCTGCATTCTGCCTGCCATCGAGCATCGCATTGGGTTCCGTTTTCAAGAGTTTCAAAAATCACACTCTTTTAGAGCGATATATCAATTTTGGTATGCATGCAAAGCGATATTGTATTTGACAGTTATGGCAATTGATTCCAGTTTCCCAGCATATGCGCCAGCGCATGCGGGAGTATGATAAGACGGGGAGGGCTTCCTTTATCTTGAACCACCGCCGGGGGTCACGCTCGCGACGGTGGTCGCTGCGCATAGACGGAGGCCCCGTGCCTGCCGGTTCAACACTCAGGGAGAGATCTGATGAAATTCTTTACTTCGCTTCTCGCGGCTGCGGCGATCACGGTCGCTGGCTTCGCCGCGCCGGCAGTCGCCCAGGAAAAGGGCATGGTCGGCATCTCCATGCCGACCAAGACGTCGACGCGCTGGATCTCCGACGGCGAGACCATGGAGAAGCTGTTCAAGGAAGCCGGCTATACGCCGGACCTGCAGTTCGCCGACGATGACATTCCGAACCAGTTGGCGCAAATCGAGAACATGGTGACCAAGGGCGCGAAGGTTCTCGTCATCGGCGCCATCGACGGCACGACGCTCTCCGACATCCTGCAGAAGGCGGCCGATGCCGGCGTCAAGGTCATCGCCTATGACCGCCTGATCCGCGATTCCGGCAATGTCGACTATTACGCCACCTTCGACAACTTCCAGGTCGGCGTGCTGCAGGCGACCTCGCTCGTCGAAGGCCTGAAACTCGACAGTGCCACCGAGCCGAAGAACATCGAACTTTTCGGCGGCTCGCCGGACGACAACAACGCCTTCTTCTTCTACGACGGCGCGATGTCCGTTCTGCAGCCTCTGATCGACAGCGGCAAGATCGTCGTCAAGTCCGGCCAGATGGGCATGGACCAGGTCGGCACGCTGCGCTGGGACGGCGCCGTGGCCCAGGCCCGCATGGAAAATCTTCTGTCGTCCGCCTATACCGACGCGAAGGTCGATGGCGTTCTGTCGCCCTATGATGGTCTGTCGATCGGCATCATTTCGGCTCTGAAGGGCGTCGGTTACGGCTCCGGCGACATGCCGATGCCGATCGTCACCGGTCAGGACGCCGAACTGCCGTCGGTCAAGTCGATCCTCGCCGGCGAACAGTATTCCACGGTCTTCAAGGACACCCGTGAACTCGCCAAGGTCACCGTCAACATGGTCAACGCGATCATGGATGGCAAGGAGCCTGAGGTCAACGACACGAAGACCTACGAAAACGGCGTCAAGGTCGTTCCGTCCTACCTCCTGAAGCCCGTTTCCGTCGACAAGTCCAATGCCAAGGAGGTTCTCGTCGGTTCCGGCTACTACACGGAAGATCAGCTCAACAACTGATGCGGCGAACCGGGAGGGTGCGCGACAAGCTCGCGCACCCTCTTAATCCAGGCGGCATGCGTCTCGTCGCAATGTCGCTGTAGCACTTTGGCCCGCCGCGTGGTTTTATTTCGTATCGGAGCCGGTCGAAAGAACCGCGCAGCACGGGAGAGCGCCTGCAGTCTCTCCGACTGCAGCTGGAATGGCTGAGTATGGACAATATCATTCTTGAAATGCGGGGCATCACGAAGACGTTTCCGGGCGTCAAGGCCCTGGACAATGTCTCGTTCAAGGTCCGCGAAGGCGAGATCCACGCGCTTGTCGGGGAAAACGGCGCCGGCAAGTCGACCTTGATGAAGGTGCTGAGCGGCGTCTATCCGGCCGGTACCTATGAGGGCGAGATCCATTACGACGGCGAGCCTCGCCGGTTCAGCACGATCTCGGACAGCGAAGAGCTCGGCATCATCATCATCCATCAGGAACTGGCGCTCGTTCCGCTGCTTTCGATCGCCGAGAACATCTTTCTCGGCAACGAGGTGGCCGAAAAGGGCGTCATTCACTGGCCGCAGACCTTTGCCCGCACCCAGGAACTCCTGAAGAAAGTGGGCCTGAACGAGTCTCCCACGACGCTGATCACCGACATCGGCGTCGGCAAGCAGCAGCTGGTGGAGATTGCCAAGGCGCTTTCGAAGAAAGTCCGCCTGCTGATCCTCGACGAGCCGACCGCATCCCTCAACGAAAACGACTCCGACGCGCTTTTGAAGCTGCTCATGGAGTTCCGCAGCCAGGGCATGACGTCGATCATCATCTCTCACAAGCTCAACGAGATTAAGAAGGTTGCCGATCAGATCACCATCCTGCGCGACGGCGGAACGGTAGAGACGCTCGACTGTCATAAGGAAGACATCAGCGAGGACCGGATCATCAACGGCATGGTCGGCCGGGCCATGGAAGACCGCTATCCGCCGCGCGAACCGAAGATCGGCGACACGCTGCTCGAGGTGAAGAACTGGAACGTCTATCATCAGCATCACCGCGACCGGCAGTTTCTGCACGACGTCAGCTTCAAGGTGCGCGCCGGCGAGGTCGTCGGCATCGCCGGACTGATGGGCGCCGGACGCACCGAGACGGCGATGAGCCTCTTCGGCAAGTCCTGGGGCCACAAGATCACCGGCGAGGTGACGATGCATGGCCGGCCGGTGGACGTGAGCACGATTCCCAAGGCCATCAAGGCCGGTCTCGCCTATGTAACGGAGGACCGCAAGCAGCTCGGTCTCGTGCTGATCAACAACATCATGCACAACACCACGCTCGCCAACCTGCACGCGGTCGCATCGAACGGCGTCATCGACGAGCGCAAGGAACGCAAGGTCGCCGCCGAGTATCGCTCGAAGCTCCGCATCCGTTCCCATTCGATCTATCAGGAGACGGTCAATCTCTCCGGCGGGAACCAGCAGAAGGTCGTCCTGTCCAAGTGGCTGTTCACCAACCCCGAAGTCCTCATACTCGATGAGCCGACGCGCGGTATCGATATCGGCGCGAAGTATGAGATCTACACCATCATCAACCAGCTCGCGGCCGAGGGCAAAGGCATCCTGATGATCTCGTCGGAGATGCCGGAGCTGCTCGGGACCTGCGATCGCATCTATGTCATGAACGAGGGGCGCATAGTGGCCGAGCTTTCCAAGGAGGAAGCAAGCCAGGAATCGATCATGCGCGCCATCATGCGTTCAGGGGAGAAACACTAATGGTCGCCGATACGAGCACCGAAACCACCAAACCGTCGATCGGTGACTACCTCAGGAACAACATTCGCGAATACGGCCTGCTGGTCGCGCTCGTCATCATCATGCTGTTCTTCCAGTTCGTCACCAACGGCGTCCTCTTCAGGCCCGTCAACATCACGAACCTGGTGCTGCAGAACTCGTTCATCGTCATCATGGCGCTGGGCATGCTGTTGATCATCGTTGCCGGGCACATCGATCTGTCGGTCGGCTCCATCGTGGCCTTCATCGGCGCGATTTCGGCGATCATGCTCGTCAAATGGGGCTTGCCTGCCTTCGTGGTCATTCCCGCCTGCCTGATCGTCGGCGGCATCATGGGCGCGGCGCAGGGCTACTGGGTCGCCTATCAGAAGATTCCGGCCTTCATCGTCACGCTGGCCGGCATGCTGGTGTTCCGGGGAATGACCTATGTGGTCCTCGGCGGCCGCCCGATCGGACCGTTTCCGAAGGACTTCCAGATTCTCTCGACCGGATTCATTCCCGACTTCCTTTATTTCCTCAACCCGAGCCCGGAGACGATCAAGAACATGGTCGCGCTGGTCGCCGTGCTGTTGCTCGTCGGCTATGCGATCTTTGCCGGGATTCGCAACCGCCGGATCAACGACCAGCACGGCACGGAGAACGAGCCGTTCGCCTTCTTCGCGATCCAGATGGCGGTCATCAGCCTGGTGGCCCTGTTCCTCGGCTTCCAGCTTTCGACCTATCGGGGCCTGCCCAACGTCCTGGTCGTCATGGGCGTGCTGATCGCCGTCTATACCTTCGTCACCACGCGCTCGACGATCGGCCGGCGGATATACGCGATGGGTGGCAACGAGAAGGCGACCAAGCTCTCCGGCATCAATACCGAGCGGCTGACCTTCTACGCCTTCGTGAACATGGGCGCGCTCGCGGCGCTTGCCGGCATGATCATCACCGCGCGTCTGAATTCGGCGACCCCGAAGGCCGGGGTCGGCTTCGAACTCGACGTGATCGCGGCCTGCTTCATCGGCGGGGCGTCTGCCTCGGGTGGCGTCGGCAAGATCACCGGTGCGGTGATCGGCGCTTTCATCATGGGCGTGATGAACAACGGCATGTCTATCATGGGCATCGGCATCGACTACCAGCAATTGATCAAGGGCCTCGTGCTGCTCGCAGCCGTGTTCTTCGACGTTTACAACAAGAACAAGGGCAAGGGCTGACCGGCTTCCGCTCGGCCCCCGATGATCGCAACAGAAAAACGCGGCATGTTTGCCGTAACCGGGTGGCGTAAGCCCCTCTCGGGCGAAGCGTTGCTTTTCCGCAAGGGAAGGCATTGTGGGAGCCAATTCATCAGGAAGGACAGAACGTGCTGATTTCTCAGGTCAGGAAAGAAGACGGTTCGGTTATCGTCGCCGTGCGGGCCCCGGGCGAGACGGCGCGTGCCGTCAGGGGAGCGGAGAGCGTCTATGCTCTGGCGATGGAAGCGGCCAATAGCGGCAGGAGCCTCAGGGACGTCGTCGACGCCAAGGGCCTTGGCGAAACGATCGATCTCGAGGAAGCCTATTCCCAGGGGCGGCTGCTTTCCCCGATCACGCATCCCGATCCCGCCCATCTGCATCTGACGGGGACCGGGCTCACGCATCTTGGCTCCGCTGCAACCCGCGACGCGATGCACAAGAAGGCGACGGAAGCCGCCGAGGAAACGCTGACCGACTCGATGAAGATGTTCCGCATGGGGCTCGAAGGCGGCAAGCCGAAGTCCGGTGAGAAGGGCGTGCAGCCGGAATGGTTCTACAAGGGCAACGGTACCACGGCTGTGGCCCCCGGCGAGCCGCTCGTGTCTCCGTCCTTTGCCGAGGATGGCGGAGAAGAGCCCGAAATGGCCGGCATCTATGTGATCTCCGACAAGGGCGAACCCTTCCGGCTCGGCTTTGCGGTTGCCAACGAGTTCTCAGATCACAAGACCGAGCGGGTCAATTATCTGTGGCTCGCACATTCGAAGCTCAGACAGGCGAGCTTCGGACCGGAAATCCGCATCGGCGCGGCTCCAGAGGATATTCGCGGGGCATCGCGCATCCTTCGGGGCGGCAAGGTGCTGTGGGAGAAGCCTTTCCTTTCCGGTGAGGCGAACATGTCGCACAGCTTCGCCAATCTCGAATATCACCATTTCAAGTACGGCCTCTTCCGTGCACCGGGAGACATCCACGTCCACATGTTCGGCACGGCGACGCTCTCTTTCGGCGACGGCATCCGCACGGAGGAGGGAGACGTATTCGAGATCGAAGCCAAGGAATTCGGCCTGCCACTGCGCAATCCGCTGGCGATCGCGGCGGAGGAAGAGGTCGCTGTCCACCAGCTCTGACATATCTCCAATGGCAAGCGCGAGGCAGTGACCGCGGCCGCTTGCGGCAAGAAGACAAGGAGGCTGAAGCCCATGACACTTCACCAGAACCTGATCGCCGGCGAATGGGTCGGCGGAGACGGCGTTGCGAACATCAATCCGTCGAACACCGATGATGTCGTCGGCGAATATGCACGCGCCAGCGCCGAAGACGCGAAAGCCGCGATCGCCGCGGCCAAGGCCGCCTTTCCCGCCTGGTCGCGCTCCGGCATTCTCGAACGCCATGCGATCCTGAAGAAGACCGCCGACGAGATCCTGGCGCGCAAGGACGAGCTCGGGCGCCTCCTTTCTCGAGAAGAGGGCAAGACGCTCGCCGAAGGTATCGGAGAGACGGTGCGCGCCGGCCAGATCTTCGAGTTCTTTGCCGGGGAAACCCTGCGTCTTGCGGGTGAGGTCGTCCCGTCGGTCCGGCCGGGGATCGGCGTCGAGATCACCCGCGACCCGGTCGGCGTCGTCGGCATCATCACGCCCTGGAACTTCCCGATCGCCATTCCCGCCTGGAAGATCGCCCCGGCTTTGGCTTACGGCAACACCGTCGTCTTCAAGCCGGCAGAGCTGGTACCGGGCTGTTCGTGGGCGATCGTCGATATCCTCCATCGCGCGGGTCTGCCGAAGGGCGTCCTGAACCTCGTCATGGGCAAGGGCTCCGTCGTCGGCCAGGCAATGCTCGACAGCCCCGACGTCAACGCCATCACCTTCACCGGCTCGACCGCCACCGGGAAGCGGGTGGCCGTCGCCTCGGTCGAACATAACCGCAAGTACCAGCTGGAGATGGGCGGCAAGAACCCGTTCGTCGTGCTCGACGATGCCGATCTGTCCGTCGCCGTGGAAGCGGCGGTCAACTCCGCCTTCTTCTCGACCGGCCAGCGCTGCACCGCCTCCTCGCGCATCATCGTTACCGAGGGCATTCACGACCGGTTCGTCGCCGCGATGGGTGAGCGGATCAAGGGTCTCGTCGTCGACGACGCGCTGAAGGCCGGCACCCATATCGGTCCGGTGGTCGATCAGAGCCAGCTCAACCAGGACACCGACTATATCGCCATCGGCAAGCAGGAGGGCGCCAAGCTCGCCTTCGGCGGCGAGGTGATCTCGCGCGACACGCCCGGCTTCTATCTGCAGCCGGCGCTGTTTACCGAGGCGACCAACCAGATGCGCATCTCGCGCGAGGAAATCTTCGGGCCGGTCGCGGCCGTCATCCGCGTCAAGGATTACGACGAGGCGCTCACTGTTGCCAACGACACGCCGTTCGGCCTGTCTTCGGGCATCGCCACCACCAGCCTGAAGCATGCGACGCACTTCAAGCGCAATGCCGAAGCCGGCATGGTGATGGTCAACCTGCCGACGGCGGGGGTCGATTTCCACGTGCCGTTCGGCGGCCGCAAGGCTTCCTCCTACGGCCCGCGCGAGCAGGGCAAATACGCCGCAGAGTTCTACACCAACGTCAAGACAGCCTACACGCTTGCCTGAAGAAACCGGGCGTAAAGCCGGCATGTCCAGCCCGCGCAGGGCGCAAGGAAGGAAGAAATGAAGAAGAAAGCTGAGTGGCCGCGCAAGCTCCGTTCGCAGGAGTGGTTCGGCGGTACTGGCAAGAATGCCATCATGCATCGCTCCTGGATGAAGAACCAGGGGCTTCCCGCCGACACCTTCGACGGGCGGCCGATCATCGGCATCTGCAACACCTGGTCCGAGCTCACGCCCTGCAATGCGCATCTGCGCGACCTCGCCGAGCGTGTGAAGCGCGGGGTTTACGAGGCGGGGGGCTTCCCGGTGGAATTCCCGGTCTTCTCGACCGGTGAAAGCACGTTGCGCCCAACGGCGATGATGTTCCGCAACCTGGCGGCGATGGATGTCGAAGAATCGATCCGCGGCAATCCGGTCGATGGCGTCGTCCTGCTCGGCGGCTGCGACAAGACCACGCCCAGCCTGTTGATGGGTGCGGCAAGCGTGGACATTCCGGCGATCGTCGTATCCGGCGGACCCATGCTCAATGGAAAGTGGCGCGGCAAGGACGTCGGGTCCGGCACGGCGATCTGGCAGTTTTCCGAAATGGTGAAGTCCGGCGAGATGTCGCTGGAGGAGTTCATGGACGCCGAGCAGGGCATGGCCCGTTCCGCGGGAAGCTGTATGACCATGGGCACGGCCTCGACCATGGCGTCGATGGCCGAAGCGCTCGGCATGACGCTTTCCGGCAATGCGGCCATTCCCGCGGTCGATGCGCGCCGCCGGGTGATTTCGCAGCTTACCGGCCGCCGCATCGTCGAAATGGTCAAGGAGGACCTGAAGCCCTCCGACATCCTGACCAAGGAGGCATTCGAGAACGCGATCCGCGTCAACGGCGCCGTCGGCGGCTCGACCAATGCGGTGCTGCATCTGCTCGCGCTTGCGGGCCGTGTCGGCGTCGATCTTTCGCTGGACGATTGGGACAGGCTCGGCCGCGATGTGCCGACCATCGTTAACCTGCAGCCCTCCGGCAAATATCTGATGGAGGAGTTCTATTATGCCGGCGGTCTGCCGGTCGTGATCAAGGCGGTCGCGGAGATGGGCCTCCTGCACAACGATGCCATCACCGTCAGCGGCGACACGATCTGGAACGACGTCAAGGCCGTCGTGAACTACAACGAGGACGTGATCCTGCCGCGGGAAAAGGCGCTGACGAAATCGGGCGGCATCGCCGTCCTGCGCGGCAATCTGGCGCCGCGCGGTGCTGTTCTAAAACCTTCGGCCGCCTCGCCGCACCTTATGCAGCACAAGGGCCGTGCGGTCGTATTCGAAAGCATCGAGGACTATCACGCACGCATCAACCGTGAGGATCTCGACATCGACGAGACCTGCATCATGGTACTGAAATATTGCGGTCCCAAGGGCTATCCGGGCATGGCCGAGGTCGGCAATATGGGCCTGCCGCCGAAGGTATTGAAGAAGGGGATCACCGACATGATCCGCATTTCCGATGCGCGCATGTCGGGTACGGCCTACGGCACCGTCATCCTTCATACCGCGCCGGAAGCTGCGGAAGGCGGACCCCTGGCGCTCGTCGAGAATGGCGACATGATCGAGGTCGACATCCCGAACCGCACGCTGCATCTCCATGTTTCCGACGAGGAACTTGCACGACGCCGTGCGGCCTGGGTATCGCCGGTAAAACCGCTCACGGGCGGCTATGGCGGTCTCTATCTCAAGACCGTAATGCAGGCGGATTCCGGCGCCGATCTGGACTTCCTTGTCGGCGCGCGTGGATCGGTGGTCGAGCGCGACAGCCACTGATGCGATGAACCGCGGCGGAGCGTTCGGGTACGAGTCTCCGCCGCAACCTCATCACCGAACGGGGCGGTTGCGTACTGCGCCGCCTCGACAAGTTGTGGGATGGGCACCCCGGCCAAACTCCGATCGCAGCTTTCAACGCCATGTCCCCCAACGAGCGGCGCACGGTACTGAAGCGCTGCCGTGATGTCGTCAGTGGCGGCTATGACCGGGGACTGGTCGCTCTTTGCCGGATCCTGCAGTCGACTGCATCGCGGTAAGTGGAGCTTGGAGGCCTGCCTGGATCCTTTCCCGCGTTCAATGAAACGGGAAATGATCCAGGTACTTCCACAACAGAGCATTTCAATGGAAACACTGAAATGCTCTATCCATTTTGATCGACGCACTTGCGGACGGAAATCCCGTTACACACTTCTCCCGGAAGTGCTCTAAGGGCCGCTTCAATTCTGAGCTTGGCTCTGTCCTTGTTGCTCGACCGTCACGGCCACCTTCAGGGTCTCGGTGCCTGTACCGTGCACCAGTCCCGAAACCGGCGAAGCATCGCGGTAACATAGTCCCGAGGCGATGCGGACATAGCGGTCGTCCGGGCAGACCTTGTTGGCGGGATCGAACCCGACCCAGCCAAGGCCTGCAATGTGCACGTCGGCCCAGGCGTGGCTTGCGGTCTGCTGCGGATGATCCTCCATCATGAGATAGCCGGAGACGTAGCGTGCCGGCAGGCCAAGGGTGCGCGCGGCGGAGATCAGGATATGGGCATGATCCTGGCATACGCCCTTGCCGCGCTCCAGCGCCTCCTCGGCGGAGGTCCCGACCTGGGTCTCGCCCGGTTCGTAGCGTACGGTCTCGTGAATGATCGCCATAAGCGCGTGCATGCGCTCGAGTTCAGTGGCGCCTCCGGCGGCTTTCGCGAGCTCGCGGATCCGCTTGCCCGGCTTGGTCAGCGGGGTTTCGCGGGCGTAGAGCCACAGCGGTACATAGGACTGGTGAGCGCCGAATACGCCGGCCCGGTCTTCCGTTTCGACTTCGCCTCTCGCCTCTACGCAAAGGGTCGTTCGATCGGCGTCGACGCTGACGAGATGCGTGCGGTTGCCGAACTGGTCGTCATAGCTCACTTCGATGGCTGCCCCGTCCACCAGCGTCTTCCAGTTCCGCACCGTCTGGCCCGGCAGATTCACCGGCGTAAGGCGCAGTCGCTGCAATGCGTATTGTACCGGTTGGTCGTAATGATACTCGGTCGTGTGGCTGATTTTCAGATACATCTACGCCCCCTGAAGCTCATTGATAGAACCGGTAACCATCTGAGATTTCCCGGCCGAGGCGATTGTTCTGGCTGATGAACTCCTTGAGATATTGGTGTAGCCCCTGATCCATGATTTCCGCGATCGACTGGCTGCGCAGCAAGCCGAGCGTCTGCTCGGCGGTCTCGTGGGCCGCGTGCCGCTCGCCGTATTCGCGCGCGAGATAACCGAGATTGGAGACGAGCTTGTCGTAGCAATAGGCCAGCGAGCGCGGCATGCGGCCGTTTGCGATCAGGAAGTCGGCAATATTTGCGGGCCTGAGTTCGGCATCATAGACCCAGCCATAGGAGCGGTGTGCGGAGACCGAGCGCAGGATCGATTCCCACTGGACGTTGTCCATGGACGATCCGACCGCGGAGACTGCCGGCAGTAGCACGTAATATTTGACGTCGAGGATGCGTGCGGTGTTGTCGGCCCTCTCGATGAAGGTGCCGATGCGAGAGAAGTTGAAGATCTCGTTCCTGAGCATCGTGCCGTGGAAGGCGCCCCGGATAAGCCCGGCCCGCCGTTTGATCGTATCGATGATCTCCGGCATGTCGGTGGTCTTTGCCCTCCTGGCGAGGATCCCCTTCATTTCGATCCAGCATTCGTTGATCGCTTCCCATGTCTCGCGCGTGAGCGCAGTGCGGACCATGCGGGCGTTGTTGCGCCCGGCCTCGATGCACGACATCACGCTTGACGGGTTGGCGCGGTCACGCAGGAGGAAGTCGATCGCGTCGCCGCTGGTCAATCCTTCGTGGATCTGGTCATAGAGCTCTCGCACGTCCGCGCTTTGCAGCACCCCGTCCCAGTCGTCTTCGGCCGATTCGCTGCGCGTGAGCGACATGCGCAATCCGGCATCGATGAGGCGGGCGCTGTTCTCCGCGCGCTCGATATAGCGGAACATCCAGTAGAGGCCGTTCGCAGTCCTTCCCAGCATGGCCTCAGTCCTCCAGCACCCAGGTATCCTTGGTCCCGCCGCCCTGGCTGGAATTCACCACCAGGGAGCCTTCTTTCAAGGCCACGCGGGTCAGGCCGCCCGGAATGATCTGAACCTTGTCGGAGACGAGCACATAGGGACGCAGATCGACGTGGCGCGGCGCAATGCCCTTTTTGACCATGATGGGCACCGTCGAGAGCGACAATGTCGGCTGGGCGATGTAGTTGCCGGGGCGGGATTTGAGCTTCTCGGCAAAGGCTGCACATTCCATTTTTGTCGCGGTCGGGCCGACGAGCATGCCGTAGCCGCCGGAGCCGTGAACCTCCTTGACGACGAGCTCGGCGAGATGCTCGAGCACGTATTTGAGGCTCTCCGGTTCCGAGCAGCGCCAGGTGGGCACGTTCTCGAGCAGGGGTTTGCGGCCGGTATAGAACTCGACGATTTCCGGCATGTAGGAATAGATCGCCTTGTCGTCGGAAATGCCGGTGCCGGGGGCATTGGCGATGGTGATGTTGCCGGCGCGATAGACATCCATGATCCCCGGTATCCCGAGGGCGGAATCCGGGCGGAAGGTGAGGGGGTCGAGGAAATCGTCGTCGACGCGCCGGTAAAGTACGTCGATCGCCTCGTAGCCGCGCGTCGTGCGCATCTTCACCCTGCCGTCGATGACGCGCAGGTCCGAGCCCTCCACCAGTTCGACGCCCATCATATCCGCCAGGAACGCGTGCTCGTAGAAGGCCGAGTTGTAGATCCCGGGCGTGAGGACGGCAACGCGCGGCTTGCCCTCGCAGCCGGCCGGAGCGAGCGAGGAAAGGCTCTGGCGAAGCAGATTGGGATAATTCTCCACCGGCCGCACGCGGTTCTGGTGAAACAGCTCCGGAAACATCTGCATCATGGTTTCGCGGTTTTCCAGCATGTAGCTGACGCCGGAGGGCGTGCGGGCATTGTCCTCCAGAACATAGTACTGGTCTTCGCCGGTGCGTACGATGTCGGTCCCGACGATGTGAGTGTAGACGCCGCCCGGCGGCCGGAAGCCGATCATCTGCGGGAGGAAGGCGTCGTTCTTCTCGATCAGTTCGCGCGGGATGCGACCGGCGCGGATGATCTCCTGCTTGTGATAGATGTCGTCGAGAAAGGCGTTGAGCGCGATGACGCGCTGTTCGATGCCTTGGGCGAGCCGGCGCCATTCGCGCCCGGAGATGATGCGGGGTATGAGATCGAAGGGAATCAGTTTTTCGGAGGAATCCGCGTGTCCGTAGACTGCGAAGGTGATGCCCGTCTTGCGAAAAATCTTTTCGGCTTCCTTCGATTTCGCGATGAGCCGGTTTCTGTCCTGACTGGCATACCATTGATGATAGGTCGAATATGGCTGGCGCGGACTGCTGTCCGCATTGATCATTTCGTCAAATACCAAAGGCGTGATCCCCTTATTTTCGACCATTTGAATACAACGCAGAGTGCAATGCAAGAAGCGTGCACATTTGCGATCGAAGAATTTGGCGGGTGGCGGCGCGGCCGTTTTCAGCGTTTCCGGGCGAAAACCGGGGCAGCGGCACGCACAGCCCGGACTTCGGGCTGCGCAGAAAAAACAGGCTGATGCCCGGATTTTAGGCCCATGGTATTCGCGAAAACGCGTTCAGCAGGTTGTGGAGCGGCCATTCCGATTCGCTGATAGTATCGATCAGAAAAATTCCTTTGACCGGGCGCTGTCGCCGCTCTATCGCGGCAGCGGCGATCCTGCCCGGATCGTCCCCTATCCATTTGCTCAGGAACGATTTCATGCTCGCCCGCCTGGCCCCGGCCATCTTCGTGCTGCTCTGGTCGACAGGCTGGGTCGTTGCAAAATATGCGGCTATCTTCGCCGATCCGCTGACCTTCCTGGCGCTGCGCTATAGCTTCGCCATTCTGCTCTTCATCGGCTTCTGTCTCCTGAGCGGCGCGCGCTGGCCCCGCTCGGCGACGGCGATCGGCCATGCCGTCGTGTCCGGCGTCTTTCTCCACGGCCTCTATCTCGGTGCCGTATGGTGGGCGATCGGGCAGGGTGTGCCCGCGGCGATCTCCGGCATCATTGCCGGCTTGCAACCCCTGATGACGGCTGCGATCGCGCCTTGGCTGATCGGCGAGAAGCTGGCGGGCCAGCAGAAGCTGGGCCTTATCCTCGGCTTTTGCGGCATCGCGCTTGCGGTTGCGCCGAAAATGCTGGCGATCGACTCGGCCGCAACGCCGATCCACCTGCTGCCGCTGGCCGTCAACGTTCTCGGCATGGCCGCCGTCACCTACGGGACGCTCTATCAGAAACGGTACCTGCAGACTGGCGACATCCGGTCGATTGCAGCGTTGCAATACGTGGGAGCGCTCCTCGTGACCATCCCTCTGGCGCTCATGCTCGAGGACCTGCGGGTCACCTGGAATATCGAACTTGTCGCGGCGCTCGCCTGGTCGGTGCTGGGCCTCTCGATGGGAGCGATCGCACTCCTGCTCTATCTCATTCGGCGCGGGCAGGTATCGCGCGCGGCATCGCTGATTTATCTGGTGCCGCCGCTTGCCGCCGGCGAGGCGGCCCTGTTCTTCGGAGAAGCGCTGACCTGGCCCATGATCATCGGCACGGTAATTGCCGTCACAGGGGTCTATCTCACCAACCGCAAGCCGGCCAACGGAACAGCCGCGAGCGACAGCGCAAAGGAAGCGCAGGCGGTTTGACGAACGCGATGACGGGGTGCACTCGAAGCCCTGTCGATCGCACCGCCCGGTATCGTCGGCCGCAACTCATGGTCGGGGCGGTCGAACGGGTCCGGCCGGGTCCGGGTCGGAGGTCATGCAGCGGATCGCTGTCCCGATGATCGGCGGAATGGTATCCTCAACGATCCTCACCTTGGTGGTCATTCCGGCCGTTTATGGCGTCGTGAAGGGCTGGCGGCTGCCCTCACCGGGTGCATCGACGAAAGCCGACCATTTCAATGCCGCACAACACGCGTACAATGGAGAGCAGCGATGAGAAGAAGAGCGTTTCTGATTTCCGCGGCCGCGACCGCGTCGGTTTGGATGATCGGGCCAGCCTTGGCAGCCGGGCGTGAAATGGTCGTCTACAAGGACCCCAATTGCGGCTGCTGCCATGAGTGGGCCGCGGCGATGAAGGGAGCCGGCTTCCAGGTAAAGATCGAGAACGTCGACGACCTGTCTGCGATCAAGCAGCGCCATGCGATCCCGGATGAGATGCAGGGTTGCCATACCGCCGTGGTCGGCGGTTATTACGTGGAGGGCCACGTGCCGCTCGATGCCGTCGAAAGGCTTCTCGCCGAGCGTCCAGACATTGCCGGCATCGCGGTCCCGGGCATGCCCGTCGGATCGCTAGGCATGGGAGACGACCCTCGCGCATCCTATGACGTGTTCGCGGTGAACAGGGACGGCACCAGCGCGATCTACCAGTCCGTCAGGCCCAAGGGCTGACCGGCGCAGGTGATGCAGGGTGTCGAAACGGCGGGGATCTACCCGCCGTTTCGACGACGCTTGGCGCCTAAGAGCGTCCAATGCATTGAAGCACCAAACATTCTAAGTCTTTGACGCTACGCACTTATCCTCGAAGTGCTCTAGCGCTGATGGCCGCGACCGTCGGCACGCTGCGGTCGATTGCCGCCGCCATTACGTTCGCCGGACTGTTCGCTTCCGCGGCGGCCGGCCTGCTGCGGTCCGGGCCGCCCATGGTGCTTCTGCGCCTTGTGATTGCGGTGGCCTTCCGGCCTTC
This sequence comes from Sinorhizobium sp. M4_45, assembly GCF_002885915.1. Taxonomy (NCBI): domain Bacteria; kingdom Pseudomonadati; phylum Pseudomonadota; class Alphaproteobacteria; order Hyphomicrobiales; family Rhizobiaceae; genus Sinorhizobium; species Sinorhizobium sp. M4_45. The sequence continues at coordinate 31,600 of NZ_NWVE01000009.1, forward strand.
CGTCCGCCGGTCCATGCCCGGCAGCGCGCTGGTCGCGGCGCTCGTGCGAGCGCTCGTCGCGCAGCAGGTCGCCGCCGGCGAATCCGCCCGCTGCCGCCTGGCGCTGCGGCCGATCGCGGCGAGGTCCGCCCTGGCGCTGTCCTGCGCCATTGCCGCGAGGCTGGCCGTTACCGCGAGGCTGACCGTTGCCGCGGCCGCCACGGCCCTTGGAGGGGCGGGCCTGGTCGGCCGGCGCTTCGCCGCTGGCGACAGCGATCTGGATGCCCATCAGCTTTTCGATGTCACGGAGCAGGCGGATTTCGTCCGGCGCGCAGAAGGCGATCGCGATGCCGTCGCGGCCGTTGCGGGCCGTACGGCCGATACGGTGCACATAGGCGTCGGGCACTTCCGGCAGGTCGTAGTTGTAGACGTGGGTGACGCCCGGAATGTCGATCCCGCGGGCGGCCACGTCCGTCGCCACGAGCACGCGGATCTCACCGTCGCGGAATGACTTCAGCGCACGCTCCCGCTGACCCTGGCTCTTGTTGCCATGGATCGAGGCGGCCTTGAAGCCGACATGGTCGAGATGCTTCATCAACTTCTCGGCGCCATGCTTGGTGCGGCTGAAAATCAGCGACAGCCCATCGGGATTGGCAGTCAGAGTCTGCTTCAGGATCGTCGTCTTCAGGTCCTTGCCGGGGACGAAATGCACATATTGTTCGACCTTGTCGGCGGCTTTGCCCGGAGGCGAGACTTCGACCTTGACCGGGTCGGTCAGGTATTCGCCGGCAAGCTCGGCAATCAGCTTGGGCATGGTTGCCGAGAAGAGCAGCGTCTGACGGTTCTTCGGCACCAGCTTGGAAATCTTGCGCAGGTCATGGATGAAGCCGAGGTCAAGCATCTGGTCGGCCTCGTCGAGAACGAGATAGCGAGCCTGGGTCAGCGTCACCGCCTTGCGCGAAACGAGGTCGAGCAGGCGGCCAGGGGTCGCGACGAGAATGTCGACGCCACGGGCGAGCTGTTCGGTCTGCTTGTTGATCGAAACGCCACCGACGACGAGGCCGATCTTCAGCGGGCTCTTCTTCACGAAAAGCTTCAGGTTGGTCGCGATCTGATTCACCAGTTCGCGCGTGGGGGCAAGCACGAGCGCGCGGATGTTGCGCGGATCGGGGCGTCTGCCATCGGCGACGAGCTTTTCGATCATCGGCAGGCCGAATGCAGCGGTCTTGCCGGTGCCCGTCTGCGCAAGGCCGATGAGGTCATGGTCTTTCAGGACCAGCGGAATGGCTTGAGCCTGGATGGGCGTCGGCTTTTCGAAACCATTGGCGGAGAGTGTCGCCACAATGTGCTCGGAGAGCCCAAGCTCTTTGAAAGTGGTCAATGCATATACCTTTCGGGGCGCCAAACGCTCTCGCCGGAACAGCAGGATGCGGTTCCGGTGTCATCTGGCGTCAAGAACCCCGCGTGAATTGGGAACTTGTGGGTTAATAGAAAATCGTCAGGCGCCTGTGCTGCCGCGGAGGGCGGCGATGTTTCGCGCTTTTCCTTCTTCACGGCTTCGAAGTGATGCCGAGGGCGCGCTCACGCGGCGGCCGGAAGGTGACGCAGGCCTTAGATCGTTGTTTTGCGCCGGAAAGTCAAGCTGCATCTTTTCGCAGGTGCGAAAGCATGCCGTCTCGTCGCGCCGGCAGGCGAAACGTCGCCCCCGGCGAAAGGGCATGGACCACACGCCGGCATCCGCGGCGACAGCCGGCAAAGAAGCAGCACGTCACCTATGTTCCCCTTGCAGAAGAAGGGCCTGAGCGTACAATCTAGCCGCTTGACCTCGCCGATTGTCGGCTGCTGACGGGCTGGTGATGCGAGCGGGCCGCGCGACACGGCATGCGCAGATATTCGGCGGCAAGGAACCTGACGCGGCCTCAGCCGTTCTGTCCGTGAACCTCGCCAACCTATCTGCCATCTACACGGGGAGACAATAGTGCGGAACCGGATCTGGATTTTGACAGCCGATGGAAACACGGCGCGCATCGTGAAGGACGTCAACCTGCTGAAGGATGGCAGGCAGCAGCCGGAGGAGGAGACATTTCAAATCGAGACCAAGCGTCGCCAGGACATCATGGCCGACAAACCCGGACGCAGCCATTCGTCCGTCGGTCACGGCCGTTCGGCAATGGAATATAGCAGCGACCCCGTACGCGAGGAGCAACATCGCTTCGCCGTGGAAATCGCCGGGAAGCTCGACCACTATGCCCACGACCAGGCCTTCGAAAATCTCGTGATCTGCGCGGCACCAAGGACGCTCGGCGACCTGAGGAAGCTGCTCTCTCACCAGGTCAAGGAAAAGACCCTTGCCGAGATCGACCGCAATTGCGTCGCCGTTCCGACCGATCAGTTGATCGCGACGGTCAAGTCCGTAGTCTTCCCCGGATAAGCACGTCCGGATTCGGGCAAATCAGGCTTTGTCACCGCGCAGCATCTCCCGCTTGCCGGCAAAGCCGGGACGACGTTCGACGGTGAAACCCGCCGCCGCCAGGTTGCGGCGGACGAAGCCGGCTGCGGCATAGGTCGCGAAGCTGCCGCCTGAGACGGTCCTGTCGAATACCAGCCGCATGAGTTCTTCCGACCACATGTCCGGATTGCGAGAGGGTGCGAAACCGTCGAGATACCAGGCGTCGAAGTCCGGAGGGGAGGCTGACACGCCGTCGAACGCCGTGCCGATCACCACGGTAAGCCGAACCTCTTCGCTGAATGCGATGTCGATCTGGCCGGCCGGGTTCGTGGGCCAATTGGCAACGAGCGCCTGCCGCTCTTCGTCGATTTCCGGCCAATGCGCCAGCGCCCGGCCGATCTCCACCGCTTGCATGGGAAAGCGCTCGAAGGAAACGAAATGGAGGCTCCTGGCCGCGGCCGGCGATTGTTTCCAGCGGCGCCAGGTTTCGCAGAAATTGAGCCCCGTGCCGAAGCCGAGTTCGCCGATCGTGAACGGGCCGCCCGCCTGCCAGCGTTCCGGCAGCCGGTTGCCGGCAAGAAAGACGTGGCCGCATTCGAGCCGTCCGTCGGTGCGGCAATAAAAGTGATCGCCAAATTCCTTCGAATAGGGCATATCGCCCTCGTGCCATTCGAGGTTTTGCCGCGAGGGTGAAGGGCTCTGGCCGGGATCGGTTCCTGTCATGGTGAACCCGATAATTCTCCGGCCCGGGAAGGTCAATCGATGTGCGAAGTTTTGATCGTGGGCGGCGGCGTCATGGGGCTCTGGGCCGCCGTGATGGCCGCCCGCGCCGGGTTCGCGACGCGGCTCCTCGAGCGCAGGCTGATCGGTTCCGGCGCGAGTGGCGGTCTCCTCGGCGCGCTCATGCCGCATATGCCCGACCGGTGGAACGAGAAGAAGCAGTTCCAGTTCGATGCCCTGGTGTCGCTCGAAGGCGAGATTGCCGAGCTTGAAACAGCCACGGGCCTCTCGGCAGGCTATCGTCGCTGCGGCCGTGTCATGCCCCTCGGTAAGCCGCATCTGCGGGAGATCGCCCTTGGTCGCGAGCAGGATGCGGCGCAGAATTGGCATACTCCGGCACGCCCGTTCCATTGGCAAGTCCGCGATGCCGATGCAGTCGGTTGGCCGGCCGCCGATGCGGCGCCCTTCGGTGTCGTCAATGACACGCTGGCCGCCCGGTTGGCGCCGCGCAGCCTGCTTGCGATGCTGCGGGCTGCCTTGGACCAGTTTCCGCATGTCCGATGCGAGGAAGGGGCGGAAGTCGTCTCGCTCGACCCGGCGCTCGGCCGGCTTGCGCTAGCCGACGGGCGCGATTTGGCCTTTGAGCGCCTGATCCTCGCCGCGGGCGTCGAAAGCTTCTCCTTCATCGACGGTTTGACCCAGCCGCGGCTGGCGCCGAGCGGCGGTGCGGTCAAAGGACAGGCGGCGCTGTTGCGCGCCGACATCGATCCGGCCCTGCCCATCATCTTTGCCGACGGTCTCTATGTCGTCCCGCATGAAAGCGGCCACGTGGCGGTCGGCAGCACCAGCGAGAACCGATTCGAGGAACCCTTTTCCACCGATGGCCAGCTCGATGCACTGCTTGCCCGCGCAACGGCTCTTGCGCCCGCATTGCGCGGCGCTCCGGTGGTCGAGCGCTGGGCGGGCCTGCGCCCCAGATCTACGGGGCGCGAACCCATGGTCGGCCGTCACCCCGATCACGAAAGGGTCTTCGTGTTGACGGGCGGCTTCAAGGTGAGCTTCGGATTGGCGCATGCTCTGGCGCGATCCGTGGTCGACGAGATTGCCGGCCGTCCAGCCGTCGCGCTTCCGGATACGTTCCATTGTGCGCACCATATCGCGGCATTGCGATAGGCGAGGCAGGCTTCACGACCCCGTTACGGCCGGCCAAATTCGTCAATCTGTCACGCAAATCACTTAACACGCCGCCATTGGACCTCGAACGGGATGCGGGCCATTCCGCCTTCACGGACTTCCGGAGCTTGCGCCATGCGCTATGCGATCTGTTTCACCCCGCCGATGGGAGACCCGCTTTCTGCGGCGGCTGCCAGCTGGCTCGGCCGCAGCGTCTATTCCGGGGAGGCCGTGGAACTGCCGTCGATTGCCGGCCTCGCCGTTTCGGAGATGGCCTTCTACACGGCCGTTCCACGCCGCTTCGGCTTTCATGCGATGATCATGGCGCCCTTCCGCCTGAAGCCGGATATGGACGAAGCGCAATTGCTCAAGGCGATGATGCTCTTCACGAGCGGGGAGACGCCGTTTCAAATCGAGCGGCTGGAGGTTGCACGCCTCAGCCAGTGCTGGGGGTTGATGCCGGAGGTGCCCAGCCAGTCGATGCATCTGCTCGCCGCCCGCGTCCTGCAGGCGCTGGACCGGTTCCGCGCTCCGCTGAGTGAAGACGATATCGAGCGGGCGGACCCGGACAGGCTCACGGCTCCGCAATTCACCAATCTGCATCGCTGGGGCGATCCCCATGTGATGGACGAATATCGTTTCCACATGCCGCTGACCGGCCCCCTGAACGCCGATGTGGGGCGGCGGGTTGAGGCCCCCTTGCGCGGATTGTTCGAACCGCTGCTGACCGAACCGCTCCTGATCGGCAGCCTCGCTCTGTTCATCGAGCACGAGCCCGGAGCGCCGATGCGCGTGCATTCGCAGCATCCGCTTGGAAAGATTTCCGCGCGCCCGCGCGCCAAGGCAGGACTGTCGATCGGGCAGCGCCCCGGCCCCGACACTCGGGCCACGCCGCCGGTCGCGCTGACCGCCTCGCTTCCCGGCGGGCGGTAACTTCGGAATCGCCATTTTTCCCATCTCGACAATCCGGTGCGGGATGCTACCGTTCCGGAAAAGTCGAAGGGTGAAATCATGTCCGAGAATTCCTATCCGCGCGACCTCGTCGGCTATGGACGCAGGCCGCCTGAGGTGCGTTGGCCGGGCGACGCCAATATCGCCGTGCAGTTCGTGCTGAACTATGAGGAGGGCGGCGAAAGCTGCATCCTCGACGGCGATCCGGCGTCCGAATGTCTGCTGTCGGAGATCGTCGGCGCTCAGCCATGGGCTGGACAGCGCAACCTCAATATGGAGTCGATCTACGAATACGGCGCCCGCGCGGGCTTCTGGCGGTTGTGGCGGATGTTCACGAGCCGGGGCGTGACGCTGACGGTTTATGGCGTGACGCTCGCCATGGCACGCAATCTGGAAGCCGTCGCCGCCATGAAGGAGGCCGGCTGGGAGATCGCCAGCCACGGCCTGCGCTGGCTCGAATACAAGGACGTTCCCGAAGACATCGAGCGCCAGCACATCCGCGAGGTCGTGCGGCTGCACACCGAACTGACCGGCGAGCGTCCGCTCGGCATCTATCAGGGCAAGCCCTCGGCAAACACGCTCAAGCTCGTACTGGAGGAGGGCGGCTTCCTCTATTCCTGCGATTCCTATGCCGACGAGCTTCCCTATTGGGTCCCCGGACTGACGCCGGGCAATCCGCATCTCATCATTCCCTATACGCTCGACGCCAACGACATGCGTTTCGCGACCAATCAGGGTTTCAACTCCGGCGACCAGTTCTTCACCTATCTCAAGGACACGTTCGACGTGCTCTATGCGGAGGGCAAGGAAGGCAGCCCGAAAATGATGAATATCGGCCTGCACTGCCGCCTGGTCGGGCGTCCCGGTCGCGCTGCGGCGCTCGCGCGGTTCATCGACTATGTGATGTCCCACGACAAGGTCTGGGTGCCGCGCCGCATCGACATCGCGCGCCACTGGTACGAACATCACAAACCCAACGGTACGCGCTGATGTCGGGGCGCGATGATTTCATCCAACGCTTCGGCGGCATCTTCGAGCACTCGCCCTGGGTGGCGGAACGCGCCTATGATCGTGCGGCTTCCTCCGGCTTGACCGCCGGCAATGTCCATTCGGCGCTCTGCAACGCATTCCGTGCGGCTTCCCCGGCCGAACGACTCCGGGTATTGCGGGCTCATCCCGATCTCGCAGGCAAGCTCGCGGTGGCCGGCGAGCTCACGGCCGATTCGAAAGCCGAGCAGGCGTCTGCCGGTCTCGACCGGCTCTCCGCCGAAGAGCATGCGCGCTTCACCGGGCTGAACACGACCTACACCAGGAAATTCGGCTTTCCTTTCATCATCGCGGTGAAGGGGCTGACCAAGGAAGACATCCTCGCCGCTTTCGAGAGGCGCATTGACAATTCCAAGGAAGAGGAATTTGAAACGGCCTGTGCCGAGGTGGAGCGGATCGCCCGCCTGCGGCTCCGATCCATGCTTCCGGGAGACGACAATGCCTGACACCATTCCTGATCTGTCCGACCGCGCGACGGGGATGACGCGTTCAGCGTCCGAGCCTTCGGGCGCCAGCGCACAGAGAGCCGGAACGGCAGGCTGATGTCGCATATGCTTTCGATCGAGCCTCTGACCAGGGAGGCTTTCGCGCCGTTCGGCAGCATCATCGAGGCCGACCCGGCCTCGATGCGCTTCATCAACGGCGGCAATACCGAGCGGTTTCACGCGCTCGCACGTGTCGATGCGGCGGGAGAGGGCGCCGGCGTCATCATCAACATCTTTCGCGGGCAGCCCCGGGCATTTCCCTATTCCGTGACGATGATGGAGCGCCACCCGCTCGGCAGCCAGAGCTTTTCGCCGCTTCGGGACCGGCCGTGGCTGGTTGTGGTCGCCGAGGATGAAGGCGACCGTCCCGGCCGGCCGAGGGTCTTCCTCGCGAATGGCAGCCAGGGCGTCAATTACGGCCGCAATGTCTGGCATCATCCGTTGATGTCAGTGGGCGCCGTCAGCGAGTTCATGGTCGTCGACCGCGAGGGGCCGGGCAACAACCTGGAAGAGTTCCATTACGACGAGGCTTTCGTCATTCCCGATCCATCCAAAGGGTGAACGCGATGAGCAAGTCAGGCCGTCTGACGACCCATGTTCTCGACACCGCGCTCGGCAGACCCGCCCACGGACTGAAGATCGATCTCTACCGGCTCGAAGGCGATGCGCGGCACCTGATCCGTACGGTCCATACCAATAGTGACGGCCGCGTCGACGAGCCGCTCATGACGGGGGGCGGGTTTGCGACCGGCACCTACGAACTGGTCTTCCATGCCGGCGACTATTTAAGGTCAACCGGCGTGACGCTTCCGCATCCCGCCTTTCTCGAGCTCGTTCCCCTGCGCTTCGGCATTGCAGATGCCGACAGCCATTACCACGTGCCGCTGCTGCTCTCGCCCTACGGCTATTCCACCTATCGCGGCAGTTGATAACGCGTCGGCGGATAAGCTCGCTGCCACCGAGCGGCTGATGTAGCTGGAGGTGGGCGCCGCTACGATGGGCGCCGTTTGCGCATTGGCTTGCGCTTCAATGGAGCGATGGCGCGAGGTTCGAGGGTCACGCCATCAACCGGCCCCGGGTGAAGAGGGCTCCGGCTTCGCCGGGGTCAAGGCAGGTGACATAGGCTTTCTGATGATATTGCCCAACTGCTGATCGTGCGGTTCCGCCCTAAGTCTTTGAAGCTACGCACTCCCGACGGACCGCACGCTTCCTGCACCTGCTACTCGGCGATGATGTCGCGGCCGACCTCCGCGATGCGGCGTTTGCCGCAGAGCGCCATGGTCGTATCCATCTCCTTGCGGATGATGTCGAGCGCGAGCGTGACGCCTTCCTTGCCGAGCGCGCCAAGGCCGTAGAGGAACGGGCGGCCGATATAGGTGCCTTTCGCACCGAGCGCGATCGCCTTCAAGACGTCCTGGCCGGAACGAATGCCGCCGTCGAGGTGTACCTCGATCTGGTCGCCGACGGCGTCGACGATGCGCGGCAACATGCTGATCGAGGAATGCGCGCCATCGAGCTGACGGCCGCCATGGTTAGAGACAATGATCGCGTCGGCGCCGGTCTTAGCCGCCATTTTCGCGTCTTCCGGATCGAGAATGCCCTTGAGGATCAGCGGACCGCCCCAGCGCTCCTTGATCCACTCGACGTCCTTCCAGGAAAGCTGCGGGTCGAACTGCTCGTTCGTCCAGGCCTGAAGCGAGGAGAGGTTGGTTACGCTCTTGGCGTGGCCGAGAATGTTGCGGAAGGTGCGGCGGTTGGTGCCGAGCATCTTCATGCACCAGCCGGGCCGCGTCGCCATCATCCAGAGGTGTTTCGGCGTCAGTCGCGGCGGCGCGGACAGGCCGTTGCGAAGGTCCTTATGGCGCTGGCCGAGGATCTGCAGGTCGAGCGTCAGGACCAGCGCGGAACACTTGGCGGCCTTGGCCCGGTCGATCAGATTGAGCACGAATTCGCGCTCGCGCATGACATAGAGCTGGAACCAGAACGGCTTCGTCGTCACCGAGGCGACGTCCTCGATCGAGCAGATGCTCATGGTCGACAGCGTAAACGGGACGCCGAAAGCCTCGGCCGCCTGGGCCGCCAGCATCTCGCCGTCGGCATGCTGCATGCCCGTCAGGCCGGTGGGGGCGAGCGCGACCGGCATCGAGACCTTCTGGCCGATCATCGTCGTTTCGAGCGACCGGTCGGACATGTCGACCAGCACCCGCTGACGCAGCTTGATCCCGGCGAAATCCTCCTCGTTGGCGCGGTAGGTTCCCTCCGTCCATGCGCCGCTGTCCGCATAATCGAAGAAAAGCTTCGGCACGCGCCGTCTGGCCAGGGCCTTGAGGTCCCGTATTTCGAGAATCTGCGTCATGGATCGGCCTCATCGAGTGAATGACAGGCGAGCCCTTATCATGATTTCGGAGGACTTGTAATAGACGCAGAAAACAAGAGGTCAAAAAATATTACCTCTTGTTTCAGGGCTGCTCAATCTGCGCCAAGGGTTGATTTGCAAGGTCTTCCGGCGACGTAGGTCTCGACCACGGCGCGGTCGTCGCCCATCGTCTGCAGCAGAAAGAGCTCGTCGGCCAGCGAATTGACCACTTCGGCCCTGAGCGCCATTGCGGGCGTCGCCGCCATGTCGAGCACCGTAAGGTCCGCATCGGATCCGGGCTCGAGCGTGCCGATGCGGTCGGCGAGAGACAGTGCCTCGGCATTGCCGCGGGTCATCATGTAGAAGCTGTCGAAGGGGTTCAGCCTTTCGCCCTGCAACTGCAGGATCTTGTAGGCCTCGTCGAGCGTCTTCAGCATCGAGTAGCTGGTGCCGCCGCCGATGTCCGAGGCGACGGAAACGCGCACCGGTTTTTGGCGGCGCTTCAGCGCCCGCAGCGGAAACAGGCCGGAACCGAGGAAAAGATTGGACGTCGGACAGAAGACGGCCACAGAGCCGGTCTCGCTCATCGCATCCGCCTCGCGTTCGGAGAGGTGGATGCAATGACCGAACAGGCTTTTCGGTCCCAGCAGACCATAGCGGGCGTAGACGTCGGTATAGTCGGTCGCCTCCGGATAGAGTTGCGAGGTATAGGCGATTTCGTCGCGGTTCTCCGAGAGATGCGTCTGCACATGCAGGTCGGGAAACTCGCCGACGAGCGACTTTGCGACCTCCATCTGCTCCGGCGTCGAGGTGATGGCGAAACGGGGGGTGATCGCCACATGGTTGCGGCCCTTGCCATGCCAGTCGGCGATGACGGCGCGGGTCTCGTCATAACTCATTTCCGGCGTGTCCAGCAGGCCCTGAGGCGCATTGCGGTCCATCATCACCTTGCCGGCAACCATGCACATGCCGCGCTTCAGGCTCTCGGCGAAGAAGGCGTCGGCGGAAGTCTTGTGCACCGAACAATAGGCCGTCGCCGTCGTCGTGCCGTGGCGGATCATCTCGTCGAAGAAATGGCGGGCGATCCGCTCCGCATGCGCCGTTTCGACGAAGCGGCATTCCTCGGGAAAGGTGTAGGTGTTCAGCCATTCGAGCAGATCGGCCGCGTAAGAAGCCATTACCTGCATCTGCGGAAAATGCAGATGCGTGTCTATGAGCCCCGGCACGATCAGATGCGGCCGGTGATCGAGCTCGGAGACATCCTCGGGCGCTGCCGCCTTGACCGCTGCATAGGCGCCGGATGCCATGATCACGCCGTTCTCGACGAGAAGGGCGCCGTCGCTTTCGTAAGCATAGGCAGCACTGTCTTCGATGCCTTGAGGTTCGCGATGGAAGCTCAGCAGGCGGCCGCGAATGAGGGTGGATGTCATCGTGTCTCCCCGACGGCGCTTTCGAACCAGGCCGTCACCAACCTGCGCTCTTCCACCGTCATGTCGCTTATGTTGCCGGGCGGCATGGCATGGCTGCGCCCCGCCTGGATATAGATTTCCCGCGCACGGGCAGCAATTTCGGCGTCGCTTTCGAGCATGACGCCGTTGGGAGCCCGAACGATTCCTTCATAGACCGGATCGGCCGCGTGGCACATGCTGCAGCGGGTCGAGATCGTTTCCCGGACTGCGGGGAAATGCGCATTTTCCGCAAAGCGCCGGAAGGCCGGTGCCGTCTCGGCTCGTTCTTCTCCCGTCAGTATTTTCGGCGCCGTCGAGAGCCACATGATCAGGATGAACAGGAGTGTGGTGACGAGCCAGGTCCAGCTAGGCTTGCCCTTGCGCGCATGCGTGGTGTTGAACCAATGACGGATCGTCACGCCCATGAGGAAGACGAGCGCCGCGATGATCCAGTTGAAGACTGTCGCGAAGGCGAGCGGATAGTGGTTCGAGAGCATGAAGAAGATGACGGGGAGCGTCAGGTAGTTGTTGTGCAGCGAGCGCTGCTTCGCCTGCGCCCCGAGCCGTGGATCCGGCGTGCGGCCGGCGATCAGGTCGGCGACCACGATCTTCTGGTTGGGGATGATGATCAGGAAGACGTTGGCCGACATGATGGTGGCGGTGAAGGCGCCGAGATGCAGGAAAGCCGCGCGGCCGGTGAAGACCTGGGTATAGCCCCAGGCCATGGCGACCAGGACCAGATAGAGCAGCGCCATCAGTCCCCAGGTGCTCTTCCCGATCGGCGATTTGCAGAGAAGGTCATAGAGGACCCAGCCGAGACCGAGCGAGGCGAGCGAGATCAGGATGGCGGTGGTGGCCGAAATGTCCAGGACATGCCGGTCTATGAGGAAGAGGTCGGCGCCCCCGTAATAGACGATGCAGAGCATGGCGAAGCCCGAGAGCCAGGTCGCGTAGGACTCCCACTTGAACCAGGTGAGGTGCTCCGGCATGGCGGCTGGCGCCACGAGATATTTCTGGATGTGGTAGAAGCCTCCGCCGTGGACCTGCCACTCCTCGCCATAGGCGCCCGGAGGCAGATGATCGCGTTTTACGAGACCGAGATCGAGCGCGATGAAATAGAAGGACGAGCCGATCCAGGCGATGGCGGTGACGACATGCAGCCAGCGGACGGCGAAGGCCAGCCATTCCCAGGCAATGGCGAATTCATACATTCGGGGTCCCTTTTCTCTCCGTTGACGCAGCTTGCGAGAAAAAGCCGAAACGGGAAAGGGGCGTTCTCGGCAATCCACTCTGCAGGTTCAGGCGCCGCAATCCTGATTGAACTCCGAAAGAATCCAGTCGCGAAAATTGCGGATCTTCGGGACATTGCGTCGGGCATGCGGATAGACCAGCCAATAGTCGTGGCCATCGCTGCCGCGCAAATCGAAGGGTTGATAAAGCCGACCGAGCGCGACGTCATCGGTATAGAATTGAGGAGTGAGGATCGCAACGCCTTGCCCGGCGATCGCGGCGCCTGCTTCGAAGGACTGGGCGCCGAGCCGTGTCGGAACCCGACCGTCGAGGTCCGCGTCGTGGACGCCGGCAGCGCGAAACCACTGCGGCCACCAGCGGTCTTGAGGGTCGATGATGCGCAGCTTCAGGAGGTCCCGCGGTTCATTCACGCCGCCGATCGTCGCGGCGAGCGCGGGACTGAGCATCGGCGTAAATTCCACTTTCATCAGCCGATGGCTGACGAGACCCGGCCAAACGCCCAACCCGGACCGGATTGCGACGTCCACTGCCTCCTTGCTGAAGTCGATCATCGCATCATTCGCCGACAGCCGAACGGCCATGTTCGGCTGGGCGAGCTGGAAGGTGCCGATATGGCGGGCGAGCCATTGCGAGGCGAAGGTCGCAGTCGAACTGATGAGCAGGGAGGACGCCGCGTCGCCGCGCGCGGAGGCGACCGCCTCCTGCATCAGTTCGAAGGCTTCCGTCACCTTCGGCGCCAGGCGTTGGCCGACTTCGGTCAGTGCGATCTGGCGGGGACGCCTCAGGAACAGCGGCTCGCCGACGCTCTCTTCGATGAGTTTGATCTGGTAGCTGACGGCCGTCTGGGTCATGCCGAGCTCGTTGCCGGCCTTGGTGAAGCTGCCGAGCCGGGCGGCGGCTTCGAAGACCCTCAGCGCATTCAGCGGGAACTGCTTCGACATCTTCATGGATAAGGTCTCTTGATGCATACAGACGGATGTTCGATTGGAATTCGAGCATCTTTCCCGGCATCCTGCAAGTAAACTTCACCGCTTGCAAAGGGTGCTCAGATGTCTTGCGATACATTGGAATATACTGAAAGAAAACCGCTCCTCTCGTTGAACGGAGCGATGCGGCTTGCCGCATCCGCCCTGCGGCGGGTGCGAGGGCGCAGCGCGCGGCTCGATCTGGAATCGACATCCGATTACATGAAGAGAGATTTGGGCTTCATGGATGGTCGCGAACCGCGGCCCGACGATGAAATCCTGCGATAGGGGGAATATCCTCGAGGTGGTTCAGGTCCCTCTAAGCCGCTCCACCGCCATCAGGACACGCTCGGGCGTTGCCGGCGTATCGAGCCGGGGGCACTCGCGATAGTCGGCGACGCTGGCGACGGCCATCGACAGGGCCTCGACCACCGAGATCGGCAGCATGAGGGGCGGCTCTCCCACGGCCTTCGACCTGCCGATCGTCTTTTCCGCGTTTTCCGACCATTCGGCGAGGCGCACGTTGAAGATCTTCGGCCGATCCGAGGCAAGGGGTATCTTGTAGGTCGAGGGCGCATGCGTCCTCAGCCGTCCCTTCTCGTCCCACCAGAGCTCTTCCGTCGTGAGCCAGCCCATCCCCTGGACGAAGCCGCCCTCGATCTGGCCGAGATCGATCGCCGGATTGAGTGAACGGCCCACGTCATGCAGCACGTCGACGCGATCGACCATGTATTCGCCTGTCAGCGTATCGATTGAGACCTCGGAAACGGCCGCGCCATAGGCAAAGTAGTAGAAGGGTGTGCCGCGGCCGGCGGCCCTGTCCCAGTGGATGCCAGGCGTCGCATAGAAGCCGGCGGCGGAGAGCTGGACACGTGCACCGTAGGCCTCTTGCACGAACTGTGCAAACGGCACGAGCTCGTCACCGATCCTGACATGATTGGCGATGAAGGTGACGTTTTCGGCCGTCGTCTGCCATCGCTCGGCCGCAAAGGCGACGAGCCGCTCCTTGATCTGACGCGCAGCGTCGAAGGCAGCCATGCCGTTGAGGTCGGAGCCGGAGGAGGCGGCGGTCGCAGACGTATTCGGCACCTTGCCGGTCGTCGTCGCGGTTATCTTCACCCGGTCGATGTCTATCTGGAAACTGTCTGCAAGGACCTGCGCCACTTTCGTATAGACGCCCTGACCCATTTCGGTGCCGCCGTGGTTGAGGTGGACCGAACCGTCCGTGTAGATGTGGACGAGGGCGCCGGCCTGATTCAGATGGGTGAGGGTGAAGGAGATGCCGAATTTCACCGGCGTCAACGCAATCCCCTTGCGGATCACGCGGCTCGATCTGTTGAATTCGATGATCGCCGCCCGGCGCGCCTGATAGTCGGCGCTCGCTTCCAGCTCATCGACGATCCGGCCGATGATGTTGTCTTCGATCTTCTGGTGATAGGGCGTGACGTTGCGGCCGGAATGCGCGTCGCCATAGAAGTTCAGCTTGCGGATTTCGAGCGGGTCCTTCCCGAGGGCGTAAGCGATCTCCTCGATTATCCGCTCGCCGCCGAGCATGCCCTGCGGCCCGCCGAAGCCGCGAAAGGCAGTGTTGGAGACCGTATTGGTCTTAAGTGGTTGCGAGGTGAGCTTCACATGCGGATAGAAGTAGGCGTTGTCCGCATGGAAAAGGGCGCGGTCGGTGACCGGGCCGGAGAGATCGGCGGAGAAGCCGCATCGCGCGGCATAATTCGCCTGGACCGCCTGGATGCGTCCCACCTCATCGAAGCCGACATCGTAATCGACCAGGAAGTCATGCCGCTTGCCGGTGGCGGTCATGTCGTCGTCCCGGTCCGGGCGGAACTTGACGGCGCGGCGAAGCTTGCGCGCGGCGACGGCGGCGAGTGCCGCAAACTGATTGCCCTGCGTCTCCTTGCCGCCGAAGCCGCCGCCCATGCGGCGGACATTCACCGTAACGGCGTTGGATGGAACGCCAAGCACTTGCGCGACCATACGCTGGACTTCGCTCGGATGCTGCGTCGACACCCAGACTGTCATTTCGTCATCCTCGCCGGGAATAGCGAGCGCGATATGGCCTTCCAGATAGAAGTGCTCCTGGCCACCGATTCGCATGTGCCCCTGGATGCGGCGGGGCGCGCGCTCCAGCTCGCCTTCGGCGTCGCCGCGCTCGAGTGTCAGCGGGGGGGTCACCAGCTCGCCGCCGGTTGCCACCGCATCGATGACATCGATCGCCGGCAGGAAGTCACGATAGGTGATCATGGCGAGCCGCGCGGCGCGGCGGGCGATGTCGCGCGTTTCGGCGATGACCGCGAAGGCCGGCTGGCCATGAAACTCCACCCGCCCGTCGGCTAGCACCGGCTCGTCGTGCAGATGGGTGGGGCTGATGTCGTTGGAATGCGGCATGTCCCCGGCGGTGATCACGCAAACGACGCCGGGCACTGCGGCGACGTCGGAGAGGTCCATCTCCAGGATTTCCGCATGCGCCCGGTCCGTGAGGCCGAGCGCGCCATGCAGCGTGCCGGCGGGTTCCGGCATGTCGTCGATATAATCGGCGGTGCCCGCCACATGCTTGTGGGCGCTGTCGTGACGGAGCGGTGCGTGCATCGGGCCGGTGATGGTGCTGACTTCGAGGGTGGACTTATCCATGCCGCGAGCTCCCATGCATGGAGAGGCCTCTCATCCGGCCAGCCGGCCGCCTTCTCGCCGTTTCGACGGGAAGAAGGGACGTTGCCGCGCCGCCCTCGTCTCTCCCCGCCTGCGGGGAGAGAATTAGGGTGAGGGGCCATTCCCACCAACCGGTGAGGGGCAATCTCGACTCGCCAATATCGCGACAGGCGCTCATGCCACCTCCTCGAACCGCTGAAGCTGCACCGTTTCCCCCATACTCTCGAGAAAGAAGCGCATCAGCAGGTTCTTCGCCGCCAGCATGCGATAGGCGCCGGTGGCGCGCCAGTCGGTGATCGGCTGGTAATCGGTCTCGAAGGCGGCTTGCGCCTTGCGGATCGTCTCCTCGTTCCATGGCTGACCGACAAGGGCGGCTTCGACGGTCTTCGCCCGCTTCGGCGTTGCCGCCATGCCACCGAAGGCTATTCTTGCGGCTTTCACCCGGTCGCCGTCGAACGAGATGCGGAAGGCGCCGAGCAGGGCGGAAATATCTTCGTCGCGGCGCTTCGAGATCTTGTAGGCGGCAAAACGCTCGTCCGCGGGCAGAGCCGGGACGAAGAGGCTCTCGACGAATTCTCCGGGCCTGCGATCCTGCTTGCCATAGGCGATGAAGAAATCCTCGAGCGGAAGCGTGCGCCGACCGTCCTTCGAGCGCAGGGTAACCGTCGCGCCGAGAACGATCAGGGGCGGCGGGCTGTCGCCGATCGGCGAGCCGTTGGCGATATTGCCGCCGATCGTGCCCATGTTGCGCACCTGGTCGCCGCCGATGCGGTCGAGCAGCCGGCCGAAGGACGGATAGGCTGAGGAAAGGGCCTCGTGCGCCGCCGTATAGCTTACGCCTGCACCGATCGTCAGCCCTGCTTTCGAGCGTTCGATCCGCTGCAGTTCGGCGATGCCGTTGATGAAGACCACCGGATTGAGCGTGCGCATCTGCTTCGTCACCCAGAGCCCGACATCGGTGCAACCGGCGACGATCGTCGCGCTGGGATGATCCGAGAGAACGACTGCAAGATCCGCAGCATCCACGGGCACGATCAGACAGTCCGCGCCGCTGCGGACGACGATCCTCTCCGTTTGCCCCAGCGCCTGGAGGCGCGCCGTAACCGCTTCCCGCGTTCGGGTGATCGGGTCGAAGAGAGCGGCCGGGCGCTCCGCCGCCGCGGCTTCCGCCGCGCGCACGATCGGTTCGTAGCCGGTACAGCGACAGAGATTGCCCTGCAGCGCCTTTTCTATCGCCCCGCGGCTTGGTTTTTCAGTGGTAAGCCAGAGCCCGTAAAGCGACATCACGATCCCCGGAGTGCAGAAGCCGCATTGGGAGCCGTGAAAATCCACCAGTGCCTGCTGCACCGGATGAAGCGCGCCGTCTGCGGCGGCCAGGTGCTCGACCGTCACCACATGCGTGGCATTCAGCGATCCTGTGAAGCGGATGCAGGCGTTGACGCTTTCATAGACGAGGTTTTCGGCTCCGCTGCCGTCGCTCGAAAGCCGGCCGATGAGCACCGTACAGGCGCCGCAATCGCCCTCCGCGCAGCCTTCCTTGGTGCCGGTGAGGCGCCGCTCCAGCCTCAGAAAATCGAGCAGCGTCGCTGTCGGCGCCACGTCGGAAAGGACGATCTCGGTGTCGTTCAGGATGAAGCGGATGCTGTCGGATGCCTGTGCCATGCCACTTCCTTGTCCCTCAGCCGTCGATTACTGCGCCGTCCAGCCGCCATCCATCGAGACATGCGTGCCGGTGATCTGGGCGGCATCGTCGCTTGCAAGATAAAGCGCCAGGGAGGCAACCTGTTCGACGGTGATGAACTTTTTCGTCGGCTGTCCCTTGAGCATCACCTCGTTGATCACCTGCTCCTCGGTGATGCCGCGCGTTCTCGCCTGATCCGGTATCTGCTTTTCGACGAGCGGCGTCAGAACGTAGCCGGGGCAGATCGAGTTCACACTGATGCCGTTCTCCGCCACCTCCAGCGCCACGGTCTTCGTCAACCCCATGATACCATGCTTGGCGGCGACATAGGCGGACTTGAAGGGGGAGGCCACGAGGCCGTGTGCGGACGCGATATTGATGATCCGGCCCCAGCCTTTTCTCTTCATCGGCGGAATGGCGGCGCGAATAGTGTGAAAGGAGGAGGAGAGGTTGACGGCGATGATCCGGTCCCATTGCTCGACCGGAAAATCCTCGATCTTTTCGACGAACTGCACGCCGGCATTGTTGACGAGGATATCGGCGCCGCCGAAGCGATCGGCAACCGTCGCCATCATGTCGGCAATTTCGGAGGGCTTGGTCATGTCGGCCGGGTGATGAAGCACCGTACCGGAGCTCAGGCCTGCGACTTCGTCCGTGACGGTCCTGATCTCGTCCGGTGCACCGAAGCCGTTCAGGACGATATTGGCGCCGGTCTTTGCCAGGGTCCGGGCGATCGCCAATCCGATGCCGCTCGTGGAACCCGTTATCACCGCAGTTCTGGTCATTCCCGCTCTCTCCGTCCTGATGCCGCACAGGTTATTGCGACGCAACAGCATCAGCCTACGCGCAAATGCGCGGCAGTGACAATTGTGTTTTTCCGCCCGGCGAAGCAGAGTCCCTGTCCGCGGGAGCACTTGGCAAAAGTTGCGTTTTGTTTTCGTTTGACATTCGTTTTTCTATCGTATTGAAGTCGTTCGAATGTCGCCCTCGAGAAAGGGCGAGGGGGCGGTATAAGGAAAGCGTATGCAGGCTTCCGCTCGCATTCCGGTCGGCCTTTTCAATCGCGTGCCGAGGAGGGGCATATGGGCGGATTTATTCTCGCGATCGATCAGGGCACGACGTCGACGCGCTCGATCGTTTTCGACGGCAACCAGAAAATCGCAGGCGTCGGGCAGAAAGAGTTCAAGCAGCACTTTCCGAAATCGGGCTGGGTGGAGCACGACCCGGAGGAGATCTGGCAGACGGTCGTCAGCACGGTCAAGGAGGCGATCGAGAAGGCCGGCATCACCGCCAACGATATTGCCGCGATCGGCATCACCAATCAGCGGGAGACTGTGGTCGTCTGGGATCGCGAGACCGGCAAGCCGATACACAATGCCATCGTGTGGCAGGACCGCCGTACTGCCGCCTTCTGCGACAAGCTCAAGAAGAAGGGACTGGAAAAGACCTTCGTCAAGAAGACCGGCCTGCTGCTCGATCCCTATTTTTCGGGAACGAAGCTCAACTGGCTGCTTTCCAATGTGAAGGGCGCGCAGGCGCGTGCCGCCAGGGGCGAACTCTGCTTCGGCACCATCGACACCTTTCTGATCTGGCGGCTGACGGGCGGCAAGTGCTTCTGCACCGACGCGACGAATGCCTCGCGTACCCTCTTATACAATATCGCCGAGAATGCCTGGGACGAGGAGCTCACCGACATTCTGCGCGTGCCGAAGGAGATGCTGCCCGAAGTGAAGGACTGCGCGGCCGACTTCGGCGTCACGGAGCCCTCCCTCTTCGGCGCCGCGATCCCGATCCTCGGCGTTGCCGGCGACCAGCAGGCGGCAACGATCGGTCAGGCCTGTTTCAAGCCGGGCATGCTGAAATCGACCTATGGTACGGGCTGCTTCGCCTTGCTCAACACCGGCAAGGACATGGTCCGCTCGAAGAACCGTCTCCTGACCACCATTGCCTACCGCCTCGACGGCGAAACGACCTACGCGCTCGAAGGCTCGATCTTCGTGGCCGGTGCTGCGGTACAGTGGCTGCGCGACGGGCTCAAGGTGATCAAGGCGGCCCCCGATACGGGCTCGCTTGCCGAAAGCGCCGATCCCTCGCAGGAGGTCTATCTCGTGCCGGCCTTCACCGGCCTCGGAGCGCCCCATTG
Source organism: Sinorhizobium sp. M4_45 (assembly GCF_002885915.1). Classification (NCBI taxonomy): domain Bacteria; kingdom Pseudomonadati; phylum Pseudomonadota; class Alphaproteobacteria; order Hyphomicrobiales; family Rhizobiaceae; genus Sinorhizobium; species Sinorhizobium sp. M4_45. Next base: position 50,909 of record NZ_NWVE01000009.1, read on the forward strand.
GGATCCGGATGCGCGGGGCGCGATCTTCGGCATGACGCGCAATACCGGGCCGGCAGAGTTCGCGCGGGCGGCACTGGAGGCGGTCTGCTACCAGACCCGCGACCTGCTGGAGGCCATGCACAAGGATTGGCGCCGCAACGGCAATGATACGGTCCTGCGCGTCGATGGCGGCATGGTCGCCTCCGACTGGACGATGCAGCGCCTTTCGGATCTGCTCGACGCTCCGGTCGACCGCCCGGTGATTCTCGAAACAACGGCGCTTGGCGTCGCCTGGCTTGCGGGCAGCCGCGCCGGCGTCTGGCCGAACCAGGAGGCGTTCGCCAAGTCCTGGGCCCGCGACCGCCGTTTCGAACCGGATATGGACGAGGCCACGCGCAAGGTGAAGCTCAAGGGCTGGCGCAGCGCGGTCAAGCGGACGCTGATTGCGGCTTGAGATAGGCCGCTGTCTGTCTACGATGCGAAGGCGGCACCCCTCCTCTGCCCGGCAGGGTAGGGGTAGGATATCGATCACAATTCAACGCATCGCTATCAGGGTATTGCTTCCGGTGCTCCGTGGTAAGCTGGGTAAAGTTTCGAACGAACGCCCTTGACTCATTCATAGCTCGTTGGCTATAGATAAATCCATAGCCAACCGGGTATATATCCCAGATGTCCGACACGCACGACATGCTCTTCAGAACGCTTGCCGATCCCACTCGGCGGGCTCTCTTCGAGCGGCTGTGCCGCGAAGGGGAGAGGACGGTCGGGGCTCTGACGGCTCGCGCGGGTGTCTCGCAGCCGGTCGTCTCCAAACATCTCGGCGTCCTGAAGCAGGCTGGATTGGTGCGCGACCGCCACGAAGGCCGCCACACCTATTATAGCGCGCAACTCGGTGCGCTTGCTCCGCTGGTCGACTGGACGCGTGAGATGGCCGGGTTCTGGCAGAGCCGCTTCGACGATCTCGAAGACCTATTGAAAAGGATGGACCAATGAACGAAACGTCGAGCGAAACACGTTCCGTCGTCGTCGAGCGGGAGATCGCTCATCCGCCGGAGAAGATCTGGCGCGCGCTCACCCAACCACACCTGATGGAGGAGTGGCTGATGAAGAACGACTTCAGTCCTGTCGTCGGGCACCGTTTCAACCTGCGCGGCGAGTGGGGTGGCGTGCTGGACTGCGAGGTCCTCGTCGTGGAACCGAACAAAAGACTGAGCTACGCCTGGAATTTCGCCCATGAGGATCCGGCCTACGACTTGAAGAGCGTGGTGACCTTCACCCTCGTCCCGACAAGCACGGGAACCCAGCTGCGCATGGAGCAGGTTGGATTCCGGCCGGATCAGCGGCAGGCCTATGGCGGCGCCAGGGCCGGATGGCAGCAGTTCTTCGAAAATCTGGAGCGCGTTCTCGCGGGTATGAACTGAAACCCGACGTCGGGCCGGTGCGGGCTCGCTCGCTTCATGTCAATGGGAGATCTTCAATGGAATGGAACGCCTGGATTCGTCAGATCCACCGGTGGTTGTCCATCGTCTTCACGGTAACCGTCATCGCCAACTTCGCGGCCATGGGATTGGGAGAACCTCCTGCATGGGTGGTCTATTCCCCGCTGCTGCCGCTCTTCCTGCTGCTTTTCACCGGCCTCTATATGTTCGTGTTACCCTATGCCGCGAGGAGGCGCAGCGGCCGGCCCGCGGCGCAATGAGGTGAAGACGATGGTCGGCAAGACGCCCGGGAAGAGCAGGAATGTTGCGAAGAAGGCCGCCGCCGAGCCGGTCTCTGGACGGCCGACCCTGCTCTCGGGCGGCAACCCCCAGATCGCGAAGGGCTATGGCGATGCTCCGGTGCAGGCCTACATCGCGGCGATGCCGGGCTGGAAGAGCGATGTCGGGCGGCGCCTCGATGCTCTGATTGTTGAGGCCGTTCCCGGCGTGCACAAGGCGGTGAAGTGGAACTCGCCTTTCTACGGTGTCGAGGACAATGCCTGGTTTCTCAGCTTCCACTGCTTCACCAAATACATCAAGGTGACGTTCTTCCGCGGCGCTGCGCTCGATCCTGTCCCGCCCGGCAAGTCCAAATATCCGGAAGTACGCTACCTCGATGTTTACGAGGGGCAACTCGACGAAGCTCAATTCTCCGCCTGGGTAAGGCAAGCCAGCCGATTGCCCGGCGAACGTATGTAAGCCACAACCATCAGGAAAGTGCAGACCATGGAGAACAGGACGAGCGGTTCGAACGAAGCGACTCCCTCCAAACTGATAGATGCTAAAATCGATGCTCTTGACGATTGGCGCGGCGAGACGCTCGCCAGGATCCGGAAACTCATCCAGCAGGCCGACCCGGATGTGATCGAGGAAGTAAAGTGGAGAGGGGTCCCCGTGTGGGAACACGCCGGGATAATCTGCACCGGCGAAGTCTACAAGGCGGTCGTGAAGACGACCTTTGCCAAAGGTGCCTCGCTGGAAGACCCTTCGGGCCTTTTCAACTCCAGCCTGGAAGGCAATACGCGGCGCGCGATCGATTTCCGTGAGGGCGAGAAGATCGATGAAGAGGCGTTCATCGCGCTCGTTCGTGCCGCGGTGGCGCTGAACACATCAGCACGCACAGGCGCCCGTTCGCAGAAGAAGCCGAAGAGCGCCTGACCCCAGCGGACATCAGCGGGAAACAGTGCGTTTCCCAAAGGCGCATTTGCGACCTGGTCCTGCGCCGATTATCTCTAGCCTCACGCTAGATCCAATAAGTTGAGGCGCGGAATGCGGGCGGGGAGCCTCACACACTTTTCCTCATCGCGCGCAGACCTCGCAGGAAGCCAGTCATGGAACTCGGACTCTATACATTCGCCGACGTCGATCCGAACGCAGCCGACAAGGGAGCCGAGGGGCGCCGGCGTCTGGCCGATCTCCTGGAGGAGATCGAGCTTGCCGATCAGGTGGGTCTCGACGTTTTCGGCCTCGGCGAACATCACCGGCCCGACTATGCGGCGTCGGCACCGGCGGTGATCCTCGCGGCGGCCGCCGCACGCACCAGCCGCATCCGGCTGACGAGCGCGGTCACGGTGTTGAGCTCCGACGATCCCGTCCGCGTCTTCCAGCAATTCGCCACCCTCGACCTCCTGTCGAACGGACGCGCCGAGATCATGGCCGGACGTGGCTCCTTCATCGAATCATTCCCGCTCTTCGGCCAGTCGCTGGACGATTACGACCAGCTTTTCGCCGAAAAGCTCGATCTCCTTTTGGCGCTGCGCGATCGTGAAAGGGTCACCTGGTCGGGTGCGCTGAGATCTCCGATCAATGATCGGGGCGTTTATCCGCGCCCGCTGCAGGACCCGCTGCCGCTCTGGATTGCGGTCGGCGGAACGCCGCAGTCGGTTGCGCGTGCCGGTGCGCTCGGCGTGCCGATGGCGCTTGCCATCATCGGCGGCGAACCGGCACGGTTTGCGCCGCTCTTCCAGCTCTACCGCGAAGCTGCGCGCCGTTCGGGGCAGGATCCGTCGAAGCTGAAGACGAGCATCAACGTCCACGGCTTCATCGCCGATAGCACGCAAGAAGCTGCAGATCAGTTCTATGGGCCGCAGGCCGAGGTAATGAACCGCATCGGACGCGAACGCGGCTGGGGGCCGACCAGCCGCGCCCACTTCGATCAGGCGATCAGCCCGACGGGCAATCTCTTCCTCGGCGATCCGGAAACCGTTGCCAGGAAGATCGTTGCGCATCGGAAGCTCTTCGGAAACGACCGCTTCCTGCTGCAGATGGCGATCGGTCCGATGCCGCATGACCGGATCCTGCACGGCATCGAACTTTACGGCACCAAGGTCGCGCCTCTGGTACGCGAGATGCTGGCGGAGGAGCGCGCTTCCTAAGCCGGCCGCTTCCGTCGGCACTGGCATATGCGGCGTCGTAGCGCTAAATGTGGCCGCGAAAGCGAGACATCCATGACCCTCAACAACGACGAAGACCTCGAGAGGCTGAAGGAAATCGGCCGGATTTGCGCCAATGCGCTACAGGCGATGGGCGAGGCGCTGGAACCCGGCATTACCACGGCCGAGCTCGACGCGATCGGCCGCAAGGTGCTGGAGGAGGCAGGCGCCCGTTCGGCACCCGAGCTTTGCTATGATTTCCCCGGCGCGACCTGCATCAGCGTCAACGAGGAGATCGCCCACGGCATACCGGGCCTCCGGGTGATCCAGCCGGGCGATCTCGTCAATATCGACGTTTCCGCCGAAAAGGGCGGGCTCTTCGCCGATACGGGGGCGTCCTTTCCCGTGCCGCCGGTCAAGACCGAGATCGACCGGCTCTGCCGCGACGGCAAGCGGGCGATGTGGGTGGGTTTGAAACAGGTCAAGCCAGGCCAGTCGCTTGCCGCGATCGGCAATTCGATCGGCGAGTTCGCGCGCAAGAACCGCTACTCCCTCGTCGCCAATCTGGCGAGCCACGGCATCGGCCGGTCGCTGCACGAGGAACCGAGCGAAATTGCAACCTGGCCGGACCCGTCCGAGCGGCGGCGGATGACCGAGGGCATGGTCTTCACGGTCGAACCCTTCCTGTCGATGGGCGCGCAATGGGCTGAAGGAGGCAACGACGACTGGACCCTCTACAGCGAACCGCGCGCACCGACTGTCCAATATGAGCACACGGTGGTCGTCACCCGCAGCGGGCCGCTGGTCGTGACGCTGCCGGGTTAGGGGGACTTAGGACAGGTGTGCGACGGAAGGCTCTCCCCCTCTGCCCGGCAGGGCAGAGGGGGGTATCACACCCGCTCCCGCTTTTCTCAGCGCAGATCATTCGATTCCATCAATGAACCGTTCAATTATAATGATTTGCCGCTCTCTTGCTGCGATGCAATAAGGGGGCATGAGCACTCTCCAGAGACGGCACGACCGCGAACCGGCGCCCAGGCACTCGACAGAGCCGAGCGGCTTCGAGTCCGCCGGCAGCGGCTCGAGCGGAAGTCTCGCAGCGACCGCGATCGCCGGTGCGGTCGCCATGGCGGTGGCCATGGGCTTCGGCCGGTTCTCCTATACGCCCATCCTGCCGGCGATGATGATCGACACCGGCCTTTCTCCTGCTGATGCAGGCCTGGTCGCCTCGGCGAATTTCATCGGATATCTCGCAGGCGCGGTGCTTGCCGGCTATGGCTGGGCGCAGGGCCGCGAGCGCGGGGTCGGCCTCGCGGCTCTCGTCGCGACGACCGTGCTGCTTGCCGCCATGGGACTTACGTCCTCGGTGCTTGCCTATTCCATCATCCGCTTTCTTGCGGGTCTGGCGAGCGCCTTTGCGATGATCTTCATCTCGGGGATAGTGCTGGGGCAGGGGCTCGCTGCCAGATCCGAGCACGTGCCTTCGGTGCATTTCGGCGGCGTCGGTTTCGGCATCGCGCTTTCCTCCGTCGTGGTCTGGATCGCGCCGCTCGCAGGCATCGCGGCCCTTTCGAAATCGCAGGCCGACTGGTTCGCTGGCGGTCTGGTCGCGCTGGCGGGTACGGTTCTGGTGGCCGCGATGCTGCCGTCGAGCCGTCACGCCGCCATCGGCGGTCCACCGGAGGCGCGGCTCGTCCGATCTCGGCCGCTCATGACGATGACGCTGACCTACGGCCTTTTCGGGTTCGGCTACGTGATCACTGCCACGTTCCTCGTCGCCATGGCCCGCGACGCGAGCGGCGACCACAGCATCGAGTTTCTTTCCTGGCTGATCACCGGAGTCAGCGCCGCCCTGTCGGTTTATCTCTGGCGCTTCGCCGTGCCGCGTCTCGGATTGGCCGGGGTCTATGCGGCCGGATTGCTGGTCGAGGCGGCAGGCCTCATTCTGACGGTTTCGTTGCCTTCCCCCTTTGCGCCGCTCGTCGGCGGGCTGATGCTGGGCGCCACCTTCATGATGGTCACGGCCTATGGACTGCAGATCGGACGACAACTCGCCCCCGAAAGTCCGCGCCGGGCCCTCGCCTTCATGACCGCTGCCTTCGGGGTCGGCCAGATCGTCGGGCCGCTGGTCGCCGGCTGGCTCGCCGAGCGCACCGGAAGCTACGCTTTGCCGACCCTGGTCGCCGCCGTCGTTCTCATGATCTGCGGGATCGTCGTCCTCGCCGAATTGCGCCGGATAAGTGAAGCTCTTGCACGATGACGGGTCCTCACTGATCCGGGCAGGCCGCGTCGGCAGCCACATGAAATAACAGTAACATTCGCATTCCGTAATTGTTGCGCAATGTGATTTGCCCTAGTTTCGGCGCATCAGGAGGCAAGTCCTTGACCTCCCCGAAACGAGAGTGCCGTCCCTTGTTCCAATCCTTCTTTCCCAAGCCGAAGCTGTTTTTCATATCTTCCGCCGTCTGGAGCCTGCTCGCCGTCCTTGCCTGGTATGCCGGGGGGCGGGACATTGGCGCCTACGTGGGCTTGCCGCCGCTTCCTCCAGGACAGGAACCCGTCATCGGCGTTTCCGTTTTCTGGTCGACCCCCTTTCTCTGGTTTTACATCTATTATGCGGTGGTCTCAGGATTGTTCGCCGCGTTCTGGTTCGCCTACAGCCCGCATCGGTGGCAGTATTGGTCGGTACTCGGCACGGCGCTGATCATTTTCAATACCTATTTTTCGGTTCAGGTCAGCGTCGCGATCAACGCGTGGTACGGCCCGTTCTATGATTTGATCCAGCAGGCGCTGGCGCGTACGGCGCCGGTCACCGCAGGGCAGCTCTATTCGGGAATGGTCGGATTTTCGGGCATTGCCTTCGTGGCGGTGACGGTCGGTGTGCTCAACCTCTTTTTCGTCAGCCATTACATCTTTCGCTGGCGTACGGCGATGAACGAATTTTATGTCGCGCATTGGCCCAGACTGCGCCACGTCGAAGGCGCATCGCAGCGTGTGCAAGAGGACACAATGCGCTTCTCCAGCACAGTCGAGAGGCTGGGTGTCGGTCTTGTCAGTTCTATCATGACGCTGATCGCCTTTCTCCCGGTTCTCTTCAAGTTTTCCGAACAGGTGAACGTCTTGCCCATTGTCGGCGAGATACCGCACGCCCTTGTCTGGGCGGCCGTATTCTGGTCGGTCTTTGGTACGGTGTTCCTGGCCGCAGTCGGCATCAAGCTTCCGGGACTGGAATTTCGCAATCAGCGCGTCGAAGCCGCATACCGGAAGGAACTGGTCTATGGCGAGGACCATGAAGACCGCGCCGATCCGATAACGCTCGCGCAGCTCTTCGACAACGTCAGGCGCAACTATTTTCGCCTGTATTTCCATTACATGTACTTCAATATTGCCCGCATTTTCTACCTGCAGGCCGACAATCTCTTCGGCACTTTCGTGCTGGTCCCGGCAATCGTGGCGGGAAAGCTCACACTCGGCGTCATGAACCAGGTGCTGAATGTGTTCGGGCAGGTGCGGGAGTCATTCCAGTATCTCGTCAATTCCTGGACGACCATCGTCGAGCTGCTGTCGATCTACAAACGCCTCAAAGCCTTCGAGGCGGTGCTGGTCGACGAGCCGCTGCCGGAGATCGACCGGCAGTTCATCGACGCTGGCGGTCAGGAAGAGCTGGCTCTGTAACGGCGGCATCAGAAGGCGGAGCGATCCGCCTTCTTTCTTGCAGCCTCGATCATCGGCAACGCCTCGGCATAGCTGACGCAGGCGACGTCCGGCTTGTTGCAGGTCTCCGAGAGAAAGCGATCGAGCGCCCGCCAATAGGCGCCGCCGTTCATCTCGACGAAGTGGAAGCCGAGCTGAAGAGGGATCCGCTCGCCTTCATATTCCTTCAGGAAGGCATTGCGGAACGCCGCAAGCGTCCGCTCCTCGAAGCGGACGCTGTCCTTTCTGTTCTCGACTCCCATCGAATGGCGCACGAAGAGATTGTAGTCCATGCCGATAACCGGCCGGTGGGAAGGGCCTTCGGGAATGAGCGGCAGGCCGAAGCGCGGCAGACCGTCGGCGAAGCTGGGCCAGCCGGGCCCTTTGGTGACGAGGCTCGCATCATAGCTGAAGCCGAACGCTTCGAGTGCAGGCACCAGGCCGTCGCTGAGTGACAGGTAGGGGGCGCGAAAGCCCATTATCCCGTTCTTCGCGAAATCGGCCCAGCCTTCCGGCTCGGCTTCCGGCTTGCCGGCCCTCTTCCAGGCTTCGGCGAGCGCCGCGCGGAAAGCCGAAAACTCCCGCTCCCAATCGGCCTTGCTCCAGCCTTTGCCGTCGAAATGGCCGCAGGCGTGGCTGCCGAGGTCGTGACCATCGCGATGCGCCTGCCAGATATGGTCGACGCGGATCGCGATCTCTTCGCGGCTCTGTGCGAAGCCGACATTCGAGCGTCCCTGCTTCTGTCCGGGCGCCCGGTAGATCTGCTTCCCGTCGACCTTCGTCATCAGGAAGGTGCAGGAGAGGAAATAGGTGAAATGCGCGCCCGTTCGCCTTGCCAGGGCAAGGCTTTTTTCCCAAAGCGCATTGTCGTGCGCGCCGTCGAAGGAGATGACGACGAGCTGTTTGCCGTTCGGCGACGGGGGTGCCGGCGGCGGATCGGCGAGGGCGAGAGCGGGAAAAAGAGCGAGTGATAAAGCCAGGAAAATACGAATCATGTTTCAACTGTGACGTTTGGTTTCGTCGCAGTTGTCCGGAAATTGCGGCAATCCTTTGATTGGGCTGGAAAACAGGCGCTATCGAAGGTAGTGCGTAGTCAGGTGGATCGGCAAAGCGCGGCGCTGTAGCGGTCCGACATCTCGAACAAGCGGTGACCCATGGCCATACTCGTTCTCGGCATCATCATATTTCTCGGCATGCACCTCGTCCGCGTGGTTGCGCCCGGCTTTCGTGCCGGCATTATCGAAAGCCGCGGCAAGGGCACTTGGATGGGGCTCTATACGATCGTCAGCCTCGTCGGCCTCTGTCTGATCATCTATGGTTTTGGTCAGGCGCGTGGCGAAACGGGCATGCTCTACGATCCGCCGATATTCCTGCGCCATATCGCCCTTCTGTTGATGCTCGTCGCCTTCATCGTGCTTGCCGCCGGATTCCTGCCGGCTGGCCGCATCGCCGTCGCGCTCAAGCATCCGCAGGTCCTCTCGATCAAGATATGGGCGCTGGCGCACCTCCTTGCGAATAGCGAGAGGTCCTCGGTCCTGCTTTTCGGTTCCTTTCTCGCCTGGGCGGTGATCCTGCGCATCTCGTTGAAACGGCGCGAGCGCGCCGGTGAGAAGGTGCTTCCCGTGTTTAAATCGACGCGCAACGACGTATTGGCGGTTCTTATCGGCCTCGTCGCCTTTGTGCTCTTCGTCTGGAAGCTGCATGAGCTTCTGATAGGCGTGCAGCCGGTCGTTCTCTAAATGTCGATCTCCCCCTTACATCAGGCGTAAAATCGGGTAGAACGCGCCAACTTCTTCAGATCAGGGCCGGGCGGCCGGGACGGGACATGGTAAACCAGGACGACAGCTTTATCCGCGAGGTCAATGACGAACTCCGTTCGGACCAGATGAAGGCCGTCTGGACGCGCTTCGGCGGTATCATCATCGGGGTTGCCGTTCTGATCGTGCTCGGCACCGTCGGCAAGGTCGGATACGATTATTGGCAGGAGGCCTCCTCGTCGCAATCGGGCGACACCTTCCTCGCGGCGCTCAACCTTGCCCGGGAGAACAAGTCGGACGAGGCGCTCGCCGCTCTGACCGAGCTCGAAAAGGACGGTTACGGATCCTATCCGGTTCTGGCGCAGTTGCGCCTTGCGACGCTGCAGGCGCAAAAGGGTGAAACGGATGCGGCAGTCGCGGCGTTCTCGGAGATCGGCAGGGATACGCGTATTCCGGCTGCCCTCCGCGATGCGGCCCGGCTGCGTGCGGCCTATCTGCTTATCGACGCAGGATCCTACGAGCAGGTGTCCTCCGAGGTCGAGCAACTGGCCGTTCCGCAGAACGCCATGCGTCATTCGGCGCGCGAGGCGCTTGGCCTTTCGGCCTACAAGGCCGGTGACTATGCCAAGGCGAAGAGCTGGTTCCAGCAGATCGTCGACGATGCGCAAAGCCCGCGCGGCATCATGAACCGGGCGCAGATGCTGCTGGATGTGATCGCGTCGACAGGCAAGGCCTGACGCAGGCATGTCGCCCAAAAGTGCGCAGCGGTTTTGGGGTAACGGCATGCACAAAAACAGAAACTTGAAGCGCGTCGCGTGACCACTGCACGCGAGGCGCTTTAGCACGGATGTCAAGATGAGCTTCACCGTCGCCATTATCGGGCGCCCCAATGTCGGCAAGTCCACCTTGTTCAACCGCCTGGTTGGCAAGAAGCTGGCGCTCGTCGACGATACGCCGGGGGTTACCCGCGACCGGCGTCCGGGCGACGCGAAGCTGGTCGACCTCAAGTTCCGCATCATCGATACGGCCGGTCTCGAGGAATCGTCACCCGACAGCCTGCAGGGGCGGATGTGGGCGCAGACGGAGGCGGCCATCGACGAGGCGGATCTGTCGCTCTTCGTCGTCGATGCCAAGGCCGGCCTGACACCGGCAGATCAAACGCTCGGCGAGATGCTGCGCCGCCGGGGCAAGCCCGTCGTCGTCGTCGCCAACAAGTCCGAGGCCCGGGGCTCCGAAGGCGGATTCTACGACGCCTTCACGCTCGGCCTCGGCGAACCCTGCCCGATCTCGGCCGAACACGGCCAGGGCATGCTCGACCTGCGTGACGCGATCGTCGCCGCACTCGGCGAGGAGAGGGCGTTCCCGCCGGCGGAAGACGTTGCCGAGACGAATGTGGATATCCGCCCCGTTGCCGGTGAAGGTACCGAGGACGAGGAGGTCGAGCCCGCCTATGACGAGACCAAGCCGCTTCGGGTGGCGATCGTGGGCCGGCCGAATGCCGGAAAATCGACTCTGATCAACCGGTTCCTTGGCGAAGACCGGCTGCTGACAGGGCCGGAGGCGGGCATTACCCGCGACTCCATTTCTGTCGAATGGGACTGGCGCGGCCGCACCATAAAGATGTTCGATACGGCCGGCATGCGCCGCAAGGCGAAGGTTCAGGAGAAGCTCGAAAAGCTTTCGGTTGCGGATGCGCTGCGGGCGATCCGCTTCGCCGAGACCGTCGTCATCGTCTTCGACGCCACGATCCCTTTCGAGAAGCAGGACCTGCAGATCGTCGATCTGGTGCTGCGCGAGGGGCGTGCAGCCGTGCTTGCCTTCAACAAATGGGATCTGGTCGAGAACTGGCAGGCACTGCTTGTAGATTTGCGCGAAAAGACCGAGCGGCTGTTGCCGCAGGCGCGCGGCATCCGTGCAGTGCCGATTTCCGGGCACACCGGCTACGGCCTCGACCGGCTGATGCAGGCCATCATCGAAACGGACAAGGTCTGGAACCGGCGCATCTCCACGGCGCGCCTCAACCGGTGGCTGGAAACGCAGCAGGTGCAGCATCCCCCGCCGGCCGTCTCGGGCCGCCGCCTCAAGCTTAAATACATGACGCAGGTCAAGGCGCGGCCACCGGGTTTCATGATTTCCTGTACACGTCCGGAGGCGGTGCCGGAGTCCTACACCCGCTACCTCATCAACGGCTTGCGAAACGACTTCGACCTGCCGGGCGTGCCGATCCGCGTGCATTTCCGCGCGTCGGAGAATCCTTTCGAGTCTAAGGCGCGCAAAAGGCGCTGAGAGCTCCGGCGGCAGCAAAAGAACTCACGATTCGTTTCGCAATGCGGCGCTTTTTGATGCCATCTACCGCTCTAATAGAGTAAATCTATGTAGCAGGTGAATTGATTTCCTTGCCGCCAAATTAGGCTTGATCTATAACTGAATCCTAGGATGCCGACGTTGGCGAGCCGTGGCAGATTGGCTCGGCAGGCTGGGAAACGGCACTTGGCTCTGCGAGAATTGGACGATCCGCGTCGTCGGGATCGATGTGTCTGGGGCGCGGTCGCGGATGAAGGTCGCGTGCTTTTCTCGTTTGCCGCGATCCGTCTCGAAAGCGATGTTCTCATGCTGACAAAAAAAGGAAAGTACGGTTTGAAGGCGATGGTCGATCTTGCCCAGCTTCAGCCGGGCGAAACGGCTTTCATCACGGAAATCGCCGTTCGTAACAACTTGCCGAAGAAGTTTCTCGACACGATCATGCTCGAACTCAGGAATGCCGGCTTTCTTCGCTCGAAGAAAGGCCCCGGCGGCGGCTACGCGCTGGCACGGCCCGCATCCGAGATCCGCGTCGGTCAGGTGATCCGCACGCTTGACGGGCCGCTGGCGCCGATCCGTTGTGCGAGCCGCACCGCCTATGAAGTCTGCGATGACTGTTCGGATCCGGAAACCTGTCACGTGCGCCGTTCGATGATCGTCGTGCGCGATGCCGTGGCCGACATTCTCGACAACATGACGCTCGCGCAATTTGCAGCAAGCGAGAGAGAGGCCGCCGTAGCGCCGCTTCTCAGCGAAGCGGGCTGAGCGCCGAGGGTGCGGTCCCCCCGCGGCAGACATAGGTGTACGTCCGTTCCTCATCAATGCGAGCGTTCATCCTCACAGTGACCCGCTGCGCGGCTTTACGCCCTTGAGGTGGTAGTTGCCGACAAGATGATGTTTCCAGCGCACCGGGTCTTGCAGCGTGTGAGCGCGGGCGTTGCGCCAATAGCGGTCTAGATTGAGCGCGACTTTCGCAGAGGCGGAGCCGGCGAGATCGAAAAGCGCATTGGCTGCCTCCAGCGCGGCCGCGGCGGCTAGGACCTTGGCGGCGGTAACCGAGAGGCTGGCTTCGACCGCGTGTTCCTCGGTCGGATCGACCTGAGCGGTATCGACCTTGCGACCGGCATGCTCGATGAGCGCGGTGGCGGCCTCGATGCGTATTGCGACTTCGCCGACCCTTGCGATCGTCAAAGCATCCTCCGATGCCCGCTCCAGCACATCGCTCTTGGTTGCTGCCGCGTTGCGGACGAGATCGAGGGTCTCTCGGAACGCTGCCCGCGCGATACCGAGATCGACGCCGGCATGGATGATCTCGCCGACGGAACCGATCGTATTCGGTCGCCCGAAGCCGCGGTGATGCGGCACGACAGAACCGAGATCCACGTGAACGTCTTCGAGGACCACCGTGCCGCTGCCAGTGACGCGCTGCCCAAAACTGTCCCAATCGTCGATGATCCGGACGCCGTCAGTCGCGCGCGGAACGAACGACATGGTCATGCGGTCGGCGGGATCGAGCGCGGAGATGGCGAGCCAGTCGGCGAAGAGAACGCCCGTGGAGTTTTGCTTCCGGCCGTTGATCTGGTAGCCGGCGCCATTCCCAGTGATCCGGGCTTTGTCGTCGCCGCTTTCCGAAAGTGCGCTGCCGAAGCGGTCGCCTGCCATGGCGCGCCCAAAGAAGAACCGCTTCTGTTCTTCGGTGGCATGCTGGCGCAGCGCCTCGAGGACGTAAAAGTGGCCTTGCGGGATCTGACCAATGGAGCTGTCTGCCTCCGCCAGGATCGCCGTTATCTCGGCAAGCACGACGTTGGAGACGTCGATGCCCTCGTATTCCGATGGAATGCTGATCGCCAGCAGTCCCGACTGGGCGAACTGGTCGAGTTCGTCGTGAGGAAGGACGCGCTCCAGGTCGCGCTCGATGGCGCGGTCGGAGAACCGGAGCGCCAGCTCCCTTGCAATCGCCAGAGCCTCTTCCTCGCTCTCGATGCGGTGCGGCGTCGGGTTGGTCTTTCCGGCGAATTGCGAGATGTTCCCCATCCTTGTCCCTCCGTGGAGCATTGCCGCCGCCCTTTAGTATGGAGCAGGCGCTATTTTCTTCCAGTCCCTCCCGGAGGCGGTCGCGCAGGTGGACGCCCGGTAGGGGAATCGCTTTTAATATGAAAAATGCCAAGAGTATCAATGAGTTGTGCGTAACGACGGCGCGCCATTGCCGTTACCTTTAGAAAAATAGCTTGCCGTTGGGGGCATTTGCAATAGAATACAAAAATTATAGACTACTTCCGAAAAGGATGACCATCTGGCCGAAACGCTGCTGCATGTTTCTTACGTCGGAGCCGATTTGAGGGTACAACATGCAAGAACTGGAAGTCCTGCAGCGGTCATTGCGCGCGCTAGGCGGTATTCGACCGGAGTTTTATTTCGCTTGAAGCGGGAGGGAGGCGGCGCAAGGCGTTCTTTGGCTGGAGCGTCGCCCCGGAAATCCCGACGGGCGAGCGGTATACGAGCCCGTGAAATTCACCAGAGCTTTTGTGTGTCTCGAAGTCCTGCTTAAGAGTTGCCCCGACCACGGAGCGACAGCCAGCTCGCGAAAGGAGCTCACATGACCGTTCGTGGATTGTTTGCCGGCAGGTCAGCGGCGGCCGCCTCGTCCTCGCAGCCGGAAATTGCAATCGTCGGCCGTGGATTTTCCGGCATCATGATGGCGATCGCGCTGATGAAGTCGATGCGGGGATCTTTTCACCTCACCATGTACGACCCGCATCCATCGATCAGCGGCGGCCAGGCTTTTTCCGCGGCGCAGCGCTGCGAGATCCTCAACAGCCGGGTGCGCGACCTCTCGGTCGCGGCTGGCCAGCCCGACGATTTCAACGACTGGCTTTGCGCCAATGATGAGTTCCGAACAGCCGTTCCGGCGGCCATTCCCGGCTTTCGGCAGATTTTCGTGCCGAAAGGAATCTTCAGCGACTACGTGCATCAACGCTTTTCCGAGGCGCTTGCCCGACGTTCCGACATCACGGTGAGGTTTTCCCACGAGCAGGTCACAGGTTTGCGCCAACTCGCAAGCGGTCGCTTCAGTCTTGTGCGTGACGGCGGACATGACGCATGCGACATCGTCATTCTTGCAACGGGCTTCGGCGTGCATCCGCGCGACCTCGAGGTTTCTGACGAGGAGCGACCGCTTGTGCGGACGCGCCGCCTCGTCGACCCGCGCCACGCGGTCCTGCTCGGCAGCGGCATTCGCGTGGTCGACCAGCTTTTCCAGATGCGCGATAACGGTTATGCGGGAGAAATCACGCTCGTTTCGCGCCACGGCTTCCTGCCGCAGGCGCATACGCAGCTCGCAGCAGCCCCGAGTTTCCCGGTCGATCCGATGCCGCAAGGCCTGCGCCGGATCGTTCGGTTCGTGCGTCAGGCCTGCGCCGAAGCCGAGGCGAAGGGGCAAAGCTGGCAGTCGGCCATGAACGGCCTGCGCCGGCGGGCGCGCTCGCTCTGGCAATCGCTCTCGGCGCAGGAAAAGCGGCAGTTCAACCGCCACCTGCGGGCCATCTACGACAGCCACAGAAATCGCCTCCCGGCGGCTGTCCACGCGCGGCTGCAGCAGGAACTTGCCGAGGGGCGGACCGTGCTTCGCCGCGGACGGGCTGGGCGGCGCCTGCCGGAAGGCATCATGGTGCGCTGGGCGGGTCGGCATGCCGAGGAACTGCTCAGGGCAGATCAGGTGATCGATTGCCGCTGTTCCGCCCCGGAGCTTGATACGCCCTTGCTAAGGAGTCTTTTTGCGGGTGGGCTTGCCGAACCCGATGAACTCGAGCTCGGCATCGCGGTCAGTCCGACGGGAGAAGTCTTGAGCCCGTCCGGACGCACGCCGAACCTCTTCGCGATCGGTCCGCTCGGATTGGGAAGCCTGCCCGACATCGACCTGGTCCCTGAGATCGTTACCCAGACCTATGCGGCAGCACGGCTTATCGCGACAGGCAAGCGGCTGGCGCTGAAAGCCGGATAGACAGGACCGCGGCGGCCGGAATGGCGGCCGACGAATGCCGGTCATCCGGCCCGCTGCAGAAAGTAGCGGTCAGGCAAATTCAAACGGTAGACTCAACGACGACAGGGTCGTCGCTGCGCAGCAGGTCTTCGATATGACGGATGCCGTCGGCCATTACCTCACGCGCCCCACCGTCGCAATCATCGGCGGCGGCTTCACCGGTGCCGTGGTCGCGACGCACCTGGCGCGGGCTCGCGCCATGGATGGCTGGCAGATTTCCGTCTTCGAGCCGCGGGAGCGGCTGGGATGCGGCCTCGCCTATGATACCGCGGAGCCCGCGCATCGCGTCAATGTCCCGGCCGCACGCATGAGCATCGATCCGGGCGATCCCGACCATTTCATGCGCTGGCTCGAGCTTCGGAGCGAACCGCGCGACGATCCCGAGGCGCTTGCCTGCGACGGCCATCTCTATCCCGCCCGGCAGCTCTTCGGCCGCTATGTCGCCGAGACGGTCGCGCCGTTCCTGGAACACGGGCGCATCGCACACCATCGGGAGAGAGTGATATCCGTCGAGCGTCAGGGAGCGGCCTGGGCGGTTCGCGGCGACGGCGGGACGCTAAGCCGCGCCGACGTGCTGGTGGTGGCGACGACGCACCCGGCTCCGGAGGCTCCCGCAGGCGTAGGCGCCATCCTGACGGGGCACCCCCGCTACGTGCCGGATTCGACCGAGCCCGGCGCGCTCGACAGAATCGGGGCCGGTGACCGCGTGCTGATCATCGGTACCGGGCTGACTTCGGCCGACGTGATCGCCACCCTGCGCAGAGGCGGGCATAAGGGGCCGATCACCGCCTTTTCCCGGCGGGGTCTGCGTTCTCGTGGACATGCCGACCGGGCGCAGGACCCCTATGGCGACTTCATCTCACGGCCTTGGAGATCGGCCGCGGCGTTGCTCTCCCAGGTGCGCCGGACGATCCTCGATGCGGAAGCCGCGGGCTTTACATGGCATGCCGTCCTCGATGCCCTCAGAGCACAAGGCGGCGAGATCTGGCGCAATCTGCCGATGAGCGAGCGGCGGCGGCTTGTCCGTCACGTGCGGCCTTTCTGGGACGTGCACCGTTTTCGTGTAGCTCCGCAAATCGATGCGGTCGTGAGCGCGGGGTTGAGGGACGGCGATATACGCGTCCTCGCCGGCTCGATCGCTCACATGGCGCGCGTCGGCGAGGATGTCGCGGTCACTTTCCGGAAGCGGCGGGCTGGCGGAACGGAAGAAGGGGAATTCGACGCCGTGGTGATCACCACCGGCCCGGCGCACCGGTCGATCCTGCAAAGCCAATCCTGGCTGAATTCGCTCGGAGCCGCAGGTTACCTGCGCCCCGATACGGTTGGGCTGGGCCTCGCCTGCAGCGAAACGAGCAGGGCGCTCGACAGCGAAAGCAGGGAGGTGGACGACCTCTTCGTCGCCGGTCCTCTCGCCCGCGGCACCTTTGGCGAACTTATGGGCCTGCCGCAGGTCAACGACCACGCCATTTTCGTGGCGGCGCAGATAGCCGCGCTGGCGCAGGCGCGCCGAGTGCACCCGCGCGCGCCTCCGCGCTCGGCCGCGGCGCCGGCCCGCTGACCCAGCGGCGAGGACGATGCAACTTCTGCGGCAGCATGCATGCGGCATCGCTTACGCTTTCCGCGATTCTGCACTATATTAGGATGTGTCGATTTCGACGAAAGGTGGAGCGGGCGAGGTGGTTTGCAGCTATCCGCCAGCGCCCGCAGACGAGAAGCCGTGAGGTATCGACGGCGAATGGCCCGCATCCTCATCCTGTTGTTAAGTCTCCTGTCGGCCTTCGCATTTCCTGTCACGCCGGTGCCCGGAGCCGAGCGCACGGCAATTGTCCTGCACGTCAACGGAGCCATCAGTCCCGCCGCGGCAGAATATGTGACGCGCGGTCTTCAACGGGCCAGGGATCGCGGTGCCGCGCTGGTGGTCCTGCAGATGGACACGCCCGGCGGACTGGATACGTCGATGCGCGACATCATACGCGCCATCCTCGATTCGCCCGTGCCGGTCGCGAGTTTCGTTGCGCCCAGCGGAGCGCGGGCAGCAAGCGCCGGCACCTATATCCTTTATGCGAGCCACATTGCGGCCATGGCCCCGGGGACGAATCTGGGCGCAGCGACGCCGATCGCCATCGGCGGAGGACTGTTTGGCAATGACGAGCAGGAAGGCGAGGAAAAGACGGGCAAGCCGGACGAGCCCGAACCGCGCAAACCGGCCAATGCCGGCGAAGCGAAACTCATCAACGATGCGGTCGCCTATATCCGCGGCCTGGCGGAATTGCGCAACCGCAACGTCGATTGGGCGGAGCGCGCCGTGCGCGAGGCTGCGAGCCTTTCCTCCGCCGCAGCCGCGCGCGAGCAGGTCATCGACTTCACCGCCGTTAGCGTCGACGACCTTTTGAAGCAGGCCCACGGCCGCCCCGTCCGCATCGGCCAATCCGACGTTCGGCTCGATACGTCCGGGCTCGCCATAGAGGATCTTCCGCCGGATTGGCGGACGCGGCTGCTGTCGGTGATCACCAACCCGAACGTCGCCCTCCTCCTGATGATGGTCGGAATCTACGGGCTCATCTTCGAGTTTCTCGCGCCCGGCACAGTGGTGCCGGGTACAATCGGCGGCATCAGCCTCCTGCTCGGTCTCTACGCACTTGGGGTGCTGCCGGTGAGCTATGCCGGCGTGGGCCTTATCCTCCTTGGGGCGGGACTGCTGGTGGCGGAGGCGCATGCGCCGTCATTCGGCGTGCTCGGCCTCGGCGGCACCGTGGCCCTGGTCTTGGGCGCTGCCATTCTCTTCGACACGGACATGCCCGGACTGCAGGTGTCCTGGCCTGCACTGAGCGGTATTGCGATAGCCAGCCTGGCGTTCAGCCTGCTGGTCGCGCGTCTCGCCCTTGTTTCGCGCCGGCACAGGGTCGCCACCGGCGCGGAAGAAATGATCGGTATTTCCGGCAAGGTCGACAGTTGGGCGGGAGCGGACGGCTACGTGATCGCCCACGGCGAGCGGTGGAGAGCCGTCAGCAGTGAACCGCTTGGACCCGGCGAGGACGTCATGGTCGTCGGCCGGGACGGCCTCACGCTCAAGGTGGCGCGCAAACCGGCTGGAGCGGGATGATGAAAAGCATGCGCGGTTTGCCGCCCGCGTCCCGCACCAACTCCCCAATCGACCACGGGGGAAAAGGAGACCGCTCATGACCTGGCTTGGAAATCTTGCGCCCTTTGTCGCCGCGCTCCTGTTCCTGCTGATCGTCATCGCCTTTGCGATCAGGATCCTCCGGGAATATGAACGCGGTGTGATCTTCACGCTCGGCCGTTTCACCGGCGTCAAGGGACCGGGGCTGATCCTGCTCCTCCCCTATGTGCAGCAGATGGTGCGCGTCGATCTCAGGACCCGTGTTCTCGACGTGCCCAGCCAAGACGTGATCTCGCGCGACAATGTTTCGGTGCGGGTCAGCGCCGTGATCTATTTCCGCGTCATCGACGCGGAGAAATCGACGATCCAGGTCGAGGATTTCATGGCCGCGACGAGCCAGCTCGCCCAGACGACGCTGAGATCCGTGCTCGGCAAGCACGATCTGGACGAGATGCTGGCGGAGCGCGACCGTCTGAACGAGGACATTCAGAAGATCCTCGACGTGCAGACGGACGCATGGGGCATCAAGGTCGCTACCGTCGAGATCAAGCATGTCGACATCAACGAATCGATGATCCGGGCGATTGCGCGCCAGGCCGAGGCCGAACGCGAAAGGCGCGCCAAGGTGATCAATGCCGAGGGCGAGCAGCAGGCCGCGGCGAAACTGCTGGAAGCGGCAGAAATTCTCGCCCGGAAGCCCCAGGCCATGCAGCTGCGCTATCTCAGCACCTTGAATGTCATCGCCGGCGAAAAGAACTCGACGATAATCTTCCCGTTCCCGATGGAGATCGCCGACATGCTGGCGACGAAGAAGGAGGGTTCCTCCTAGTGCCTGTCGAGATCAGACCCGCGGCGGCTTGTTGATCGCCTCATTCCTGTGCTTGTCACAGGAATCCCGCCAGACCAAGTCCTTGGGCTGAAAGAAACGCTTCCCGCGCCGCAGACGTGGCGCTGCTGGATCCCTGTGACGAGCACAGGATGAGGGGCGGAGAGATTGCAGGTCGCTGTAGCACTTTGAGCTGCTGCATGCTTTTGTCCATTGATCGGCTACAATCAATGGACACATGGATTGGCGCACGGTGCCGCTTCAGACAGAGGTCAAGATGCCGAAGAGAAGTGCGGGCGTTCTGCTATATCGATACGAGGCGGGCAACCTCCTGGTTCTGCTCGTCCATCCGGGTGGGCCTTTCTGGATGAACAGGGATCTCGGCGCCTGGTCGATCCCGAAGGGTGAGTATGATGCCGATGAAGAGCCGGAAGCCGCTGCGCGCCGGGAGTTCCTCGAGGAGACCGGCATTGCGATAACCGGCCCCTTGGAGCTTCTCGGCGAGGAGCGCCAGAAGGGCGGCAAGCTCGTCACCGCCTATGCGCATGAGAGCGAATTCGACGCTGCCAGCCTGCGCAGCAACGTGTTCGAGACAGAGTGGCCGCCACGGAGCGGCAGGATGCAGGTCTTCCCGGAGGTCGACCGCGCCGGATGGTTCACGCTCGAAGAGGCGCGCGGCAAGATAAATGTTTCCCAACGCCCGTTCATCGATCGGCTGGAGGCTTCGCGGAACGCCAACCGCTCCGCGGGTTCCGCCTCCTGAGCGGTTGCGTACGCCCGATCTGCATCAATGGGCAGCGCGCAGGCCCGGCTGCGAGACTTCCCTCCTGCGGAAGGCCACCTGGATTACGTCGGAACGGCAAGGTGCCGCCTCGACACCCGGCACGATCTCGACAGGAATTCCTAGGCTCTCAAGCGCTGCGATCTCCTCGACGGCACCGGCAAGCGCCATCGGGTTCCCGGACCGAAGGCGCACCACGCGTTTCCCTTCCCCGACGAGAGCCGCGATGTCTCTGTTTCGACCCTTGGCGCTCGGCGCGACGGGGACGCGCCTTGCCTCCCGGCGCGCCAGTTCCAGGACGTCGTCAGGAATCCATTCGTCAAAGAGGATCACGTCGGCGGCTTGCAGGGCGCGAACCGCCTTCAAGGTGAGGAGTTCCGCGTCGCCGGGGCCGGCGCCGACGATGGTGACGCGGCCGACGGCGGAGGGGCGCGTGACCAGACGATCCACCTCCGCCATCAGCCGCGTCTCTACACCCTCCTCCGGTGTATCCAGAAAGACCTTGTCGACGAAGCGCTCCCAGAAGGCGCGGCGCGCGGCACCGGGTTTCAGGCGCGCGTTCACGCGGTCGCGGATCGCCTGCGCCACCGTTGCCCACCGTTTGAGTGCCGGCGGCAGCAGGGCCTCGATCCGCCGGCGGATCGCCTGTGCCAGGATCGGTGCCGCGCCATCCGTCGAGATAGCAACGACCACGGGCGAGCGGTTCACGATCGATCCGAACTGAAACGCGCAGAAAGCCGGCTTGTCGATGACGTTGACGGGCACGCCGGCGCTCCGACCGGCTCGAAAGAATGCTTCTGCGTCGGCCTCGTCGTCGCAATCGGCAATGGCGATTGCCGCATGGCGAAAAACACCCTCATGCCACGCCTGGTCGTGGTGAACGAGCAAGCCGTGTTCATGCGCGGGCCCACGGGCGAGGAGTTCGAGGAAGAGATCGCTCAGCGACGTCCGCGGCGCGTAGACGTGAACTTCCGCGCCGCAGGCCGCCAGCAGTTCCGCCTTCCAGGCGGCCGCATCGCTGCCGCCGGCGACAACGGCCTGTTTGCCGTTCAGGGGCCAGAAGAGCGGCAGCGTTGCGAGTGCGGTCACGCGCTGAGGCTTTTGGGCTGGATCACTCCGCAGCGAGGGTGAGGCAGCCATTTATGATCCCCCTGATCTCGGCGCGGCAGGAGCCGCAATTGGTGCCGGCGCTGAGCCTCTCGCCCACCGCTTCGACGCTATGGCAACCGTCGCGGACGGCCGCAGTGATCTGGTTGACTCCGACGCTGAAGCACGAGCAGACGGTCGCGCCCGGATCGGGCGTGTCGGCGCCCGGGCGGCCGGCGGTGACCGCAAAGCGCTTGGCGAGGTTGTGGTGCGAAGCGCCGAGCTGCGATACCGCCCAGCTGCGCGCCACGGCGACCGGCCGCGGAGAAAGGAACAGGCTGGCGAGCAGCCGGTCCCCTTCGAAAAAGGCCAGGCGAAGCTCGCCGGAGGTGCGGTCCGTATAGCCGATCGGTTCGATCTCGGCGGCGATCGCAAAAGTCTTCCGGCACCAGTCGAGCCAGTCGGCATTCGTTTCGGCGAAGGCGAGTTCCACCCGCCACCCGCCCTCGGCTCTCGCGAGCGCCCAATAGGCGGCGTCGAGTTCCTTTGGTTTACGCGCCGATACCGCGAAGCCATAGGCGGCAGCCGCAAAGCGGCTCGCGCGGATCGGCATGTTCTTCGACGCAGGCTGGCCGGAGACCGGGTCGGTTACCGGCGCAACCAGCGCATCGATCCGCGCCCTGGAGGCGAACTGGTCGTTCCAATGCATGGGCACGAAGAGATTGCCCTCCGCCTGCCGGTCGGTGACCAGCGCCCGGACGATCGCCGCGCCGTGCGGACTTTCCAGGGTGACGAGGTCGGCGTCGCTGATGCCGAGCGCCTGTGCGTCACCCGGATGAATCTCGACGAAGGGCTCGGCGAAATGACCCGACAGCCTGGCGCTCTTGCCCGTGCGCGTCATGGTATGCCAGTGGTCGCGCACCCGGCCGGTGTTGAGCGTGAAGGGGAAGGCATCAACGGCGCTTCTTGGCAGTGGCACCTCGACGGCGACGAAGCGCGCGCGGCCATCCGGATGATAGAATTCGCCCTCGGCAAAGAACCGCCTTTCGTGCGGCGCGCTGCCCTTGG
Organism: Sinorhizobium sp. M4_45; assembly: GCF_002885915.1. Taxonomy (NCBI): domain Bacteria; kingdom Pseudomonadati; phylum Pseudomonadota; class Alphaproteobacteria; order Hyphomicrobiales; family Rhizobiaceae; genus Sinorhizobium; species Sinorhizobium sp. M4_45. The sequence continues at coordinate 73,410 of NZ_NWVE01000009.1, forward strand.
GCTGCGGCCACTGAAACGGCTTCAGGCCGTCATAGGCAGGGCCTTCGATCTCGGCGTGGGCGCTGATGTCGAAGTCGCGGCGTCCGTCGTTTTCGAAGCCCGAAAGCGAGGCATGCTCGGCGAAGATCTCGGCTGGTGAAACATGGGCGAAGGCCGCGGCGAAGCCCATGCGCCTGCCGACTGCGGCGAGTTGCCACCAGTCGGGCCGCGCTTCGCCGGGAGCTGCGAGAAAGGCGCGCTGACGCGAGATGCGGCGCTCGGAATTGGTGACCGTACCGTCCTTCTCGCCCCAGCCGAGCGAGGGCAGGAGCACGTGGGCGTGCCGGGCGGTGTCGGTGTCTCTCATGATGTCGGAGACGACCACGAAGGGACAGGCTTTGATCGCCGCTTCGACGGCATCGGCGTCGGGCATCGAGACGACCGGGTTGGTCGCCATGATCCACAGCGCCTTGATGCGCCCGTCGGCGACGGCGCGGAACATATCGACCGCCTTGAGGCCGGGCCTGCTCGCGACTGCCGGCGCGCCCCAGAAGCGCCGTACCTTGTCCCGGTGGAGTGATTTTTCGATGTCCATATGGGCGGCAAGCATGTTTGCCAGGCCCCCGACCTCCCGCCCGCCCATCGCATTGGGCTGCCCGGTCAGCGAGAAGGGCCCCATGCCCGGCCGGCCGATGCGCCCGGTCGCAAGATGGCAGTTGATGATGGCGTTGACCTTGTCGGTCCCGGCAGCGGACTGGTTAACCCCCTGGCTATAGCAGGTCACGACCTTTTCGGTCGTCTCGAAAAGACGGAAAAATGCATGAAGCTGCGTCGGCGTCAGCCCGGTCGCCTTGGAAAGTGACGGGGGATCGAGCCTCGATGCGGCCGCGACGGCCTCGTCGAAGCCGCCCGTGTAATTCGAAACGTAGTTCCGGTCGACCGCACCGCTTGCGGCGAGATGGGCAAGCAGCCCGCTGAAGAGGGCGACGTCTCCGTCGGATGCGATCGCCAGATGCATGTCGGCGATGTCCGCCGTCATCGTGCGGCGGGGGTCGATGACGACGATCTTCATCTCCGGGCGGTTTGCCTTGGCTGCGGAGAGGCGTTGATAGAGCACCGGGTGGCACCAGGCGAGATTGGAGCCCGTCAGCACCACGAGATCGGCGAGTTCCAGGTCCTCGTAAACGCCCGGCACGGTGTCGGAACCGAAGGCCCGGCGGTGGCCCGCGACGGAGGAGGACATGCAGAGCCGGGAGTTGGTATCGATATTCGCCGAGCCGATGAAACCCTTCATCAACTTGTTGGCGATGTAATAGTCCTCCGTCAGCAATTGTCCCGAGACGTAGAAGGCAACCGAATCGGGACCGTGATTGGCGATACTGTGCGAAAAGCGTTCGGCAACGAGATCGAGCGCCTCGCTCCAGCCTGCGCGACGGCCGCCGATTTCCGGGTGAAGGAGGCGGCCGTCGAGATCGAGGGTCTCGGCGAGTGCCGACCCTTTCGAACAGAGCCTGCCGAAATTGGCCGGATGTTCCGGATCGCCCTTGACGCTCACTGCACCGTCATCACCCACGCGGGCAATGACGCCGCAACCGACACCGCAATAGGGACAGGTGGTCTTGACCTCTTGCGCCATGCTTATTCCGCCGCTGCCAGCGAGAGGCTCTCAAGAGCGACGAACAGCGCGCCATTGTCGTTGCGGATGGGGATCGTGCGCACCTCGCCCTCGTCGGCACCGAGCGCCTTGCCGGTCTCGAGCGAGATCACCCAGTTGTGCAGCGGGCAGGTGACGGCCGTGCCGTGCACGATGCCCTGGGAAAGAGGGCCCCCTTTATGCGGGCAACGGTCCTCGATCGCAAAGACCTCGTTCTCGGCGGTCCGGAAGACGGCGATCTTGCCGTTGGGCGTCCTGACGCAGCGGGCCCCACGCAGCGGGATATCGTCGATGTCGCCGATTGCAATCCAGTTCATGTTCATCGGTCACTCCGCTGCCTGATTGAAGCCGACCGTCGCCATCGGCCGGAACTCGTGCTTGTCCTTGCCGGAGACACGCTCCGACCAGGGATCGACCTGGGCGAATTTCTGGCTGAAGACAAAGCGGTCGAAATAGGCCCTGCGCTTTTCCGCATCCTCCATGATCTGCCGGCGGATCTCGTCCAGTCCGATGCGCTTTGCCCATTTGTAGATGCGCTCGAGATAGCGGGCCTGTTCGCGATACATCTGCGTCAGCGCGACGATATGTTCGAGCGCCTCGTCCTCGGTCCTGACCAGACCCAGAACCTCGGTGCCCTTGATGTCGAGGCCGGCGGCCCCTGCGAAATGGATCTCGAAGCCGGAGTCGACGCAGATGACCCCGACGTCCTTGCAGGTCGCCTCCGCGCAGTTGCGCGGGCAGCCGGAGACGGCCATCTTCAGCTTGGCCGGCGTCCAGGAGCCCCACATGAATTTCTCGATGCGGATGCCGAGGCCCGTCGAATCCTGTGTGCCGAAGCGGCACCAATCGGAGCCGACGCAGGTCTTCACCGTTCTGAGCCCCTTGGCGTAGGCCTGACCCGAAACGAAGCCCGCCTGACCGAGATCGGCCCAGACGGCGGGCAGATCCTCCTTCTCGATGCCGAGCAGATCGATGCGCTGACCGCCTGTTACCTTCACCAGCGGCACGTTGAACTTGTCGACGACATCGGCGATGGCGCGAAGTTCCTTCGCATTGGTGACGCCGCCCCACATGCGGGGTACGACGGAATAGGTGCCGTCCTTCTGGATATTGGCGTGGACACGCTCGTTGATGAAGCGCGACTGGTAATCGTCGGCATATTCGTCCGGCCAATCGCAGACGAGATAGTAGTTGAGCGCCGGGCGACACTTTGCGCAGCCGCAGGAGGTCTTCCATTCCAGTTCCTGCATGACGGCGGGAATGGATTTCAGCTTCTTCGCCTTGATCAGGCGCCGCACGTCGTCATGGCCGAGATCCGTGCAGGTGCACATCGGCTGCACCGCAGCCGGATTGTAGGTGTCGCCGAGCGTCAGCGACATGATCTGCTCGACCAGGCCGGTGCAGGAACCGCACGAGGCGGAAGCCTTGGTATGGGCGCGCACGTCGTCGAGCGAGGTCAGGCCCTTGGAGACGATCGCTCCGACGATCTTGCCCTTGCACACGCCGTTGCAGCCGCAGATTTCCGCATCATCCGGCAAGGCTGCAACGGCCGCCGTAGGGTCCAGCGGAGATCCCCCCTGATAGGCCTGGCCGAAGATAAGGGTGTCGCGCATTTCGGAGATGTCCGTGCCGCGCTTCAAAAGATCGTTGAACCAGGCGCCGTCGGCGGTGTCGCCGTAGAGCACGGTACCGATGATGCGGTTGTCTTTCAGTACGAGCCGCTTGTAGATGCCCGCGGTGGCATCGCGCAGCACGATCTCCTCGCGTCCGTCGGCATCGGCGAAGTCGCCGACCGAATAGAGGTTGATGCCCGTCACCTTCAATTTCGTCGGTGTGTCGGAATGCGCGAAGGCGGCGCGGCGGTCGCCGGCGAGGTGGGAGGCGGCGACGCGCGCCATTTCGTAAAGGGGCGCGACGAGGCCGTAGACCATGCCGCCGACTTCGGCACACTCGCCGAGCGCCATGATGTCCCCGTCGGACGTCTGCATTCCGGCGTCGACGACGATGCCGCGATTGACGGCCAGCCCGGCCTCCTTGGCAAGACCGGCATTCGGCCGGATGCCGACAGCCATCACCACCAGCGTCGCCGGAATGATCCGGCCATCGTCGAGCTCGATCCCCTGGACCTTCTCCTCGCCGAGGATGCGTTTCGTGTTCGCCTTGGTGACGACCTTGATGCCGCGTTCTTCGACGGCCTTCTGCAGGAGGTAGCCTGCGGCCGGATCGAGCTGGCGTTCCATCAGTGTCGGCATGACATGCAGAACGGTGACGTCCATGCCGCGCGCCTGAAGACCAGCTGCCGCCTCCAGCCCGAGCAGGCCGCCACCGATGACGACGGCCTTTTCGCGCGATTGCGCCGCGAGCAGCATCGCCTGCACATCGTCGAGGTCGCGATAGGTGATGACGCCGCGCAGTTCCTTGCCCGGCACAGGGATGATGAAGGGCACCGAACCGGTGGCGATCACCAGCTTGTCATAGCTTTCCGTGACGCCGTGGTCGGAGGTGACGGTCTTGGCGTCGCGATCGATCGCAACGATTTTGTGGCCCTTGTAGAGGGTGATGCCGTGCTTGATGTACCATCCGTCGCCATGGATGATGATTTCTTCATACTCCTTCTCGCCGGATAGCACCGGCGAAAGCATGATGCGGTCGTAATTGACGCGCGGCTCGGCGTTGAAGATCGTCACGGCATAACGCCCGGGCGCCTTTTCGAAGAGCTCTTCCAGCATCCGGCCCGGAGCCATGCCGTTGCCGACGATGACGAGTTTTTCGAGTGCAGTTTCAGTCATGTGGTCACTCCGCAGCTTTTACGAAGCGGCCGCTCATAGAAGAATTCGAGCAGTGCTTCGCGGCAGTTCAGGTCGGTTCGATTTGGCCGGCCGAAAACCGGCATAAAAAACGCCGCTCGGAAATTTGCGCTCCGGGACCGGGAGGAAACCCTTACGGAGGCAAAGACCTTGCGACGTCGGTGTCTTCGGCAGGCGTATGTGGCGCCTGGCTCGCTTCAATCGCCGTTGACCGAAGCAGGTGTAGAAATGCAAGTGCCGTGCCAGATATCCGCCTTCCGGCCATCTCCTTGAAAAATCTGCAAAAGGCGGACAACGCCCTTTATCTTCGAAGTAAGCCCGTTGATTTAAAAATAAGCCGTTTGCGTGCAGTGATGAAATTTTGTGCGGCTCGCCTTGATCAGCCGATTGTGCACGGGTCTCGCCGCGCCCGTTCTTGCCTAACGCCGTCATTCTTCGGCTTGACCTTGGTCAAGGATGACGCTGCGAGAAGCCGGAGGATCGCGGGCTGCGGAAGGATTGACTGCAGGCGCTCCAGATTCCGACGGTCCGAAAAATTTATTTGGGAATGGATTGTTCGCGCAATCTGGAATTCTGGCGATGTGAAAAGCCTCAAGGTTTTCTTTGTCCTCATGGCCTTTGAGCGACGATTCACGGCTTGACGCCATTCGTTCATTTGTGAATATATTATTCAAACTTGTGGAGTCCGGAGGCGGAGTCCGGAATAGGGAGGACAGCATGAAGACCTTGATCGCTGCGGCCGCAATGGCTGCATTGTCGTTCTGCGGCATTGCCAACGCGCAGGAATACAGCCTGCGATTTTCGACCTCGCAGGTGAATCCGGACGAGCCGATCATCAAGGCCATGAAAACCTATGCCGAGCGTGTCGGTAAGCGCTCCGGCGGACGCATCGCCATTACCGTGATGACGGGCGATCAGCTCGGCGCGCAGAAAAAGGTCAACGAGATGGTCATGAGCGGCGCAAGCCTGCTCAGCGCCACCGATTATGGTCAGCTCGGCCAGTTCGTGCCGGATCTCTCGATCCTCGCCGGCCCCTATGTCTATCCGGATCTGGCGGCGACGGACCGTCTCTTCGCTTCGGATCTCTACCGGGACCTTTCCAGCAAGCTGGAGGCGCGGGGCATCAAGATCATCATGCCGAACGGCCTGTTCGGCTACCGTCACATCATCGCCAACAAGCCGGTTCGCTCACCCGCGGACCTGGCCGGCGTCACCATTCGCGTGCCCTCGTCGCCGATCATGATGGCGACTTTCGGCAATTACGGTGCAAGGCCGACGGAATTGCCGTGGGGAGACGTCTACAATGCGTTGCAGACCGGGGTTGTCGACGCGGCCGAAGGCCCCTTCGGCTCGATAGCCGGAGCGAAGCTGAACGAGACCCGCAAGGTCATTTCGAAAACCGGCCACCAGATCATGTTCACGGCCTGGGTGGCTTCCAGCCAGCTCTTCAACAGCCTGCCCGAAGACCTGCAGAAGATTCTTCTGGAGGAAGGGCAGACAATTGCCAAAGAGCTTACGCAGATGACGCTGGACACGGACGATGCCTATGCAAAGCAGCTCGCCGCCTCCGGCGTCGAGATTGTGACCGATGTCGACATTCCGGCATTCATCGAGGCCTCGCGTGCAGCCTATGAGAAGGTGCCGAACATCACGCCCGGCATCTACGATCAGGTGCAAAAGGCGATGGCAGAGTAGGCGACGCCGTTTCGAGAGTTGGAGCGGGATGCGGGCGGAAAGACCGCATACACGTCATCCCGCTCTTCGACGCTGCTGCCGCGGGGGCGCGCCTTCGCCGGCCGGATCGCGCCCCGAATGTGGGGCCTGCATCGACGCCAGCTCGGATTGCCCCTCAACAATCGAGGCATCATGGAAAGCTCACGCCCGCCGGAGGAGATAATTCCTCTCATCAGCCTGCGCCGCGCCGATGAGGCAATCGGCGTCGTGGCGCTCCTCGTCATCGTCTTCTCGATCCTTTGGGGGGTCGTCAGCCGTTATGTCTTCCCGCAGCCGGCCGCCTGGACCTATGAGCTGGCGATGATGGCCTTCGCCTATCTCGTCTTCTTCGGTGCCGTCGCCGGCGTCCGTCTCGGCACGCACGCGGCGATCGACGTGCTTGTCGCGGCTCTCCCGGACAGCTGGCGAAAAGCCGTCGCCTGGTTCAACTATCTGCTGCTGGCAGTCTTCTTCATCGTCATGACCATCCTCTTCGCGTGGCAGGCCTGGATCTCACGCAATGTGCATACGATCGCACTCGATCTGTCGCGCGGCCTGTCCTATGCGCCTCTGGCGCTCGCCTCTGCCGGGATGTTCGTCCAGCATCTGATCGTCGAGAGGCCCTGGACCGTCCGTCAGCATCGCAATTTGGAATCGTTGATATGACCCTGTTCCATTTGGCCGGTCCCTCGCTTCTCGTCGTCGTCCTGTTCTTGCTGTCGACGCCGATCACCTGGGCCATGGCGATCGGAGCGTTCGCTTTCTTCCTCATCAATATGGACATGATCCCGCTCGCCAATTTCGCCCAGGAAATGGCGGAGGGCAGCCAGTCCGTGTCCTTGTTGGCGCTGCCGCTGTTCGTTCTTGCCGGCTGCATCATGAACGCGTCGGGCATCACCCGGCGCCTTTTGGCGCTTGCGGACGTGCTTGTCGGCCACATGACGGGCGCGCTGGCGCAGATGTGTACCGTGCTCGGTACCTTGCTCGGCGGACTTACCGCATCTGCCAACGCCGATGCGGCGATGCTCGCCAAGACGCTCGGCGTCGAGATGTCGCAACGGGGCTACAGCCGGGCCTTCGCCGCGGTCATCACATCGTCGGCGGCCATCATCACGAGCCTCATTCCGCCGTCGATCGGTCTTATCGTCTATGGTTTTCTCGCGGAGACGTCCATCGGCCGGCTCTTCGCAGCGGGTGTGTTGCCTGGCCTCGTGCTGGCGACCGGGCTCATGGTCACCACCTATTTCATCGCCCGCAAACGCGGTTACAAGCCGTTGCGCAAGGAGCGCGCCACCCGCGCGGAGGGCATCCGGGCGCTGATCGACGGGCTCTGGGCGCTGTCGATCCCGGTGGTGATCTTCGCCGGTACGCGATACGGTCTTTTCACGACCACCGAAGCCGGTGCGGTGGTCGTCGTCTATGTGCTCTTCGTCGCCGTGTTCGGTTACCGCGAATTCACCTTCCGCCAGATCCCGGAGGTGCTTGCCGAGGCCGTGCGCGATTCGGCCGTGGTCATGATCATGATCTGCGCGGCGGCAGCCTTCGGTTTCTATCTCGCCTGGGAGCAGGTGCCGCAGGCCATGTCCGGCTGGCTCGGCGAAGCCACCGACAATCCGCTCCTGATGCTGCTCCTCATCAACGTCCTGCTGATCGTCATCGGCACGGCGATCGAGGGGTCGGCGGCACTGATCATTCTGACGCCGATGCTGATTCCGATCATCGATGGCGTCGGCATCGATCGCGTGCATTTCGGCGTCGTGTTCATCGCGAACCTGACCATCGCCGGCATTACGCCGCCGGTCGGGGGATTGATGTACATTTCGTCCATGGTGCTGAAAGTGCCGATGATGGCCTATGCCCGCGAGGTGCTGCCATACTTGGCGATGATGATGGTCATTCTCGTCATGTTGAGCATGTTCCCGCAGCTGTCGCTTTGGCTGCCGAACCTGGTCTATGGGACGACGGCGGTCCAATAGCGCGACGAAATACGGCCTCTGCGCCATGGTGGCGCAGAGGCCGGAAACGGCTCGGATAATCCCGACTTCTTACGCAGGTACTGACCATGGATGAGTTCACGCCCACCGTCGGAGTTTCTTCGACACGTCCCGCCGACATGCCGGAAGACCATGCCGCCTTGCCAGTCTGGAACGCCGAAAACTGGTTCTACGAGGATTGGCCCGTCGGTCAGCGCATCCGGTCGTTACGCCGCACGATTGGCGAGAGCGATAGCCACCTCTTCAATACCCTGGTCGTCGACATCCATCCTTATGTCCAGGATCAGATGTTTGCGGAGCGGGAAGGCATCTTCGGCCGTCGCCTCGTTGCCGGCGCCTTCGTGTTCTCGGCCGGTCTCGGCCTCGTCGCCACCAACTGCGTCAACGCCTTTTCCTATGGCTACGACAAGCTCCGGTTCATCAAGCCGGTCTTCATCGATGACACCATCTACACGATCCGGACCAACATGGAAAAAACGCCCCGCTACAAAGACCTCGGGCTCATTCGCGCCAGCTACCAGGTCTTCAAGAACGAGGGCGAGCTGGTGCTCTACTGCGAGCATCTGCAAACGGTGAAATACAAGAACCCGGCGGATTTTGCCGGCAAGACCGAGAAGTAGAAAACAGAAACCGAAGAAAACGAGCGTTCGCTTGCCGGCGTCGCCGTAATCGGCATGAGCTCGTTTTTCCCTCGCATCCTGTTGCACCGCCGGGTCTCGTAGCGCAACCTTTATCCAAAATTCCGTTGGCCGACATATTCCATCAATCGCATGTACTCATGCGAACACGGAATAAAAACGTTTATATTTTTCGTTGAAATCGTTTTTATCAGCTGATACGGCTTTCGTCGGGAGGCCGATCATGGAAAACACGCAGTCGCCGCGCGCACGGCCGGGGATCAAGGCTCTGGCCGAGGCTACGGGCTATTCCATTGCGACCGTGTCGAAGGCGCTCAACGGCTCTCCCATGGTTGCCCCAGCCACGAAGGCGCTCATCCATCGTGCCGCTACGGAGATCGGCTATCGTGCCAACGCCCGCGGCATGGCGCTGAGGACCGGCCGGACCTGCCAGGCTGCCGTGCTCATGCCGGTAACGGCTGCGCGCGACTATGAATGGGATGGCGTCGAATATACCCAGATCCTCAGCGGCATCAGTCAGGCGCTGGAAGGCAGCGACTATCGCATGTCGGTCCATGTCGTGCGCAATGTGGAGGACGGCTGCGAGGCGGCGCGCCGGGTCATCGATGAGGGTCTGGCGGACGGACTGATATTCTCAGGCATACACGCCGACGACCCGCGCATCGATCTTCTGGTCGAGAGCCGATTTCCCTTCGTCTCTCTCGGTCGCTGTCGGAAGCCCCTCGATTACGCACATGTCGACATCGACAACGAATGGGCGGCCCATGCGGCGACCGCCCGGCTGATCGCCGGCGGACACCGGCGGATCGCGCTCGTCAATCCGCTCAGGCATCTCTCCTACGCCGAGGACAGGGTGGACGGCTTCATGCGGGCTTTTCGCGAGACGGGGGCTAGCGCCGTCCGACGATCTGATCGCCGAAGGCGATCTCTCTACCCAGTTCGGCCGCGAGAGCGCGCTCGGTCTTCTCGACGCGGCGCGGCCGCCGACGGCCTTCGTCTGCAGCAACGAGTCGACCACGCTCGGCGTGCTTTCGGGCCTGGGCTCGCGTGGACGGCGGATCGGCGTCGATGTCGACGTGGTCGCCTATGACGACATCAATGTCAGCGCCTATTTCACGCCGCCGATCACGACCTTCTATCAGCCCATCGAGATACTCGGGCGAACCCTCGGGGAGTTTCTGCTGCGGCGCATGGCGGGAGAGGACGCGCAAACGTTGAAGCAGGTTTTCAGGCCAACGCTGATCGAGAGGCAGCCCGACAATCTCGGCGGGCGCCTGGCGCAGTCGGCGTAGGAAAAGAATTCACAACGGAGGAGAACCAAGGTGAAAACACTTGTAATTGGACTTGCGATCGCGGCCCTCGCCTCAGGCGGCGCGTCGGCCGCCGATCTCGGGGGGAAGCTGCTGAAGGTCGGCTCGGACACGACCTCGCCGCCGATGGAGAGCGTCGATCCCGCGACAGGCCAGATCGTCGGTTTCGATATCGACGTGGTGAATGCGATCTGCGCAAAGATCAACTGCCAGGCGGAATTCGTGACCACCGGTTGGGACGGCATTTTCGCAGCGCTCGATCAGGGCAACTTCGATCTCGTCGCCTCGGGCGTGTCGATCACCGAGGAACGCAAGAAGGCCATGGATTTCTCCGATCCCTACATCGTCAACAGCCAGGCGGTGCTGATGCGGGTCGAGGACCAGGGCGTGTCGCTGGAAGACTTCAAGTCGAAGGGGAAGAAGCTCTCCGCTCAGGCCAACACCACGGATGCGCAGGTCGCCGAAGGGGTGGTCGGCAAAGAAAACGTCGTCGCCTATGACAGCTTCAGCGCCGCGATCATCGCGCTCAAGAACAAAGATGTCGACGGCGTCGTCATCAACGGGGCCAATGCTGCCGCTTACGAACGCGAGTTCGTCGGCGAACTCGTGGTCGCGATCCGGGACCTCGAATCCGATCCGCTCGGCCTCGTCTTCCGCAAGGGCGATGCCAACGTCGCCGCCTTCAACGAAGGACTGAAGATGATCCGCGACGACGGCACGCTGGATCAGCTCGTCAACAGATACTGGGGCGTGAAGTAACCTCATCCGAGCACCCCGGAGCGGTTCTGCGCTCCGGGGCCGAATTTCTGCGCAGAATCCCCGGAGGGATGAATGTCGTTCCTGAGAAGCGTGCGGCCCAGCAATCTGATCATTCTGACAGCGCTGCCGTTCATCATCTATCTTTTCGCCTCCTCCGGTGACTACCAACGTTCGCTGAGAGCCATTCTCGGAGTCGAGAACGGCTCGTCCGCCTTCGTACCTGGCTTCCTTGCCCTGCTCGTCGCCTTCGGCTCGGGTATCGCCGTTCTCGTCTTTTCGCGCGCCAAGGCGCCGCGGCCGCGGCTGGCGCTCGCTGCCGCCGTGCTCAATCTCGCTGCGGCGGCCATCTTGCTTCTGAGCGACGCCGTTCATCCCTACCTTGCGTCGGTCGTCGCCAATGCCGTCGATCCCTTCACGTCCGATCTCGTCGTGAAGGGGCTTAGCCCCCGGCGATTGACGGACGCCGCGGACATGACCCTGCGCGGCATCGAAGCCGTGCTTTTGCCGGCCTACTTCGCGCTGACCCTGTTCAGCTCCATGCTTTTCTTCGGTGCCGGCAAGGCGTCTACGCGGGAAAGCATCCTGCATCGCGCAGGAGCGTGGAGCATCGGCCTCGTCAACGGTACGGGGCTCCTGTTCATCCTCTTCTTTGCGCATATCGCCTTTGCCGCCGGCGTGGCGACCACGGTCCGCGCGGCCATTGCCGCCTATCTTCTCGCTGCGATCATCGGCCTCATCTGGGTCGGATTGCTTCAGTTGCATTATACGGCGCGCACCAGCCTCTTCTTCGCGCTCGCGACCCTCGGCTTGGTGCTCGTCGCCGCCTGGTTCCTGTTGCAGCCTCGCACGGCCTATGTGCTTGCGGGGCGGCTCGACGGCAGGGTCGCGATCGTCAGCAACACGCCGTCCGGCCTCATAGGCGCGGTGCGCTTCGGCCAATATCCGGGCGCGCCCGCTGAAGAGGCGGCCGTACGAACCTTCCTTGGCCCGGCGGAGGCAGTCGCGGCGATGGAAAAGGACGAGGTGAGGGCCGCGCTTCTGCCGGCGGAAGCCGTGCCCGGGGGCTTGCCGCTCCTTTGGGAAACGGCGGCTCTGAACGATCGAGACCGGGCCGCAGGCATCACTTTCGCCGTCCTGGCAATCATCCTCGGTCTGCTCACCTTCGGCGGCTATCTGCACCGTCGTCATCCCCTGGCGATCGGCTCGGAATTCGTCGTCGATACGATCCGCGGCATTCCGATGCTGGTGATCGTGCTCTATGTCGGCCTGCCCTTGAGCGGGGCGTTGAAGGATGTGACGCAGGGCGTGCTCGATCCGCCGAATCTGATGCGCGGCATCGCCGCCATGGCGCTTGCCTATTCCGCCTATCTGGCGGAAATCTTCCGCTCCGGCATCAACGCCATCCCGGTCGGCCAGATCGAAGCGGCGCGCAGCATCGGGCTCAACCGGTGGCAGACGGCGCGGCTGGTGGTCCTGCCGCAGGCGTTCCGGATCATCATTCCACCGCTCGGCAACGAGCTGATCGCGATCCTCAAGGACACGTCGCTCCTGTCGATTCTGTCGATCCGCGACATCACCCAGCGCATGCGCGAGTTCCAGTCGGCGAGTTTCCTGCCCTTTGCGCCCTATAACTCGGCAGCCATCTTCTACATCTTCCTGACGCTCGCGGCGGCGAGCCTCATCAACATGATCGAGCGGAAATATGACATCAAGCATCGATAGGAGACGGGAAGAGGGGCCGCGCACGGTGCTGATCACCGGTGCATCGCGGGGCCTGGGTCAGGAACTTGCACGGCAATATGCAGCCGCCGGCTGGCAGGTGATCGCCTGCGTCCGCCAACCGTCGGCGAGGGATGGGGAAACCGGCATCGAACGTCGGATACTCGATGTCACGGACGCGAGGTCGATGGCGGCGCTTGCCGAAAGCCTCGGCGAGCAGCCGATCGATGTCCTCATCAATAATGCCGGAGTCCGCGGCGACACAGGCGGACTGTCGACCGTCAGACCCGAGGATTTCCTGGAGGTCATGCGCGTCAATGCACTGGCGCCGATCCTGGTCGTGCAGGCGCTGCTGGGAAATCTCCTCGCTGGCTGCGATCGCATCGTCGCCAATATCAGCAGCCGCGCAGGATCGCTCGCCGAGGGCACGCTCGACGATGACGAAGGAGACTATGCCTATCGTTGCTCGAAAGCGGCGCTGAACATGGCCACGGTCAAGCTCGCGCAGGATTTGCATCCCCACCGGGTCACCGTGCTGTCGCTCCACCCCGGCTGGGTCAGAACCGATATGGGCGGCCATCAGGCGAGCGTGCCGGTTGCGGAAAGCGCCGCCGGCCTGAAGGCGATCATCGACAGGGCCGGGCTCGCCGAGAGCGGCAGCTTCCGGGCCTTCGACGGAAGAACGGTATCGTGGTGAAGCGAGTGGGACGATGACGACGAGCGAGTTCAAGAACGTGCAGGAAATCGAAGCAATCGAAGCGCTGCTTGCCCGCGAATACGGCGTCGCGGGAGAAACCGTGGCGCTGCCCGGCGAGCACGATCTCAATTTCCGTATTCAGGCGAGCGACGGTCGCGCGTTCCTCCTGAAACTGCATGCCCTCGGCGCGCCCGAGGAGCTCGACATGCAGATTGCAGTTCTCGACCATCTCGCGCGCGAGGCGACGGATCTGCCCGTCTCGAAGGCCTTGCCGAGCCGCTCCGGCGCCTCGTTCACCCGCGTCGAATTCAAAGGAGAGCGTGTCGCACGTCTGCTGACGTGGCTGCCCGGGGAGATCTGGGCACGAGCCGCCAACCGCTCGAGCAACAGCGTCGAGACCCTTGGGGCGCTGCTCGGCAAGCTCGACCGCAGCCTCGCCGGTTTCTCTCATCCCGGCGCCAGGAGAGAGTACGCCTGGGATATCGCCCGGGCGGAAATGCACCTCGCCAACGTCGATCTGATCGAGGATGTGGAGAAGCGGAGCGCGGTTCGCGCGATCCTCGATCACTTCGTCTCCACCGTGCTGCCGCGCCTTGCGGCGTGCCCCCGGCAGGTCATCCACAACGATGCCAATGACTATAACGTGCTCGTCGGCGCCGACGGCTGCGTCAGCGGACTGCTCGACTTCGGCGATATGGTCGAGAGCTATCGGGTGGTGGAAGTGGCCGTCGCCTCAGCCTATGCGCTGATCGGTTCGCCGGATCCGATCGGCACCATCGCGCGGCTGGCGGGTGCCTATCACGGCGTCAATCGGCTCGGCGAAACGGAGGCCGAGCTGATCTTCGATCTCGTGCGCACCCGCTACGCCGTCAGCATGTGCATGGCGGCAAGGCAGATCCGCGACAACCCCGAGAACGCCTATCTGCTCGTCAGCCAGGAGGACGTCTGGCGCGAACTGAGACGCCTCGAGCAAGAGAACCGCTCGTTCGCCATCGCCCGCCTTCGCGACGCCTGCGGCTTTGCACCCATCCCGAGGGCCGCACGGGTGGTGCGGTGGCTGGAGCGCAATGCGCATGATTTTTCGGGCGTCATCAAGCCGGGCATTGCAAGACCGAAGGCAGCCGTCTTCGATTTCTCGGCGAACAGCTCGGAGAACTGGCTAGGTCTCGACAAGGACGTGGCGCAAGCGCGCATCGAAGCACATATTCAGGCGGAGGGGGCGGATTTCGGCCTTGGCCTCTACGGGGAGGACAGAGCGGTCTACAAGGGTGACGCCTACCAGGCGACTGCAAGCCTGCGGCGCACGATTCACCTCGGCATCGATCTCTTCGCTCCCGCCAACGAGCCGGTGCATGCACCCTGCGCCGGCAAGGTCGCCTTCTACCATGACGACGCGGTCCCTTACGGTTTCGGGCCGACAATTCTGCTCGAACACACGACGTGCGAGGGCGACACGTTCTGGACGCTCTACGGGCATCTCTCCCGTGAAAGCGCCTCACGGCTTTCGATCGGCCAGCCGGTCGCCAGGGGCGAAGCTTTCGCGACCCTGGGGGATCGCGCCGAAAACGGCGGCTGGGTTCCGCACCTGCATTTCCAGATAGTCACCGATCATCTCGGCCTCGAGGGCCGCATGCACGGCGTCGGCGTCAGAGAGCAGTGGCAGGTCTGGCGGGAGATCAGCCCCGATCCGAGCGTCGTGCTCGGCCTTTCCGTTCCGGCGTCGGTGATCGTCGAGCGCGACAAGGCGTTCCTGGTGCGCGAACGCCAGCGCCGCATCGGTCGTTCCTTAAGCATCGCCTACGGCGCGGCGCCTCTGAAGATCGTCGCCGGCGAGGGCGCCTACCTGATCGATGACGAGGGTGGGCGCTGGCTCGACATGGTCAACAATGTCTGCCATGTCGGCCATTGCCATCCACGCGTCGTGAAGGCGGCGCAGATGCAGATGGCGCGGCTCAATACCAATTCGCGCTATCTGCATGACAGTCTGGTGGAATATTCCCGACGGCTTGCGGCGCTCTTCCCTGATCCGCTGAACGTCTGCTTCTTCGTCAATTCCGGCAGCGAAGCCAACGATCTCGCGATCCGGCTGGCGCGCGCCTATACCGGCAACCGCGACGGCATCACCGTCGATCACGCCTATCACGGCCATCTGACGAGCCTGATCGATGTCAGTCCCTATAAATTCGCGGGCAAGGGCGGGGAAGGGCGGCCGGCGCATGTGCGGGTTGCCGAGATGCCGGACCTCTATCGGGGACGCTATCGCTATGGCGATACGGACGCGGGGCGCAAATATGCCGGGGATGTGCAGCGGCAGATCGATGCGCTGGCGGCGGACGGGCGCAAACCCGCGCTCTTCTTCAGCGAGGGCATTCTCGGCACGGGCGGTCAACTGGTGCTGCCGGAAGGTTATCTCAGAGAGGCCTATGCGCATGTGCGTGCGGCCGGCGGTCTGTGCCTCGCGGACGAGGTTCAGGTGGGGTTCGGCCGTGTCGGCAGTCACATGTGGGCGCATGAGACGCAAGGAGTCGTGCCCGACATCGTCACCATGGGCAAGCCGATCGGCAACGGCCACCCGATGGCGGCTGTGGTGACCACCGAGGCGATTGCCGCGGCCTTTGCAAACGGAATGGAATATTTCAACACTTTCGGCGGAAATCCGGTATCGGCCGAGATCGGCCTCGCCGTACTCGACGTCATCCGCGACGAGCGCCTGATGCACCATTGCGCGGTCGTCGGAAACCGTCTGATGGATGGAGCGCGCGAACTCGCCAGCCGCCACGCGATCATCGGCGACGTGCGCGGCTATGGTCTCTTCAACGGCATCGAGCTCGTGCGCGATCGCGACACCCTCGAACCGGCCGCAGCGGAGCTCGACTTCGTCATTGCCGAGATGAAGGACAGGCACCGCATCCTGCTGTCGAGCGAGGGACCGCAGCACAACGTACTGAAGATCAAGCCGCCCGCGCCCTTCAGCGCGGACGATTGCGACCGTTTCCTCGATGCCCTCGACGCGGTGCTGGCACGGGTAGAGGCCGGCTGACAAAAGTTTTCCCTTTACAACTAAGTTAAACGTTTTTATCTCTGAAAAAAACGTTTAACAGGCTGACGAGCAGGCGGTTGATCCGCCGCCTGTCGGGAGGAGAGTTTGGCCGCTATTCGCATCGACAATCTTCGCAAGTCCTTCGGCTCGCATGAAATTCTGAAGGGCATCGATCTCGAGATCGCCGGCGGCGAGTTCGTCTGCTTTCTGGGGCCGTCCGGCTGCGGCAAGAGCACGCTCCTGCGCTCGATCGCGGGACTTGAAAATCTCGACGGGGGATCGATCCGCCTCGGCGAGCGCGACATCACCGATCTTCCGTCCGCCAGGCGCGACATCGCCATGGTCTTCCAGAACTACGCGCTCTATCCGCATATGAACGTGCGCAAGAATCTTTCCTTCGGCCTTGCGCTGAACGGCATGAAGCGAAACGAGATCGAGCGGCGTGTCAACAATGCGGCCGAAATTCTGAGGATCACGGAGCTCCTGGACCGCAAGCCACGCCAGCTTTCCGGCGGCCAGCGCCAGCGTGTGGCGATCGGCAGAGCGATCGTGCGCGAGCCGAAGCTCTTCCTGCTCGATGAGCCGCTCTCCAACCTCGATGCCGGCTTACGGGTGACGATGCGCGTCGAACTGGCGTCGCTGCACGAACGCCTCGGCGTCACGATGATCTATGTGACGCATGACCAGGTCGAGGCCATGACTCTCTCCGACCGGGTCGTGGTGCTCGACAAGGGACGCGTCAGCCAGTTCGGCACGCCGCTCGAACTGTTCTACCGTCCGGCAAATATCTTCGTCGCCGGCTTCATCGGCTCGCCGCGGATGAATTTCCTGCCGGCGGGTGTCGCGGAGCAGGGCGCAACCGGCGTGACGCTTGCCGGAGGCGGCTTATCGCGGCCGGTGACGCTCGATACGTGTTCGCCCGAACCGATCGACCGGGTTCGTCCGGTCACCCTGGGAATTCGCCCCGACAAACTCGAACTGACCTCGCCGGAGGAGGCGCATCTCGCCGGCACGGTGAGGCTCGTCGAGCGGCTCGGCACCGAAAGTCACGTTCACATCCGTGTCGAGGGCGGTGGTGATCTGACCGCCGTGGTGCGCGGCACCCATCCCGTCGCGAGCCGAGATCAAGTTCATCTCCGCCTTCCCCCCGAGCACTGCCATCTGTTCGATGCAGAAGGCACGGCGATCGCGAGGCGGCTCGATCCGGAGACGAAGGCACTTATCGATAACGAGAAGGCAAGGGGCGCGCGTGCGCCGGTTTTGGAGGAGAGACATGCCTGATATGAAAACGACGATCATCGGATCGCTTGTGGCCCTGTCGGTTGCCGGTGCGGCGACTGCGCGCGCAGAGGAGGTCTTGCGTTTCGCGACCTGGGACACGGGCGAGAGCCTTGCCATCCAGCAGGCCATCGCCAAAAAATTCGAAGAGAAGCACCCGGGCGTGAAGGTTCAGGTCGAGCCCTATGCCGAGGGCTACGACCAGAAGCTCGTCGCCGCCTTCGGCGCGGGCAATCCGCCCGATGTCATGTATATGTGGAACTTCCCGCAATACTACACGTCGCTGATGCCGCTCGATGAGCTGATCGCGCGCGACTCGGCCGAGATCAAGCCGGACGATTTTCCGGAAGGCCTGATGAACACGGCGCGTATCGAAGGCAAGACCTACGGCATGCCCTCGGGTTTCACCACCCAGGTGGTCTTCTACAACAAGGAGATGTTCGCAAAGGCGGGTGTGGAAGAGCCGAAGGAGGGCTGGACCTGGGACGATCTGCGCGCCAAGGCAGCCAAGTTCCGCGACGAGGCCGGCAAGGTCTACGGGTTCGCCGTCGACGCCAAGCCGGACCCCTATGATTTCGAGCAGTTCCTCTGGTCGAACGGCACGAAATACATCTCGGACGACGGCAAGGAGATCGACGGCTACATGAACAGCGACGCGGCTGCCGCGGTGCTCGGCATGTTCGCCGACATGGCCCGGAAAGAGGAAGCCGTGACACTGCACCTCGGAGACGAAACGGGGGGTGACACGCTGTTCCAGGGCGGCAAGATCGCCATGTTCCAGAGCGCCATGTGGGACAAGGCAGATATCGATGCCGCCGGCTTCAGCTATGGCGTCGCACCGCTGCCGACATTCGGCGACCGCCCCGCCCATTCGGCACTCGGCGTTTCGGCGATCTCCATCGCCAAGGACGCCGCCCATCCCGACCTCGCCTGGGAATTCGTGAAATTCTTCTCCTCGCCCGAGTCGGTCGCGATGCGTGTCAACGACCTGCCGGTGCGCAAGAGCGTGGCCGAGGCGAAAGGGATGACGAAGGACCCCGTCTACAAGCCTTTCTTCGATATTCTCGCCACCTCCAACACCGAAAGGCACGCCTATCTGAAGAACGCCAACTGGAGCAAGATCCAGGACAATCTGGCGCGCGCCATCGAGGCGACGATGATCGAGCAGGGCAATGCCAAGGCCCATCTCGACGATGCGGTCAAGCGCTCCAAGCGCCTGCTGAAGTAAGGAGTGCGGGGGATGGACATGGCTGCCCATGCTGGACCGAAGGTGGAGGTCGTTCGGCGCAGACGAGTGAATGCCGGACGGCATCTTGCGCCCTTCCTGTTCATCTCCCCATGGATCCTCGGATTCCTCTTCTTCACCCTCGGCCCGCTCTGCTTCTCGCTGACGATGAGCTTTTTCGACTGGCCCGTCGTCGGCGAGCGCACCTTCGTCGGACTCGACAACTACCGCTCCATGTTCATGGAGGACCCGCAATTCCGGGAGAGCCTCTGGATCACGGTGAAGTTCGCGGCGATCTACGTGCCGTTCAACATCGTCATGTCGCTTCTGCTGGCGCTGTTGCTGCACCATGCGACTTTCGCCAGCGGCTTCTTTCGCACGGTGTTCTATTTGCCGAGCGTGATCTCGGGCGTTGCGCTTGTGACGATCTGGAGCTGGATCTACAGCAGGGAATACGGGCTGCTGAACTTCATGCTGTCGCTCGTCGGCATCGATGGACCGAACTGGCTCGGCGATCCCAGCCTGGCCCTCGTCGCCATCATCGTCGCAAGCCTCTGGGGCCTCGGCGGTACGATGCTGATCCTTCTGACCGGTCTCAAGGCCATTCCGAAAGAGCTCTATGAGGCCGCGACCGTCTCGGGCGTTCCGGGCTGGGCGCAGATGCTGTTCATCACCCTGCCGATGCTCGGGCCGATGCTGATCTTCACCTTCATCACCTCGATCATCTCCGCATTCCAGCAGCTGACGATAGCGCTTCTGCTGACGAAGGGCGGCCCTCTCGGCTCCACCTATTTCTTTGCCATGTACATCTACGACAACGCCTTCAAATATTTCGACATGGGCTATGCCGCCGCGGGCTCCTGGGTGATGTTCGCGATCGTGCTGACACTCAGCCTGGTCGTCATGCGCTGGTCCGCCGCATGGGTCTATTACGAGGGCGAGGTCCGGCCGGCCGATGGAGACCGCGATGCGTAAGACAGTCCTCTATGCGACGCTGATCCTGCTGTCCGCCCTGTTCATCGCGCCGTTCTACTGGACCTTCATGACGGCGGTCAAAAGCACGGCGGAGCTATATCAGTTCCCACCGGTCCTCTGGCCGTCCGAGTGGCACTGGGAGAATTTCGCAGCCGCCTGGAACAAGCAGCCCTTCGGCACCTATCTTTCGAACTCGCTGATCGTCGTCGTCCTTTCGACGCTCGGCCAGCTTCTGTCGAGCTCGCTCGTCGCCTTCGGCTTCGCCCGCTTCCGGTTTCCCGGACGCGACGCCCTGTTCGTGCTGCTGCTCGCGACCATGATGATACCCTGGGACGTGAAGATGATCCCGCTCTACATGGAATTCAACATGCTGGGCTGGATCAACACGCTTAAACCCCTGATCGTGCCGGCCTATTTCGCCGACGCCTTCTTCGTCTTCCTGCTCCGCCAATACATCATGACGATACCGATGGAGATCGACGAGGCTGCCCGCATGGACGGTGCCAACAGTTTCGACATCTACTGGCGCATCCATCTGCCTCTGATGCTGCCGGCCCTGGTGCTGGTCGGTACCTTCCATTTCATGAATGCGTGGAACGACTATCTGGGGCCATTGATCTTCCTCAACGATCAGTCGAAATACACGCTCACCCTCGGGCTTTCGATGTTCAAGGGCCTGCATGAGATCGACGTCACCTCGATCGCGGCGATCACCGTCATCCTTTGCCTGCCGCCGCTCGCCCTCTTCTTCCTGGCGCAGCGCTATATCATGGATGGAGCCGTCGGCTCTTCGGTGAAGGGATAGGCGATGCTGTTCGATATCGACCATGTTCCTTTCAGCCGAAAGGGGCGCTTCCTGACGCTGTCGACGATGCGTGTTCCCGGGCGCGACGGCGAGCGTGCGCTTTATCTCAGACGCGTCAGCGGCGGCGACGAGCGTCCTTCGCTTGGACGACTGTGTCGGGTCGAGTTGCTGGACGGGAACGGCCGACCGGCGGCGGCGCGCTTCGAACTGTCGCCGGACCAGCTTGTGGCGCGGACCGGCGAGGGCATCGTCCGCTTCGTCATCGGAGACGGCGAACGCTTGCACATTCGCGGCGAAAATGCAGGCGTGCGTTTCCATGTCGAAGGATCGCGTTACGATTATGTCTACCGCACGCCCGGCGGCGAATACTGTCTCGTGGCAGCAAGCGAGAACGTGAAACTCATTCCGCGGGCCTGTCTCGGTGATCTGGCGGTTTCCGGCAAATGGGACAGGGACCGGTCCACCGACGTTTCCTTCACGCTCTCGGGCGAGGGGACATTCGAGGGCAATGTCGATTTCTTTCGCGCCCTCCCGCCGCCGAAAGGCCCCGGCAGCTTCGAGGAGGCGCATGCAACCGTCGCAGCCAAGTTCGGCGCCTGGTATCGATCGATCCCGGCGGGTGTCCCCGGACAGGAGGAAGCGCAACGGCTCGCGGCCTATCTCCTCTGGGCAAATACCGTGCCGGCCGAAGGCGTGCTGACCCGACCGGCGATCTACATGTCGAAAAACGCCATGATCAACATCTGGAGCTGGGACAATGCCTTCTCGGCACTTGGCGTGGCCGCCTTCGACGAAGAGCTCGCCTTCGACCAGTTCGCAGCGATCTTCGACCATCAGGACGCTTCCGGCCTGCTGCCGGACTACGTGAACGACCGCGAAGCGCTCTTCGCCTTCACCAAGCCCCCGGTTCACGGCTGGGCCGTGTCCTGCCTGGCGCGCGAAAATCCCGCCTTCCTGACACCGGAGCGACGGGCCTATCTGCGCGATGCGATCGGCAGGCAGGTCTCCTACTGGCTGACCCACGGCCGCGCGGGCGGCGGCGTGCTGCCGAGCTACTTCCACGGCAATGACAGCGGCTGGGACAACGCGAGTTTTTTTGCCGAAGGCGGCCCGGTTCTGTCACCCGACCTTCCGGTCTTCCTCATCCTGGCCTGCGAGGCGCTTGCCAACCTGCTGGAGGACGATCCGGAAAAGGCAGCCCGCTGGCTTCGCACCGCAGACGAACTTCAAGCGCTCCTCGTCGGCACGCTCTGGACCGGCGAGACTTTTGCCGCGCGTCTTGCCGCCGACCCAGAACGAATTCTCCCTGGGGATAGTCTGATCCAGTTCATGCCGCTGCTGCTGGGCTCCCGCTTGCCGGCAGCGATGTGCCGCCAGCTCGTCGCCCGGCTGGTGGAAGGCGCATTCATCACCGATTGGGGCCCGGCGACGGAGAGCCCTCGGAGTTCCTATTACGAGGACGATGGCTATTGGCGCGGGCCTATCTGGGCGCCGACGACCTATCTCCTTTGGGACGGACTGCGCCGCCAGGGGGAGCGTGCATTGGCCCGGGAAATCGCGCAGAGGTTCTGTGCACTTGCCAATGCACACGGTATGGCCGAAAACTTCGACGCGCGCTCGGGCAGGGGCCTTCGGGATCGGGCATTCGCCTGGACGTCCGCAGTCTACCTGCTGCTGGCGCAATCCCTCCGCGACGAAAACCGGTGAAGAGTTGAAGCCGTCATGCAGCGACCGACCATAAAGACGATAGCGCGGGAGACGGGACTGTCGATTGCGACGGTCTCCAAGGCTCTGAAGCATTCTCCGCAGGTTCGCCCGGAGACGAGGGCCATCGTGCTCGATGCGGCCGAGCGCGTGGGCTACGAGCTCAATCTTCATGGCGTGCAGCTGCGCACCGGCAAGACTTATCAGGTTGCCGCCATCATGACGGCGCCGGGCCCGAAGGAAAACGAATGGGAGGGCGTGGAATATGCGCAGCTCCTCAGCGGTATTTCCTGGGCGCTGGAAGAAAGCCCCTATCGCGTCTCGCTCTACGCCGTGCGCGACTTCGAGGAAAGCCAGGAAACGATCAGGCAGATCGTTGCGATGAAGAAGGCCGACGGCATCATCATTTCGGGCACGCGCGCCGACGATCCGCGTATCCGGTTGATGCAGGAAGCGGAGTTCCCCTTCGTGACCTACGGCATGAGCATCCACAATGCGCCGCACGCCTATGTCGACGCCGACAACGCACAGATGATCCGCCTGTCCATGGCGCGGCTGATCGAGCGTGGCCACAGGCGCATCGCGCTGCTCAATCCGAAAGAGCAGTTCACCTACGGTGTCGTTCGCCTGGAAAGCTACCGCAAAGCGCTCGAAGAGGCAGGCCTGTCCTACGATGCCGCGCTCGTCGCCCATGGTCGGCTGACGCCCGCATTCGGCAGGGAGAATGTGGTGGCCATGTCTGCGCTCGCCGATCCGCCCACCGCCTATATCTGTGCCAACGAAGCCACTGCGCTCGGCGCCTTTTCCGGCTTCCACGCGCGCGGGCTGGTGCATGGGCATGACGCGGTCATCAATGCGACCGACGACCTGAACGTCAGCCAGTATTTCGCACCGCCGATCACGAGCTACTACCTGCCGATCGGCGAGCCGAGCGCGCTGCTCGGCAAATTCATCCTGCGGCGGATGGAGGGAGAACCACCCGAGGCCCTGCAGACGCTCCTGATGCCGGATCTCATCGAGCGCTCGGACGACCGACTGAGGCCGAAGCTATGAGCGACCAATCCTCCATCGAGGTCGCCGGTTAATATAAACGTTTAAGTTCGATCCGGCCCCGTCGCGCCTGCTCGCCACGTGCGTCCGCCGCCAATCCAGAAAAACCACAAAGGACTTTACCTTGCACATGCCGCTGACGAGCCCCAATCGCTTCAACTCCGACTTTCGGACGCCTGACAGGCTCGAACTCGGCGTGTGCTACTATCCCGAACAATGGCCGCGCGAAAAATGGGCGGAAGACGCCGGGCGGATGGTCGAGCTCGGCCTCTCCTGGGTTCGCATCGGCGAATTCGCCTGGGCGAAGATAGAGCCGCGGTCGGGCGAATTTCATTGGGAATGGCTGGACGAAGCGATCGACGTTCTGGGCAAGGCCGGCCTCAAGGTCATCCTCGGCACGCCGACGGCGGCCCCGCCGAAATGGCTCGTGGACCGCTATCCCGACATTCTGCCGGTGGACGCGACGGGGGCGGTCCGCAAATTCGGCGCGCGACGCCACTATTGCTTCTCGAGCCGGCGCTACCGCTCCGAGGCGGCGCGCATCACCGAGGCGATGGCGCGCCGCTATGGCGAACACATCTATGTCCATGCCTGGCAGACGGACAATGAATATGGCGACCACGACACGATCTACAGCTATTCCGCCGAAGCGGTCAGGGCGTTCCGCCTGTGGCTGGCCGAACGCTACGGCTCGATCGAGGAACTGAACCGCGCCTGGGGCACCTCGTTCTGGTCGATGAACTACAACAGCTTTGAGGAAATCGATCTGCCGAACAGCCTGGTGGAGGAGCCGAGCCCGACCCACGGTGTTGATTTCATCCGCTTCTCTTCCGATCAGGTGAAGAGCTTCAACAAGGCCCAGGTCGACATTATCCGGGCGCATTCCCCCGGCCGTCCGGTGACGCATAACTTCATGTCGCAGAATACCGATTTCGACCATTACTCCGTCGGCGAGGACATCGACATTGCCTCCTGGGACGTCTACCCGATGGGCGGCCTGCTCAACGGGCGGCTCGCAGCGAAGGACAAGGAGCATTATCTCCGGGTGGGGGATCCCGACCAGCCGGCCTTCAACCACGACCTCTACCGAGCCGTCGGCCGCGGCCGCGTCTGGGTCATGGAGCAGCAGCCGGGGCCCGTGAACTGGGCGGCGCACAACCAGTCGCCGGCCGACGGCATGGTTCGGCTCTGGACCTGGCTCGCCTATGCCCATGGGGTCGACATGGTCTCTTATTTCCGCTGGCGCCAGGCGCCTTTCGCGCAGGAACAGTTTCACGCGGGCCTCCTTCTTCCAAACAGCGAGGCGGATCAGGGCTATCTTGAAGTCGCCGAAGTCGTCGCGGAAATGAAGCGCCTGCCCGAGGGAGAGGTGCGTGGCAAGGCGCAAGTCGCGATCCTTCTCGACTACGAATCGCGCTGGGCGACACGCGTCCTGCCGCAGGGGCGGAGCTATTCCGCTTCGGCGGTTGCGCTCGATTGGTATTCGACGGCGGCGCGTCTGGGCGTCGATGTGGATTTCATAGGCCAGCACTCGGACCTCGACGGATACAAGCTGATCCTCGCGCCGGATCTCGTCATTGCCGAGGAGGCTTTCGTCGAGCGGCTCGCGCGAGCGGACGCCAAGGTGGTCTTCGGCGCGCGCAGCGGCAGCAAGACGAAGGACATGCACATCCCCGAGGGATTGCCGCCGGGACCGCTGGCGAAGCTCATCGATGTCAGCGTCTCGCGGGTCGAGTCGTTGCCGGAGTTTCATAGCGAGACCGTTCTCTACGGCAACGAGGCTTATCAGGCGGCCGGCTGGCGCGAGACGGTCAGGACGAACGAGACCGTTCTCGCAAGCTTCGACGGGGAGTATCGTAACGGCGCTCCGGCGCTCGTCGGCAACGACAAGGCACGCTATCTGGCCGTTGCGGCCAACGGCGCATTGCTCGACAAGGTGATCGGCGATGCGCTCGGCTGGGCTGGACAGGAAAGCCTGCCCGACCTCGGCGATCTTCGCGTGACGCGCCGCGGCAATCTCCGTTTCGCCTTCAATTTCGGCCGGACCTCCGCGGAGGTGCCCGCAGGGCCGTCGGCCGAGTTCTACCTGGGGGGCCGCACGCTGAAACCCGTCGATGTTGCGATCTGGAGGGAATGAACCCCGGAGCATCGATGTAGCCGACCTTCAGGCAAGGTCACATCGTCGTGAGCTTGGACTGCACTTGATGACTTGTCGTGCCATTCGCCCTAGGTCGAACGCATGACTATGCTCGTTGTTACGTTCCTTGCGCTCTTCGGTTTCCACTCGGCGGCAGCCGCGCAGGATCAGTCCGTCACCACCTTGCTGACGGCCCTGGCGACCAGAGAAGAGTTGAACCCGCTGAAGACCGTGGTCGTTGCCAGGGACGGGGAGACGATTGCCGAGAAGGGTTATCGCGGCCACACTCCCTCGGAGTCGACCAACATCAAGTCGGCGTCGAAATCGATCGTATCCGCACTTGTGGGCATTGCGATCGACAAGGGTCTGCTCGACGGCCCGGAGCAGAAGATCGCGCCGCTCCTGAAGGAAGACCTCCCGTCGCAGGCCGACCCCCGGATCAACGACATCACCATCGGCAACCTGCTTTCGATGCAAGCGGGACTGGGGCGCATGTCCGGACCGAATTACGGCCGCTGGGTGTCGAGCCGCAACTGGGTTCGTTTCGCACTGGCACAGCCCTTCGACGACGAGCCCGGAGGTCGGATGCTTTATTCGACCGCCTCGACCCATCTGCTCTCGGCAATACTGACCAAGGTCGGCGGCAAGTCGACACTGGCGCTTGCGCGCGAATGGCTCGATCCGGTCGAAGGTTTCCGGATCGGTGCCTGGGAGCGGGATCCCCAGGGCATCTATCTCGGCGGCAACCAGATGGCGATGAGCGCGCGATCGCTGCTTGCCTTCGGTGAGCTCTATCGCAACCGCGGCCGCACCGCGGACGGACGGCAGGTCGTCCCGGCCGATTGGGTGGAGCTTTCCTGGCAGCCGCGCACGGCCTCCCGTTTTACCGGCGACGGCTACGGATATGGCTGGTTCACGCGCCGGATCGGCGGCGAGGATGTGTATTACGCTTGGGGCTATGGCGGCCAGATGCTCTATATAGTGCCGTCCCTAGACCTGACCGTGGTCATGACGTCGGATGAAAGCGGCCCCTCGGCACGCAACGGCTATCGCGACGCTCTGCACGGGGTTCTGGCGGAGATCATCTCCATCGCCAAAGCGGATTGAGGCAGATGGTTCTGCTCTGTGCGCGTTAAACAACCATGTTAGCAAAAAGCGCCAAGGGCGCGTCGACCTTGATGAATTGACGCGCCCGATCGACTGACTCTTCGCAGCGGGTTTGCTTAGGCCGTTGGCTGCTTCGTCTTCCGGAGATAGGGAAGCACGGTGTCGAACGACCCGAAACGCTGCACGGCGTCCTCGTTGGAGACGGCGGCCGTGATGATGACGTCCTCGCCCTGCTGCCAGTTCGCGGGTGTTGCCACCTGATGCTTGGCGGTGAGCTGGATCGAGTCGATGGCGCGCAGGATCTCGTTGAAGTTGCGGCCGGTGGTCATCGGATAGGTGAGGATCAGCTTGATCTTCTTGTCGGGGCCGATGACGTAGACCGAACGCACGGTGGCGTTATCCGCAGGCGTCCGGCCCTCCGACGTCTCTCCGGCGCCGGCCGGCAGCATGTCGTAAAGCTTTGCCACCTTCAGATCGCGGTCGCCGATCAGCGGGTAGTCGACCTCGAAGCCGGTCGCGACCTTGATGTCGTTCTTCCACTTGGTGTGACTTTCGACCGGGTCGACCGAAATGCCGATGATCTTGACGCCGCGCTTGCGGAACTCCGGCTCGATGCCGGCCATGGCGCCGAGTTCCGTCGTGCAGACGGGAGTAAAGTTCTTCGGATGGGAGAAAAGGACAGCCCAGCCGTCGCCGATCCATTCATGGAAATTGATCGTGCCCTGCGTTGTCTCGGCGGTGAAATCAGGGGCGGTATCGTTGATGCGCAGACTCATGGCGTGCTCCCTCCTGTACGACGAAATTTGCTAAGAATAACGCAATCGCCGCCGTTTTCGAGGAGGAAACGAGCGATTGACGGCGGCAGAAGGAATGACTGCATCATAGGTGGCCAGGCTGCGGGTATATTTTTGCCGGCCGGCCTAAAAGCCAGGTCTTACAAGCCTTTGCGCGGGCGCGTTGACATCGCTTTGCCACAGCCGCATAGATAGCGCATTCCGAGGGGAGCACCAGACGGTGCTGAGATGGCGTTGAGCCGGACCCTTGAACCTGATCCGGGTCATGCCGGCGTAGGAACGGAAAGAAGGCCGCCAGCGGCAAGTTCTCCTTTTCATCGCCTTTCCTGGATCTCCGTGATGTTCCGCCTGGAGATCGATCGATGACGTCCACTGCCGTACCGCTCGCAAGCATCATCCGCCCTCGTGCGAAGGAGGACGGGGCATGACGGCGATTGCACTCACCATCGCCGGCTCGGACTCCGGCGGCGGCGCCGGTATTCAGGCGGACCTCAAGACGTTTTCGGCGCTCGGCGTTTACGGCGCCAGCGTCATCACTGCGATCACGGCCCAGAACACCAGGGGTGTGACGGCCGTCGAGGATGTCTCCGCTGAAATCGTGTCGGCGCAGATGGACGCCGTCTTCTCCGATCTCGACGTGAAGGCCGTCAAGATCGGCATGGTCTCGCGTCGGGAAACGATCGCCGCCATTGCCGATGGATTGCGCCGGTCCGGAAAACGGGCGGTCGTGGATCCGGTCATGGTTGCGACCTCCGGCGACGCGTTGCTTCGGCCGGATGCCGTTACGGCGCTCATCGAAGAGCTGTTGCCGCTGGCGCTCGTCGCCACGCCCAATCTTGCCGAGGCCGCGCTGATGACCGGGCGCGCAATCGCCGAGGACGAGGCGGAGATGGCGCGCCAGGCGGAAGCGATCATGCGGACCGGCGCATATGCGGTTCTGGTCAAGGGCGGGCACCTGAAGGCCCGGGAGGCCACAGACCTCTTCTTCGACGGCGACACTCTTGTCCGCCTTCCCGCCGCGCGGATCGAGACGCGCAACGACCACGGCACCGGCTGCACGCTGTCGGCAGCCATTGCCGCCGGCCTTGCGAAAGGCTTGCCGCTGGTCGAAGCGGTGAGTGCCGCCAAGTCCTATCTGCATGCCGCAATCTTCGCGGCCGACCGCCTGGAGATAGGTCAGGGGCGCGGTCCGGTCCATCATTTCCACCGGTGGTGGGAAGATTGACTGCCGGGTGACGGCTCGGGGAGCTGAAGTGCCTCGCTATCGCCACTGTTGTTCAGCAGCATGACCGCGTCCATGGCTTCGATTGGCAATCGGTTCTCGCGATATGCATTTTCTTACCCGCCGGCTGGAGGCTTTCAACCGTGACGACCTGCCGGATTGGCGGCGGTCGCCTGGCAGGGTGCGGCGTTGTCTTTCGATGCTGCCGTCGCTGGTCGAATATTCGCTTTTCTATGCGCTGGCACTCGTTGCCCTTACGGCGGTCATCGCGCTAATGGCAGCCGCTTGGATCGTCGATAGCCGCAAGGTCTGACGGCGAAGGGCGAAAAGGCCGCGCACAGATGGCACGGCCGCGGTCGCCTCAAGCGGCGTTGTTTTCCGTAATCGTATTCTCGACGTAATATTTGCCGTAGCGGTGGCGGTATTTCTCCGCCCCGTCGAAGTCGCTGTATTTGCCGAGTTCGTTCATGTCCGTCTTGTTGAGGATGACGCCCAGCACCTTCGAGTTGATCAATGGTTCCGAGTTGAGCAGATCGCGTACGAGCCGCGAAGGCGTCCTTCCCCACTCGACCACGAAGAGAATACCGTCGGCAAGCGGCGCGAAAGCCTTGGCGTCGACGACGGGGGCGAGTGCGGCAAGATCGACGACGACGTAGTCGAAGGCGTTGCGGGCGTTCTCGATGAGGTTCGCCATGGCCGGGGAGGCGAGCAGTTCATTGCTCTGATGCCGCTGATGCGATGCGCCGCCGGCCGGAAGGATTGCGAGCTTGGTGCGCTGGTCCACCTTGATTCCGGCGGGCCAGGTGGCTTCTCCGGTCAGCGTTTCGACGAGCCCGGTGCGCGGGGCGGGCGTGATCATCTGAGTCAGTCCCGGCTTGCGTATATCGGCATCGATGAGCAGGGTCCGCTTGCCGCTCGCCGCCAGAAGTGCGGCGAAGTTCGCGGCAATGATCGACTTTCCCTCGTCCGGAAGGGCCGATGCAATGGCGATCACGCGGCTTTCGCTGCCGGCGAGCATCTGGTCGCAGGCAAGCTTGGCGTTGCGGAAGGTCTCCGCAAAGGTCGAACGCGGCGCATCGACGACGATGCGCGAAAGTCGTTGGAACGGCATCGTGTCGTCCACAGCTTCGTCGTGTCTTTTTACCGAGCCGAAATGCGCATGGACCAGTTGTGCCTTCTTCTTCATGCGCGTTCCGAGCAGCGGGACGTAGCCGAGCGAGCGATGGCCGAGGAGCGAGCGGATGTCGCCTTCCAGGCGGAAAGTCCGTTCGCGGAATTCGAGGAAGGCCGCGTAAGCCCCGCCGACCATCATGCCGAGCACGGCCGAGAGAGCGAGAGTCATGGTTTTCTTGGGGCTCGACGGCGATACGGGCACGCCGGCCTCGGAGATGACGCGCGCCTTGGCGATCGGGAAGGATTGCTGCTGCGTCGCCTGTTCGTAGCGGCCGAGATAGGATTCGTAGAGCGTCTTCAGAGCCGCTGCCTTCTGTTCGAGCTCCCTTAATTGAACGAGTTGCTCGCTGGCGTCGGAGGTCTTGCCGGCAATGCCCTGAATGCTCTTCCTGAGCGATGCCTCGCGCGACTGCGCGACCTCGTATTCGTTCTTGTAGCTTGCAGTGAGTTGCTGCAGTTCCTGGTAGATCTGCCGCGCGACATCCTCCTGCTCGGCGCGGAGCGATACGGCCTGCGGGTGGTCGGCGCCGAAATTATCCGAGACTTCCCGCTCGCGCTTGCCGACGGTGAGATAGCGGGTCCGAAGGTCACGGATCACCGAATTGTCACCCTCCTTTGAGGAAATGGTGGCGTTCTTGACCGCGTTCTCCGGTCCCTGGTCGACGATCGACTTGTACTGGTTGTAACGGGCCGACGCACTTGCCGTATCGGCCTGGGCGACGATGAGCTGGCTGTTGAGATCGGCCATCTGCTGCTCGGACATCAGCTCGCCCCGTGCAGCCGTCAGACCGTTCTCGGCCCTGAAATGCGCGACTTCGAGCGCGGCGGCCTGCGAGCGCTGCTGAAGATCCGTAAGCCGTTCCTGCAGCCAGACGGAAGCGCGCTCGGTCGCCTCGAAATTGGCGTTCAACTGATCTGTCAGATAGGCACTTGCGTAACCGCGCGCGATGGTCGCCGCAAGCAAGGGGTCGCTTGAGCGAAAGGCAACGGCCACGACCGAGCTGCGCGAAACACGTTCGACCGCGAGCGATTGCTGTATGATCGCGGCTGCCTTCTGCCGCCGTCCGTTGCGCGCCTGTTCTTCCGTAACGTCGGGACCGCCGGAAAAAAGCCCGGTTGCCGATTTCAACCAGTCCTTGACGACGGCAACGGGCGACTGCGGCGGATTGAGTATCGTATCGTTTTCGTCGAGTTTGAGCTTGTCGACGACGCGCAATGCGAGTTCGCCGGATTTCAGGATCTCGACCGCACTCGCAATCTGCGTGTCGAGCATCTGGCTGTTTACCGGGGTAGGTTCCTCCTCGGCGTATTTGGACAGGTTTTCGTCGAGAAGGATCTGCGTCATCGACGTGTAATAGGGCGTGGCAAACAGGAGATAAGCGACCCCCAGCGCAATGAAGAGCAGGACGAATGCGGCCACGAGCCGGGCACGACGAAAGACTGCGGCGACAAGTCGGTCGAGGTCGATAAAGCCGTCTGACTGGTCTTCGCTGGGCATGATGCTGCTCAATGGAACGCTTCTTTGTTTCATGGGGGCCGTTCTGTTCATCTTCTTCTCCGGTCCTTGTTCCGGCAGTCCCGAAGGACTGCCGGAAGCCGCCGCTTATGCCGCCCGGATGCGGCTTTCGTGAGACAGAACCATGTCGCGGACGGATTCGAAAACGATATCGCCGATGTCCGCACGGGCGAGCGCGAAGGCGACATTGGCTTCGATGAAGCCCTGCTTCGAACCGCAGTCGAAGGTGCGGCCCTCATAGGGATGCGCGTGGAAGGACTGGGATTGCGAAAGCGTCAGCATGCCATCGGTCAACTGGATCTCATTGCCGGCGCCGCGCGTCTGGTGGGCCAGGATCGAGAAGATTTCCGGCTGAAGAATGTAGCGACCGTTGAGATAGTAGTTGGAGGGCGCCTTTCCTGCGGCGGGCTTTTCGACCATCTCGGTCACGGAGAAACCGTGCCGGACCGTCTCGCCCTTGCCGACGATGCCGTATTTCGATGCTTCCTCGGGGGCGCATTGCTCGACGCCGACGACGTTGCCGCCAACCTCGTTATAGAGATCCATGAGGCCGGCCATGCAACCGCGCGCGCCGAAGGAGACCATGTCGGGCAGCAGAAGCGCGAACGGCTCGTCGCCGATCAGGTCACGCGCACACCATACCGCGTGCCCGAGGCCGAGGGGGGCCTGCTGGCGGGTAAAGCTGACCGAGCCGGCTGCCGGCAACATGGCCTCGAGTTCGGAAATCTGCGCGCTTTTGCCAGAGCGTGTAAGCGACGAGATGAGTTCCGGTGCGTCGTCGAAATGGTCCTCGATCACCTGCTTGTTCCGGCTGGTGACGAAGACGATATGCTCGATTCCGGCCTGGCGGGCCTCGTCCACGGCATATTGAACGACTGGCCGGTCGACGATCGTCAACATCTCCTTGGGCACTGCCTTTGTCGCCGGGAGGAACCTCGTTCCGTTTCCGGCAACCGGGATTACTGCTTTTCTGACGGTCCTGACACGGTCCATTTTATCATCCTTTGCTTATTGGGGGTCGTTGCCCAGCGGGGATCGTTCAGCCGCCGCCGTCATGGGGGCACGGGGGGCCGAATGGGAGGAGGGATGCACGAATCGCGCGGCAAGGCGGCGCAATCGGGCAGCGATCGGCATGCTGAGATGCCGGAGCGCAAGCGGGTCGGCCAGCGCGGTCTTGAGCGCGCCGGCCAACGATCTCTTTTTCAACTGCTCGACGAGGACCAGAAACGAGCGAGCTTCGCGGAAGCCGCGCATGCGCCTGCGCTGCATTTTCTGCGCCAGGCCGTCGAGCGGGTAGCGGCGCAGGAAGGCTTCGTCGGCGGCGATCATCGCGTCTATATGATCGAGCCTCAACACACGCGAGATGGAACCCTCGCGGATATGATAGATATAGCCGGCGGACGGCTCGACCGCGCAGCGCCCGCCACAGGCAAGCGCCGATGCCAGCAGGATGTAGTCCTCGCCGATGCGCAGCGTCTCGTCGAAGCGAAGCTGCTGGTTTTCCAGGAAGCGGCGCTCGAAGATCGGTTTCATGTAGCCGAAATTGTGCTCGGATCGAAAGAGGACGTTGGATTCGATGAAGGCGGGAAGCGTGAGCTGCGGCAGCCGGGCGAGTTCGGCTTCGGAGAACATCCTGAGACTGCGCCCGTCCAGCGAGACGACGTCGAGATTGTCGACGGCGATCTGCGCCCCGGCGGCGTCCGCTCGTTCGATCATCCGCCTGAGCCGGTCCGCCCGGATCGTGTCGTCCGAATCGAGAACGGCGATCCACCGGCCGCGCGCCGCGCCGATGCCGGCATTGCGCGCGCCGCCCGGACCGCGGTTGCGATCGAGGGCGATCAGGCGGACCCGGGGATCCGGGATTGCCGCCACGAGCGCGGGCGTCGCATCTGCCGAGCGATCGTCGACGACGACGACCTCGACGGTCACGCCTTCCTGCGCCAGTGCGCTTTCGATCGCGCGCACGATCGTATCCGCGGAATTATAGGCGGCCACGACGAATGTGACGTCGGGGACCTTATCGATCGCCGGAGGGTTCATGCCGAGGTCACCTCGCGGGCTCCGTATTGTTCGATTTCCTTCAACCCCAGCAGGCCGCTGATGACGCCGGCATGCAGTACGGCGCGTAGCGCAAAGCGGTTCCGCCTTGCGGCCGAAGGAATGCAGAGGACCGCGGCAGCTGCACAAAAGCCGGACTTTGCGCCGGCAAGGGCGACATTCCAGGCCTGACGCAAGCCATTGGCTTTCTCGGCGAGAAGGCGTCCATGGGTCTGTCCGGAGCGGAAACGGCGCTTCGCGAGCCAGGCAAGCGAAGTCCTGTTTTCCGGTACCGGCTCATGCACCCAGGCTTCCGGCGAAAAGGCGATCATTCCGCCGGCGCTGTGCATTCCGGCGAAGAAATCCGTGTCCTCGCCGCCGCTCTTGCCGAGTGAAAGCTTGAAGCGCCGGCCATGTAGCGAGGCCGCATCGCGCCTGAGCAGCGCATTGCAGGTGTATCCGGTCCGGATTTCTCCCTTTACCCAGACCGGCAGTGTCGAGTGGAAATCGCCGTTGCGCATCCAGCCGGGAGCCGTAGGCCCGTAATGCGCCCTGACGGGGCCGAGCACGGCGGCGGCTCCCGTGATGCGCGCCGTTTCCAGAAGGCGGATCAGCCAGTCGCCTGAAACGGTCTCGTCGTCATCGAGGAAGGCAAGGAAGTCGCCGGTGCTGTTGTCGAGGCAGCAATTGCGGGCGATCGAGATATTCGAGTGCGGGCAGTGAACGTAGAGGATGTCGAACGGCATCTGCGGCCGAAGCCCTTCGACTAGAGCCCTGGCGCTCGGTTCCGCGTCGTTGTCGGCGACGATGACGCGCAAGCTGGCGCGCTCCGGCACGTTCATCGCAGCCAGCGAGCGAAGCGTTTCGGCAAGCTCCGGCCGGCGGTACGTGCAGACGCCGATGTCGATGTGAAGCGTTTCGTTCGGCATCAGGCCACCCTGCGGCGGAAGTCGAGGAGTTCCCGCCAGAACCCGGCGGACCAGGCAAGGTGCATGACCATGGCAGCAACGGCTGCGAGCGGTCCGTAAGGATTACGCTGGCCGAGCGCCATCCAGACGCCATAGCCGAGGCACGCGGCAGCCCAAACCCCCACCGGCACCACGGCCATCCAGTTGACGATCGCGAGAAGCGCGCCGAAAGCGATCGGTGCCACCGCAAGCGGCAGCATCTGCCTGAGCCCCGGCATTGCCCGGTGCTTGAGGAAGTTCTTTGCCCGGCCGCGGCCGTAGCCGAAATACTGCCAAAACAGCGGGACGAGCTTGGCACGGGGATAGTAGACCATGCGCGTCTTGTCGGTCATCCAGATCCGGTAGCCCGCCTTTCCGAGGCGATAGTCGAGTTCGGCGTCCTCGTTGTGGCTGAAGCTCTCGTCATAGCCTCCGACAGCCTCGAAGGCTTCGATGCGCATCAATGCATGATGACCGTGCTCGGCCCAGTGCCCGACGGCACCGGTGCGGTGCTTCGAGCCGCCATTGCCGAGCTTGGAGTTCTGCGCGAAGGCCGTTGCCTTCTGGAAGGTGCTGAAACCGACGGTCTGCATGGCGACCACGACCGAATCCGCGCCGGTCGCCAGCGCGTCCTCGACAAGCCGCTCGCAATAATCGTCCGGATAGGTCCCGTGGGCGTCGATGCGGATCAGGTAGTCGCTGCCGGCGCCGAGTTCGGCGACGGCGCGATTGACCGCCGCGCTTTGTATGCGCTTCGGATTGTCGAGGAAGAGCACCCGCGGATCCTCAGCGGCAAGGCGACGGGCGATCTCCCGAGTTCCGTCCGTGCTGCCGCCGTCGGCAATGACTACCCGCGCGTTCAAAGGCGTGAGCGACGGGCGCAGCTTTTCGATCAGTGCCTCGATATGCGAGGCCTCGTTGAGGCAGGGTATGACGATAAGGCTCGACGTGGACGTCAGTTCATCGGAGCTCATAGAAATCCACCTTCGTTGTGGCTGGAACCGGCCATCGCGACTACGGGAACAGTCTGAGGCGCCTGGAGCGTGAGCGCTGTCAGCTGCCGCACCAGGGTTTCGCAATCCGCCCGGTCGAACACCCAGGATCCCGGATTGCAGCGGCTGATACGCTCTGCGGCGTCGGCATAGCAATTTGGCGTCAGCGAGCCGAGAGTTGTGGCGAGGCTCCCGGCATCGGCTCCCTCGAGAACGAAGCCGATGTTCCGCACGGACAGGAAACGAGCGGTTTCCGTCCCCTTCATGGCGATCGGAATTCGGCCGTGGCGGCAGCCTTCATAAAGCCTGTTCGGCAGCAGCCAGGCAGAATTCTGGCCCTCCTCGAAGAAGTCGATCGCCCAGGTGAAGTGGACCTCGCCATAGATTTCCGCCAGGTCTTCAGGATTGCGATAGGCGCCTTCGAACCGCATGAAGGGCTCGTTGCGAACGAAGCCGTCGAAATCGTCGAATTCGGAATAGGCGGGCCTGCCGCGCAGAACGATCTCGAAGCGGCCCTCCATCTTTCGCGAGAATTCGGCAAGAAGGGCGAGCGACCTGCGGCAGCGCAGTGCTCCGAACCAGCCGATCTTCCAGGGTGCGCCGGGCGGCGGGCATTCGGCCGGTGAGGCCGTCCGCCGCTCGACCGTGCCGTCGATTTCGAGCACCTTGTTTTCCAGAAGCATCGGCGGAGCGCCGATGCCGGAAAGGGGCCGGAAGTAATGCTCGATGAAGGCGGGGGAGCTGGTGATCAACAGGCGCGCATTCTTGCCGAGTTGGCTTTCGGCCGCGCGCAGCATCCGCCCGACGATGTCCTTGCGCAACATGAGGCGGTGGATATCGAGGCATTCGTAGACGATGGGAACGGTACCGCCGAAGAGCGCGACCGCTCTCCTCGCCACGGCAAGCATCTCCAGATTGCGCGCGATGATCACATCCGGCTTGCGGATTTGGCCGAGCTGGCGTTGCAGCGACAAGCAGGCGCGAGCGACGGCACCGACTCGCTGGGCGAAACGGCCGTCGGCGGTGGTTCCGAGTTCGATCGGCTCGACGCCGTCGATAGCGGCCAGAGGATTGTCGCCGCGGCGAAATCCGGCGAGCGTCACGCGTGCGCCGCCCGCGACGAGCGTCAGGGTTCTCCGGCGCACTGCGGGATCGGCAAGATCCTGTGCCAGATAGAGTATCTGCAGCATGAAAACGTCCGTTTTCCTGCCCAGCCCGGGGCCGAGCTTAGTTCAATTCTTTGTGCACTGCAACAAAATGGATAAATGACTCAGTTACGCGCCATTCACTCGGATTGCGCCCGCTCCAGCTGGCACGCTACCGACTCGGCGAACTGGCACTCGTCACCGGCGGCCGTGAAGGCGACGCGATCGACCTGGAGCTTTGTCGGCTCCTTGTAGGAGAAGGTGCCCATCCAGTCGGTGAGCGTGTCCGTCCCCCAGAGGCTGAAGAAGATCTTCTGGGCGTTTACCGGAATCTTCGCCGGATCGGTCACTTCGTGAACCAGTTCGCCATTGACGTAGTAGCGGATGCGGTTCTTTTCCCAGACGAAGGCGTAGTCGTTGAAACCCTGGTTGGCGCCGCCCGGAACGTCGGCGAGAAATTCGTTGCCGCCCTTTGCCGATACATACTGGTTGATCTGGACCTTCGCCGTGTTCTTTCCGAGAACCTCGAAATCGATCTCGTCATGCGGCTTCTTGTCGGTCGGACCGATATAGGTGAAGAAGGCCGAGTTCAGCCCGGAACCGTCGGCCGCCTTTATCCGCGCCTCGTAGGTGCCGTAGCCGAAGCGCTTGCGCGTCTGGATTTCCCCGCAGGCGAAGTTGCGCTCCTTTACCTTCTTCTCCTCGAAGGTCAGTTCCAGAATGCCGTCGACGGTCTTCACCTGCTTCTTCGACCAGGTGCAATTCTGATGCCCGCCATTGTTCCATCCATCCGAGACGAACCAGACGCGGGTGTCGAGAGTGTCGAAGTCGTCCTTGAAGGAGGTACCGTTGGCGCCTTCCTGCGCGGCCGCAGCGTCTGCAAGGCCGGCGAGAGGGAGCGTTGCGATGAAAACGAGACGGGCAAAGCGTCCGTAGCGATCGATTGTCATTGTCGTTACCTTTGCTGGGGCGAATAGCCTGCCTGCGCGCCTTGCGGCGGCTGCGTGGCCATTCGTTTCGTACCTGTTCGGCTGCCGGTAAGCACTCCAAGCAGATCCGGCGCCAAGCGCCCTACGAGATTGTGGGACGCGACGAGGATCGCAATGGCGATGAACGGCGCGGTGAAATAGAAGAGCGGGTAATAGCTGAGCCCGGTGCGGTTCCAGATCATCCAGAACAACACGAGCAGCGGATAGTGGCCGCAGAAGATCCAGAAGCTCAGTCCACTCCCGCGGCCAAATCTTTCACCGAAGCGGGTGCGCACGAGCAGCTCCGAGATCGCCCAGGAGCCGATGATGCCAGCGATCGACGTCAGGCGAAGTGCCATGTCGAGCCAAAGCGGGAAATCCGGGCCGGTGTAATAGAGGCCGACGGCGATCACGACTGCGATCGCCAGGAACCCGGCCGCGATCGGTGCGGCGAAGCGATCGAGCATTTTGATGTTCACGCCATGCAGGCTCGCACAGATTCCAGCCGAGAAGCCGAACAGGATGGACTTCTTGAGAAATATGCCGTTTGGCAGCGGCAGTATCGCATAGGCGAGCAGTGCAAGGAGCGTCACGCGCGGATAACGGCTCACCAGCAATGCCAGAAGCGGCGACAGCAGGATACAGAGCATCAGGTCGCGCAGGAAATACAGGGGCAGATTGACCGGCGTTGCCTCGATCGCGAAGGCCATGCTCAGCCACTGGCGCGGGGTCGCATTGATCGTGTCGGGCAGATAGCCGAAACCGAGGCCCTGGCGCTGGATGGCGTAGACCACCACAAAGAAGGAGCCGCTCCAGATAAGGAACGGCAGGAGAACGGTCCGCGCCTTGGTCTTCAGCGTCTTCCAATAGTCGAAGCCGGCAAGGCCCCTGCGAAAGAGAAGATAGCCGGAGATCGCGCTGAGGCAGGGCACACCGATCCGGAAGAGGCTGTCGCCGAGAAAGACGCGAATCCAGTCCAACATGCCGTAGTTGCCCAGAAAGGGACTCCACTGCGGATTGTACGGGACGTGCACGAATACGATGCCGGAGATCAGCAGAATACGCATCAGGTTGATGCGCGCCGAGACATTCGCGTCCATACTCACGATATCAGTCACTCCCTATCGGGCAGCGCCTCGCGGCAGCCGTTTCAACAGAGCAGACCTCAGCCCGCAGGATGAGAAACTAGGGCACTCCCGAAGAAAAAATATGGCGTTGCAGCAGAAAAGCGAACAGAATCATGCTGCAGCGCACCTAAGCCGCGAGCTCGCGCAAAGAAGACGGCCGCCGGCCGGCGGCCCGCTTTCCTGAAAAATCCCGGTTTCGCGGCATGTTGCAGAAATTGCGCCCCGCAATATTTTGGGACAATCGCCGGTTGAACGACGCAACTGTGAATTTTCAAAGTTGGGAGCGTTTTCCTGAAGGACTGACCGCGATTGAGGCAGGCTCCGGGCGAAATGCGGCAAGGTTGGGGCGCATGTCGGGGGGTGAGGCCCGCTCAGATTCGGGATACCCGCCGCGGCTTGTTTGATGTCCTCATCGCTGTGCTCGTCCACCAGCCAGACCATGTCCCTGGGCTGAATCCCGCTCCAGTGATGGCGCTCGGCTCAGGCCGTCGTTTCCAACCCGTGCGGGTCGGTGACCATCGGCCAGATGTCGCGCCTTGCGCGCCGATAGGGAGTCCTCGCCGGGTCGTTGGGGTAGGGTGTTCCGGCAGAGCAATAGAGGATCTCGGATGCGATCCTGGAGAATGAGGCGAAGAAGTGGTTCGTGGATTTGATCACGAGGATCTTTTTCGACGTGGGGTCGATGCCCATCACGGAGAAAAGGCTCGGGTCGAAGCTCTGGGCGCGCGTCGTGTTCAGGATGATGTCGATGCCGTGGACGCGTATGTGAACGGCGTCGCCGAAGGGAGCGAAGCTCTCGCCGAAGCGCATTTCAGCATTGCGCACCAGCTTGACGACCTTGACGATGCCATCGATCGGCCGCCCCGTCCCGGGCGCGGATTTCGCGCCGAAGCGCAAGGGGATCTCGGCGCCTTCGCCGGCCGCCATGCAGATCTGCACGGCCATTGGATCCCAGATCGTGCCGATCGCCGTGTCGGTCGCGTCCTTCGCAATGAGTTCCTCCAGCACGACCGTCGCATCGCCCGCCGTGCCGCCGCCTGGATTATCCCACATATCGGCAATCACCACAGGCCCGGCCGGAGCCGCCAGCGCCTGTGCCACCGCCTGGCGCTCGTCGATCTCCGGCATGCGATAGGTGCCGCGCCGGGAGAAGAGCTCCAGACCCAGCTCACGGGCGAGTGCCTCGCCTTTCTCCGCCTTGCCGTTGGTCACGACCAGCATCTTGGTGCCCATTTCCGCCACGTCGCCGGCCATGAAGCCATGCACGACGGACAATGACAGCACATCGGCGTCGTCCCGTTCGATCTGTATCAGTTTGTCGACGAAGCTGCGCATGGGCTCGCGCGAGGTGGGGAATACGTCTATCATCCGGCAGTCGAAAATGGACATCACCGGCTCTACGCGGCCCTCGAGCTTATCGATCGCGATCCGCCAGAGATCTTCGGCGCGCTCGACGAAATCGGTGTGCGGGAACTCCTTGAAGAAGACGAAGAAATCCGCGGCCGCCGCTCTCCTTGCAGTGAGGTGGCTGTGCGGGTCGAGTTCGGCGCAGACGAGCACGTCCGGACCGACGATTTCGCGCACGCGCTGAAGCAGGTCGCCTTCGGTATCCTCGCAGCCGTCCGCGACCATTGCCCCATGCAGGCCGAGAACGACGGCATCGACGGGCAGGGCGGCACGCAATTGGCCGAGAATCTCGTCACGCAGATCCTCATAGGTCTGCCGATTGACGAGACCGGCAGGATCAGCCCAGGCGGCGGTGCCTTCGATCAATTTCCAGCCTTTTTGTGCGGTCACGCGGCGCCCGACCGTGATCGGCGCCGTGCAGAGCGTCGGTGTTTCGGGGTGCTTTCCTGGCGGAGCGTAAAGCGATGCCTCGAATGCACGCCTGTCGATGCAGATGGGAGAGAAAGTATTCGTCTCGGTCGCGAGCGCCGCCGTGAAGATGCGCAATGGCTTCGCCTTGTCCCTCAACTCAGTTCGACCCCATCGGATTGGGGAGATAGCCGGTGAAGCCGCAGATTTTCCACCGGCCCCGGTGGAGGCGGCAATAGTAAACCGTTTGCCACTTCATTATATCGAACGTGCCGTCCGCTTTCTTCAGCCCCCCGTCGAATTTCTTGCGCGCAAGGGCAAGCTCTCCGTCGACCTCGATGTCTTCCAGGGTCGTGGTGGCGAAGATCGCTTCCCGCGGATCCTCGGCAAAGGACTGCCCGGCGAAGTCCCGCGCCTGACGCAGCCATTCGTCCCGATAGACGGCGAGCGAGGGAAAGGTGAGCCGCCATTTGTCCGGGTTCGCCTCCCGCCGTCCGTCGATGCCGATGAAGCTCTCTTCGACGAAATCGTCGGCTACCATCGACCAATCGGCGGCCAGGAACGCGTCGATATCGCGGGTGACCAGCATCTCCCATATGGAGTGGCGGGCCGTGTCGCTTTCTGGAAACGGATTCTGGAAGGGATTCCGCATGTATTTTTGCCTGGATTGAAATTCTTTTCATAAATGATGATTTTCACTGGTCAAATTCCGCATTCCATGGTCATTTGTCAACGGATAAAGAAAATAATTTGCAGAGCGGGTCCTCGATGTCGATCAAGCGCTATGGTGCCGAACAGGTTGGCGCAGGCGGAAAAACATTGCCTTTCGCACGTGCCGTCGAGGCGGGCGGCTGGCTTCACGTCTCGGGTCAGGTGGCGATGGAAAACGGCGAGATCGTCGGCGGCAACATCGTCGCTCAGACTCACAAGGCGATCGGCAATCTTCTGGCCATCTTGAAAGAGGCCGGTTACGGTGTCGAGCACGTGGTGAGAGTTGGCGTCTGGCTGGACGATCCGCGCGATTTCTGGAGCTTCAACCGGATCTATCAAGAATATTTCGGAGCTCATCCGCCGGCGCGCGCCTGCGTACAGTCCTCCATGATGGTCGATTGCAAGGTGGAGATCGATTGCGTCGCCTACAAGCCGAAGGACGCCTGAACAGGGAAGGGCGCCGTTCGATGGATATTTTCGCGACACTGCAGGAGGAGAAGGGGCGGTTATCCCAATCGGAAAACCGCATCGCCGATATCCTGCTCAATGATTTCGAGTTTGCGGTGAACGCTTCCATCATCGAGCTTGCCGGCAAGGCCGACGTTTCGCCGCCGACGGTCACGCGATTCTGCCGACGCCTCGGCTGCGAGAGCTTTTCCGATTTCAAGGTGCAGCTGGCACGCACCCCCTATGTCGGCATGCGCTACCTGAAGCCCGAGCCGAAGAGCCAGGAGCCCGGCGATGTGGCGCAGGACATCATCACCAAGGCGCAGAATGCGCTCTTTCTGCTGCACCGTTCGCTCGACCTTGCAGCGATCGAGCGCGCAGCCGACCGGCTCGCGCAAGCGGAAATGATCTATGCCTTCGGCTCCGGCGGCAACTCATCGATGATCGCCGGGGAGTTCCAGAACCGTCTTTTCCGATTGGGATTGCGCATCACCGCGAGTTCCGATCACAGCATGCAGATGATGATGGCGGCGGCCGCGCGGCCGGCCGACGTCATTGTCGGTTCCTCCTTTTCGGGACGCAATGCGGAGATGGTGCGCGCCTTCACGCTTGCGCGCGAGGCCGAGGTGCCGACGATCGCCCTTACCCAGAGCGGCAGTCCGGTCGCGCAGGCCGCCGATATCACCGTGCCGGTCGACCTGCCGGAAGGAAACAACATCTATCGTCCGACCTCCACCCGTATCGCATATATCGCAGTGCTCGATATCGTCGCGAGCCTTGTCGCCTATCGCGTCCAGCCGCAGGCGACGGTGACGCTCAGGCGCATCAAGCAGCAGCTGGTGGTGCACAGGGATGGCGACGACCGACAGCTTCTCGGAGACTGACGTGTCAGAAGGAACGCCCATGCCGAAATCCGTAGCGATCGTCACAGGAGCTGCCGGCGACATCGGCCGCGCCATTGCCGCGCGCCTGGGCGACGGACACGATACCGTTCTCCTGGCCGACATCAACAGTGAGGCGGTAAAGAGGACGGCGCTTGATCTCGGCGGAACGGAGCGCTTCCTGGCCATTTCCTGCGATGTGACGGACGCCGCAAGCGTGGCCGCAATGGCGGAGGCTGCCGCATCCGTCGGTACCGTGCGCACCCTCGTGAACAATGCGGGGGCGGCCCGCGCGGTCAGCCTGCACGACACCACGCAGGACATCTGGCGCATGGACAACGCACTCAACCTCGAAGCGGCCTTTCTCTGTTTCCGGGCGGTCGAGGAAATGCTGAAAGAGAGCGGGGGCTCGGTCGTCAACATCGCCTCCGTGAACGGCATGAATGTCTTCGGCCATCCGGCCTATAGCGCCGCCAAGGCGGGCCTTCTGCACCTGACGCGACTGATCGCCGTCGAATACGGCAAGTTCGGCATCCGCGCGAATGCGGTGGCGCCGGCGACGGTGCGCACGCAGGCCTGGGAGGCACGCGCGGCCGCCAATGCGCAGGTCTTCGAGGAGGCGAAGCGCTGGTATCCCTTGCAGCGTATCGTCGAGCCGAAGGACGTCGCCGAAGCGGTGCATTTCCTTGCCAGCCCCGCCGCCGGAGCGATTTCCGGCATCTGCCTGCCGGTCGACTGCGGGTTGACCGCAGGACAGGCGGAAGTCGCGCGGACCTTCTCGCAATCGATCCATTACTGACAAACCCAGCTTGGGAGGATGTTCATGCTGCCGGTTCTCTATCGCCTTGAATCTGCCTGGCAACCGGATGGCGGCCCGTTCGGGCGCTTCACCTTCAGCCTCTTCAATCTCTCGGGCGGGCCGCTCAGTGCCTTCCGGCTGGTTTACACTTCGCTCACCCGCGTCATCGACGGGGCCGCCTG
Organism: Sinorhizobium sp. M4_45; assembly: GCF_002885915.1. Lineage (NCBI taxonomy): Bacteria > Pseudomonadati > Pseudomonadota > Alphaproteobacteria > Hyphomicrobiales > Rhizobiaceae > Sinorhizobium > Sinorhizobium sp. M4_45. Next base: position 116,757 of record NZ_NWVE01000009.1, read on the forward strand.
CGAAAACGCGATTTTCCTGCGCCGCAACGCCAATTTCCATGAATTCGCGCCACCCGACGGACTGACGCTCGCCCATGGCGAACACTGGACGTTCACCGTCAGCGGTCTGCACCGCGAGGCGAAGCATTGCACCGACGGGGCGAAATCGGCCTATCTGACGCTCGCCGATGGCAGACATGTTCCTGTGGCGGTCTCCGATCTGCGTCTCGAAGGCGCCATGAGCGAACCGCCGCCGGTGCGTCTTCCGGAAGGCTGGCTCGAACTTCCTTTCGCACTGCAGCCCTGGCCTGCCGAGATCGACGCGGCGCCCGGGGACGCGGTCCCCGACGTCCTCTATCCCGCAGCGGGCAGCAATGCGGGCGAGATCGATGCCGTTTCCAACGTTCTCGCGCTCTTCCATAGGCTGTTTTCGGCCGGACACGCTCCCTTCAGTCTCGCGCCATCCTCGCAAGGGCGGCCGATCGTCTTCACGAAGAAAGCGGAGCTCGAAGGCGAGGCCTACAGGCTTGCCTTTTCCGAGCGGGAGATACGGCTTGAATATGGAGCGGCGGCCGGCAGGCAATATGCCCTGACGACGCTTGCGCAGTTGATCGACGGCGCGCGAAACCACGGAGGCGAATTCAGGTTTCCCGCCGCCGGCGCAATCGCGGATCGGCCACGCTATGGCTGGCGCGGCTGTCATCTCGACGTCTCGCGGCAATTCTACCCCACCGCCGACATCCTGCGCCTCATCGATATTCTCGCCTGGTTCAAGCTCAACATCTTCCACTGGCACCTGACCGACGACGAAGCCTGGCGGCTGGAGATCAAGGCCTATCCGACGCTGACGACACTCGGCGTCATGCGCGGCCCGGACGAGCCCATGCTGCCTCAACTCGGCAACGGCGCCGAACCGGTCGGCGGCTTCTATAGCCACGCGGACGTGAAGGCGATCGTCGCGCATGCCACGGCACTCAGCATCGAAGTCGTCCCGGAGATCGACATACCCGGCCACAGCACTGCCGCGCTCGTGGCGCTTCCCGAACTCTCCGACGGTCAGGAGGCGCCGGAAAGCTACCACTCGGTCCAGGGCTACCCGAACAATGCCCTCAACCCGGCCATCCCGCTCACCTACGAATTCCTCGAGAAGGTGTTCGACGAAATGGTCGAGCTCTTCCCCAGCCGATATATCCATATCGGTGGCGACGAGGTGGCCGACGGCTCGTGGCTCGCGTCACCGCTGGCGCGAAAACTCATGGAGCAGGAAGGGATTTCCGGCACCTTCGCGCTGCAGTCCTATTTCCTCAAGAGGGTGAAGCAGATGCTGACGGCGCGCGGGCGCAAACTCGTCGGCTGGAATGAGGTCGCGCATGGCGGCGGCGTCGGAACCGAGGGCACGCTGCTGATGGCCTGGGAGAACCCGAAAGTCGGGATCGAGCTCGCGCGCGAAGGCTACGACGTCGTCATGACCCCTGGCCAGGCCTATTATCTCGACATGGCCCAGGCGGATGCCTGGCAGGAACCCGGCGCGAGCTGGGCCGGCACGGCGACGCCGGCGCACACCTATGCCTACGAGGCGGAAGGAGAGTTCCCGGAAGAGCTGAAGAGCCGGATGAAGGGAGTCCAGGCCTGCATCTGGTCCGAGCATTTCCTGTCGCGCGGATATTTCAACCGCCTCGTTTTTCCAAGGCTGCCGGCAATCGCCGAGGCCGCCTGGACCCCGAAGGACAAGAAGGATTGGCTGCGCTTTGCAGCGATCGCGCCATTGAGCCCCATTCTGTGAGTTGAGCCATGCGGATCGCGGTCGGTGGAATCCATACGGAATGCAGCACCTATTCGCCCGTCCTGATGACGGCCGAAGATTTCCGGGTGTTGAGGGGAGAGGACCTCTTGCGGTCGGATTATTTCGGCTTCCTCAGCGCCCAAGGGATAAGCCACTTTCCGCTCCTGCATGCGCGGGCCGTCCCCGGCGGACCGGTTTCGCGCCCGGCCTATGACGCCTTCAAGACCGAGTTCCTGGAGCGCCTGAAAGCGGCGCTCCCTCTCGACGGGCTCTATCTCGCCATGCACGGCGCGATCAAGGTCGATGGGATGGACGACGCCGAGGGCGACTGGATCACCGCCGCCCGCGCCGTCATCGGCGCCGATTGCCCGCTTGCCGTGAGCTACGATCTCCATGGCAATGTCAGTCAGCGGATCATCGATCAGGTCGATATCTTCGCGGCCTACCGGACCGCGCCGCATATCGATACGCGCGAGACCATGGTGCGGGCATGGTCGATGCTGGTGGAAACGCTTCGTTCCGGGAAGCGGCCCGGTGTCGCCTGGGCACCTGTTCCGCTTCTCCTTCCCGGAGAACGCACTTCGACGGAGGACGAGCCGGCGGCGAGCCTCTATCGCGTCCTGCCTGAATTCGACAGGCGGCCCGGCATCCTCGACGCCAATCTGATGGTGGGCTACGTCTGGGCCGATGAACCGAGAGCGACCGCCTGCGCCGTCGTCACCGGCTCGGACAAGGCCGCCGCTTCGAAGGCGGCTGAGGAAATCGCTGCAAACTATTGGCACCAGAGGGACAATTTTCGTTTCGGATCGCTCACCGGCTCGCTTGCCGACATGCTCGACATCGCCGAGCGGGCGACCACGGCGCCGGTAATCCTCGCCGATTCCGGCGACAACCCCACGGGTGGCGGCGTCGGCGACCGGGCGGATGTGCTGGTCGCGCTTCTCGAGCGCGGCTGGCGCGATGCGTTGATCGCCGGCATCGCCGATAGGCCGGCCGTCGATGCCTGTTTCGCGACCGGCGCGGGTGGGACGCTGGCGTTGCGGATCGGCGGCAGTCTCGACCCGTCCAGCCCGTCCGCAGAGGTCGAGGCCAAAGTGGTGCATCTGAATGATCCGGGACCGGTTGCCGAGCGGCAGGCGGTGGTTCAGGTCGGGGGCATAGTGGTCGTATTGTCGGCGCGGCGCCGCCCCTATCATAACATCGAGGACTTTGCCCTCCTCGGTCTCGATCCGAAGACCGTGCGGCTGCTCGTCGTCAAGTCCGGTTATCTCTCGCCGGAGCTTGCGCCGATCGCCAATCCGAACCTGATGGCGCTGACGAACGGCGTCGTCAATCAGGATATCGAGAAGCTGGAAAGCCTGCGCCGGCAGCGGCCGATCTTCCCCTTCGACCGCGATTTCGAGTTTGACCCCAGCGCCAGCCTGTCAGCCCGCTGGACCTGAGATAGTAAGCCCGCCCTGATCTTCGGGCGGGTTTCATCAAGACGTTCCCCCTTGCGGGCGTCGCCGGCCTCTCGCTGTTGCTTTTCCTCGACGGCGACGGCCGAGGAAAAGCGTCTGCGTCCTGAAGAAGACGCGGCAGAAGGATGCCGTGGCGACCTGTCCGCTTTTTACTCGCCCAATATGCCCGGCAGGCGCAGGCCTTTTTCACGAGCACAGTCGAGCGCAATGTCATAGCCCGCATCGGCGTGGCGCATGACGCCCGTTGCCGGGTCGTTCCACAGGACGCGCTCGACGCGGCGCGCCGCATCGTCCGTACCGTCGCAGCAGATCACCATGCCGGAATGCTGCGAGAAGCCCATGCCGACGCCACCGCCATGATGCAGCGACACCCAGGTTGCGCCTGAGGCGGTGTTGAGCAGCGCGTTCAGGAGCGGCCAGTCGGAGACGGCGTCGGACCCGTCCTTCATCGCCTCGGTCTCGCGGTTCGGCGAGGCGACCGAGCCGGAGTCGAGATGGTCGCGGCCGATGACGATGGGGGCCTTCAGTTCGCCGCTGCGCACCATTTCGTTGAAGGCGAGGCCGAGGCGGTGACGATCGCCGAGGCCGACCCAGCAGATGCGTGCGGGCAGGCCTTGGAAAGCGATGCGCTCGCGCGCCATGTCGAGCCAGTTGTGCAGATGCTTGTTGTCCGGCAGCAGCTCCTTCACCTTCCGGTCGGTCTTGTAGATGTCTTCCGGATCGCCGGAGAGCGCCGCCCAACGGAACGGGCCGATGCCCCTGCAGAACAGCGGACGGATATAGGCCGGCACGAAGCCGGGGAAATCGAAGGCGCGCTCGAGGCCTTCGTCCTTGGCCACCTGGCGGATGTTGTTGCCGTAGTCGAGGGTCGGGACGCCGGAATCCCAGAAGGCGAGCATCGCCTCGACATGGTCGCGCATCGAGGCGCGGGCGGCCTTTTCGACCCCCTTCGGGTCGCTCTCGCGCTTGGCTTTCCATTCGGCCATCGTCCAGCCCTTGGGCAGATAGCCGTTGATCGGGTCGTGGGCCGAGGTCTGATCCGTGACCATGTCGGGGCGGATGCCGCGACGGACCATTTCCGGGAGGATTTCCGCCGCATTCCCCAAAAGGCCGACCGATTTCGCCTCGCCGGCCTTGGTCCAGCGTTCGATCATTTCCATGGCTTCTTCGAGCGTCTCGGCCTTCTCGTCGAGGTAGCGCGTGCGCAGGCGGAAATCGATCGAGTCGGGGTTGCATTCGACGGCAAGGCAGCAGGCGCCGGCCATGACGGCCGCAAGCGGCTGGGCTCCACCCATGCCGCCGAGACCGCCCGTCAGGATCCACTTGCCTTTCAGGTTGCCGCCATAATGCTGGCGGCCGGCCTCGACGAAGGTCTCATAGGTGCCCTGCACGATGCCTTGCGTACCGATATAGATCCACGAGCCGGCGGTCATCTGGCCGTACATGGCGAGACCCTTCTTATCCAGCTCGTTGAAATGATCCCAGTTCGCCCAGTGCGGCACGAGATTGGAGTTGGCGATCAGCACGCGCGGAGCATCCTTGTGCGTGCGGAAGACGCCGACCGGCTTGCCGGACTGGACGAGGAGGGTCTCGTCTTCGTTGAGGTCCTTCAGAGACGCGACGATGCGGTCGAAATCGGCCCAGGTTCGGGCTGCGCGGCCGATGCCGCCATAGACGACGAGTTCGTGCGGGTTTTCGGCGACATCAGGGTCCAGATTGTTCATCAGCATGCGAAGCGGCGCTTCCGTCAGCCAGCTCTTGGCGCTGATCTCGGTGCCGCGCGGGCTGCGTACTTCGCGAATATTGTGGCGCGGATTGTTCATGTTCATGCCTCGCTCCCTGTCCTTTTGAGCTCGTTAGCGACTGTTTCGATGCGTTCCAGAATGGTCTTCAGCGGACGGCGAAGCCTGTCGGCTTTCGCTTTGTCCAAAGCGAAGGGCGGCGCTTCCGTCGCCAGATGCGTCGATTGCGCCAGTTCCATCTGGATCGCGTGCACGCCCTGTTCCGGGCGGCCATAGTGACGGGTCGTCCAGCCACCCTTGAAGCGACCATTGAGAATATGGCTGTAACCTTCTGCCGCGGCTGCGATTTCTGCGGTCACCTGCTCAATTTCAGGAGCGCAGGTCTTTCCCGTATCGGTGCCGATATTGAAGTCCGGCAGGCGGCCTTCGAAGAGGAAGGGAATATGCGAGCGGATAGAATGGCAATCGTAGAGCACCGCCACGCCGTGGATCGCCTTGACACGGGCGATCTCTGCGGCGAGCGCCGCGTGATAGGGCGCATGGAACACGCGCAGGCGCTCCGCGATGTCGGCCTCCGTCGGTCCTTCGCCTTCCTTCCAGATAGGTTGACCGTCGAAATCGGTTTCGGGCACGAGCCCGGTGGTGTTCTGGCCGGGATAGAGGCTGACGCCTGCAGGGTCGCGATTGGCGTCTATGACGTAGCGGTGAAAGGTCGCGCGAACCGTCGTCGCGTCCGGCAGAAGGCCTTCGTAGAGATCGTGGATGTGCCAGTCCGTGTCGGCGAGGACGCGGCCGTTGTCGTTGAGGCGTTCCCGGATGGAGGCAGGCACGTCGGTGCCCGTGTGCGGAAAGCCCAGGATGACGGGCGAGCTGCCCTGCCGGACTTCGAAGACGGCCATGTCAGTTCTCCAGTTTCGGAAGAATGCCCGCGGAGACGGCGGCAGCCAGCCGGCCCGACGCGACGAGATCGCCCGCGGCCTTGAGGTCGTCGGCCATGTAGCGGTCTTCCTCGATACTAAAGGAGACGCGGCGCACGGCTGCGGCGGCCTTCTGAAGTTCCGGGCTGGTGGTGAGCGGGGCGCGGAATTCGATGCCCTGCACCGCGGCGAGCGCCTCGATGCCGATGATCGAAAAGAGGTTTTCCGTCATCTGGAGCAGCCGGCGCGCACCGTGGCAGGCCATGGACACGTGGTCCTCCTGGTTCGCCGAGGTCGGCGTCGAGTCGACGGAGGCCGGATGGGAAAGCTGCTTGTTTTCCGACATCAGTGCCGCCGAAGTGACCTCGGCGATCATCAGTCCGGAGTTGAGGCCCGGCTTCCTGGCCAGAAAGGCCGGCAGGCCGTAGCTGAGCGCGGGGTCGACCAGAAGGGCGATGCGGCGCTGGGAGATGGCGCCGATTTCGCACACCGCGAGCGCGATCTGGTCGGCGGCAAATGCGACCGGCTCGGCATGGAAGTTGCCTCCGGAAACAACGGAATTGTCCGAAAGCACCAGCGGATTGTCGGTGACGGCATTGGCTTCGATCGTCAACGTGGCTGCGACGGAGCGCAGGAGATCGAGGCAGGCGCCGTCGACCTGGGGCTGGCAGCGGATGCAATAGGGATCCTGAACCCGCTCGTCGCCCTCGATATGGCTCTGGCGAATTGGGGAGCCGGTCAGCAGCTGCCGTAAGGCGGCGGCCGTGTCGATCTGGCCCTTATGGCCGCGCAGCGTGTGAATATCCGGATGGAAGGGGGCGGAAGAGCCCATGGCCGCATCGGTTGAAAGGGCGCCGGTGATGAGAGCGGCCTGGCCGGCGCGGTGCGCACGGAAGAGCCCGGCAAGCGCGAGAGCCGTAGAGACCTGCGTGCCGTTGATCAGCGCCAGGCCTTCCTTCGCGGCAAGCGTTACCGGCGAGAGCCCCGCCGCCTTCAATGCAGCGTCGCCTTTCATGCGTTCGCCGGCAAAGAAGGCTTCGCCATGGCCCATCATGACCGCAGCCATATGGGCAAGCGGCGCCAGGTCGCCGGAAGCGCCGACCGAGCCTTTTTCGGGAATGAGCGGGATCACGCCCTTGTCCAGCATCGCTTCGATCAGCCGGACAAGCTCCAGCCGCACGCCGGAGGCGCCGCGGCCGAGCGAGATCAGCTTGAGCGCCATGATCAGGCGCACGATGTTTTCCGTGAGCGGCTGGCCCACGCCGCAGCAATGCGAGAGGATCAGATTGCGCTGCAACGTCGCCACGTCGGCGCTGTCGATCTTGATCGAGGCCAGTTTGCCGAAGCCGGTATTGATGCCGTAGACGGGCGCATTGCCCGCCACGATCTCGGCGATCCGCGCTGCGGCCTTGGCAATACCGGTATCGACGGCGGGGTCGAGGCGCGCCGGCGCGCCGGTCCAGTAGATCGTTTCGAGGTCACTGAGCGAAACGGAGCCGGGACTGAGAATAACGGTCATCGGAGAATCCTTTCACCCTTGAAGATCCGCTCCCGAAGAGGATTGAAACCGATGCGGTAGATCAATTCCGCCGGCTGATCGATGTTCCAGATGGCAAGATCCGCAGACTTGCCGGATTCAATCGTGCCGGTCTCTCCGAGGATGCCGAGCGCACGGGCGGCCTCGCGGGTAACGCCTGCGAGGCATTCCTCCAGCGTCAGGCGGAAAAGCGTCGCGGACATATTCAAGGTGAGGAGCAGCGAGGTCAGCGGCGAGGTGCCGGGATTGCAATCGGTGGCGATGGCGATGCGCGTTCCGTTTTCTCGGAGTGCTTCGACAGGCGGAAGCTGCTTTTCCCGGAGGGTGTAGAAAGCCCCGGGCAGGAGGACGGCGACCGTGCCGGACTTTGCCATGGCGGCGGCTCCCGCAGCGTCGAGATATTCGAGGTGGTCGGCCGACAGAGCGCCATAGGAAGCAGCGAGCTTCGCGCCGCCAAGATCCGAAAGCTGTTCGGCGTGAAGCTTCACGGGCAGGCCGAGCGACTTCGCCTTGTCGAAGACCGAAGCGATCTCCGCCGGCGAAAAGGCTATGCCTTCACAGAAGCCGTCGACGGCGTCAGCTAGCCCTTCGGCGTGAGCCGCAACCAGGCCCGGCAGGACGACCTCGGCGATGTAGTCGCCGTTGCGTCCGCGATATTCCGGCGGGGTCGCATGGGCTGCGAGATAAGTGGTGACGATGCGCACCGGGCGCAGGCTTTCCAGCCGGCGGGCGGCGCGCAGCATCTTGAGTTCGGCCTCGACGTTGAGGCCATAGCCCGACTTGACCTCGACGGTGGACACGCCTTCGGCGAGAAGGGCGTCGAGCCGTGGAAGTGCGGCCTCCACGAGTGCGTCGACGGAAAGGGCATTGGTTGCCGCGACGGTCGAAGCGATGCCGCCTCCGGCACGCGCGATCTCCTCATAGGTCGCGCCTTCAAGGCGGAGCTGGAACTCCCGAGCGCGGTTGCCGCCATGAACGATATGCGTGTGGCAGTCGATCAGCGCCGGGGTGACCCAGCGGCCTTCGCAATCGAAGACCTGGTCGGCGCGCGCAAGCTCCGATGGCAGACCGGCTTCGGGGCCGGCATAGACGATCCGCTCGCCGCACACGGCGATGACGCCGTTTTCGATGACCCCGAGTGGCCCTAGGTCCTCGCGAAGTGTGGCAAGGCGTGCATTGCGCCAGAGACTGGTTCCGGCAGAATTTGGGTTGTCGTTTCCGTCCATCTATACCGCCCTTTCCTCGCTGTTAATGTATATACATAACGCCGGCGATGACAAGTAGGAAATATGATCCGTGAGATAACGCGGTGGGAGCTGCCGGCCAGAAGCACGGAAAGAAGCACAGAAAAGCCCCGAAACTTCCGTCCGGGGCTTATCGAGAGAACTGAGGCTGGCCTGCGTCGGCGACTATGCGGAAGCGGGAAGCTGTTTCGCGGCGGGCCCGCGTACCATGTTGCGTCTATTCCGCCGCCGCAGTTGCCAGGCGCCGGCGATGGGATCTCAGCCCCGCATATAGGACGGCCAGCGAAGCCACCGGAAACAGCGCCGCGAAGAAGCCGAGATCGGCGGCAGCCGTATTCTCGAGCACCCGTCCGCCGATCGCCGTGCCGGTCGCGATGCCGAGATAGATCGCCGAGGCGTTGAGCGACAGGGTCAGATGGGCGACCTCCGGCGCGAAGCCGACGATGCGGCTCGCCTGGGCCGGCGGGAACGCCCACCCTACGATCCCCCATGGCACCATTATGCCGATCAGCAGCAGGCCGGCGAGATCGCGCGTGAGGAAGTGCAGGCCGAAGGCGATCATCAGCGAGACCGCGAGCGCGCAGATGAGCGAAGCTGTCACCACGCGCGTGGCGCCGAGCCGGTCGGCCAGATAGCCGCTGGAGAGATTGCCGATCACCGCGCCGACCCCGAAGGCGAGCAGCAGCCCCGGCAGCGCCAACTGCGAAAGCCCGGCTCCGTCGATCGCCAGCGGCGCGAGATAGGAGATGATTATGAAGCCGCCGGTAAGATAGAGAAACGTCACCATGAGCGACGAGGCCACGCCCGGACGGCCGATGGCGCCGAAGCGCTCGGACATTGTCAGCTTCGTTCCGCTGAGGCCCCGCGGCAGGCGCAGCCAGAGCACGGCAGCGCAGGTGAGCCCAAGCAGCGCGACCGCCCCGAACGTGCCGCGCCATCCCCAGAAGGCGGCAATCAACGCGCCGAGGGGCGCGCCGAGCGCCACCGCAAATGTGGTGCCGCCCACCACGATTGAAATCGCCAATGCGCGGTGCTCCGGTCCGGCCAGTGAAACCGCCGTCGCTTGCGCCGTGGCGGCAAACAGTCCGCTTGCCATTCCCATCACGATCTGGGCGAGCAGCAGCGTGGTGAAGGAGACGCTCATCGCCGCGATGCAGTTGCCGACGACGAAGACGAGCATTGCAGCCACCAGCAATCGACGCCGGTCCGCCGCGCCGGCCAGGGCCGAAAGCAGCGGCGCACCGATGGCATAGGAAAGCGAGAACAGCGTGATCAGGTGCCCCGCATGGGGAATGGTCGTGTGCGTGTCGGCAGCGATCGACGGCAGGAGGCTGGAAAAGACGAAGCCGACCGTGCTCATCGTGAAAGAGCCAACGGCGAGCCAGATGATGCGCCTGTCCATCGGGAGACCTCGCTTGTTCAAAAGATATTGAACTATTGAACTTGGTGGCTCGCCGTGTCAATATGCCGAAACTGCTAATTGTTGATCCAATGACCCTACCGCATCCCACCGCCGACCAGATCACTCTGTCCAATGTCCTCGCGGCCCTCGGCGATCCGACTCGCCTGGCGATCGTGGGCTATCTCGCCCGCCGCGACGGACGGCCGACCATGTGCCTGAACTTCACGGATTTCGGCTCCAAGACCAATATCAGCTATCATCTGGCCAAGCTGCGCGAGGCGGGCATCACGCGTACCGAAGTCTCCGGCACCAGCCGGTTGATCACGCTGCGGCGGGACGATCTCGACACCCGCTTTCCCGGCCTCCTCGATTCCATTATCGCCGCCGCAGTGGACCTGCCCATGGTCAAGAAGATCGAGGATGCAGAGGAAGCTCTGGCACAGGGCGAGGCGCGATAAAGGATTATCTAACCGCTCGCCCCTTCTTCAGGCAGGGTGATGGCTCTTGGCCGAGTGGCGCTCGACCAGCGCGACGAATTGCCGGCCGGCCACATCAAGCCTGCCGCTGTTGTCGATGACCGTTACGTCGGGATCGGCGATGACGTCGGGTGCCTGCCGCGTCAGGCGGCGCAGCACGTCTTCTTCGCTCTCGCGGCCGCGCTCCGCCAGCCGCTTCGCCAGCACCGGCGGCTCGGCGGTGATCACCGCAACGGCGATCGTACCGAACGCCTGGCGAATGGCAGGGAGGGCGGCACGGCTGCCGTTTACGATCGCGGTCATGCCTCTGGCGATCTTTTCGGCGATCTCCGCCGGGATGCCGTAGCTCAAGCCATGCGCCTGCCACGAAACGGCGAAAGCGCCGCTCCGGCTCATCTCCTCGAATTCGGCGTCGGACACGCTTTCGTGCACCTCGCCGCCTGCATCCGAGGGGCGTGTGATCGCCCGCCGGACGAAGAGAATATCGGGCCGCTGCGCGAAATGGCGGGCGGCAAAGCCCATGACGCTGTCTTTGCCCGCACCGCTCGGGCCGACGACGACGATGAGCGTTCCGGATCCCCGATCGGCGGTCATGCGACACGCCGTCCTTCGCGCCAGACCGAGCGGACGACCGGTATTCCCTCCGGCCGGCGGACGCGCGCGATGTCGGCGCGGAGCCCAACGGCGATCCGGCCGCGATCTTCGAGCCCGACAGTGCGCGCCGGCGTCGCCGTTACCATCGCGATGGCCTGGGGGAGGTCGATCGAGTCGACCTCATCTGCGAGAATGAACGGCGCATGGATGAGGCTGAAAGGTACGTAATCCGAAGAAAGCACGTCGAGAACGCCGCGCTCGGCGAGATCGCGCGCGGCGATGTTGCCGGAATGCGATTTGCCGCGCACGATATTGGGCGCCCCCATCAATACGCTGAGACCGGCGCGATGGGAGGCTTCGGCCGCCTCGAAGCTCGTCGGGAACTCCGCGAGCCGGATGCCGTAGCCGATAGACTCGTCCACATGCTCGAGCGTCGCATCATCATGGCTGGCGACCGTAATCCCCCGCTCGGCGCAGGCTTTCGCGAGCGCGATGCGATGAGGGGTCGCATAGCGCGCCGATAGTGCTTGCTGGCGGTCGATGAAGGCGGCAAAGGCTTCGTCGGTAAGGCCGCGTTTGACTTTGTAGTAGATTATGTACTGGTCCATGGTCTGGAACTGGCGCTGCCCGGGAGCGTGGTCCATCAGAGAGACGAGACGAACCTGCGGATCGTTCCGGAAATCCTCATAGTGCTCCAGCACGTCGGCGGTCGACACTTCGCAACGCAGGTGGATCAGGTGATCGGCCCGCAAACGGCCCTCCTGCTTGGCCTGGGCGAGCGCATCGGCCATGCTGCGCATCTCGCCCTTCGGAAAGCCGCTGTCCTCGTCCGAGCCCAGGCGCAGACAATCGAAGACAGTTGTGATGCCGGAGGTGACGACCTGGGCGTCATGAGCCTGGATCGCCGCGATCTTCAGCCAGCGAACCCCGGGGCGCGGAGAATAGTGCGCCTCGAGATGGTCGGTGTGCAGTTCGACGAGCCCGGGCAGTAGGTAGTCACCCTCGAAATCCTCGCCCGTGGCGCTCGCCCCTTCGGAGATGTCGGCGATCCTGCCGTCGCGGATCAGCACCGAACCGTCGAGGATCCGGTCCTCCAGAACGATGCGGGCGTTGGTCAAAACCTGTTCTTTGGGCATGTCATGCAATCTTTCGTTCGGATGCGCCGCCAAGCGGCAGCAGGGAATGGACGGTGAAAGGAGCGCCGCGGCGCTCTTCGGCGAAAAGGGCAATCGTCGAGACGGCAAGCGGCTTGCCGATGAATTCGGCGAAGACCGTTTCGAGCGCCTTTCTCATGGGCCGCTGCATGTCTTCCGGCACCGGCCCAGTCAGCGTCAGATGGAACTGGAACTCCTCGAAGACGTATGGGTAGCCCCATGCCGCCAGGTACTCGCGCTGACGCTGCGTAAGCCTGTCCGGATTGCGGCGGGCGAGATCGGCTTCCGAAAGCGGCGCCCGGAATGGCTCGAAACGACGAACCGCCTGCTCCGCAAGGCGCTGCAGAGGCGGGCAAGGGTCGGCCGAGACGAGCGCGAAGAAGGGGCCGATCTGATGCAAGGCGATCTCCGGCACTTCGAACGGCTCGATCTCCGCGGCGAACTCGTCGAAAGCCGCGATCAAGTCGGCTTCACCGCGGCCGGAGGTAAGCTCGAACGGTGCTTTCAGGGTCCCGTGGAAGCCGTAACGGCGGGGCTCGGTCGTCAATGCCATCTGCTCTTCACGTCCTACTGCCGGATTTTCCGGGCAGTCCAGGGCGCCGCCGGTGAACGCGTCGCGTCCCAGCCAACGGGAAGCGGTCTGCGACAGCCGGTCATCGGACGGCGGCGCGAAGTAGATTGCATAGCGCACGAATTCACACTTTCTTCATCAGTCGCTTCGACGCAGTTGCCCCGAGTCGACGGTTTCCGGGATGAAATGCGCAGCTAGCCGATTTGCATGACAACATCATGATGACATCGGCCCAGAACGCAAATCGGTTCGGGGCGGGATGGATTTGTTTGCAGCTTCGCCTGCTCCCGCGCCAGTGATCGGAATCAGTCATCATTATCCGAATCGACCGGTCCGTTTCTAGACCATGATGATTTTAGGTCGGATCAACCTGAAATCATGAGCGGAGGAAAAACCGCACACACTTTTCCTCATCATCCCCGGTTCCTCATTCCTGTGCTTGTCACAGGAATCCAGCCAGACCAAGTCCTTGGGCTGGAAAGGCTCTTCCGCGCCGCAGACGCGGCGCTGCTGGATCCCTGTGACGAGCACATGAGGATGGAGAGGATGCAATCCCCCGAAAAGTGTCCCACAGCGCCGCGCATCTTATGAGAAGCGCAACGGTAGCTGTAGCACTTTGATCTGCTGCATGTTTTCAAGCGCATCGCCATGCGCGCCGACAAGACCGACCAGAGCTTCAACGGCATCATCCATCTCGCAGCAGCCGTCAAAAACTCGAAATGAATCTCAACGCGCGTTAGTGTGTGCGGCCCATGAGACGCGATCGGCAAAGATTGGAGATGCTGTCGAAAACGAAGACGACCATCAAGATCAGCAGCACCATATAGGCGACATTTTCCCAATCCGAATTTGTGCGCATCGCCTCCCACAGCTTCAGGCCGATCCCGCCGGCGCCGACGGCGCCGATAATGGTGGCCGAACGCGTGTTCGACTCCCAGAAGTAGAGAGCCTGGCTGGCAAAGACCGGCAGGACCTGCGGGAGCACGCCGAAGCGCTGCACGGCGACCGGCGCGGCGCCGACCGACTTGACGCCCTCACGCTGCTTGTCGTCGATGTTCTCGAGGGCTTCGGAGTAGAGCTTGCCGAGCGTGCCCGTGTCGGTGAAGAAGATCGCCGAGATGCCCGCGAGCGGTCCGGGCCCGAAGGCGCGGGTGAAGAACAGCGCCCAAATGAACATGTCGACCGACCGCAGGAAGTCGAAGAAGCGCTTCACGAACTGATTGGTGAGGCGGCTCGGCGTGATGTTGCGCGCCGCGAGGAAGCAAAGCGGGAAGGCGATGAAGGAGGCGAAGAGCGTTCCGACGAAAGCCATGACGATCGTCTGCAGGAGCTTGGTCCAAACATCCAGATGCTGCCATTCCGCATTGTAGAGGACGTTGTTCCAGGCAAGCGAGAGGTTTGAGCGCGCCGGATCGATCCGTTCTCCGGAGACGATCAAGGAGGCGACGTCGCTGTAGGACTTCCCGAAGAAGGGCGAGTTGGTGTCGAAGAGGAAATTCGCCCAGCCGAAGAAGCGGTTGCGGATGGAGACCTCGTCGCCCTCCACCTCTGCCCAGCCGGTGGCGCCGAAGGACAGCGTCACCTTCTCGCCCGGCCGCTTCTGGAGCGCCCAGGAGGGAAGGAGTCCCTCCGGCGTTACAGTCTCCGCGCCGTCGACCTGAAGCAGGAGCGTCTCGCCGGAATGTGTCACTGTGACCAGCTTTTCGGCGACGTCGATACGCGTCGAGCTATCGAAGTTCACCACGGCGTGCGTGACGACTTCTTCGGTGCGGGTCGTGGCGAGATCTTTCTGCGGCGTCTCGTTCGTATCGCCGCCGCGCGCCGCGCTCGGCGCCATAAAGCTGAAAGAGGAGGCGCTCTTCGGCTTCGGGGCCTGCGTCGGGGCCGTCGACGTTTCAACGGTGCGCGTGACCGTCTCTTTTTCGAGCGTGACCCATTCCGGGCTCGGATTGTCTCCAAGCGGCGAATTGCGTCCGTATGAGATGCTCATCGCTCCATCGGGCGCGACGGCGATCTCCGGCCGGACTTCGTAGGACACCCAGTCGGCAAGGTAGATGCCGGCAATTCCCCAATTGGCATTGGCGAGCACGTGCCCGATCGAGAAGAACCACCAGCTGAAGATCATGTAAAGAACGACGCCCGCCGTTATCAGTGCCTTGCTGCGCCGCTTGGCGGCCGACGACTGCAGAAGATGCGGATGGCGCGCTGCGATAGCTTCCATTTCGCGCGCGTCGAGGTTGGTCGAGGCAATCATGATGCGGTCCTATTGCGCGAGCTGAAAGGCCTGGTCGCCGACGAGGCGGCGGCGAAGCCAGGCAGAGAACTGATCGACTGCGAAGATCGTCGCGAAGAGCAGGAGGACGATCGCGAGCGTCTTTGCTTCATGGCCCTGGCCGATCGACAGGCGCAGGAGTTCGCCGATGCCGCCCCCGCCGACGGCACCGATGATCGTCGAGGCGCGCACGTTGATTTCGAGCCGGAGCAGAAAATAGCTGGTGAAGTTGGGCAGCACCTGGGGGACCATGCCGAACCAGACCCGCTCGATCCAGTTGGCGCCGACGGCACGCAGACCTTCCTCCGGTTTCATGTCGGCATTCTCGACCACTTCGAAGA
Organism: Sinorhizobium sp. M4_45; assembly: GCF_002885915.1. Classification (NCBI taxonomy): domain Bacteria; kingdom Pseudomonadati; phylum Pseudomonadota; class Alphaproteobacteria; order Hyphomicrobiales; family Rhizobiaceae; genus Sinorhizobium; species Sinorhizobium sp. M4_45. Next base: position 132,229 of record NZ_NWVE01000009.1, read on the forward strand.
ACAGCTTGCCGAGCGCGCCGATCGTGTGGATCGAGACCGCAGCGATGGCGGGAATAGGCCCAAGCGAAAGGATTGCCAGGAAAAAGCCGGCGATGACGACTTCCGGAAAGGCGCGCAGGATTTCCATCAGCCGGCGTACGATGCCCCTGATCCAGGGATTGGGCATCAGATTTCGCGCGGCGAGGAAGCACAGGATGAAGCCGAAGAAGACGCCGATAACAGTCGAAAAGATGGCGATGTTCACGGTCTCCAGCATCTTGTGAACATATTCCGGGATGTAGATGCTCTCCGTCACGTAGAGGCGCCCATCCGGGTAATTGTATTTGAAGCTGCCGTCGTCATAGGGCGAAGGCAGATCGAAGAGGGCGCGAACGATCTCTATTGGATCGCGCGGCATGAGATGGCCGACGAAATCGAAGAAGTGCGGCAGCCGGTCGAAGAACTTGCCCGCGTTCGACTCGTTCGCGAACCAGAGCGAACCGACAAGCGTCAACGCGAGAAATGCGAGACCGAGCCAGGTATAGAGACGCCGGCGATTGTTGAGCTCCTGCCAGTGACGCTCGATAAGGGCGCCGTTCTCGCTGAGGTGTCGTGTTGACACGGAAGTGGCCATCGGGGTTTCCGGCCAGGGGCCGGCCTCTAGAGCGCTTCCGGGAAGAGGAAGTGCGTCGTTTCCAAGAGTAGGATCGCTTGATCGAGACGATCCGGGAGCGGGCGGCTGCAGCTGCCCGATAGTCGAACGCCGGCCGCGGCTTGGCGGCCGGCGCAGGATGACGCGTTCGGCGATCAGCCGCCGATCGTCGCCTTGCGGGCATCGATGATCGGCTTGTAGAAATCGCTATTGACCTCGACGAAACCGGTGAAGTCGCCGCCCTGGATGGCGGAGAAGCAGGCGGCGTCGGTCTTCGGCAGATCCATCATGAATTGCTTGAACTTGGCCTTCATGTCGTCGTTCAATGCGGTACGCACGACGATCGGGCCGTTCGGGATCAGCGGCGACTTCCACAGTTCGACGAGATCGTTCATGTCGACGATACCCTTGTCGACCATCTTGCGCAGGTTGCCCGAGGTGTAGCCGTCCTTGAACTCGCCGACGCCAGAGCCGAAGGTCGTGCCGGCATCGAAGGTGCCCTTAACGACTTCAAGCACGAGGTTCTCGTGGCCGCCGCCGAAGCCGGTCTCACCGAAATATTCCTTGATCGGCGCGCCGATCGCTTCCGGCAGCGTGACGAGGGGAACGAGATAGCCCGAGGTCGAGTCCGGATCGGCGAAGCCGAGCTTCTTGCCCTTCAGGTCTTCGAGCTTTGTGATGCCGGAGTCCTTGCGGGCGACCATGATCGAATGATAGCCCGTGGAGCCGTCGGTCTGCACGGTCGTCAGGATCGGCTCGACGGCGTCAGCCTTGGCGAGATAGATCTTGGCATAGCCGGAGGCGCCGAGTTCGGCGTAATCGAGCGTGCCGCCGAGGAGGCCCTGGATCACGCCGTCATAGTCGGCCGCCGGAAAGAGGGAGACCTTCTCGACGCCGATGGCTGCCGGGAGCTGATCGACGAGGCACTGGTAGTTGCGCAGGCGGTCGGCTTCGTTTTCGCCGCCGATGATGCCGACGCGGAATTCCTTCAGGTCTTCGGCCTGTGCGTGGCCGACGAGGGCGAAAAGCGCGACCGCGCTCAGAAGAGCTTTTTTAAGCATTGGGTTCGTTCTCCCGTTTCCCGGACGCGCCGGGTCTTTCTCGGTTTCGAAAAGGCGCCCTTGACGCGGGCATTCGATCGCGGCGGACCTTAAGGGCCGGCCAGTGCCAGCGGCTTCAAGCCGGCCGATGCTGTTTCCTGCGGTGCTTCCGCGGGGATGTTGATGCTGGTCGAGGTCATCGACTCTTCGATCGCCGTTTCCGCGCCATAGATCGCCGCGACCGCGGCGGCGGTCAGATCCTTCGGCTGTCCGTCGAAGACGACTCGTCCATGCGCCATGCCGATAATCCGCTCGCAATAGTTCCGCGCGGTATCGAGCGTATGCAGGTTGGTGATCACGGTGATGCCGTCGCGCTCGTTGATGTCGCGCAGCGCGTCCATCACGATCTTGGCGTTGAGCGGGTCGAGCGACGCGATCGGCTCATCGGCGAGCAGCATCTTCGGCTGCTGCATCAGCGCGCGGGCGATTGCGACGCGCTGCTGCTGTCCACCCGAGAGCGTGCCGGCCGGCTGAAGGGCGGTCTGTTCGATCCCCAGCCGCTCCAGTGCACCGATCGCCATGATGCGCTCTTCGCGGCTGAACATGTTGAGGACGCTCAGTACGGTGGATCGATGGTTGAGCCGCCCGAGGAGAACATTGGTCAGCACGTCGAGGCGAGGCACCAGATTGAACTGCTGGAAGATCATGGCGCAGTCGCGCTGCCACTCGCGCAGGGCCGCCCCCTTGATCGAGGAGACCTGTACGCCCGCGAATTCGATCGAGCCGGAGGAGGGGTCCACCAGACGGTTTATCATGCGCAGGAGTGTCGACTTGCCGGCGCCGGAGCGGCCGATAATGCCAACCATCTGGCCCTGCGGAATGTCGAAGGTAACCGAGCTGACGGCTGTCTTCTTGCCGAACTGGCGGGTTACGTTCTTCAACTGAAACATGGGCAGCAGTTCCTCTTTCGGGGAGACCGGTCATCGGTATGACCCTGCCATATCCGCGCTACATGAAGGCGCAGTGTCAGTTTCGTGTACGTTCTGTAACAGTGCACAGGTGCGGTTCATCAACCTCGAACGCACCGGCCGAAGTCATCGTGACAGGTGACACCCGTCACCCCCGCAGCCAGCAGCGCAGGTCGGCTTCCAGCCGCGGATCGAACGGCAGCGGAAGTGCGGAATGGTCGGTGCCGAAGCCGTAGCTTTCCGACGTGCACCAAAGGTCCTCATTCGAACTCCGAGCTGGGCACGTCATAGACGAAGCCTCGGGAAACAGCCTGATGCGAGGAGAGGCCCAATCAACGCGTTGAGATCACGCGGCGACGAAGTGCCCTGGCGAAACCTCGTGGTACTGGATTGGTACAGTCTTGTAATCGACCGGACGGATCGGGCTTTTTATCTCCTCATTGCCGATTTGGCCCTTTCCCCGGCGGCGATCCGGGTCGGGGATCGGCACCGCGGAAATCAGTTTCTTCGTATAAGCGTGCTGCGGATTGCCGAAGACCGCAGCGCGAGGGCCCACCTCAACGATTTCACCAAGGTACATGACTGCAACGCGATGGCTGACGCGCTCGACGACGGCCATATCGTGGGAAATGAAGAGGAAAGCAAGATTGAGGCTCTGTTGCAAATCCAGCAGCAGATTGATCACCTGCGCCTTGATCGAAACGTCGAGAGCCGAGACGCTCTCGTCGGCGACGATCACCTTCGGATCGAGCGCCAGCGCCCGGGCGATACAGATGCGCTGACGCTGGCCTCCGGAAAACTCATGCGGGTAGCGCGAAGCCATGTCGGCTGTCAGTCCGACCTTGACCAGGAGATCGGCCACCAGATCACGTGCCTGTTTGGCGGTTCCCATCTCGTGTTCGAGATAGGGTTCGGCGATTGCAGCACCTATCCGCATGCGTGGGTTGAGGCTCGCGAAGGGATCCTGGAAGATCATCTGGACGGTCTTGCGCATCTCGCGCATTCCGCTTGCATCAAGCGTCAAGATCTCGGTTCCATCCACCAGAACGGAGCCGGCCTGCGGCTCGATCAGGCGCATAATCGCACGACCGGTCGTCGACTTGCCGCAACCGGATTCACCGACCAGAGATAGAGTCTCTCCGGCATGGAGGTCGAAGGAAACGTTTTCGACCGCATGGACGCGGCCACTCAAGCGGCTGAACAGGCCGGAATGGATATCGAAATGCTTAGTGAGGTTCCTGACTTCGAGCACCGGGCGTTTCCCGAGTGCAACCGTATCTGCCGTCTCGACCGGAATATCGGAGAGCCCGGTCGCCGTATCGGCGACAGGAAAGCGCATGGGCCGATCCCTGCCGCCCATCGAGCCAAGGACAGGAACGGCGGACAGAAGCGCACGCGTATACGGGTGTTTGGCGCGGAAGAAGATATCGCTCGTTGGGCCTGATTCCACCTGCTCGCCGCGGTACATTACCACCGTCCGGTCGGCAATTTCGGCAACGACGCCCATATCGTGCGTGATGAAGAGCACGGAGGTTCCCTCTTCCTCCTGCAGCGTTTTGATGAGATCGAGGATCTGTCCCTGGATGGTGACGTCAAGTGCTGTCGTCGGCTCGTCGGCAATCAGCAGCTTTGGTCGTGAGGCAAGTGCCATGGCAATCATTACGCGCTGGCGCATACCACCCGAAAACCGGTGCGGATATTCATCGAAACGGGAGGCGGCGGATGGAATGCGCACCTTTTCCAACAACCGGATGGTCTCGGCCCTGGCATCCCGCTTGCTCATCTGCGAGTGGCAGAGAAGCGCTTCGGAGATCTGGTCGCCGATAGTGAAGAGCGGATTGAGGCTTGTCATAGGCTCCTGAAAGATCATCGCAACATCGTTTCCGCGCACCTGCCGCATCGTGGTCTCAGGCAGTTGCAGAATATCGCGGCCGTCGAGCACGACCCTTCCCGCGATACGGCTGGTATCGGCCGGGAGCAGTCGCATGATCGACAGCGAGGTGACGCTCTTGCCGGAGCCGGATTCTCCGACGATCGCCACGGTCTCGCCAGGGGCCACCGTGAACGACATATCCCGCACAACGGACCTCCACTCCCCGTCGACGATGAACGACGTCGTCAGGTTCTCCACGGACAGGATCGGCGGCACGGGTTCTGTTTGTAGGGCGGGGAGGGTTGCCATGTCGGGATCCTTCTTCGGTTTCAGCCGTCGGGTTCAATCCGGCCAGCGCAGTGCGCCATCGAAACGGTGCTTGCTGCGGTTTTCCAGCGGTGTGGCGATGATGTCGTTCGAGGCGCTGGCCTTGTCGAGTTCCTCGGCCAGACGGTTGGCAACGATGGTCTCCTGACCCGGATGCAGGTTGCAGGGATCGAGGTAGAAATAGTGATGCTCGACCTCGTGGTCGCGGACGATGACAGGCGGCGTACCGCGCGCCAGCGCATCGGCAAGATCCCACGCCGTGATATGGGCTTCGTGCGCGCTCACGATCACCCGCAGCCTCTCGAGTGGATTGCCGGTCGGATCGGGCTCGATCAGCGCTGTGACGCCTGGTCGGTTCTCCAACGTGTCGCGCCAGAGATGGAGATAGCTGGTCTCGCGGGCGCGGATACCGTCATGATCGCGCTTTTCCCAGGCTTCCAGGGCCGCCATGAGGCCGAAGACGCTCTCCTTGCCGACTTTCATGCCCCGCCCAATCCCCATATTCTGCAGGAAGGCGTTGCGCACGAGGTCCTTCCTGCCAGCCACGATGCCGGAAGTCGGGCCGCCCAGAAATTTGTGACCGGAATAAAGCACGATGTCCGCTCCCTGCTCGAGAAAGCAACGCAGATCGTATTCCGATGCCGCATCAACGATGACGGGCACTGATTTCGCGTGGGCGATTTCCACGAATTCCGTCAGCTTCAACAGGCCGTAGTCCACGACGTGATGCGAGACGACGTAAAGGGCCGCAGCCGTCTTTTCCGTGATCGCGTTCTCCATGTGGTACCGATGGGTCGAGGTCGCTTGCCCGATCATCACGGTCTTGGCGCCCGCCAGACGAATGGACTGATCGACCGGCGCGCCGTAACTGACGATATGGCCCATCTGCACAAGGACCTCATTTTTTTCTGTGCTGACGCTGGGCAGTTTCTCGATGGCGAGCAGGTCGCTGCCGGTGATGGTTCCGGCAACGGCAAGAGTGATGCCTGCCGCGCACGATGCCGTCACGAAACCGGCTTCGCCGCCGGTCAGCCGCGCGATCACGGCACTTGCTTTTCGCTGCAGGTCATTCATCTCGACGAATTGCGGCAGGATGGATGTCATAGCGGCAATCGCTTCCGGAACCACGATCGATGCCCCCAGGCTTGTCATCGTGCCTGAAACATTGATGACCGGACGCAGTCCGAGGGATGTGCGAATGTCTTCACTGGGCATTGTGCTCTCCGAAATTATTGCGGCCGAAAACGGAGGGGATTGCCTTCCAATCATCGACAGCTATGCCATTACAATGTAATAACAGTCCAAAATCATCATGTGAGTTCGTGTCTTGAACGCCAAAATCCACCCCATTTCCGTGATCGATGAGGACAGCGTGAAAAGCGGAAAGCGCTCTCGGGTCAGCGGCATAGACCGGGCCCTGCAGGTTCTTGATCACCTCTACGAGACCGGCGCGCCCTGTAGTGCCTATGCTATTGCCAAGGCAATTGGCGCGCCGCTTTCCACGGTCTACGTGATTGTCGATGATCTGGTGGAAAAGAACCTTTTGACGCGCGGTGCCGATGGCTTGATCTGGCTTGGAGCGCGGCTTTACCACTTCGGTCTTGCCTATGCCCGCTCGCTGGATTTCATGAGTGTCGCCACCCATGAAATGCACGATCTCTGTCGCCAGGTCGGTGAAACCGTCCAGCTTTGTGGCCGTGACGGCGACCATATGCTGGTGCTTGCGATGGCGGAAGGTCCAAGCCATTTCCAGGTCGCCTCGCGCGTTGGAACCCGTGTGCCGCTGAACTGGACCGCGTCCGGCCGGCTTCTGGTGGGTCATCTGCCGGACGATGAACGGCTCGAGCTCTTCAGGCGATGCGCCCGCTCCTCGCCGACCGGACGCGCCGATGTCGAGCCGGCCAAGCTGTCTGCCGCGGCCGTGGATGCGATGAAGGCGCGACTTTCCATTCAGGCGGGCGAATCCGACTATGCCGTTGCCTGCATCGCGTCGCCGATCTGCGACCGCGATGGCCGGTGCGTCGCGACCATCTCGATCGTTCTGCCGGAGCAGAAGGCCTTTTCCGACGAAACGCATTACACTTCGCATGCGCGCGCTTCCGCGGACAGGATCGAAAAACTGATGGGCTGGCGCGGTCACTGACATGCTTTTTCTTAACCGTGCAGGGCGACGATCGCTTCGATCTCGACGGTGATATTGCCGGGCAACGACCCGAAGCCGACCGCGGACCGGGCGTGCTGCCCGGCATCGCCGAAGACCTCGACGAAAAGATCCGAGCACCCATTGATGACGCCGGGATGATCCTCGAAGTCTGGTGTCGCATTGACCATGCCGAGCAGCTTGACGACGCGCCGTACCCGGGAAAGGTCTCCCAGTGCCTCCTGCAGGACGGCCAGCAGGTTGATGCCTGTGAGTCGCGCGTGGCTATAGGCATCGGCGACATCGACGCCGCCCGGTCCCACCTTGCCGGTATGCATGAAGCCATCGGCCTCACGCGGGCCCTGGCCGGAAAGGTAGATCAGATCGCCTTCGCGCACATGCGTCACGAAATTGGCTATCGGCGGCGGGGGGGGCGGCAACACGATGCCGAGCGACGTCAGCCGCTCGGCAGGCGAACCCGTCCTGTCGGCGGCGGTTGCCGTGGAACTGTTCACGCGAACTCCTGTGTCCTGTAAAAATGAGAGTGGCCCCGGCTTAACGGTATGAATAGCCGTGGCTGTGACGCACGAGTTTTCGCGCGCGCGGGATATAGCGGCTGGCTGACACAGCTTCCGCGCCGATGATGGCATAGCGCGGTTCGAAAATGCGGGTGAGCACCGAGACGTCACCATTCGAATCGGTCGCCTCGATATCGGCATCGACCAGATCGAAAACGGTGAAGTCGGCCCGCTCGCCAACGGCGAGGCGGTTTTCCATCGGCAGCTTGATAACGGACGCCGGCGCCTGCGTAACTGCCTCCACCACCTTGTCGAACGGCATGCCGACCACCAGCAGTTTTGACATGGTCGTCGCCAGATCCCAGACCGGGAAGTTCATCGAGTGGTCGTGCAGATCGGTCGAGATAGAGAATGGCAGAAGGCCCCGCTTGATTGCCGCCTCGGCAACCTTGAACGAGAAGGACGCCCCGCCATGGCCGATATCCAGCCGGATACCGTCGCCGGCACATCGCTCGGCGAGATCGAACAGATCCTCGTCTTCCATGATGCTCGAGCCAGCCTTGCCGTTGAAACAATGGGTGACGATGTCGCCGGGGCCGAGGATTTCCAGCACTTCGTCATAGAGCGCCGGAGGTTCACCGACATGCACCATCATCGGTATCTTGAGGATCTTGGCGATTTTCTTTCCGAGCTTGACCGGCGTCACGCCCCAGGATCCGGTGATGACGTGGCTCGCTCGGACCTTGATGCCGACGATATGCTCGCTGTTTTCGGCGTAGACCTCAAGAATGCGGTCAAGATTGATGTCCTGAATGCTTCTGAGTTCCGGCACGCGGTTGCAGGCGACAAGACCGATGGAGCCGAGATTGATGAAAGCCTTGATACGCTCGCGCGACGGCTCGATGATATATTCGCGAAAACCATGGAAATTGGCTTCGCCCGCGGAGCCGGCATCCACCAGGGTCGTGACGCCACGCTCCGCGCCGCATTCGGACGGGCGCAGGGAAATATCCGTGCCGCCGTGCCAGATGTGCACGTGCAGATCGATCCAGCCGGGCGAGATCCACGCGCCGTTGCCATCGATGCGCTGCACCTCGGTGGATACGGCAAGCGACGGGCCGACTTCGGCAATGCGGCCGTCAGCATTGATCAGGATATCGATCGGGCCGTTTGGTGTGCTGGCGCCGAAGGCAATGGGTTTGACATTGGCGAGGAGCACAGGCCCCTTCGCCTCATATCGATAAGACATGTTTCATAAGTCCTTTCGAAGCCTTGGATCGAGAAGATCGCGCAATCCGTCGCCAACCATCTGCAGCGACAGCACGGAGAGAATGATGGCGAAGCCAGGAAACAGCGTCATCCAGTCGGCTTGGCCGATATATTGCCGGCCGGCGGAGATCATCGTGCCCCAGGTCGGGATTTCCGGGCTGACGCCAAGCCCGAGAAACGAAAGTCCCGCTTCGGCCAGCATGGCGCTGGCAAAGAGAAATGTCCCCTGCACCAGGATCGGCGACAGCAGGTTGCGCAGCACATGCCGCGTAATGATGTGGCGCGTCGAAATGCCAAGCGCCCGGGCGGCCTCGATATAGGGGAGCTCGCGGATCACCAGGGTCGACGCACGAACGATACGCGCCAGGCGCGGTGCGTAGACGATGCTGAGCGCGATGATGACGGTGGTCAGCGATGGCCCCAGCGCGGCCACAAGCGCGATGGCAAGAAGAATGTCTGGAAAGGCCATCATCGCGTCGATCAGCCGGGCGATCGGCGCATCGAATTGCTTGAAGAATCCGGCGATCAGCCCGAGCGTCACACCGATGATCGCGGACAATGTCACGACGGCGGCGCCGACCAATAATGACAGCCGCGCCGAATAGATGGTCCGCGAAAACACGTCGCGGCCGAACTCATCGGTACCGAAGATGAACGTGCCGCCCGGCGGTTTCAACCGGTTGACGATGGACAGTTTTGACGGCGCATAAGGCGCGATCAGCGGGGCAAAGATGGCAAGCAGCACGAAGATCGTCAGAACGATCAGTCCGAAGGCCACGGTCTTGCGCTTCAGCAGGCGCCGGATGAATTTGTTGCGCTCACTGAGCGCCGGTTTCGAGACGATTGCTGTCATCAGTAACGCACCCTCGGATCGACCAGCAGGTAGAGCATGTCGATGGCAAAATTGATCAGGACATAGAGTGCGGCAATGACCAGCAACGCCCCCTGGATGACCGGATAATCGCGCCTGAGCACGGCGGATACCACCAGGTTGCCGACGCCGGGCAGGCCGAACACGGTCTCGGTCACGACGGCGCCTGAGACGAGAACCGCCGCAGTCAGGCCGATCACCGTGAGGATCGGAACCAGCGCATTCTTCAACGCATGCTTGAGGATGACACGCCGCTCGATCAGACCCTTGGCGCGGGCAGTCCGGATATAGTCATCTCCGAGCACATCGAGCATCGAGGCGCGGGTGAAGCGCAGGACCAGCGCCGAGGAGACGATGCCGAGCGCAAACGCCGGCAGCGTCAGATGATACATCCGCTCAGCAAACGTCGATCCCGGTCCGCCGTAGCCCGACACGGGGAACAGATCGAGACGGACGGCAAAGACCTGCATCATGATCAGGCCAAGCCAGAAGCTCGGAATGCTGGCAGCCAGCATCGCCAGCGCTGTTGCTGCCTGGTCGAAGAGCGAACCACGCCGATAGGCCGCATAGATCCCGATCGGCAAGGCGATGGCGCTGGCGATGAGGAGCGAGAACAACGTAAGGAAAAAGGTCGGCTCGGCCCGCTCGAGCAGGGCCGATGCGACCGGCATGTTGAGGAAGATCGATTGGCCGAGATCGCCCTTCAGCAGCTGCCCCATATAATAGATGTATTGAACGCCCAGCGAACGGTCGAGGCCCAGCCGCATGCGCAGCTCCGCAATATCCTGGGCGCTGGCGTCCGGCCCGAGCATGACCGCTGCCGGATCGCCGGGCGTCACCCGTACGATCACGAAGACGATCGTGACGACAAGGAACATCACGACGATCATGCCGAAGAGGCGCTGGAGAATATACCGTATCATGAAAGCCTGATCCTCATGCTCCGGAGAGCGCGCAGGTCTGCAAAGGACACCGGCTCGAGCGAGCCGATGTCTCCGACTGAGGAATGATCATTTCGTAATCGACGCGTTCCAGAAAAATGGCCAAGGGGCCGGATCGACGCCTTCCAGTTTTGTCGACTTGGCAGCCACCGCGTTGAAATTACCGATCTTCATGAAGGCCGCGTCGTCATAGATCGCCTTTTGGACATCGGCGAAGAGCGCAACACGCCTGTTTGGATCGACCTCAGAAGTGAATGCATCCACGGCTGCCTTGCGGGCGGGGGTGTTCCACCAGCCCGGCGAACTGGTCGAAAGCGAGCCGATCAGAGCCGGCTCCGGCAGGAACGGGCTGTGGGTGATATAGACGTCCCAAAGCTTGGGATCGGCCCGGCGCTGCGTCAGCGTTGCCCAGTCGACCACCTGCATATCGACGGTAAAGCCGGCAAGCTTGAGATATTCCGCCGCGACCTGGGCCATCTTGTAATGAAATTCATATTGGCGGCTGGTGAGAATCCGCAGTGGCTCGCCATTGTAACCGGCGGACTTCAGCGCTGCCGCCGCGCCTTCCGGGTCCGCCACATTGTAGGCTCCGTCAGTGCCGGCTTCGGTATGCCAGGAATAGGCCTCCGGGTAGATCGCGCCATCGAGGGAAAAGAAGTCCGGGCTGCCGAAGGCCGCAGCCATCATGTCTTCCATGCTGAGCGCCTGGCGGATGGCCTTGCGCACGGCGACGTCCTTGTTCAGCCCCTCGGCCGTATTGAAGACAAAGACCGGATAGCCGAATGGCTTGAGCATGATCGGCTGCGTCGAGGCCGAAGCCTTGACCTTGTCGAAAGATTCGACCGGGATGGAATCCACATAGTCATACTGGCCGGATACTGCCGCTTCGACACGCGTGTTGGGATCAGGAACGGGGACAAAGCGGATTTCGTCGAGATACTGGTGTCGAGCGCCGCCGTAGCCATCGCTCTCGCCGGCCCGGGATTTGTAGCCCTCGAAACGGGTCAGCTGGATATATTGGTCGGCCTTGCGCTCCTTGAGCATGTAGGGACCTGTACCGATGAAGTCCTTCATCACGTCATCCTGCTTTTCCGACGGGATGATGATGGCTGCCGAGTTGTTGAAGGCGAGCAGGGACGCCAGCGGCGCGTAGGGCTGCGTCAGGGTGATCTTCACCGTTGCCGGATCGGCAGCTTCGATGGAAGCAATGAAGCCTGCTGCCTGCTTGCCGCGCGAAGCAATCTTTTCCCAGCGGGCAAGAGAGGCGACAACATCCTCGGATGTCATGTCCGTATCATCGTGGAATTTGATGCCGGTACGCAGCTTGATTGTGTAGGTTTTACCGTCGGCGCTGATGTCCGGCAGGCTATCGGCCAGAAGCGGCGTGACGTTCCAGTTCTTGTCGAATGTGTAGAGGGTCTCGAAAATATGCTGCGTAACGATACCGACGAGATCGGCCGTCGATGACATCGGATCAAGCGTCGGCGGCTCACCGATCGTGGCGACATTGACGATGCCGCCCTTTTCCTGAGCGAAAAGGCCGGAAGGAAGGATTGTCAGTGCAGTTCCCAGCAGAAGTGCAGTCACCTTTTTCACGTTGAAGTTCCCCTTGTTCTACTATTATGTTATATGTGTTCTTATAAAAGAATATTGGATAAGCGGTGGCTGTCAATCGAAAATTGAACTGCCACACGTTTCCATTGTCCGATCAGCGGCTGATCGCCCCCGGTTCTTCGTCCATGGCGCCGCCTAAGAGCTCGGATTTAACGGAGTTCAACATTGTGCGCGCAGACGCGGATCTTTTGTGGGCGTTGCACAGTAGGCGCGGCGAACCTTCCTCGCTGTGCGCCTTTCCGGGGTGATTTCGTTGAGAGCTTGAACACCGAAAGGATCGGCACTTCGCAAACGATGCGAAACGTGGGCAGCCTGATCGATGTCAGGAACGGCTCCTCAGTCGCGTGGCGGCTGCTCGACGACGATAAATGGAGTTGTGGCTTGTGGTTTTGGAATTTGTCGCGATTGCGGTCCGGCTCGCAAAATTGCTTCAGCTCGGCAGGCGACGCGGGTCGAACTGTCGGGGATCGAGTCCTTCGGCCCGGAAGGCTGCGGGCGGTGCGGTGTCGCTCAGAAGGGCAGCCGCCAGAGCGCCCAGCGCAGGCGAGGTGAGAATTCCATAGCCTCCCTGGCCGGCCAGCCAGAAGAAATCCGGACAGCCTGGCGCAAAACCGATGACCGGCAGTCGGTCAGGGGAAAAGCTGCGCAGACCCGCCCAGCTCTTGACGATTCTTCTTACCGGGACCGTTGTCGCCTCTTCGACGTAGTGTGCGGCCCAGGCGACGTCGATCTCCTCCGGCTGTACGTCCGATGCTTCGCACGGCGTCGCGTCGGCGGGCGAGGCGAGCAGCCTCCCACCCTCGGGCTTCATGTAAAAATCTTCATCTATCTCGTTGATTTCAGGATGCTTTGCTGCATCGACGCCTGCCGGAAGGTCAACGGTGATGGCGGTGCGCCGATGCGGGACGATGCCGCTCGGCATTACGCCGAAGACCGCTGCAACCGGGTCCACCCAGGCCCCGGCCGCGTTGACGACGATCCTGGCTCCGATCTCACCGGCCGCCGTGCCCAGCAGCCAGCCCGATCCATGATGCCGAGCGGCGAGGATTTCATGGCGCTCGAGGATGTCGCAGCCGTTGCGGCGGGCGCCCTTGACGTAGCCCTGGAGCAGGTTCTCGATCTCGATGTCCCAGAAATTCGGGTCGTGGAAGGCGGCTGCGACATAGTCGGGATTGAGGATCGGAACGCGGGCAAGCGCCTCGTCCTTCGTGAGCCGTTCGATTTCAGGCGTGAATTCGCGTTCTTCGCCGAGCAGCTTTTCAAATCGATCGAGTTTCCCGGCACCAGCGATCATCACGCCGCCGCGTTGCCTTAACAGCGGCACGTCGCTGAAGCCTTCCGGCGGCCGATCGAAAAAGGCTTTCGATATCGTCGCGAGTTTGCAGATCTCCGGCGCGTTGTATCTGAGCACGAACTCGGCGGCCGAGCGGCCGGTGCTGTGATAGCCGAGCGCCTCCTCCCGTTCCAGGACGGCGACGGAACGATGCGGGCTCAGGAAATAGGCGAGCGACAAGCCGGCGATCCCGCCCCCGATAATCACGACGTCGTAGTTTGCCATATACCGCTCCCGCAACTTGACGGCGGAGAATAGGGGCGGTGCGGGTGCCGCTCAAATTTATAGTGGTAAATGTCGCTATCAATCCTGCTGATGGTCGCAATGATCCAGCGCTTCGGTGTCGGCGACGTGGGCGAGAAAGGCGGCTTCGGCCGGATTGAGGATGGAGTTCGGATTGGAAATGCGGAACACGTCGGTCGTCGGCAGGTCGCGATAGGGGGGCAACTGCCACAAATCTCCCGCCGCGACGGCCTCGCGGGCGATATGATCGGGCAGCATGCCGATGCCGACATCGGCGGCGATCAGCCGCATGACCTCCTCGACATTGCAGGAGACGCCCCGAACCTGCTGGCCGAAGGAGCCTACGGCGCGGACTGCGGTCACGGAATTCATGTGCTGACCGCCGAGTACATCGGCTATGAAGGCGATGTAAGGATCGCCGCGCAGATCGTGGAAATCAACGCCCTCGACGCCGAAAAGCCGGTGGCCGCGGCCGCAGTAGAGCGCGTAGCGCTCGCGTATGTGGAAGCTCTTGTTCAAGCCCTCCGGTATGATGCCGTCGCAGAGGCCCATCGTTGCAATGTTGCGCTCGACGGCGCTCAACACGTCGACGGTCGTCGCCACCGTCATCGATATCGTCACCTTCGGATGCATGCGAAAGAAGCTGCCGAGTTTTCGGTCCCAGGCGGGATTGTGGGCGTGGCTCACCGCATGGATGTTGAGATGACCGGTGATCTCCTCGCCCGCCGTTTCCAGAACATGCGGCAGGCGAATGACGGCGGCGAAGATATCGCGGCACTGGAGGTGCAGTTTCTCACCTGCTTCCGTCAGATCGAAACGCCCCGGGCGGCGGTCGATCAGTTTCTGCCCGATGGTCTGCTCGAGCCGTTTGAGGGCCATGCTGACGGCGGGCTGCTGCAGGAGCAGCCGGTTTGCGGCCGCCGTGATGCTGCCTTCCTCGACGACCACGACGAAGGTGCGCAACAGGTTCCAATCGAGATTGTGGGCGAAACGTTCGAGGCGGTTGTTGGTCATGGTGGCCGGCGGAGCGATAATGTACTTTATGCATATTCAGAAGAATGGTCGCTTGCACAAGGCCAATCGCCACGGCGCCGATCAGATGAATCATGCAGCAGGCGCATGAGCCAGTGTCTCAATTTCGTTTGAAAGCCTTGACCCGGCTTGTCATAACACAGGCGCGACAATGCGACGGGAGATAGAGATGGCCGGCAAAAGCCAATTCCAGTGGGACGATCCGTTCCTCCTCGAGGATCAACTGAGCGAAGACGAGCGGATGATCCGCGACACGGCGCGCGCCTATGCCCAGGAAAAGCTGCAGCCGCGCGTGATCGAAGCTTACCGCGAGGAGACGACGGACCCGGCGATTTTCCGCGAGATGGGCGACCTCGGCCTGCTCGGCGTGACCGTTCCCGACACCTATGGCGGTGTCGGCGCGTCCTACGTCGCTTACGGTCTCGTCGCACGCGAGGTGGAGCGCGTCGATTCCGGCTATCGCTCGATGATGAGCGTGCAATCGTCGCTCGTCATCTATCCGATTTTCGCCTACGGCTCGGAAGAGCAGAAGCGGAAGTTCCTTCCGAAGCTTATCAGCGGCGAGTGGATCGGCTGCTTCGGGCTGACTGAGCCGGACGCCGGCTCCGATCCGGCGGGCATGAAGACCCGGGCGATCAAGACCGAAGGCGGCTACCGTCTCGTCGGCTCCAAGATGTGGATCTCCAATGCGCCGCTCGCCGATGTCTTCGTCGTCTGGGCGAAGTCGGAAGCGCATGACAATGCCATCCGGGGCTTCGTGCTGGAAAAAGGCGCGAAAGGCCTTTCCGCACCGAAGATCGCAGGCAAGCTCTCGCTGCGCGCATCGATCACCGGCGAAATCGTTCTCGACAATGTCGAGGTCGCAGACGACGCGCTGCTGCCGAATGTCGAGGGGCTGAAGGGACCATTCGGCTGCCTCAACCGTGCTCGCTACGGAATTTCCTGGGGCGCGCTCGGCGCGGCCGAATTCTGCTGGCATGCGGCCCGTCAGTACGGTCTCGACCGCAAGCAGTTCAACCGACCGCTCGCCCAGACCCAGCTTTTCCAGAAGAAGCTCGCCGACATGCAGACCGAGATCGCGCTCGGGCTGCAGGGCTCGCTCAGGGTCGGACGGCTGATGGACGAGGGCCGCATGGCCCCGGAGATGATCTCGATCGTCAAGCGCAACAATTGCGGCAAGGCACTCGATATTGCGCGCATGGCCCGCGACATGCATGGCGGCAACGGCATTTCCGAGGAATATCAGGTCATGCGCCACATGATGAACCTCGAGACCGTCAACACCTATGAGGGCACGCACGACGTGCATGCCCTGATCCTCGGCCGCGCCCAGACCGGGCTGCAGGCCTTCTTCTGAGCGGCGCCGCCATGGAAGCGCCGCTCAAGGGCATCCGCGTGCTCGAACTTGCCCGCATACTGGCGGGCCCCTGGATCGGGCAGACCCTTGCCGATCTCGGCGCCGACGTCATCAAGGTCGAGAGCCCGGCCGGAGACGACACCCGGACCTGGGGACCTCCCTTCGTGAAAGGCGAAGACGAGGAAAGGTTGGATGCTGCCTATTTTCACGCGTGCAACCGCGGCAAGAGGTCTGTCGTTCTCGACTTTACGACCGCAGAGGGGCAGGAGGCGGTGCGCCGGCTTGCCGCGCAATCCGACGTCTTGCTCGAGAACTTCAAGGTCGGCGGCCTCGCCAAATACGGTCTCGATTATGAAAGCCTCAGGAAAGTCAATCCGCGGCTCATCTATTGCTCGGTCACCGGCTTCGGGCAGGACGGGCCCTATGCTCACCGCGCCGGCTACGACTACATCGTCCAGGGCATGAGCGGCATCATGGACCTGACGGGCGAGCCGGACCGTGAACCGCAAAAGATCGGCGTTGCCTTCGCAGATATTTTCACCGGGCTCTATGGTGTTATCGCGGTGCAGGCGGCCCTGGCACAGCGGGAACGCACGGGCGAGGGCCAGCAGATCGACATGGCGCTGCTCGACTGCATGACGGGCGTGCTCGCCAATCAGGCGCTGAACTTTCTCGTTTCCGGCAAGGCACCGCGGCGGCTCGGCAATGCCCATCCGAATATCGCACCCTATCAGGTGTTTCCGACCGCCGACGGGCATCTGATCGTCGCAGTCGGCAACGACCGCCAATTCGTGAAATTCTGCGAACTCCTAGGCCGGCCGGATCTCGCCTCGGATGCCCGCTATCATACGAATGCAGACCGCGTGCAGCACCGCGAGAGCCTGACACCGGAGCTCGCGGCGGAAACGGCGAAGTTCGAGCGGGATACGTTGCTCGCCCGGCTCGAAGCCGCAGGCGTACCCGGTGGCCCGATCAACTCCGTCGCCGACGTTTTCGCCGACCCGCAGGTCGTCCACCGGCAGATGCGGGTGGAGACACCCCACACCGGCGCGGCGGCAGGAACGTCGCCGGGCGTCCGCACGCCGATCCGCTTCTCCGGTGCAACGCTTTCGCTCGAGCGCGGCGTGCCCCGGCTCGGGGAACATACGGATGAGGTGCTGGCGGAGATCGGAATGGTCTTGTCGAAAGACCGGTAAGTCAGGCCGGCATCAATCTCCTTCGCCCCGCCTGCGGGACGAAGGAGCCTTTCTCTTGAGCCTAAACCTTCAAGGCCCGATCGAACACGCGGGAAAGCCGCTCTGCAAAGGCGCGGGGGTTTTCGGGCTTGTCGCCGTCGAGGACGCGGGCCTGGTCGAGGAGAAGTCTGACCGCGTCCTCCCGGAAGCCCTTGTCCTCCGTGGAGCAGGCGGCAAGCGCGGTGATCAGGTTATGGTCGGGATTGATCTCGAGGACTGGCTTGGGAGCGCCCTCCATGCGTCCGGCGCCTTGGAGCATTTTTTGGAGCTGAAGGTCAGGCCCCTGTTCGGGCGCAACAAGGCAGACGGCGCTTTCCGTGAGGCGGTCGGAGGTGCGGACGTCCGAAACCACGTCGCCGAGCGTCTCCCTCGCGAATGCCACGAACTCGGTGACGGCGGCGCCCGCTTCCGTCGAAGCGGCGGCCGCATCGTCCTTTTTGGCGATGGCGGCGAGATCGGCCGCACCCTGGGTGATCGACTTGAACGGCTTTCCTTCGAAATCGGGAGCGGTCGTCACCCAGAAGCTGTCGACCGGGCACGTCAGGAGCAGCACCTCGATGCCGCGGGCGCGGAAACCTTCGAGCTGGGGCGACGCCTTCAGCTGGGCGAGGTTGTCGCCGGTCAGGTAGTAGATGGCCGACTGGCCGTCCTTCATCTCCTTGACGTAATCGCTCAAACCGCGCGGCTTGTCGTCATCCGCGGTCGTGCGGAAGCGCGACAGCGCCAGGAGTTGGCCCCGCCGCTCGAAATCTTCGTAAATGCCCTCCTTGATCACGCTGCCGAAGTTTTCCCAGATCTTGGCGAAGGCCTCGGGATCGCTTTCCGCAAGCTTTTCGATGCCGGTCAGGACGCGGTTCGTCAGCCCCTTGCGGATATTTGCGAGAAGAGGACTTTCCTGAATCATTTCCCGCGAGACGTTGAGCGGCAGGTCCGCCGTGTCGACGAGGCCGCGCACGAAGCGCAGGTAGCGCGGCAGCAGTTCCGCCTCATCGGTGATGAAGACGCGCTTGACGTAGAGCTTCATCCGGCCCTTGCGATCGGGGTCGAAAAGATCGAACGGCTTCGAGCCGGGCACGAAGGCAAGCGCGGTATATTCGTGGCGCCCCTCGGCGCGGAAATGAACCGTCAGCGCCGGATCGTCGTACTGCCCGGCAACGCCGCGGTAGAAATCGGTATAATCGTCCTTGCTGATCTCGCTTTTCTGCTTCGTCCAGAGCGCCGTGCCGTCTGCTACCTGTGCCGGTTCTGCACCGGGCTTCTCGACGATCGAGATCGGAACGGGCACGTGACCGGACTGCTCCTTGATGATGCGCTCGACCGTCCAGCGCGAGGTGTAGGTCTTGGCGTCGTCCATCAGATGCAGCGTAATGCGCGTACCACGCGACGGCGCGTCCGCGAGATTGACCGCCGAAACCGTGTAGCTGCCCTTGCCGTCGGATGCCCAGTGCCAGGCCTTGTCGGTGCCGGCGCGGCGGGAAACGACATCGACGTTGTCGGCGACCATGAAGGCCGAATAGAAGCCGACACCGAACTGGCCGATGAGCTGGGCGCCGTCCTTGTTCTGCGCGGCTTCAATCCGCTCCATGAAGGCACGCGTGCCGGAGCGCGCAATCGTGCCCAGCGATTCGACAAGCTCGTCGCGGCCCATGCCGATGCCGTTGTCCTCGATGACCAGACGGGCATTCTCCTCGTCGAGCGTCAGAGTGATGCGCGAGGCGGGATCGCTGCCGAGGAGCTCCGGGGCGACGATCGCTTCGTAGCGCAGCTTTTCGCAGGCGTCGGCCGCGTTCGAAATCAGCTCGCGGAGAAAGACGTTCTTATCGGAATAGACGGAGTGCACCATCAGGTGCAGCAGCTTCGCCACGTCGGCTTCGAAGACATGTTTCTCTACGGACGTTTCGACTTCACTCATTGCGTTTTCGGACCTCGTTGACGTTTGCTCCCAATTGGCAAGCCGCGGCCTGAATTTCAAGGGTCGTCTTGCGGCAGCCCCGCTTCGGTGCGAAGCTCCTGTCAGATGGAAGCGCTGCTCGTCATCAATGCCGGCTCGTCCAGCCTGAAGTTCCAGATATTCGGGATCGCCACGGCGGGGCTCGAGCGGCAGGTTCGTGCGAAACTGGACGGCATCGGAACCCGGCCGCGCCTGAAGGCGACGGCAGCCGACGGCACCGAGCTCATCGATCGGAGCTTGGACAGGACCGATGTTCGCGACCTTCCCGCGGCCCTGTCGGTCGCACGCGACTGGCTGGCGACGCTTCGCGGTTTCGACCTCTGGGCGATCGGCCATAGGGTGGTGCATGGCGGTCCGGATTACGTCCGGCCGGTGCTGATCGACACGACGGTGCTCGACCGTCTGTCAAGCTATCAGGACCTCGCACCGCTGCACCAGCCCAACAATCTCGCGCCGATCCGGCTCGCTATGGAAATCAAACCCGATGTGCCGCAGGTCGCCTGTTTCGACACGGCCTTCCATCGAGGGCGCGCCGAGCATACCGATTGCTATGCCCTGCCGCGCGCCTTCTATGAGCAGGGTGTGCGGCGCTATGGCTTTCATGGGATTTCCTATGAATATATCGCCGGTCGACTGCGCGAGGTGGCGCCGGAGGTCGCCCGCGGCCGGGTGATCGTCGCCCATCTCGGCAGCGGCGCGTCGATGTGCGCGCTGAACGACGGACGCAGCGTCGAAACGACGATGGGCTTTACCGCACTTGACGGGCTGCCGATGGGCACGCGGCCGGGCCAATTGGATCCCGGCGTCGTTCTCCACCTGCTCCGGGACATGAGTGCACAAGCTGTGTCGGACCTCCTCTACCACCAGTCCGGCCTGAAAGGTCTCTCCGCCATATCGAACGACATGCGCGAGCTTCTGGAGAGCGAGGACCCGCGTGCTTCCTTCGCGATAGACCATTTCGTGCACCGCTGCGCGCTCAACGCCGGCATGCTGGCCGCAGCCTTGGGGGGCCTCGATGCTTTTGTCTTTACGGGCGGCATCGGCGAAAACGCCGCGCCGATCCGGGCCCGTATTTCCGAAGGCCTGGCCTGGCTCGGCGCGCGGCTCGATCCGGCCGCAAACGATGCAGATGCCTCGGTCATCTCGAAGGCAGGAAGCCGCGTCGCGCTCCACGTCATGCCTACCGACGAGGAACTGATGATCGCCCGCCATACGCTTGCGATCATCCGTGCTCCTTGAAGAGCCGGCCCGAAATGTTGTTGTTCCGACAGTTCCCCTCCCAATACGGAACGCCTCTACATGTGGCATGCTTCGGCTGAAGCGTGAACCGTGCCGCAAATCGTCTCCCCCCTTGTGGGGGAGATGGCCGGCAGGCCAGAGGGGGCGTCTCGGGGGGCGTCCCGGCGGTCGGCAGGCGCCCGGTCAGATGTTGCCCATGCAGAGATATTTCATCTCGAGATAGTCCTCGAGGCCGTGGCGGGAGCCTTCCCGGCCGATGCCGGATTGCTTGATGCCGCCGAAGGGAGCGGCCTCAGAAGACATGCGGCCCGTATTGATGCCGACCATGCCGTATTCCAGAGCCTCGGCGACATGCCAGACCCGCTTGAGGTTCTCGGCGTAGAAATAGGCAGCGAGACCGTAGATCGTATCGTTCGCCTCGGCCACCACCTGCTCGGCAGTCTCGAAGCGGATGATCGGGGCGATCGGCCCGAATGTCTCTTCCTGCGCGATGCGCATGTCGTGCGAGATGCCGGTAAGCACCGTCGGTTCGAAGAAGGTGCCGGTCGTTCCGATCCGGCTGCCGCCCGAGCGCACTTGCGCTCCCTTGGCCACCGCGTCGGCCACATGCGCTTCGATCTTGTCGATCGCGTGGACGTCGATCATCGGACCGATGGCGACGTCGGGAGCAAAACCGTCACCGACCGTGAGTTCGCGCACGCGCGTGACGAACTTGTCGGCAAACGCGTCATGCACCGCGGATTGCACATAGATGCGGTTCGCCGAAACGCAGGTCTGGCCGGCATTGCGGAATTTCGCCTGGAGCGCGCCGTCCACCGCCTCGTCGATATCGGCGTCGTCGAAGACGATGAACGGGGCGTTGCCGCCGAGCTCGAGGCTTACCTTCTTGATCTGGTCGGAGCATTGCCGCATCAGGAGCCTTCCGACCTCTGTCGATCCGGTGAAGCTGATCTTGCGAACCTTGGGATTGCTGCAGAGTTCGCGCCCGATCGGGGCGCCTTCGGAGGCGTAGAGAAGATTGAGTACGCCTTCGGGAAAGCCCGCCTTCTCGGCAAGCGCGAACATCGCGCCGGCTACCAGCGGCGTCTGTTCGGCGGGCTTCAGGACGATGGTGCAGCCGGCGGCAAGCGCCGGGGAAATCTTGCGCGCGACCATCGAAGCCGGGAAATTCCAGGGCGTGATCGTGCCGACCACGCCGACCGGCTGCTTGATCACGAGCATACGCCGATCGTTGGCGGGTGCCGGGAAGGTCTCTCCGTAGACGCGCTTGGCTTCCTCCGCGTACCATTCGACGTAGGATGCGGCGTGCAGCACTTCGCCCTTTGCCTCGCCGACGGGCTTGCCCATTTCGGCAGTCAGGATAGAGGCGAGGTCGTCGGCATGCTCGACGAGCAGGTCGTGCCAGCGGCGCAGGATGATGCTGCGATCCTTGGCCGGCTTGCCGGCCCACAGAGGCTGGGCGAGGGCGGCCGCGTCGATAGCCGCGCGTGCGTCATCGATTCCCATGTCCGGAAGCGTCGCGAGCAGTTCGCCGGTCGATGGGTTGGAAACATCGAAGGTGGGGCCGGCCGGCTGTCCGGAAGACGGCGTGACTTCGCCGAGGGAGGCTAAGACCTTCGGTCGCCGGATGAGTCTGGTGAGTGCGGGTGTCAGGGCCATGGGGCGTCCTCCCGCGATGCCTGCGGCGACCGCAGGCTTCGCTTCTATTCCTTGTGAGGGCGCGGATCGTGCGCCCCGGCATGGGCGACCGCGATAGCGGCCGGTCCGGCAGCCGTCAACCGCGTGCTTCGAGGATCGATGCCTCGATAATGTCGAGGGCTTCTGCGAAGACCTCGTCCTGGATCGTTATCGGCGCCAGGAAGCGGATGACATTGCCATGGACGCCGCAGGTCAGCAGGATCAGCCCCTTTTCGAGGGCAAGGAGGCGGACCTTGTTTGCGAATTCGGCGCTCGGCAGGTTCGTCCTCACGTCGTTGAATTCGACGGCGTTCATGAAGCCGGGTCCGCGGATGTCGACGATTTCCGGTGCTTTCTCGCGGATCGCCGCAAGGCGCTGCTTCAACCGGTTGCCGAGCTGGTTCGCCCGCTCGCAGAGGTTCTCCTCAACAATCACGTCGAGGACCGCATGCGCGGCGGCGATGCCGAGCGGATTGCCGCCATAGGTGCCGCCGAGGCCGCCCGGCCCGGGCGCGTCCATGATCTCGGCTCGGCCGGTGACGGCCGCAAGCGGGAAGCCGCCGGCGAGGCTCTTCGCCATCGTCGTCAGATCCGGCGCGACGCCGTGATGTTCCATGGCGAAGAGCTTGCCGGTGCGGGCAAAGCCGGTCTGCACCTCGTCGGCGATCAGCAGGATGCCGTGCTGGTCGCAGATCTCGCGAAGCGCCTTCATGAAGGCGGTCGGGACCGGATAGAAGCCGCCTTCTCCCTGAACCGGCTCGATGATGATCGCCGCGACACGGGCCGGATCGACATCGGCCGCGAAGAGCTTCTTCAGCGCCGAAAGCGACTGCTCGACAGTCACGCCGTGAAGCTCGATCGGGAAGGGGGCGTGAAAGACGTCTGCCGGCATCGCGCCGAAACCGACCTTGTACGGAACGACCTTGCCCGTCAGCGCCATGCCCATGAAGGTGCGGCCGTGGAAACCGCCCCCGAAGGCGACAACCGCCTGGCGGCCCGTCGCGGCGCGCGCGATCTTGACGGCGTTCTCGACGGCTTCCGCGCCGGTCGTGACGAAGATGGTCTTTTTCGCGAAGTCGCCCGGCACGATCGCGTTCAGGCGCTCCGCCAGATGCACGTAGTTTTCGTAGGGCACCACCTGGTGGCAGGTGTGGGTGAAGCGATCGAGCTGCGCCTTGACGGCAGCGATCACCTTCGGGTGGCGGTGGCCGGTATTGACCACGGCGATGCCGGCGGCAAAGTCGATGTAGCGGTTGCCTTCCTTGTCGAAGATCTCCGCGTTTTCCGCGCGCTCGGCATAGACCTGCGTGGTCATTCCGACACCGCGGGAGATGGCTGCATTCTTGCGATCTGTGAGGCTCGTCATCGTTGTCGTCCTGGTCGAGAGGGAATATATTGCATTTTTTCTGCAACTTTTCTCAGGAAGAGGTACATTTTTCAGGATGGATTGCAAATCAAATTTGCTGATCGAGACAACACCCGGATTGATGGGCGCTTCTTGTGCAGCCGCCGCGCTCGCGGCTAGATAGCCGCCAGCGATCGGCGGCACGGATCCGGCACGGTGATGAGGATATGAATTGATGGGCGGTATTGGCACCATTCGCTACAAGGTTGCCGAGGCGGCAAGGCTAGCGGGCGTGTCCGCCTCGACGCTCAGGCTTTGGGAAACGCAAGGTCTCGTCGTGCCGGAGCGTTCGGTGACGGGGCATAGACAATATACCGATGCCGATCTCGCCCGGCTGAAGCGCATTTCCTGGTTCCGCTCCGAACGCGGCCTCAACCCCGCAGCGATCAGGGAGGCTCTGGAGGCTGAAAGCGCCTTTACCGAAGACGAAAATGGCTCCGCCACGCCCACCGACGACAATGGCGACCTGCAGGTCGGGCGGAAGCTGCGCAGTCTGAGACATGCCGCAGGCAAGACGCTGGAGCAGGTGGCCGGCGACATAGGCATCGCCGCATCCGTGCTCTCGACCCTGGAGCGGACGTCGCAGGGCGTCTCCGTCGCCGTTCTGCACAACCTCGCCGAATATTTCGGAACCACCGTATCGAGCCTCTCCGGCGAAGGGGAGACAAGAGCGCGGGCGCTCGTGCGGGCCGGCGAATGGCGCAATTGGCCGCGCACGACACCGGGGGTGACGGTGCAGTTGCTGGCCGAAGGCAAGAACCAGATGGATTGCCATCGCTTCGTTCTGGCACCAGGCGCCTCGAGCGAGGGCGCCTACCGGCATGAGGGGGAGGAATTCGTCTACGTCCTCTCCGGACATGTGGAGTTCGTGCTGGATTCGGATCAGTTCTACGATCTCCACCCGGGCGACTCCCTTTATTTCGAGAGCCGCCGCCGCCATGCCTGGTCGAACAGGCACGACGGCGAAACCGTGTTGTTGTGGATCAACACGCCGCCGACGTTTTGATAGAAAACATCGGCACTTACAGCGTGAAAATAATTCAGATGTTTATGTGCTGACAGATGTATTCCGACGTAATGAGTCGGGCCGCTGCCAACCAACGCCTATTCAATCGCGCCGACGCTAAATATTGCGCCCAAGACACACTCCCGGCGTCTTGGGAATCGGCCGGCTATGTTGATGAAGGGCGGAACAAAGTTTGGCCCGATTCCCCCGTTCAGCCTCGAACAGTTCTTTAGCCTGCCCGACCGCTTGCTTCCATCGCCAAGCGATCAACGAACCTGATTGCAGACGATGCACCTGTTCGCGAATCGACGGAAGAAAGCTCGAACGGAGAGGGAGTGTTGATGCAGATGGTGCGCGACCAGCAGCTGGACGGCCTGAGAGCCGTAGCTGTCACAATGGTGCTCTACGCGCATTTCTTCGCAGCCGATGGATCCCATTGGGGCCATCTCGGCGTTCGGCTGTTTTTCGTATTGAGCGGCTTCCTGATAACCCGCCTGCTGCTCGATGCGCGCGACGCTGCCCGTTTCGAGCCGGCGACGGCACTCAAATCCTTCTACGCGCGCCGCGCACTTCGCATCTTCCCCCCTTACTTCGCCGTCCTCGCCGCCGTTTTTTTTCTTGATCTGGAACGATCGAAGGAGGTCATGGCGTGGCACGCCCTCTATCTGTCCAATTTCTGGTACGCGCTGCAGAACGAATGGTCGCCGTGGGTTCTCTGTCATACGTGGAGCCTGAGCATCGAGGAGCAGTTCTACCTCGTATGGCCACTGATCGTGCTGCTCGTGCCGCGCCGGTCGGTTGCCGGGGTTTGCATCGGCGTAATCGTTTGCTCGCTCGCCTACCGCTTTTACTGGCCGCTCACCGGTACTCCATCACTCGCGCGGGACCTTTTGCCGCCGGCGTCGATGGATGCGCTGGCCGTGGGCGCGCTGCTCGCCGCCCGCCCATCCTGGCGAGTCGGTTGGCCGGCATGGGCAAAACTGAGCTGGATGCCGCTTTCGCTCGCTTCGCTCGTCCTCGTGTGGTCGAAGCCGGTCGCCATGACACCGGTCGTCGCGTGGTTCGCCTGGATTGGCCTGGAGGTCCTCCCGCTCCTGCCGCTCGCCATGCTGGTCGGCGGCTGTTCGAAGGGGATCGGCGGGCTTGCCGGTCGGCTCGTCGCGCTTTCGCCTTTGGCGGCGCTCGGCCGGATCAGCTATGGCGTCTATCTTTTCCACGCGGTCGTGCTGGCCCTGGTCGTTCAAGCGCAGCCTTTCATCCCGGTCAATGTCTCGGATCAGGGGGCAGGGCGGTTCGTCGTTGCAAGTTCACTGACCCTGATGCTCGCCTCGGTTTCCTGGCTGTTCTTCGAAAAGCCGCTCAACGGGCTGAAGCGGCACTTTCCCTATATTCGTTCCGACGGCGGAGCCGGGGCGGCAGTCGCTATCCCTGGCGCCGGTCGTGACGAAGCCCTGCAGCCCCAGAACCTTCGATAAGCTCACGAGCCGAACCATGCCGACGCCCCTCGTCTCCATCGTCCTGCCTGTCTACAATGCGGAGCCGTACATCGCCGCAGCTATCGAGAGCGTGTTGCGCCAGGACTACGAGCGTCTGGAGGTAATCGCGATCGACGACGGGTCGACGGATCGGTCGCGGGACATTCTCGAACGCTATCGCAAGAGCGATTCTCGCGTTTCCATCATTTCCCGCGAGAACCGCGGCCTCATAGCGACACTGAATGAAGGCCTCGCGCTTGTAAAGGGCGAGCTTGTCGCGCGAATGGATGCCGACGACATCGCCTATCCGTCGCGCCTGTCGCGTCAGGTCGCATTGTTTTCCGCAGAGCCCCGGCTCGCCCTTTCCGGCACGGGCATCGACATGCTGATCGGCAATCGGATCATCCGCGGCAAGCCCAATCCCATATACCGCCCGGGAAGCCTGCGAATCCTGTCGATGTTCTTCACCATCTTCATGCATTCGACCGTTGTCTATAATCGTAACGTCATCCCGGAAGAGATGCTCCGCTACGACCCGAACTATGTGCATGCGGAAGATTTCGATCTCTTCAGGCGGATCGCGGATCGTTTCCCAGTCCACATGATCGACGAGGCACTGGTCGCCTATCGCATCCATGAGGATAGCGTGACCAGCAAGCACAAGCGGCAGATGCGCCGGACCCATTTGACCATCGTCGCCGAGAACCTCGCGCGGGATGCCCTTCTCGGAGAATCCGCAGCCCTCGAAGCAATCGGCGCCGCGGTGACGAGCGAGACGGTGGCACGTCTTGCCTACTGGGTCCTGGCGCTAGAGGGCGAGATTTCGGCCCAGCCGGGCGAGGTTCGGCGTGCCTATGAGGACGGCGCCCTTTGCTTCTTCTACTTCCTCTACCAGCTCATTGCCGACGAGGAGCAGCCGCGACTGACCCATGAGTTCCTGACGCGGACCGGGAAATGGGGCCTCATCCGCCGCCGCGAGCGATACGGGCTGCTTGCGGCCGCTCGCGCACCCTGGTGCAGCCGGATTTCGCTCGCCGCGAGCAAGCGGGTGGATCGGCTCGCGCGCCACCTGCAGTCGGTGCCCGCCGCGAGCGTGCTTTCCGGACATGGCTGGACCTGACATGGCCGTCGAACAGCCTGCAAAAGCGCAGAAACATCCAAGAGCACAGGCTGCTCGGCACTCGGTGGCCGCTTCATTGCTCGAAGCGTCGGAGCCGTTCGTCAGCTTCATCGTCTGCACGCGCAACCGCGTCCGGGCGCTTGGCGCCTCGATCCGATCGATCGAGGCCGCATGCCATGCCCATGCGGCGAACAGGAGCGAACTCGTCGTCGTCGACAACGGCTCCACGGACGGCACCCCGGAAGAACTCGCACGCATGGCAGCAGCCTCGACAATGCCGATCACGCTCGCCACCGAGCCTCGCCCGGGTCTCGCCGCGGCACGCAATACAGGGATGGCGCGCGCGCGGGGCCGGATTCTCGTCTTCATCGACGACGACTGCGAGGTGGACAGGAACTATCTCGCCGACCTCCAACGGCACTACGCCAGTGGCGATGCGCGGGTCATCCGCGGAGGACGCGTGGAACTCGGCGATCCTGCCGACCTGCCGTTCACCATCAAGCGGTCGAAAGTCGCGGCACGTCTGACCCGCGAAGTCCACCCCGGCGGCTTCGTGCTCGGCTGCAACATGACCATGCATCGCGACGTCGCGGCACGCATCGGTCCTTTCGACGAGCGCTTCGGCGCAGGCGCGCCGCTGAAGGCCGCGGAAGATACGGATTACCTGGTCCGGGCATTTCGGCTCGGCATTCCGGTCGAATACGTGCCGGACATGGTAGTCCATCATCATCACGGCCGCCGCCTTCGTGCGGCGATCGAAGAACTGCATCGTAATTACAGCCTCGGCAATGGCGGGCTCTGTCTGAAGCACCTGCTCGGCGCGCCCTGGCTCCTCAAGCATTTCGGCTGGACCGTCAGGTCCGCATGCGGCGAAGTTTTCGGAGGCGCCCGCTTCGACCCGAAGCTGCAACTGTCGCATTGGCCGATCGTTTCGATGAACATTGTCGGCGCCGCGCGCTTCGCGCGGATCGCTATGGCAAACGCGGCGCAGCCGACCGAACGGCGCCAGCCCGAACAAGCAGCACCGAAGCTCAGGTGAGGACCGCAAATGCGTAGATTCCTATTGCCGGGACTGGAGGTCCTGCGCGGCGCGCTGGGGCGGCAAATGCGCCTGCTGCCGGCCGTCGTCATTCTCGGCCTCGCCAGCGCCGCGCTCGAAGGCGCCGGCATCGGCCTCATCATTCCGATGCTGGGCATCATCGCAGGAGATGGACAGGCCAACGGCTTGAGCGGCATATCCGCTTACTTTCAGGCGGTAGGAGAGGGCTTGGGAGATGGCGAACGCCTGCTGGTCATTGCGGCCGCCGTGCTCGCGCTGATCGTGCTCAAGAATACCCTCGCCTTCGCCAACACGCTGCTCACGACCTTCATCTACGGCAAGGCCAGCCACGCCATCCGCAGCGCGCTTTCGGATCAGCTCCTGCGGATTGGATATCCGTTCTTCATGCAGCAAAGTCCCGGCCGGCTGCTCAACATCATCTCCAACGAGTCGTGGCGCGCGTCCGACGCGATCCAGACGGTCCTTTCGTCTATCGTGCACGGCTCGGCGGCCGTCATTCTGCTCGCCTTTCTCTTGCTCATGTCCTGGCAGATGACGCTTTTCGTGGCGCTCGGCCTCGTCCTTGTCCAGCTTGCTCATGCAGCGCTCTCCGCGACGCTCAAGGGCCCAAGCCGCCATGTGACCTCCTTCAACAGCGAGCTTGCCGCCAGAATGCTGCATCTCGTTCATGCCGGAAGGCTGATCCGCGCGTTCGGCCAGGAAAGGCGCGAGAAGGATGCATTCGATTCCGCGTCCGACGCCGTTCGCCGTGCCGGCTTTGCCCTCCAGTCACGACAGGGGGCGCTGCCGCCGCTGACCGAGGTGCTCCACTCGGCGTTGTTTCTGGCCGTTGTGGTAAGCGCCTGGTCCGTCGGCGTCAGCTTTCCGGTGATCGTCGCCTTCGTCGTGCTGCTATATCGACTGCAGCCGCATATGCGCGCCCTGCAGATGTCCTGGAGCCAGATTCAGGGCTGGAGCGGATCGCTCGAAGAGGTGCGATGGCTTCTCGACTCCTCCGACAAGCCGAAGCCTCCTCAGGGCAATGCCCCGGTCGACGGCCTGCACGAGGGCATGAAATTCGACCGGGTGACCTTCCGGTATCCCGGTTCCGAGGTGCGTCCCCTGGTGCTGCATTCCGCAAGCTTCGAAATCCGCAGCGGCCGTTCCACCGCGATCATCGGCCGTTCCGGCGCCGGAAAGACGACGATCGTCAATCTCCTCTGCCGTTTCGTCGAGCCGGATGAAGGACGCATCCTCGTCGATGGCGTGCCGCTCGACGAGATCGATCCCGTTCAGTGGCGCCGCCAGATCGCGGTCGCCAGCCAGGACCTCGAACTGGTGGACGGCACCATCCTGGAAAACATCACCTACGGTCAAAGCGCCACACCTGCAGAAGCGGAACGCGCCGCGAAGCTTGCCGAAGCGCACGCCTTCATCGAGCAGCTGCCGCAGGGCTATGAGACGCTCGTCGGCTACAGAGGTGCAAGCCTCTCGGCAGGCCAACGCCAGCGCATCGCGCTTGCCAGAGCGCTGGTGCGCGATCCGGCGATCCTGATCCTCGACGAGGCTACGAACGCGGTCGACGGCCTGTCGGAGGCGGCGATCGTCGAGACGCTGAGATCGAGGGCCGGCAGGCGCACGACGATCGTGATCAGCCATCACCGGAGCACGATCTCGTTCTGCGACGACGTCGTGGTCCTCGGCTCCGGGCGAGTCAAGGGCCAGGCCGCACTGGCGGACGTCGCGTCGCTCAGCATGGACCAGCTCTATGAGCATGAGACCGGCACGGGGGGCGGAGGGTAGAGGTTTGCGGCGCGCGCGCAGACTGCCGGATGCAGGGCGCGCGAAGACCCCGGCCGCTTGTCCATTGGCGCCCTGGTTGCGGGCGCTGAGGCGTGACCCCTACCCGCTGCCGCGACCTCCCCGTTTGGACGGGGAGAAGGGGCCGGAAGGCGGATGGGGGGCTCTGATCCGAAAATTATGCGGCGGCGTAGCGCTTGGCCATCTCCGGCAACCGCAGCACCCGGATCTTCGATGCCTGGCCGGCGGCGTGGAAGGCCTCGAAGCGCTCCTTGCAGACCTCGGTCATGTGGGCAATTGCCGGCTTCAGATAGTTGCGCGGATCGAAATTATCCGGATGTTCGATATGGTGCTTGCGGATCTCGCCGGTGAAGGCGAGGCGGAGGTCCGTGTCGATATTGACCTTGCGCACGCCGAGCGGAATGGCCTTCTGAATCTCGGACACCGGAACGCCCCAGGTCTTCTTCATCTTGCCGCCATAGGCGTTGAAGAGTTCCTGGAGATCGGCGGGGACGCTCGAGGAACCGTGCATGACGAGGTGGGTGTTCGGCAGACGCTTGTTGATCTTGGCGATAGTCTCGATCGAGAGGATCTCGCCGTCGGGTTCACGGGTGAACTTGTAGGCGCCGTGGCTGGTGCCGATGGCGACCGCAAGAGCGTCGACGCCGGTCTTCGAGACGAAGTCGAGGGCCTGCTCGGGATCGGTCAGCAGTTCCTCGCGTGAGAGCTTGCCTTCAAATCCATGGCCGTCCTCCTTGTCGCCGGCACCCGTTTCCAGATTACCGAGGCAGCCGAGTTCCCCTTCGACGGAAACGCCGGCAGCATGGGCGATCTTCACGACTTCCGCGGTGACGGCGACATTATATTCGTAGCTCGCGACGGTCTTGCCGTCCTTCTCCAGCGAGCCGTCCATCATCACGGAGGTGAAGCCGTTGGTAATCGCCGAGATACAGGTCGACGGCTGGTCGCCATGGTCGAGGTGGAGGCAGACGGGGATATGCGGATATTCTTCGGCAGCGCCGAGGATCAGATGGCGCAGAAACGCATCGCCGGCATAGGCCCGCGCGCCGCGGCTTGCCTGCAGGATGACAGGAGAGTCGGTCGCATCCGCGGCCCTCATGACGGCCTGGATATATTCGAGATTGTTCACATTGAAGGCCGGCAGTGCGTAATTGTTCTCTGCCGCGTGATCGAGCAGTTGCCGCAATGTGATCAATGCCATTCTTAACTCCCTGATGCTCCGCGCCACTCCAGGCGCCAGTTCAAGCGCACAATAATTCATGCGGGGCGTTTGGCAACCGGGCCGGCGGTGTTGCCGGTCGCTTGATGGACGTGCGTCAGACCAAATTGCTGTGGATGAGAAATCCCCCTGCCAGAAATCGCTACTTTCGCCCTCTGGTGGTGTTGCCAATCTCAGTTGTGCCCGCAGAGCAGCCGCGGGTTTTCGCGGCCGGCGGCAGGTTCGGTCCGGAACGTGGCGGCGTTCGGCGTCCGCATGAGGGGGAGCCGATGTGCAAAAAGATTGCAGCGATCGGGGCAATTTTTTATGCATATTACGTAAAGTGCCGCTACAATTCAAGAAGGTTGCATGACTGCTCTTTCGGAGCATTCTTCCGTAACGAAGCGCAACATGCCGAAACGATCTACAACGTTACAGGTGGATCTCCGCGCGCCGGGGCCGGTCGGCAGACCTGCGTCGTGAAAGGGAGGAAATTCGTCGCAAACGCCTATACAACCTCAGCGATTATCGGCGTTCGCGTTTTAAAGAGAAGGCTGCAATTTTCCGGGCAGATCGCTTGCGTTCGCTGAAAATTTGCACTTCTCTCCTGCGATCAATGAACCCAAAACGAGGGGAAGGAGAAGAAAAATGGCTTCACTGAAACTCAATCTCAGGGCCGCTGCACTCATAGGCTCGCTGCTCATCGGGGCAAGCCCTGCGCTCGCCGAGGCGGTACTGCACCGCGGCAATGCCGGCGAACCCCAGACGCTCGACCAGGCCCACACCTCCATCAACATCGAGGAGTTCATCCTCAAGGACCTCTATGAAGGCCTGACGATCTACGATGCCGCGGGCAAGATCGTTCCGGGCGCCGCCGAAACCTGGGAGCTTTCGGACGACGGTACCGTCTACACGTTCAAACTGCGTGCCGATGCCAAGTGGTCGGACGGATCGCCGGTGACTGCAGAGGATTTCGCCTTCTCCTTCCGCCGCGTGGAGGATCCGAAGACCGCGGCCGAATACGCCAACATCCTCTTCCCGATCAAGAACGCCGAAAAGGTGAACAAGGGCGAAGTGCCGGTCGACCAGCTCGGCGTAAAGGCCGTCGACGAAAAGACCCTGGAGGTTACCCTCGAACGGCCGACGCCCTTCTTCCTGGAACTGCTCGCACACCAGACGGCGCTTCCGGTCAGCAAGGCGAGCGTCGAAAAGAACGGCGCGGACTTCGTCAAACCGGGTGTGATGGTTTCGAATGGCGCATTCAAGCTGACGGCGCATGTGCCGAACGACAGCCTGACGGTGGAGAAGAACACCAATTATTGGGATGCCGCCAATGTCAAGCTCGACAAGGTGATCTTCTATCCGATCGACGATCAGGCGGCCTCTGTCCGTCGTTTCGAAGCGAAGGAAATGGATCTCGCCTACAACTTCTCCGCCGACCAGATCGAGCGCCTGCGCACGTCCTATGGAGAGCAGGTGCACGTTTCCCCGACGCTTGCCACCTACTACTACGCTTTCGACACCCGCCAGGAGCCCTATAGCGATGTCCGCGTCCGCCGGGCACTTTCGATGGCGGTCGACCGCGACTTCCTTGCCAAGGAAATCTACAGCGGTTCGCAGCTGCCGTCCTATTCGATGGTCCCGCCGGGCATCGAGAGCTACGGCGATCCCGCCAAGGCCGACTTTGCCGACATGTCGCAACTCGACCGCGAGGACAAGGCGATCGAGTTGATGAAGGAAGCCGGTTACGGCGAGGGCGGCAAGCCGCTCAACATCGAAATCCGCTACAACACCAATCCCAACCATGAGCGTGTCGCGACGGCGGTCGCCGACATGTGGAAGAACACCTTCGGCGCCAAGGTCTCGCTGGTGAATCTCGACGTGTCGTCGCACTATGCCTACCTGCAGGAGGGCGGCAAGTTCAACGTCGCGCGTGCCGGCTGGGTCGCCGATTACGCCGATGCCGAGAACTTCCTGGCACTGAGCCTCAGCACCAACAAGACCTTCAACTACGGCCATTTCGAAAACGCCGAATTCGATGCGCTGATGAAGAAGTCCTATGAGGAACAGGATCCGGCGGCACGATCGAAGATCATGCACGAGGCTGAAACTCTGCTGATGAAGGAGCAGCCGATAGCGCCGTTCCTGACCCAGGCGGACCTCTGGCTCGTTTCGGAGCGGGTCAAGGGCTGGCAGGACAATGCGCCGAATGCGCATCTGAGCAAGTTCCTGAGCATCGCCGAATAACGAACTGAGGCGACGCGCGGGCACCCGCGCGTCGCCTCCGGAGCAAAGTCAATGATCTCCTTCATCCTTCGCCGGCTGGCGAGTGCGGTGCCGACGCTGTTCATCGTCGTCACCATATCCTTCTTTCTGATGCGTTTTGCCCCCGGTGGGCCCTTCAACCTCGAGCGTCCTCTCCCGCCCTCCACGATGGAGAACCTGATGAGGACCTATCACCTCGATCAGCCGCTCTGGCGCCAATACGCCACCTATCTCGGCAATGCCGTGACGGGCGACTTCGGTCCGAGCTACATTTACCACGACAACAATGTCGCGCAGCTGATCGGCAAGGGACTGCCCTATTCGATGGAGCTCGGCTTTTACGCGCTGTTGCTCGCGGTCGTCGGCGGCGTCATAACGGGAACGATCGCCGCCTTGCGGCAGAACAGCTTCCTGGATTTCGCGGTCATGTCGGTTTCCACGATCGGGGTCACCGTGCCGAACTTCGTCGTCGGTCCCGTGCTGACGCTGATCTTTGCGATCGTGCTCGCGTGGCTGCCCGCCGGCGGCTGGGGCGACGGTTCTCTCCGCTTTCTCATCCTGCCGATGATCGCGCTCGCGCTTCCCCAGCTTGCGGTTTTCGCCAGGCTCACGCGCGGCTCGATGATCGAGGCCCTCAATACGGATCATATCCGCACCGCGAAAGCCTATGGCCTGCCGTCCCGCGCCGTGGTCGTGACGCACGCCATGCGCGGTGCCATGCTGCCGGTCGTCTCCTATCTTGCTCCTTGCGCCGCCGCCCTCCTTACGGGCTCGGCCGTGGTGGAAACGATCTTCACTATACCGGGCGTCGGGCGCTACTTCGTGCTCGGAGCGATCAACCGCGACTATACGCTGGTAATGGGCACCGTGATCCTCATCGCCATCTTCGTCATCCTCTTCAATCTTCTGGTCGATATTCTCTACGGCCTGCTCGATCCGAGGGTTCGCCATGACTGATATCGCTCAGATCCCGGCATCGATGCCCGACACCAAAGGCCGAAGCCTCTTTCAGCTCGCAACGCTGCGCTTCCGCCGCAACCGCCCGGCGATGGCCGGTTGCGTCATGCTGGTGCTCATCGCGCTCTTTTCCTTCGTCGGGCCGCTTTTTTCGCCTCACAGCTACGATCAGGTCTTTCCGTCCTATGTCACGATCGGCCCCAGCCTCGAGCCGCGTCCGGACACCTCGACACTTCAGGACGTGATGGAGGGCGTGGCGACGCGTGCACGCGTCACGCTCACGGAATTCAACGTCGAAGGCCAGACCTTCACCGCCACGGTGACTTCGGACGAGCCTATCGATCCTCGCGCCACACGCTATTTCGACCGGGCGAACGAGTTCGAGAACACCGAGGTGGTCGCGACGGAGAACGACGGCCGTACCCTGAAGGTCGAGGGCGAGGTGGCTCGGGAATATTTCCCCTTCGGCACCGATTCCAATGGCCGCGACCTGCTTGTCCGGGTGATGCTGGGCGGCCAGATCTCCATCGCCGTCGGCCTGCTGGCGAGTCTCGTTTCGCTCGGCATCGGCGTCGTATACGGGGCGACATCGGGCTATATCGGCGGGCGCGTCGATAACGTCATGATGCGCCTGGTCGAGATCCTCTATTCGCTGCCCTTCGTTTTCCTGGTCGTGGTGCTCGTCGTCTTCTTCGGCCGCAGCTTCATCCTGATCTTCCTGGTGATCGGGGCTGTCGAATGGCTGGATATGGCCCGCATCGTGCGCGGCCAGACGCTGGCGCTCAAGCGGCGTGAGTTCGTCGGAGCGGCGCAGGCGCTGGGTCTGACCGACTGGCAGATCATCCGCCGGCACATCATCCCGAATACGATCGGTCCGGTCATCGTCTTCGTCACCGTCGTCGTGCCGAAGGTCATCCTGCTCGAGAGTTTCCTGTCGTTCCTCGGACTGGGCGTGCAGGCGCCGCTTACGAGCTGGGGTGCGCTGATCTCGGAAGGTGCGAACAACATACAGTCGGCGCCTTGGCTCTTGATCTTCCCCGCCATCTTCTTCGTCGTGACGCTGTTCTCGCTGAATTTCGTCGGCGACGGCCTGCGCGATGCGCTCGACCCGAAGGACCGCTGACATGACAGAGATGAAGGACTCCATTCTCGCTGTGCGCGGCCTGAAGGTCGACTTTTCCACCCCTGACGGCACCGTCGAAGCGGTCAAGGGCATCGATCTCGACGTCCGTTCCGGCGAGACGCTCGCGGTCGTCGGCGAATCCGGTTCGGGCAAGAGCCAGACCATGATGGGCATCATGGGTCTGCTCGCCAAGAACGGGACGGTGACGGGTTCGGCGCGCTATCGCGGCCAGGAACTCGTGGGCCTTGCACCGAAGGCACTGAACAAGGTGCGCGGCTCGAAGATCACCATGATCTTCCAGGAGCCGATGACTTCGCTCGACCCGCTTTACACGATCGGCCGCCAGATCGCCGAGCCGATCGTCCATCACCGGGGCGGCAGCTTCAAGGAGGCGCGCAGGCGCGTCCTCGAGCTCCTGGAGCTCGTCGGCATTCCCGAACCGGGGCGGCGCATCGACAGCTATCCGCACGAGCTTTCCGGCGGCCAGCGCCAGCGCGTCATGATCGCCATGGCGCTTGCCAACGAGCCGGACATCCTGATCGCCGACGAGCCGACGACCGCCCTGGACGTGACCATCCAGGCCCAGATCCTCGATCTGCTCAAATCGCTGCAAAGGCGCTTCGGCATGGCGATCGTTCTGATCACCCACGACCTCGGCATCGTCAAGTACTTCGCCGACCGGGTCGCGGTCATGCGCCGCGGCGAGGTCGTGGAGCAGGGGGTGACGGCCGATATCTTCGAGCGGCCGAAGGCGGACTATACCAGGATGCTGCTGGAGGCCGAACCGAGCGGGCGCAAGCCTCCGCCTTCCGACAATGCCCCGATCATCCTGGAGGGTCGCAATGTCGCGGTGGACTATACGATCCCTGGCGGCCTCTTCCGCGGAGCCTCGGCCGCTTTCCGTGCAGTCGACGGCGTCAATCTGAGGCTCAGGCAGGGCCAGACGATCGGGATCGTCGGCGAATCCGGCTCCGGGAAGTCGACGCTCGGCCGGGCGCTGCTGAGGCTTCTGCCGAGCAGCGGCTACTACCGTTTCGGCTCGACCGACATTTCCGGCTTCGACCGCGGCGCGATGCGACCGCTGCGCCGCCAGCTGCAGCTCGTCTTTCAGGACCCTTACGGGTCGCTCTCGCCACGCCGGACCGTGGGCGAGATCATCACCGAAGGCCTCCATGTGCATGAGCCCGACCTGAGCCGTGCCGACCGCGACCGCAGGGCCATCGCAGCGCTGAAGGAAGTCGGCCTCGACCCCGCCTCGCGCAACCGCTATCCGCATGAATTCTCCGGCGGACAGCGCCAGCGCATCGCGATCGCCCGCGCGATCATCCTGAAGCCGAAGGTCGTCATTCTCGACGAGCCGACTTCGGCCCTCGACCGGTCGGTGCAGGGGCAGGTGATCGACCTCCTCCGCGATCTGCAGGAAAAGCACGGTCTCTCCTACATCTTCATCAGCCACGATCTTTCGGTGGTGAAGGCGATGTCCGACTATGTGATCGTGATGAAGAACGGCCGGATCGTCGAAGAGGGGGAAACGGACGCGATCTTCGATGCGCCGAGGGAGCCCTATACCAAGACGCTGATCGGAGCCGCGTTCAACGTGTGAGGCAGGCAATCTCGTGCCGGATTGCCCTCATCCCGCCGCCGCGACCTTCTCCCCGCAGGCGGGGAGAAGGGACTATATGGGCCGACTTCGTCAACATGACCGCACTTTTTCAGGGCATCCCCTCACCCCGCGTGCGGGGGAGCACTACCGCTCCTCCGATAACGCCTTCTTGTCGAGCCCGAACTTCTGCATCTTCTCGTAGAGCGTCTTGCGTGAAATGCCGAGCGACTCGTAGACGGGCTTCAACGCGCCGCCATGGGCCGCGAGAGCGCTGGCGATGACGCTCTTTTCGAAGGCGGCCACCTTGTCGGCCAGGCGCCGGCCGTTCGCCGATGCAAGCACTTCTTCGCGTTCGGCTTCGAGCCCGAGGACCAGACGCTCCGCGGCATTGCGCAACTCGCGCACGTTGCCGGGCCACTCGCGTGCGGCCATTTCCGAAGCGAGCGCGGGCGAGACGACGATGTCGTCCCGGCCGTAGCGAGCGGCGGATTCGCGGACGAGCTGCATGAAGAGCAGGGAGATATCGGAACGGCGCTGCGAAAGCGTCGGCACTCTCAAGGTTGCGACGTTCAACCGGTAAAGCAGGTCGGCACGAAAGCGGCCGCTTGCTACCTCGCGTTCCAGGTCGACCTTGCTAGTCGCGATGAAACGAACATCGAGCGGTACGGTCTCGTTCGAACCCAGGCGGGTTATGACCCGCTCCTGCAGCACGCGAAGGAATTTCGCCTGGAGATCGTAAGGCATGGAGCCGATCTCGTCGAGCAGGATGGTGCCGCCGCGGCCATGCTCGAATTTGCCGTAGCGCGGCCTGAGCGCTCCGGGGAATGCGCCCGGTTCGTGCCCGAAGAGCTCGCTTTCGATCAGGTTTTCGGGAAGAGCGGCGCAATTGATGGCGATGAACGGGCCGCTCGCGCGGCTGCTCAAATCGTGGAGCGCGCGGGCGACGACTTCTTTTCCAACTCCCGTTTCGCCGATGATCAGCGTATCGGCGTCGGAGGCGCCGATCGCCCTGATGCGGTAGCGCAGGTCGACCATTGCCTGGCTTCGCCCGGGCAGCCGCTGTTCTATGTCGTCGCGTTTGCCCGCAACGGCCCGCAGGCGGCGGTTCTCGAGCACGAGACCACGCCAATCGAGCGCGCGGCGAATGGTGCCGGCAAGCATCTGGGCGGTGAAGGGCTTTTCGACGAAATCATAGGCGCCCTCGCGCATCGCCCGGACCGCCAGCTGCACATCGCCGTGTCCGGTCACCAGGATCACCGGCAGTTCGGCATCGATCTCGCGGATGCGCTGCAGAAAGGTCATTCCGTCCATTCCTGGCATGCGGATATCGCTGATGACGACGCCGTGGAAGCTGAAGGCGATGCGTTCGAGCGCATGCTCGGCGCTGGCAAACGTATCCACCCGGAAGCCGGCGAGTTCCAGCGCCTGAGCGCTGGAGCGACGCAGTTCCTCTTCATCGTCGACGAGCAGGATGCGGGTTTCGCTCATTCAGCTGCCTCCCGCCCGGTTTCTCCGGCAACGGCAAGCTCGATACGAAACACCGCGCCACCCTCCGGATGGTTCGACACGGTGAGGCTTCCTCCGAAATCCTTGATGATGTTGTAGGAAATGGACAGGCCGAGGCCGAGGCCTCTTCCCACGCCCTTGGTCGTGTAGAACGGATCGAAGATGCGTTCCGC
Source organism: Sinorhizobium sp. M4_45 (assembly GCF_002885915.1). Classification (NCBI taxonomy): domain Bacteria; kingdom Pseudomonadati; phylum Pseudomonadota; class Alphaproteobacteria; order Hyphomicrobiales; family Rhizobiaceae; genus Sinorhizobium; species Sinorhizobium sp. M4_45. The sequence goes on from NZ_NWVE01000009.1 coordinate 171,179, forward strand.
AACTGCCGGAGCAACGCCCGCGCCGCGATCGCGCACCGTCAGCACGACCCTGCCGCCTTCGCGCCAGGCGCGCACGGAAAGCTTGCGATCGTCAAGTCCTTCGACGGCGTCGGCGGCGTTCGAGATCACGTTGACGAGCACCTGCTGCAAGCGGACCGAACCGGCGAGGACCGCCAGCTCATCGCCGAGATCGGTATCCATTTCGGCGTCTGCCGCTTTCAACCGGACTGCCACGATTTCCAGCGTGTCGCGCATCACCTCGTCGAGACGGACCGGGCCGAGCTTTTCATTGGGTTTTCGCGCAAAATTGCGCAGGTGACGGCTGATCGAGGCCATACGGTCGATCAAGCCCGAAATCCGCCGGACATTGTCGCTCGCCTCGGCCGTGCGGCCACGCTCGATGAGCAGCGCGGCGCTGTCGGCATAGGTCTTGGCGGCGGCGAGGGGCTGGTTGAATTCGTGAGACAGGGCAGCGGACATCTGCCCGAGGCCGGCGAGTTTGCCCGCCTGGATGAGATCGGCCTGGGTCTGGCGCAACTGCTGCTCGGTGAGCCGCCGTTCGGCGATCTCCGCTTCGATCTGCGAATTGACGCGTGCAAGATCCGCCGTGCGCTCCTCGACGCGGCGCTCGAGTTCCTCCTGCGCCTGCTCCTGCATCAGAATGCGTTCCCTGAGCCTTGCGCGCCGTTGGATGATGATCGCGATCGCCAGGCCGGCGAGGCAAAGGAGCAGCATGACGGCTGCAACCGTGGTCAGGGCCTGGGTCCGCACGGATGCCGTGTCCGTAAGAACGTTCACGGTCCAATCCGCCTCCGGCATATAATGCGAGAGGGCCAGATATTCCCGCTCGCTGCCCTCGGACACCTTTAGCAATCGATGTCCGGAAAGCTCGCTTTGTACGACCGGCAGGGGGCGGAGCGTGGCGTCCGCATAGCGCCGCGACCCCTCCGTCCGGGCAAGCCGGTCAGGCGTCAGCGGTAGGATCCCGGCATAGAGCCATGCAGGATTGCCGCTCATGAAGATGATGCCTTCGGGGTCGGAGACGAAGATCCGGTATTCGCCACCCTGCCAGGAGGCTTCGATGGTTTCGATATCCACCTTGAACACGATCACGCCGCGGATGTCCCCTCCGACGCGGACCGGCGCACCGAAATAGTAACCGCGCTTCAGCGATGTCGTGCCGAGAGCATAGAAGCGGGACTGGTTCCCCTTGAGTGCGTCCTGAAAATAGGGGCGGTAACTGAAATTCTCGCCGACAAAGCTCGTCGGTCCATCGTAATTGCTGGCGGCGATCGTGTTGCCGTCCGGTGTGATGACGTAGATGTCGGAAGACTTGAGGAGTCCGTTGATCTCCTTGAGATACGAATTGACGGCCCCGCGCAGCCGCCGGTCGCGCGGACGCGTGACCAGTTCCTTGACGTCATCATGGTCGGCGATCAGCGCGGGCAGGGCCTGATAGCGGTTCAGGTGACCGCTAAGGGCCGCAACCGCCAGCCGCAGAGCCGTGTTCGCCTGCGAGGAAGCCTCCTGCATATAGCTGCGCGTGGCGACGGCGGTTCCCTGGACGGCGATCAATCCTGCGGCTGCCGGCAGGAGAAGGAGGGCAAGAACGAGACGGTATTTCACGGGATGGCCGGGCTCCTCCTCCCGCTCGCGGTGTTGGCCGCAGGATCGAATGTTGCCGGCCGCCGCGATGCTAAATGGCGCTCTGACGCGTGGCAAGCTGCCATGCAGGCAGTCCTCTCCGGTCTGTGGTCGTAATTGTTAACGGTCATCCTGTCGTGTCAACACCCCATTGACAATCCGTTCTTTCGCAACGGTCTTTCGCTCTCGGCGTCCAGAGAGCATCTAACCGACATCAACGCACCCCGCAAAGCGCGGGCAGAAAGGAAAGCGGATCATGCTTGACCAGATCAAAGGCCTGCATCACGTAACGTCGATGGCGAACGACGCCCGCACGAACAACCGGTTCTTCACCGACACGCTCGGCCTGCGCCGCGTCAAGAAGACGGTGAACTTCGACTCGCCGGACGTCTACCATCTCTACTATGGCGACGAGACCGGCACCCCCGGCACGGTGATGACCTATTTTCCCTTTCCGCAGATGCCGCGCGGCCGCGCGGGCACCGGAGAGGTCGGGACTACCGTCTTTTCAATCCCGCGGGGCTCGCTCGGCTTCTGGCAGGAGCGCCTGGCGACACTCGGTGCGAGCGGTCTCAAGCAGACGGAAAGCTTTGGCGAAAAGCGCCTGAACTTTGCCGGTCCGGACGGCGACGGCTTCGCTCTCGTCGAGGTCGAGGATGACCCGCGTACGCCCTGGACCGAAGGCGGCATCTCCTCGGATCACGCCATTCGCGGCTTCCACTCGGTCGCCATGCGGCTACGCGACGAAGGCGCGACTGCGGAACTGCTGAAGTTCATGGGTTACGAGGAACTCGACCGCAAGGACGGCGTAACCAGGCTGATCGTGCCCGGCGGCAACGGCGCGAGCCTCGTCGATCTGGAGACGCTGCCAAACATCAGCCGCGCCGCACAGGGTGCCGGCTCGGTTCACCACGTCGCATTCGCCGTCGACAACCGCGAGAAGCAGTTGGAGGTGCGCAAGGCGCTGATGGACACCGGCTACCACGTGACGCCGGTGATCGACCGGGACTACTTCTGGGCGATTTATTTCCGCACGCCGGGCGGCGTTCTCTTCGAGATCGCCACGAACGAGCCCGGTTTCGACCGGGACGAGGACATCGCGCATCTGGGAGAGGCGCTGAAGCTGCCGCAGCAGCACAAGCATCTGCGCCCGGTTCTCGAAAGCCATTTGCAGAAGCTGGACGCCTAGCGGCACCTGTGCGCTCCTTCCGCTGGCGCAGGAAGGAGCGCACGTCTTTAGATAGAATAAGTGTTCGCCACCACGCGCGCACAAAGGAGAAATCGATGGTCGATCATGGCTATGTGCACACATTGAAATCCGGCAGGCCCGGCGGTCCGATCCTTTTCGTACTTCACGGGACGGGCGGCGACGAGAACCAATTTTTCGGCTTCGGGGCGCAGCTCCTGCCGGAGGCCACCGTTGTTTCGCCGCGGGGCGACGTATCGGAACACGGGGCCGCCCGCTTCTTCCGGCGAACGGGCGAGGGCGTTTACGACATGGCGGACCTCGCGCGTGCGACGGAGAAGATGGCGGGTTTCGTGAAGGCGCTCGCTGGCGAACACGACGCCTCGGAGATTGTCGGTCTCGGCTATTCCAACGGTGCCAACATTCTCGCGAATGTACTGATCGAAGAGGGCCTCTTCGACAAGGCCGTGCTCATGCATCCGCTGATCCCGTTCCGTCCGGAGGACAATCCCGCGCTCGCCGGCCGCAAGATCCTGATTACGGCCGGAGAACGCGACCCGATCTGCCCGGCCCCGCTGACACGGGCGCTCGGGGACTACTTCACGAAGCAGAAGGCGAAGGTGGAATTCGAGTGGCATTCCGGCGGCCACGACATCCGCCAGAACGAGATCGCCGCCATCGAAGCGTTCGTTAAAGGCTGACAGCATAAGGGCTGGCGGCGCGGTACCTTGAAAAGAGACGGGGATTGAACTAAGTTCAGTGAACTAAGTTCGATTACGAGGACCCCGATGGAAACCGTCAACATTCACGAAGCGAAAACCCACCTATCGCGACTGATCGAGAAGGCGGCGCAGGGGCAGCCCTTTATCATTGCAAAAGCGGGAAAGCCGATGGTGAAGGTGATCCCGATCGATCAGCCTTCCGATGCGAAAGTGCAGCGGATCGGCTTCATGGCGGGTCAGTTTACGGTACCGGACGACTTCGATCAGATGGGCCGTGACGAGGTTGCAGATCTTTTTGGCGCATGAATATTCTTTTTGATACGCACATTCTCCTCTGGGCGGCCGGTGTACCCGGCCGCTTGTCGAAAGAGGCCCGCGCTCTTATCGAAAGCTCCGAGAATACGCTTTACTTCAGTGCGGCGAGCGTGTGGGAGATCGCGATCAAGCGTGGCTTGGGGCGGATGGACTTCGATGCCGATCCACGGCTCCTGCGTCGAGGTTTGCTGGACAATGGTTACCGGGAACTGCGGGTCGACGGCACCCATGCGGTGGCACTTGATCAACTCCCCCTGATCCACAAGGACCCATTCGACCGCATTCTCATCGCGCAGTCTCTCGTCGAAGGACTTACGCTCGTCACGTCCGATGAAGTCGTCAGCCGCTACCCCGGTCCTATCCGGCTTGTTTAGTCTTCATTCGAGCCGCCTGCGGAACAGCCACGCGGCGGAGGAGAGGGTGACGATCGCGATCAGGCAAAGCGGCAGCGTCTGGTGGACGACTTCGGCAAGGGGAATGTCCTTTAGAAACACACCTTTCACGATCACCAGGAAATAGCGCAGCGGATTGATAAGCGTCACTGGCTGCAGCCAGGAGGGCATGTTTTCGATCGGCGTCGCGAAGCCGGATAGCAGCATAGCCGGGACCATGAAGAGGAAGGCCCCGAGGATTGCCTGCTGCTGCGTCATGGACAGCGCCGAGATGAAGAGACCGAGGCCGACGACGGCGGCGAGATAGAAGATGGCGCTCCCATAGAGCAGGAACAGAGAGCCGCGCAGCGGCACGCCGAAGATGAAGACCGCGGCAAGGATATAGATGGTGATGTGGAAGAGGCCGATCATCATCGGCGGGATGAGCTTGCCGAGCAGGATCTCATGGGTGCGCAACGGTGACACGATGAGCTGGTCGAAAGTGCCGAGCTCCCGCTCGCGCGCGACCGACAGCGCCGTGACGATAAGCCCGATCAGGAGAGCGATGCTCGCGACCAGGTTCGGCACCATGAACCATTGGTAGGTGAGGTTCGGATTGAACCAGTTGCGGACCTCGACCCGGATCGTCTCGGAGGCCGCACGCCTGCCCGCCGGCGTTTCGGCCGCGACGGCGCCGACGATTCGGCCGAGATAGCCGGAGACGATCTGCGACGCGTTGGAACGCCGGCCGTCGAGGATCATCTGCACTTCCGCCGGTCTCCCCGCCTCGATATCGCCGGAGAAGGTGGGGCCGATCTCCAGTGCGGCCAGGACTCGCTGGGTATCGATCGCGAGGCGGACCTCGTGAGGGCTGCTCGCGAGCTCTATCGAGCGAAAGGTCGGAGAGCCGCCGATCTGCTGCACGAGTTCCTGGCTCCATTGCCCGTTGTCACGGTTGAGCACCATGAGATCGACGTCAGTCACCTCGAGCGTCGCCGCATAGGAGAAGACCAGGAGCTGGATGATCGGCGGGCCGATCAAAACGGTGCGGCCCTTCGGATCGCGCAGGACCGCGAGCAGCTCCTTGACGATCAGGGCTTTCAGCCGCGTCCACCACATGTCAGCCGATCCTCTTTCTGGTGCTGCGCGCCGCCAGCGCGAAGAACATGCAGCCGATCAGGAACATCACCGTGATGGCGCGTGCGAACATCGGCCAGATATCGCCGGCGAGAAACACTGTCTGCAGACTGGGAATGAGGTAGCGCGCCGGGACGGCATAGGTGACCCATTGGATGACGGTGGGCATGGAATTGATCTCGAAGAGGAAGCCGGACAGCAGGAAGGCCGGGAGGAAGGCCGAGATCAGCGCGAGCTGCGAAGCGAGAAACTGGTTCTTCGTCGCGGCCGAGATCAGCAGCCCTTGTCCGAGCGCCGGCATCAGGAAGGTGGCCGAAAGGGCGTAGAGCGCCGCCACCGATCCCCGGAAGGGGACATCGAAAAGAAAGACCGCCACAAGCACGCAAAGCGTCGTCGACGTAAGGCCGAGGACGAAGTAGGGCAGCAGCTTGCCGGCGAGCAGCTCGGCGGCGGAGACGGGCGTCGCCATCATCGCCTCCATCGTGCCGCGCTCCCATTCGCGGGCGACGACGAGCGAGGTGAGCAGCGTGCCGACCAGCGTCATCACGATCGCGATCGAGCCCGGAACCAGGAAGTTGCGGCTTGTCAGCTGCGGGTTGAACCAGAAGCGCTGTTCGGCGGAGATCGCCGGAGGCGGGCTCCGGCCCTCGCTCAAGCGCTGGCGCTCCCAATTGGCAACAGCACCCTGTGCATAGTTCTGCACGAAATTGGCGGTGTTCGGATCGGAGCCGTCGACGATCACCTGGACCGACGGATGGCGCCCCGCCGCGTGGTCGGCGGCAAAGCCGGCGGGGATCACGAGGATGCCGCGCACCCGTCCGAGGACAAGGTCGTCCTCAAATTCCCTGCGGTCGCGTCCGGTGACGACGGAAAAGTAGCGCGATGCCTCGAAGCTGGCAGCGAGATCGCGCGTGAGCGGGGTCGCCTCCTCGACCACGAGGGCGACGCGCGTGCGCGTCGTATCGAGCGACACGCCATAACCGAAGAGGAAGAGCAGGACCAATGGCAGGACGAAGGCGATCAGGATACTGCTCGGATCGCGTACGACCTGATAGGTTTCCTTGCGCACCAGGGCGGCAAAACGCCGGGCCCGGCCCGCGGGTTCGTACGCTTTCGCCATTTTCCTCTCGGCGTTCATGCAGCCTCCTTCGCCTCGGAGCCTTGAACGAGCGCGATGAACGCGTCCTCCATGGTCGGGTCGGGGAGATCCTTGCTTGCGACACGGGCCTTCATGTCGTCCGGCGAGCCGAGTGCGATCGAGCGGCCGCGATAGATGAGTGAAATGCGGTCGCAATATTCCGCCTCATCCATGAAATGCGTGGTGACGAGCACGGTCACGCCCTTTTCGACAAGGCCGTTGATATGGGTCCAGAACTCGCGACGGGTGATTGGATCGACGCCGGAGGTCGGTTCGTCCAGGAAAAGCACTTCCGGTTCATGGAGCACGGCACAGGCAAGCGCCAGACGCTGCTTGAGACCGAGCGGCAGGTCCTTGGCCGACATCTCGAGGATCGTGCGGAAGTCGAAGATTTCGCTCATCAGAGCGATGCGTTCGCGTTTTCTCGCGCCGGACAGCCCGTAGACGCCGGCAAAGAAATTGAAGTTCTGGATGACGCTCAAATCACCGTAGAGAGAGAATTTCTGCGCCATGTAACCCAGCCGATTGCGCGCCTCGGGGGCGTTGCGCCTGAGGTCGAAGCCGGCGACGCGGCCTTCGCCGGCGGTCGGCTTCAGGAGGCCGCAAAGCATTTTGAACGTCGTCGACTTGCCGGCGCCGTTGGGGCCGAGGAGGCCGAAAATCTCGCCGCGTGGAATATCGAAGGTGATGTTGTCGGCGGCGGTAAAGTCGCCGAAGCGTTTCGTCAGACCCCGCGCCTCGATCACGGGTCTGCCGGCGTCTTCGGCGAACTCGCGCTGTGTTTCCGCAAGCCTCGACCGGCCGCCGGGACCTCCGCCGAGCATATCGACGAAAGCGTCCTCGAAGCGGGGCGGGGTGATCGCTGCGTGAGCGGCATCGGCCGTGTCGCCGCGCGGCGGTGAAAGACCCTGCTTCATGACGAGACGTATGGCTTCGCCCTGGATCACGCCGTCGACCACGCCTTGCTCTTCGAGGAGGCGCGCAAGCGCTTCGCGGCGGCGGCCGCGGATGCCGGAGAGGCGAAAGACGCGGTCCTCGACGCGGCCGGTCATCTCCGCCGGCGGGCCGGAAAACATGAGCCTCCCCTGATTGAGCAGGAAAACATGGTCGCAGGCTTCCGCCTCTTCGAGATAGGCGGTCGACCAGACGACGGCGATGCCCTCCGCCCTCAGATTTCCGACCATCTTCCAGAGGTCGCGCCGCGAAATCGGATCGACGCCGACGCCGGGCTCGTCGAGAAGCAGGAGCCGCGGCTTGCGCAGGAGCGCGCAGGCGAGGCCGAGCTTCTGTTTCATGCCGCCGGAGAGCTTGCCGGCAAGCCGCGTGGTGAAGCGGGCAAGATCGGTGAAGTCGAGCAACTCACCGAAGGTCCGGCTGCGCTCGGTCTTCGGCAGGCCGCGCAGATCGGCGTAGAGGTCGAGATTCTCCTGGACCGACAGGTCTTCATAGAGGCCGAAGCGCTGCGGCATATAGCCGATTGCCGCCTGGATACTGGCGGGATCCCTCCGGGTATCGTAGCCGAGCACTTCTATGGTGCCTGCATCCGGCAGCATCAGGCCGGTCATCAGCCGGATCAGCGTCGTTTTGCCTGCGCCATCCGGACCGACGAGACCGGTTACCCATCCGCCGAAGATTTCACCCGCAACCGCGTCTAGCGCCGGGGGCGCGGTACCGAACCGCTTGGTGACGGCGTTCAGCCGAACGAACGGGGTCGTGCCGGGCTCCGTTGCGCGGGCGGGCATCAGGAAGCCTCCTTCGCTTCCGGCAGGTGCACGGTGACCGGCATGCCCTGGCGAAGATCCTTGCCCGGATCGGCGATCACGATGCGCAGCCTGTAGACGAGATCGGTTCTGAGCTCGGGTGTCTCAACCGATTTAGGCGTGAACTCGGCGACGGGGGATATGAAGCCGACGGTTCCCTCATAGTTGCGATCGGGCGCGGTGTCGGAGGTGATCGTCACCTTCATTCCCGGATGTACACGGCCGAGGTCGGGCTCCGCGACATAGGCGCGGACCCAGACCGGTTCCGTCAGCGAAAGCACGTAGACGATATCGGCGGGCGAGACGATCGCACCGGTTTCACGCACGCGGGATATGATGACGCCGTCGCTCGGGGCGGCAAGTTGGGTGTCATCGAGCGAGATGCGGGCGCTCTCGGCCTTTGCCGTCGCGGCATTCGCCTGGGCCGCCGCTGCCGCTATGTCCTCTGCGCGGTTTCCCTCTTCGAGAAGCACCAAAGCCTCGCGGGCCGACCTTGCGCGTGCATCTGCCGCTGCGCGGCTGGCGTTTGCCTGGTCGAGCTCCGCCTGCGAGATCGTGCCGTTCGGACGCAGCTGCTTTGCGCGTTCATAGGCGAGCTTCGCATTCTCAAGCTCCGCAAGGCGTTCTTCATGCGTGGCGCTCGCCTGGGCGATTTCGGCTGCGCGGGCCCCGGCCTTTAGCTTTGCCAGCGTCGCCCGGGCAGCCTCGGCGTCCGCTTCGGCGGCACCGAGCGCCTGGCGGAACGGCTCGGCGTCGAGCCTCGCGATCACGTCGCCTGCCTTCACGCTATCGCCCTCGTCGACGCGCAACTCAGCGATCCGCCCGCTCACCCGAAAGCCAAGCGACACCTGCCGAATGTCCACATTGCCGTAGAGCACCGCCTGCCGCGGCTCACCCGCAAAACCGAGGCGCGCCGGCAGGTCGAACCACCAGGCACCGGCGAGAGCTGCGGCGACGACTGCAACGAGTATGGCGACCTTCCTCATGACCGGCGGTCCCTCTCGGCACCGAGGACCGCCACGAGTTCGGCGGCATGGCGGTGCAATGTCTCGATCTCTTTCGGTCCGGCAGACTCCCATTCGAGCTGGGCATAGACGGCCGCATGCGCCATTCGAAACACCAGAATGCTTCCGACGAAGGAGAGAGTTCTCAGACGAATGTGCTCCGAAGCCGGGTCGTCCTCGATGATCGCGCCGATCAGGCGGCTCGCCATGTCGATCATCGGCCCCATGATGCTGCCGTAGATGCGTTTGAATGCTTCGGTCGGCTCCATCTGCTCGCGAATGATGAAGCGTGCCCAGCTTTCCGATTCCTTGCTGACGAAGAGAGCGATCATCCTCTGGACCATCTGGGTCAGGAAATGCCGCGCCTCCATCGGCGTCATCGCAGCGCCTGCGGCGTCGAGTTCGGCAAGGCGGGAGACGATCATGCTCCGCAGGTCGCCGACATGGCCGCCGATCATCGACGCAAGGTGCTCGGCGGCGGCTACATAGAGCCCTTCCTTGCCGCCGAAATAATAGGGAATCGCCTGGAGATTGACGCCCGCTGCATCGGCGAGCTTTCGCGTGGACGCGCCATCGAAGCCATAGCGTCCGAAGACGTCGATGGCCGTGTTGAGCAGCTTTTCCCGCGTCGCGTCGCCGCGGTCGGCTCGGAGCACAGTGGGGCGGATTCCATTCTTGATCATGCATCGATGATGCGCCAATCAATCGACTAAGTCAATCGATCGAATGAAATGAAGTGACTGTCTTGCAACGCCAGAGAGCAGCCCGCGTCTGCGGCGCGGGAAGCGTTCTTTCAGCCCAATTACTCGGTCTGGCTGGATTCCCGTGACGAGCACAGGAATGAGGAAGTCAACATAAGTCGTCGCGGGTATCCGATCTCAACAGGCCTTAAGCAGCCGCGGCGAAATCGATGGTGATTTTCGTCCCTCCGCCGGGAACCGTATCGACCGCGATCCTCGCTTTGTGAAGCTCGCCGATACGGTGAACGATCTTGAGGCCGAGCCCAAGCTGGCCGGAGCGCTTGACGTAGCCGAGATCGTCATTGTGCTCCGGCAGATCGACGAGGCCCCTGCCGTTGTCCTCGACAGACACCAGAGGTCCGGGACCGCAGGCGAGCACTATGCGCGTATTGGGCGGATTATGCTTCACCGCGTTTTCGATCAGGTTGCGGAGCATGTTCTCGATGAGCGGCGCAATCACGCTTACGGGCGGTGTGCCGTGGTCTACGAATTCGATGGACTTGCCGTTGTCGAAAACAAATGGCGCAGTCGTCTGCGCGACCTCCGCCCCGATCGCCGAGAGGTCGGCGCGCTGAAAGGCCGAGGGGTCCACAGAGTCGGCCCGGGCAAGCGAGGTCAATTGTTCGAGAATGTGGGTCAGCGCATCGAGATCGCGCTCCGCATTGCGGGCGCGCGGATCGTCGATGCGGCTCAACTCCATCTTGGCGATCGAAACCGGTGTGCGGATCTCGTGGGCGATCGAGGAGGAAAAGACCTTCTGCGCCTGGATGAGATCTGCAACGCGCGCCAGGAGACGGTTGACGGCCGCGACAAGGCGCTCGATCTCCTCTGGCATGCGCGACGAGGGGAGGCGAGCATTGCCGTCACGCGGATCGATCGCATCGGCCGCCCGCACCGCAGCTGCCACCGGTTTGAGCGCACTGCGGATCGACCAGATCGTGGCCCCGATCACGAGGCAGAACATCAGCGTCATGGGCACGATCATGGAATCGAACATCTCGCGCAGCAAAACGCTGTACATGAAGCCGTTGGGGTCCTTCAGGACGGCCAGCTCTACGAGCACGATCTCTCCATAACGCTCGAACGATTGGCCGCCGGCAACGCTAAAGGGTTTGCCGGGTGCGATCAGCCGTTTCCAGAAAGTCGGTGCGTTGACGGCGAGCGGAAGAAAATGCTCCGAACATTCGGCCGAGCAATTGGTGAAGAGCACCGAGCCGGAAGCGGTGCGCACCCTCACATAGATAGCACCCGGTCCATCGCGTTCCAGGTAACGCTCTTTCAGCTCGTGACCGAGCTTGAATGTCAGTTCCCCGTCCTGCTTCGCGATTGCGGTCGACAGGGTGTCTGTCTCCTCCTGCAGCATCAGAACGCTGAGCTCGTCATCGTCGAACCAGTAGTCGGCGAAGACGACGCCGACCTGCAGGATCATGGCGAGCAGTGAGAAGGCGATGACGCGGCGGGCGACGATGCCGATGAGCGACGGGTTCCAGCTCTTCATCAAACCGTCCGAAGCAGATAACCGATGCCGCGCACGGTTTCGATCTGCACGCCGGTTTCCGCCGACTGCAGTCGCTTGCGCACCCTGGAGACGGCGAGTTCCAGCGCATTCGAGCTCAGTTCCTGGCCGTATTCGGAAAGAGCCGTTTCGAGCCTGCGCTTCGGGACGACACGCCCGACCTCGCGCAACAGGATTTCGATCAGCGAACGCTCGCGCGGAGGAAGAGGCAGAACGGCGCCCTCGCAGGTAAGCTCCGCCGTTGCAGGATCATAGCGCAGGGCACCGGCCTCGAGGACCGGCTGTATCGCATTGGGATTTCGCCTGAGCATTGCCCTGCAGCGGGACAGAAGTTCGCGATGGTGAAACGGCTTGACGAGATAATCGTCGGCGCCGGCGTCGAGCCCGGCGATACGCTCGTCGACCGATCCGCGTGCGGTGATGATCAGCACCGGCAGGCCGACATGCTCCCGCCGGATCCATTGCAGGAGCTGCAGGCCGTCGCCGTCCGGAAGGCCGAGATCGAGGAGAACCAGATCGTGATCGCGCGCGGCAATGGCGGCCTCGGCATCGCGCAAAGTCGAAACGCCGTCGAGCCGCCAACCCGCGTCATGCATGGTCTCGCTGATGAGTTCGGTAAGGCGAGGACTGTCCTCGACGAGGAGTAAACGCATGCAGATCGCAGCCTGAGTCTTCTGGCGCCGGTGACGGGGGACCATAGGACGTTTTTCCCGGGGTGCCAACTTGCGAAATCCGCCGGGCGCGGGGACGCCGCTCGTACCGGCGATGCCGACAGCTTTCCGACAGCTCGTCCGGGCTACTGGGCATGCTCCCCTGGATCGCAAACGGTGCAGGGAACATGAAGGTCACGCCGCACCATGCCTGCAAGGGGCGCGGCTTTGGAGGTGAGAGCTTGAAGATCCCGCGGATTCCCCGGCCCGAGATTGGCAGTATAAGCCTGAGCGCGATCGTCGCTCTCTATCTGCTGCTGGCGACCAACAACTCGTTCTGGGCTCATGCCAACGTCTATTTCGATCACGCCCGGATGAGCCTGCTTGCCTTCGCAGCGGCACTCTACCTCGTCCTCTTCGCGATCTTGACGCCTCTCTCGGTCAAGTACCTGATGAAGCCGGCGCTGGTTATTCTCATCCTGGTGTCGGCGACGGCCGCGTATTTTGCCGACACCTTCGGCATCGTCATAGACCGGGACATGATCGGCAATGCCGCCGTTACGACACGGGCCGAAGCCAGCCACCTGCTGACATTCAGCCTTGCGCGGCATCTCCTCGTCTACGCCGTCCTCCCTTCGATCCTGATCGCCTGGGTCAGGGTACGCCACCGCCGGTTCCTGCGGAAGGCCGCGGTCAATTTCGCCTTCGTCTCCGTATCGCTCCTCGTCGGCGCAGGCCTCGTCTATTCCAACTTCGCGACGGTGGCCTACGCGCTGCGCGAACATACGGACCTCATGAAAAGGTTCAATCCGTCCGGACCGCTGATTGCCGCCGTGCGCTACGGCCTTTCGACCTATCGGGAGCGCAATCTGGTCGTACACCCTCTTGGAACCGACGCGCATCAGGGCGCGCGCGTTGCCGCCGTGGGGAAACCGGTCGTCGTCGTCGTCGTTGCGGGCGAGACGGCGCGTGCCATGAACTTTTCGCTCAACGGCTACGAACGCGAGACGAATCCGGAATTGCAGGCACTCGGGGTCGTCAACTACCGCAACACGACGAGTTGCGGCACGGCGACCGCCGTCTCGCTTCCCTGCATGTTTTCGGTCTATCCGCGCAGCCAGTACAGCGACTGGAAAGCGCGCTCGACCGAAAATCTCGTCAATGTGCTGACGCATGCCGGTGTCTCGGTGAGCTGGTGGGACAACAATACCGGCAGCAAGGGGATTGCCGATCTCATCAGCTTCGCAAGCCAGACCGGCCGCAAGAACAGCCCGCTTTGCACCAACGGCGAATGCCTTGACGAGATCCTCCTCGGCGATCTCGACCGGAAACTCGGCGCAGCGACGTCGAACAGCGTCATCGTGCTGCATCAGCTCGGCAGCCACGGCCCCTCATACTACCTTCGCTATCCCGAGGCGTTCCGCCGCTTCACGCCCGACTGCCGAACGCCGGAACTCATGCGTTGCTCGACCGCGGAACTGGTCAATGCCTACGACAATACGATCCTCTACACCAACCACATCCTCGCCAGCGTCGCGCGGCTCCTCGAAAAGCATCAGGACCGCATTGCCGGCGCGATGATCTATATGTCGGATCACGGCGAATCGCTTGGGGAGAACGGCCTCTACCTCCACGGCGCGCCTTATGTGATCGCCCCGAAGGAGCAGACCCAGGTGCCGTTCATCGCCTGGTTTTCGAAGCCGTACCAGGCTGCGATGGGCGTCGATGCCGGCTGTCTTGCCAAGGACGCCGACCAGCCCAAATCGCACGACAACCTGTTTCACACGGTGCTCGGCATGATGGACGTCGAGACGAGAATCTATAACCGCGATCTCGACGCTTTTGCCGCCTGCACGCGGCCCGCAGGCAAAGAGAACCGGCCGGTGCCGGGATATCACGCGGCCCAGAATGGCGAACCCGCATCAAGCGCCGGCGGGTCGCAGGAAGCGAGGTGGGCGCCCGGCCTTCTGTGATTTTCCGATATGCCTCTCGCACCGGCAAGCTGTCGACCTTCGCCAAATCTGGTAGACTGCAGGCCGATCTCGCATCCGCAGCCGGCGGGGCGTCCATCAGAGGAGAATCAGATGCAGATCGCCGGAATTCAGGTCTATCCCGAGCGCGGCGGCAAGGCGGGTTTCACCGTCGAGTTCGTCGGCACCAACGGGGAGGTCGTCTCCGTCTCCTGCCCGCAGAACGCCGACGGTAGCCTCAACAGGCTGAATGCCGTTTCCCAGGCAAAGGAGATACTCGCCGCGGCCATCGAGGCGGATGAAACGCTTCTTGCCATTACCGGCACGAGACGGTCTCCTTCGGTCCCCGAGGGAGCGCTTGCGAATGCCCGGCAGGCGCATGACCGGGACGCCATGGAAGAGCAGTTGGAAGAGGGTCTCGAAGATACGTTTCCCGCAAGCGATCCCGTCTCGATCACCAGTTCGGCGATTCCGAAGGGATCGTCGCACCGGTAGTCCTTGGGCAGATCTCCCTGGGGCCCTCGTTCCTGTGCCCGTCACAGGAATCCAGTCAGCCCCAAGTCCTTGGGCTGAAACGATTCTTCCGCGCTGCAGACGCGGAGCTGCCGGGTCCCTCTGACAAGCACCGGGGCCAGGTGGACAAAGCCGTCGTGCGCCTGTCCGCGCTCACTGTTCCTGCCACGCATCGGGCTTTCCGAATATCGGTTCCGATTGTCCGGGCGATGCGCTAAAGCTCTCGGACCCTGGGCGGCTTCAGATGGCCGATTCATATCAGCGACGAAAGGAGCGCGCCGTCTTGGACGAGCAAAGGAGAAGCGATTCATGAATAGCCGGCGTTTCACCTTCGCCGTCGGTGACATTCACGGTTGCCTCGCACAACTCGAAACCTTGCTTGCCAGCATAGAATCCGTCGTCGCCGGCGGCCGGGTGGTCTTCCTCGGCGACCTCGTCGATCGCGGCCCGGACAGCCGCGGCGTCGTGGAGCGGATCATGGCCGGGCCGCACAGGCCGGGCTGGGAATGGATCACGCTCAAGGGCAATCACGAGGCCATGCTGCTGGCGGCACGCAAGGGCCAGGCCGAGATGTCCCTATGGCTGACGAACGGGGGAGAGGAGACGATGGCTTCCTATAGCGGCGCCATTCCGTTGAGCCATCTGGTCTGGATGGCGGAACTGCCGTCGCTCGTCGTCGATCAGCAGCGCATTTTCGTCCATGCCGGTGTCGACGAGACCATTCCGCTCGAAGAACAGGGCGACGACATCCTCCTCTGGATCCGCACCGATCCGAACTACTCCGGCACCTATTGGGGCAAGCATGTCTGCCACGGACACACGCCGAGCCGAAGCAATCCGCGCACCGTCGGGAACAGGACCAATGTCGATTCCGGCGCCGTCTTCGGCGGCATGCTCTCCTGCGCCGTTTTCGATGACGACAGGGCGGGAGGCCCGATCGATTTTCTGGTTACGGATGGATACAGCTAAGGGCCTGTTTAGATTCGGGCTACCCGCCGCGACTTGTTTCATTTCCTCATTCCTGTGCTTGTCACAGGAATCCAGCCAGCCCAAGTCCTTGGGCTGAAAGAACGCTTCCCGCGCCGCAGACGCGGCGCTGCTGGATCGCTGTGACGAGCACAACCTCAACGGCCTTAGACCGCTTCACGACGACATACCCGCGTGTGAGTGCGTTAATCATTCACCCTGAACTCACGGCCCCCCGCTAGAACACGTAGAATGACCACATCGGCATCCTCAACGACGAATGCCACACTCGTGCTCCCCTCGAACCCAATAATACGCAGCCCTGGGCGCATTTCATCGCGGATGGTTCCGCGTTCCGGAAATACATCGAAGGACGAGAGGAACCCGCTGATGCGCTCAATGTATCGGTCTGCCGTATCGGTTGAGCCAGACCGTTCGACGACATGCCTATAGATGTGCACCAGATCGGTCTGCGCTTCAGGTGACAGGCGAACGGTATAATGCCTCATTCAAGCCCGACTCTTGCCCTTGGCGACGCGCGATCGGACCTGTGCCATACCGTCCTCAAGTGGGACAGCGCGTGTCGGGTCGGCTTTATGGGCGTCGTAGGCGGCAGCGACTTCCTCGCGCAGCCAGCGTTCCACCGCAGCGTCCCGCGCAGCCAGTGTACGCAAACCGTCGCGGATCACTTCGCTTTCAGTGGCATATTCACCCGATGTCACCTTCGCTTTGACCATTTCGGCCATTTCGATCGGCAGGGTAATGCTGAGGGATTGGGTTGTACGCATATCGGCCGCTCTCGTTTCGAGCCTGTATAACACGCAACACGATTTAATCCTACTCCCCTTCGGTAGGTCACAGGTTCCTGCAACCGGGGCAGTGCGATAAGCGTGCGGAAAGCAATTGCTTTAGCATTGTGCAACGCCGCGTCAGGCTATAGTTGTGCCGACCTGCAAGGCATGTGAACTCGAAACCCAAGGGACACGGTTTGGACACGTCCTCTTCCGCAATCTTCACGAAGAATTTCGCCGCCCTCCTATTCGACATGGACGGCACGCTACTCAACTCGATGGCAGTCGTTGAAAGGGTCTGGGGATCCTGGGCACTCCGCAACGGAATAGACCCCGTGGCGCTCATGAAGGTCGTCCATGGCGTGCGAGCCGTCGATACGATCCGCGCGCTGGGCCTGCCGGTCGATCCGGAACAGGAGGCGCGCATTCTTGCCGAGGCGGAGATCGCCGATGTCGAGGGGATTGTCGAAATTCCGGGGGCCGTCACCTTCCTGAAGACATTGCCGCCGGAAAGGTGGGCGATCGTTACGTCGGCGCCGCTCGAACTCGCCGCGCGCCGGCTCGAGGCGGCCGGTATTCCGGTGCCGCGCCACATGGTGACCGGTGAGGATGTCTCGCTCGGGAAGCCCGACCCGCAGGGCTATCTGCTCGCGGCAGAGAGACTCGGGGTGCGTGCCGAAGATTGCCTCGTTTTCGAGGACGCGCCTGCGGGTGTTCTCGCCGGCAAATCCGCGGGCGCCGAGGTTGCCGTCATCACCGGGGCGCATTCGGCTGCGGCCGAGATGCCGCATATCATGCTGTCGCATTACACCGACGTCGAGGCTCGCCTCGTCGAGGACGGATGGCTTTCGCTGCATCGCCGCCGCGGCTAGAGCACTTCCAGGAAAACTGGCTGACGTTTTCCGTCCGCAAGTCTGTAGTTTCAAAGGTTGAGAGCCGGCGCGATGCGAGGCCGACGGCCATCGGCCGCCGGCTGCTTCAAGGATCACGTTCAGGCGGCGAGCCAGCACTTGGTCAGCGCATGTCCGCCCATGAGTTCGCCGTTCGGATCGTCGACCCAGCCGCCGACCTTGTCGCTGGTGGCATCGATATAGTTGTTGAACATCGGCGCGATCACACCACCCTCATCGCGCAGGATCATTGCCGCCTCGCGATAGAGAACCTTGCGCTTCGCCTCGTCCAGCTCGCCGCGCGCCGCAAAGATCAGCTTGTCGAAATCCTCGCGGAAGAAGCGGGTGTCGTTCCATTCCGCCTTTGAAAGATAGGCGATCGAATAGACCTGGTCCTGCGTCGGCCGGCCGGTCCAGTAGGACATGCTGAAGGGCTGCTTGTTCCAGACGTCGGACCAGTAGCCGTCTCCGGGCTCGCGCTTCAGCTCGACATCGATGCCGCACTTCGCGGCGCTTGCCTGGAAAAGCTGCGCGGCGTCGACTGCCCCGGGGAAGGCGACGTCGGAGGTACGCAGCAGGATCGAACCGTCATGGCCCGACTTCTTGAAGTGGAACTTCGCCTTGTCCGGATCGAAGACGCGCTGCTCGATATCGTCGTCGAACAGCGGGTAGCCCTTGATCATCGGCGTATCGTTGCCGACCGTGCCGTAGCCGGCGAGTATCTTTGCGACCATTTCCTCGCGGTCCACCGCGTATTTCAGCGCAAGCCGCAGGTCGTTGTTGTCGAAGGGCGCCGTGTTGCAGTGGGCGATCAGGACATAGTGGCCCTTCCCGGGAACGTTGCGGATCGTGACCCCTGGAATGCGTTTGACGAGCGCGACGATCTTCGGTTCGATGCGATTGATGATGTGCACGCCGCCGGACTGGAGCGAGGCGGTGCGCGCCGTTGCGTCATTGATGACGGTGATTTCGATCTGGTCGGCATGACCGCGCTCGGCCGCTCCCCAGTAACCGTCCTGCAGCTCGCCGACATGCTTTACGCCCGGTTCGTTGACGACGACTTTGTAGGGCCCGGTACCGATGCCGGCAGTCGGGTCGTCCTTGCCGCCGTTCGGCTGGATCATCAGATGATAATCGCTGACGATGAACGGCATATCGGCGTTCGGCTGGCGCAGCGTAATGACGACCTTGTCGCCATCTGCCTTGATGGTCTCGAATTCCTGGACGAAGGGCAGGGCAGCCGATTTCGAGTTCTTGTCGGCATGACGCTCGAACGTTGCGACGACATCGGCAGGCGTCAGTTCCTTGCCGTTATGGAAGGTCACGCCCTTGCGGATCGTGAACGCCCAGGTCTTCGCGTCCTTCGACGCTTCGTAGGCTTCAGCCAGCCGATACTCAATCTCGCCTGCTGGCGAAACTTCGAGCAACTGCTCTCCCCAGCAGCGGCCAAATGTGTAGGGCACCTGGCTCGCCCAGGTCGCCGGATCGAGGCTGTTCGTGGATTCGCCGCCGACGAGCCCGGCCCGCAATATGCCGCCCTTGGCCGGGCCGCTCGCCCGCGCGGCATTGCCGAGCAGCACCTGGGCCGAGGCGAGCGTTACGCCGAGCGCTGCCGCGCGCCCGAGAAAATCGCGCCTCGACAGGCGGCCCGAAACGACCTCCCGGCTCATGAATTCCAGTTCTCCCGCCATCGATTTCCTCTCCTCCATTGAAACGTGCGTACCGGTTAACCGGCACCACGCTCAGGTTGCAATGGATCTATATGGCGAAGGCTGTCTATTGGCGGCGAAGAATGTCGCAACGAGGCGAGACAAGCCCAGCTATGTCACGGCGCGGGAGAAGAGAGGTGCTGAGGTTTCCTTATCCCGTGTTGAGGCGCGCGTGCGGGCGATGCGGCCTTCGAGTTCCTCGAGGCGGCGGGCAAAGCCGAGATTGCCTGGCTGGAGCGCCACAGCCTCGGCGAGCATGTCGCGAGCGATCTCGAGTGCGCCGTCGCGGATGTGGCGGTTGGCCCGATGGTAAAGAAAGTTTACACGCTCCACAGGTGAAAAGCCTTCTCCGAAGCGTCGAAGACACAGGTCGGCCCAGGCAGGGTGGCGAGCAATCGCCGCAATGGCGATCTGATAGGGGCGCATCGGGGCGCCGATCCGCGCCGAGCGGGCGAGTGCGCGCAAACCGGCGCGGTCGTCCGCGCGGCAAGCCTCGATGAGCGAAAGCGCGCGCGCCGTCCCGGTGAAGGCCCGAACGGTGCCGTGACCGGTCATATGCACGGGGATGAGATGCGTCTGGCTCTGTATCGCCGCGATCCGCTCCGCGTGCCGGCGATCGACGGCATGAAAGGGGTCGTAGAACAGATAGGCGCGCCCGGCCGCCTGGTCGGGGGCGATTGCCATGTTCGTGTGGAGCCCCGGAGCGAAGTGGCGGACGAAGCGGTTGTCGAATGGTACTGTCTTCGGATCGATCGAGATCTGCGGGCAAAAAGCAACGGCGACGCTTGCGCCAAAACGCCGGCGATAGCGCAGCGCCGCATAGCCGCCTTGCGAATGGCCGTAGAGAATCCGTTCCGGCGCTTCAGCAAGGATCGGCGCAGCAGCATCGACCGCCGCGACCACGCTTGCCGCCGGAAACCAGTTCGGCCGCCGGCTGATGAAGCCGAGTGCGGCGATGCCGGCTTTCTCGCAGAACCGCTGACCCCAGAAGCGGCTGCCGTTCGCCTGCATCTCCATCTCGTTGAAGGTGACGAGAAGATAGGGCGACGATCCTCGCAGATGGATCACTTCCAGGTTTTCGTCGGCGTAAACGAGCATGGGAATTCCCGAGCAGCTGTCAATTTGAGTGGAGCCGCAAGCGGCTAGACCAAGGCCTGTGCCGCCGCTTCATATTGCCCGGCACCAAGAGAGCTCCGCCTGTCCTCCAGCAGCCGACGATAGAGATCGGCATGCGCGCGGGCCGATTCCCCGTGGCCGGTCGGACGCCGCAGCGTTGCGTGCAGCCGGTCCCATGCGTCGGGGTTGCCCAGCACTTCCGACAGCCGGTCGGCGAGATCCTGGACGCTGCCGGTACGGAAGTGGAGCCCGTCCCTTCCGTCCTGCACTTTCTCGGCCATGCCGCCGATGTCGGAACAGATGATGGGCCTGCGGTGGTGCAGGGCCTCCTGGATGACGACGGGCGAGTTTTCCCACCAGATCGAAGGCAGCACGACCCAGTCGACCGAGCGCATCAGCCTCGGCATATCGGCATTCTGATAGGCGCCATAAAAACGCACCCGGCGCCCGGCGTCGTCGATGAGCTTCTTCAGGCGCTCCTGGAACTCGGTCGGCTGGCGCTCGAGATTACCGCCGAAGATCATCAGGCAGGAGTCCTCGCCCCAGATTTCTTCCGGCACGCGCGAGACCGCGTCGACCAGCACGTCGATGCCCTTGAAGGGTGTCATCTGCCCGAAATAGGCGAAACGGTTCCGTCGGGCGGACGGGACCGGCAGATCACGTACCGGTGCGGCCTCGCCCATGACGATGCCGTTGTCGATCACGGAGAGCTTTTCCGCGTCGATGCCCCATTCGACATAGCGGTTTGCCAGGAACATGCTCGGGGAGATGAAGGCATCGGCAAGGCCGAGCATGCCGCGCAGAAACTCCTCGCGCCTCAGGAAACGGGAAACCGGGATATCGGGAAAGCAGCCATGGCAACTGATCGGCGACGAACTGTTGCAGAGCTGGGCGGATGGTCGCTTCACCATCTGCCCGTGATTGTGGCAGAGCGACAGATACTCATGGAAGGTGACGATGATTACCGCCTCCGGCAGCGCTTCGCGTAGAGCGTAAAGCGCCTCCATTCCGAGGCCGATCAGGTGATGAAAGTGAACGACATGAGGCGACAGATCGCCGACGAAGCGCAGGAGGTCGCGGCGGATCGCCTCCGTATCCCCGTTGGACAGGAAGAAGTGATCGTAATCATCCGCATGGAAGAGCACTTCGTCCACTGCAAGACGCAGACTCATCAGTGCTGAGGCGCCGTGGCGAGGGACCGGATGGCCGACGCGGGCGAGATAGATCGACTCGACGCCCGGCAGCGTGTTCAGGCCCTTGTGCAGGCTGTGGGACGCTATCTCCGCCCCGCCTAGCGACATCGCCGGATGTCCATGCGAAACGACGAGAACACGGAGCCGCTCGCTCATGCGGAAGCCTCCTTGATGCGATTGCCTTCGCCCTGCGGCTGCGGAGCCCATCGGGCCGAAAACAGTCTTTCGTCGATCCGCTCGACGAGAGGAGCCGCGGAGGCGCTGCCGGTGGAGAACGGCTCGTCCGAGCCCAGCATCTGCACCGAGGGCAGCCACCAGGATTCGATCCCCGAACGGCTGAGCCTCAAGCCGAGATCCTGCCCCTTTTGCCGGGATCCGAGATAGCTGCCGGCAAAGCCTCCGGCGACGAGGAAAGCCTCGCGCGGCATGATGCAGCATTCGAAAGAGGCCGCCGCGATCCGGGTGAGCTTGAGACCCGTCACCGCGCTCAACGGATAACCGGCATAACGGCCCGAAAGCGAATTTTCGGACTGCGCGTCGGCCCAGGAGCCAGCCCATCGAACGGAATGGTCCTCATAGGCGAGCGTGGGCGAAATGATCCCGCCACTTTCCTCGAAGGCGGAAACCAGCCTGCCGTACCAGCCGCTCCTGCGGGGCAGTAGCGAGCCGGCGAGCAGAACCACCGTCTCGCTCGAAAGCGCGCGAATGCCGGCTTCCAGGAGATCGTAGACATCGTCCGTTTCCGCCGACATCAGCCTGAGCGGAAGCCGATAGAACTGCGCGAGCTGCCTGATCCGGCCGGCCTGACGGCGAAAGCATTCGGAGTGCAGCACGAGCGCGATCGGCGCATGCCGTGTTTCGGGATCGAGCGCCAGAAGGCCGAGAAAAGGGGCAAGCTCCTTTTCTTCTGCTTGGCCGGCAGCGACGATGATCGGCGGCCCCGGAGCCTCGTCGAACGCACCGGCATCGAGGATAGCCTTGATGCCGGGCGAGGGGCTCTCCGACGCGCACAGGAAGGGCACGATCTGTCGATCGACGATTTCCGTCAGGCCCCAGTTTTCGGGATCGATGGACTTGATCTGGCGGAGCGCCGCCTGACGCGGCGGAAGCCGCGCGGGTGTCAGCGGCAGAAAAGCCCGGCGGGAATCCTTGAGCGTCAACTCCAGGTGCAGCGGGGCCACACCATCTGTCCCCAGTCCGCCGGCAAACACGATGAAACCATGCGGGTGGGTTTCTCGGTCGAGCATGCTTTTGAACAACGGCTCTTCGGTAAAGGCATCCGTCACATCCGAGCGCTCGAGCCGCGTCCAGCGATCGTCGAGCCGCATCTCGCTTTGTCCACGGCGCAACCGGACGCTCTGGACATGCTCATCAGGGTCGAGCAGCCAGCCGGAGATCAGAAAGGCGCCGCTGTTCGCCTGAAAGATATTGTCCACTCCCAGACGCACGGGAACGGGAAGAGTGGAGATCGTCTCGCGCCCCTCGAAGCTGTTGGCGGCCGAACGCAGCCGGAGCAGAACGGCAGGGGTGCTGTGCGTCTGAAGCAGCACGGAGCGGATATGCCCGGGCGTCTCCGTGGGACCGCCGATCAGCCGGTGCTCATGAACCGAAGCATAGCGCCAGCCCCCGCGCCCGCGATAGGCGAGCCCCTCGATGTCTCGTGCGCGAAGCGGTTCGCTTGCCGCCAGCAGACCGATGAAGCCTGCGCCGCCTTGCGGAATATCCTGCCGGGAGAAGGTCGCGATGCCACAGTCGGCAACGACAGGATTTTCGCCGCACACGATCACGCGAGCGTTGTCCGGATGGGCGGCGCGGGCCCAGCCTCTGAGGAAGATCGCTCCCTCGTGGGTCTCGCCGACGAATTCGAGGAAGCCGTCGCTACCCTTTCGGGCCTGTATCAGGGCAACTATTGCCGCAAGCCTACGCCGACCGGTGGACATCTGCATCATCGCATCCACAAGCGGGTCCAGCACCTCGGCCAGTTGGGCGCCGGCAAGCTCCGCGAGGACCATCACGCTTTCGCGAACAGCAAGCGTGCGGGGGCCGAAGATATAGCGCCTGGGGCTGCCCTCCTGACCCAGGCGGAGCGTGGTAAGCGGACGGCCGGCGTCATTGATGGGCAGGAGCGCCGCGAACCCGTGCGTGGCGGTTGGCGACTGCGAAGCCAGGCGCCAACCGATGATGGAGGCACTCGTCGCGGTGGCGGGGTCGTCGTTGATCTGCGCCGGCACCTGGCCGGCGACGGGCGCGCCCGCGCCTATGACGAGCAGCAGCGTATCGTCGATCGGGCAGGCGACAACCCTCCCACCGCGCATGATCCTCGCGGCTGTTTGAGACGTTTGAGGAAGCGCCTGTTCTGCTCCGGCCATGGTACTCCTCATGCCCCGGCGAAAACCGAGAGGGCAGCGCCGGCGGCAAAGCCCGCGAGAACGAACAGCAGGAGCAGCAGCGGTTTCAACTCTCCATTCGACCGCTTCTGCAAGGCTCCGAGGTTCTTCTCCATCGCTGCAACCACGCCATCGAGCCGCATCAAATGAACATCGAGATCGTTCAGGCGCTGCCCGATCTCGGCGGCGGCGGCAGGCCCCAAGGCCCCGCCTTCGCCGCCCTCGTCATTATGCGTGCGCTGGAGAGATCGCTGCGAGACCTGCAATTGCCGCTGAGCCGCCATGAGGACGTCGAGCTTGTCGAGAACCTTGGCGAGCGGCGCGGCGATGAGGGCTTCGGCCGCCTGTTCGTCGGGCCGCGGAACGCGCAGCTGCTGTTCGGTGCCGCGTGCGTCCAGGGCCGTCACCTTGAGATCGGTGGTGCGCGAGGCTGCCGCCTCGGGAAGCGCGATTTCGAAGGCATAGCCGCCGTCGCCGATGCCGTTGCGCTTGAGATCGGGGCGATTGCGGTCGGCGACCGCCTGGGCAATGACGTTGCCCTCCAGATAGACGCGGATGGTGAGGCGCTTGTCGGGTGCTGCCGGATCGAACGCCCAGCCGAAGATGCGCCCCTGGTCGATCGCGTCGACCCGACCGGTCATCGGCATCGTATTGTCCTGATCCGGTGCGGCATTTGATTTCTCGGCAACAGCAGCCATCGATTTCCCCTTTATGCCGCTTCGATACGTGACGGTTCGATCGCTTCGATCAATTCGAGATAGCGTCGTGCGGTGGTGTCGATGTTCTCCGGTTCCCGCGCATGCGCGGAAAGCCGACGCGCCAAGGCGCCGTCTTGCGCGAGGCGGCGCATGGCAGAGGCGAGCGCCCGGGGATCGTTGGGCGCAACGGTGAGGCCGTTTGCCCCGTCCTCGATCATCTCGGCCATGCCGCCGATATTGCCGGCTATGACCGGCCGTCCGAGGGCCTGCGCCTCCTGGATGACCAGCGGCGCATTTTCCCACCAGATCGAGGGTACGATCGTGCAATCCACCGCTGCGACGAGGTCGGCGACGTCCTCACGCCGGTAGGGCCCGCGCTGCTGCACGGTCGGTGCCGTTTCCCGGAACAGGCGCGTGATCTCGTCGACGAAACTCTCGCTCTGGAAGGGTGCGCCGCCGTGGACGCGCAACTCGAACTCCAGCCCCTCGGAAATGAGCTGCCGTGCCGCCTGGAGCAGTACCGCCACGCCTTTCCAGGGGTTGAGATTGCCGAAATAGCCGAAGACCGGACGATCCGAACCGATCCGGCGGGCCGCTGCCGGCGCGCCGCGGGGTGGCAGTCCGTTGGGAATGACGCTGATCCTGTCCTCCGCCAGCCCCCACTCGACGAAGCGCTGCTTGAGGAACCGGCTCGGTGATACGAACCGGTCCACGTCGCTCAAGAGGGATTTCAGATGGCGTTCGCGCAAGGTGAAACGGTCGAGCGCGATGTCCTTGAAGCAGGCATGGCATCCGTCGGGGCTCGCCCCGTGGCAAAGTTCCTTGCCGCTCGTTTTCACCATCAGCCCGTCATGGTGACAGATGGGATAATAGTCGTGCAGCGTCATGACGATCCGGCACTGCGGCAGCGTTCGACGAACGATATGCGGAAACTCCGCGCCGAGCAGGAGCAGATGGTGGATATGGACGACGTCCGGCCTGAAGTCGCGCAGCAGCTCCGCAATATCGGGAACGACGCCGTAGAGATCGATCTGGCTCATGAAGAAGCGATCGAAATGTCCGGACCACAACAGCAACTCGTCCCCTGCAGGCCCGATGCCTTGAAAGCTCGTGCCTGGCCGCGCCTGGCGGTGGATTTGGTTCGTGGCTCCGAGAAAGAGCGCTTCGCAGCCTGCGCGCTTGTAGGCGCCGAACAGGTCGTGTGCGAAAATCTCCGTGCCTCCCGGATGGAGGGCCGGATGGTTGTGAGCCGCTACGAGCACGCGCATGCTCACGCGCCGCCTCCTCGACGTTCGGCGACGAAGATGTCCTGGTAGTGCTCCGCCTCCTTACCGCGCCAGGCGCCGAGCGCCTTCAGGGTGATTGCGAGACCGGCCCGGTCGAGGGCGGCGTCAAGAAAGCCGTCGTCGAAACCGACGGCGGCAAGGCGTGGCATGTCGGGGACGTACCAGCATGGCCCGTCGCCGTCGCGGGCGAAGGAAAGCCGCGCGTCGCGCCGGCCGTTTTCGTTGGCCGCTGCGACGTGATCGACCACGAATGCGGTCATGAAGAGGCGGCCGCCGGGTTTCAGAAGCCTTCCGACCTCTCGCAGATAGACGAGGACTTCGTCCGGCGGCAGATGCGTCACGATCGACGTCATGATCACAAAATCGAAGTGACCGTCGGCATAGGGCAGTTTCAGCGCATTGCCGCTGATTTTTCCGCTCCGATTATAAAGCTCATGGGCAATATCGACACGCTGGAAGGCGAAATTCGGATAGACCGAGGTGATGAAACGGCGGCACCAGCCGATGCCGCCGTCGACCGGATCTATCCCGCTGTAGCGCCCCTTCTCGAAATCCAGATACTGGGTGAGCGGGACAGCCATGCGGCCGATGCCGCAGCCGATATCGAGAACGCGGCTTTCCGGACGCAGTCCCCCCAGCCGGATGAAGTGGCCGAGGAATTCGACGCCCACCGCCCTGAAGGAACCGTCGCCGACGAAGACGCTGTTGGGATCAGGTTCGGGAAGGAAGCGGTTTCGAAGAATGCTCCCGAGCAGGGCCTCCACGCGTTCGTCGCGGGCGGGCAGTTCCGTGGCAGCTGTGTTTTCCTGGCGCAGCGCAGTCTCGCTCATGCGGCGGTCCTCGTTGCCGCGCCGATGCCGAAGAGAGCCGGCATCTGGTCGCGGCCGCCGAGATCGGTTTTCATCAATTCGGTGATGTCGTCGTTCCAGCGTTCGGTGTGCAGCCAGGAATTGTACTGGCTGGCGACCCCGCGCATATAGTCTTCGCTGCGGCGGATCGAGCGGCGCTCGAAATGATAGAGACACGCCGACGGCTCGTAGGCGATGTCATAGCCGCACCGGCGGATTTTCAAGCACAAATCGCTGTCCTCATAATCGCCGATCACATAATCCTCCGTGTATCCATCCACGAGCTCGTAGATTTCCCGGCGCGTCACCAGGCACGCACCGGTAATGCCGGGCACGCTGCGGGCAAGTTGAGCCGCCCCGTAGTCGCCGGGCATGCCCTTGTGGAAATGATGGTTGAGCCATATGCCGCGCTGGTCGCGAGCGAAGTAGAGGCCCGCGTGCTGGAGCGACCCGTCCTCGAAGATCAGCTTCGGGCCGATCGCGCCGAGGCTCCTCTGTTCCATGAGCGGCCGGATGAGCTTCTGCAGCCAGCCGGGTACGGACGGAACGACGTCCGAGTTCAGCATGACGACGACCGAGCCGCGGGCAAAGCGCGCGCCGGCATTGCACGCCCGCGCGTAGCCGCTGTTGCGGTTCATCACAACAAGCTTCATCGGCAACCCGTGGAGGAGATGCAGTCCGCCAAGCAGATGCTCCGTCTCGTCCTGAATCTCCGGAGAATCCAGAACGTAGATGATCTCCGCATTGCTTGCGAGCCAGCGATCGGTCGCCATGCCGGAGAGCTGGAACCGCAGGAAGTCGAGAACACGGTAAAGCGGCACGACGATCGAGACCAACGGCGTCTTCTCGGGCAGGTCGTAATCCTTGGTGTAGTCGACCTTGGAAGCTCTTCCCAACCTCTGTTCCACGTCCTGCAGGGCGGGGGCAAGGATCGTCCGGAACGCCTGGTCGATCGCGTGCTGCGGCGGGACTGCGCGCAGTATGCGGTTGCGCTGTGCCGAAGCGTCGAAGGGTTGCGGCTTCGGCACGAGCGGTTTCACAGCACCGGATGCCAGCCGCATCTGGAACCGCGGCTGGAGCAGGGCGCCCGGCGGATCGTTCGACGGCAGCCAGGCGACGAAGCCGGTCACGTCGGCTCGCGATTTTTCGTCCGCTCCGCGTGCCCAGGCGGCAAACTCGTACCAGTTGCCGTCGAGCGGTATCGTCGTGCCGTCCTCCTTGACGTAGTCGATGCCGGCAAGAGTGGCTGTCGGATCATGGGTCCACCCCCCGGCAAGCAGACCGCCGGAAAGCGTCAATGCGAGGTCCACCTCCGCTGAAGGATGCATTGCAGATCTGCCGATCCGCCTTTCAGGGAGCGGTGACCGCAGCTGGAGGTCGACGGCTGTCGCAAGTCCACCCTCGGGTGTCGTCGAGAGCCAGCGGACGACGTATTCGCGCAGCTCCGGTGTATCGCCTCGTTCTGCCCACCAGGCCTGGAGGTTGGCGCAATGAGGGTTGCCGGAGGAGAGCTCGCGCACGGCAACGCCCCTTTTGCCGACAAGCACGAAAGACTGGGGGTATCGGGGAGACTCGACGATGAAATGGCAAGGACGAAGATTATGCTCGCGTTGGGCGCCGATCAGCGCCGGCGACGCCAGTGGCAGGATGGCGTTGGCCCCAAGGGCATAGATAGCGCTGATCTCGCCGAAGTCGGGGCTTATCGCGGTTTCGATCAGGTATCGCCCCTGGTTGATCGGGCATGCAATCTTGGCGGGGGCCGGCCGCGATGTCAGCGCCTGAAGCGCATCCTCGACGAGGCCGATGAAGAACGGGTCCCGGGACAGACGGAACGCGCTTCGCCAAACGGTGAGCAGATTGTTCAGGAACTTGACGCAGCCCTCCGGCGTGAGTGCGGAGAACAGGTCCTCCACGTCGAGGGGCGGAAGTTCACCGACGGGCCGGAGCACGATCGTCTGAACGAAGTCGCTTTCGATGTAAATCTGTCCGCGGCGCGCTTCGTCGCCCGGGCGCATGGCCCAAAGCACGCGCTGTCCACCCTCCGCAAGAGGAAGCATCGTGCTGACGAGCGGGACGGGTTGCTCCGGCATGACGAGCGTGTGTTTGGCTGCGGCCGGCAACCTGGCGCGAACGTCGGAGATCAATACAGCCACGTCGGAACCGAGCCGAAAGGCCTTCGCGTCCTCGAAAATGCCGCTGGCGCTCCGCGTACGGTCGTCAAACGTCACACGCCACTCCTCTGACTAATTCTTGGATGGTGCGCCCCACGGGAGGAGGGCAGGGCGCACCGTTCGAAGCCAATGCGGGATGATGAAAAGCCGCCTGCGGTTTTCCAGCCGCGTCCCGCGTCTCAAACTATCAGTGGACAGTGAAATAGTTCTCGGGGTGGGCCTGAATGTCTTCGGCGTCGGCATTGACCAGGGTCAGCGTGTCGCCATGGCCGAGGTCGATGACGACATTGCCGCCGACCTGAGTGATACGCGAAGCGAGATCCTCGGGCGCGGTGACGTCGAGGCCGTTGATGCCCTTGGATATCTGCAGGACGTCTTCGCCGGGCGTAAAGTCGAGGATGACGTCGTTGCCGCCGCCGCCGTCGAAAACGAAGATATCGCTGCCCTGACCGCCGGCAAGAAGGTCGGACCCTGCACCGCCGTCGATGACGTCGTTGCCGGCGCCGCCGAGCAGCACGTCGTCGCCTCTGCCTCCGAGGAGGAAGTCGCTGCCGGCGCCCCCAAGGAGAATGTCGTTGCCGTTATCGCCGTAGATCAGATCGTCACCCGATCCGCCGACCAGGATGTCATTGCCATTTTCGCCATAGAGAACGTCGGTGCCTTCGCCGCCGAACACGGTGTCGTTTCCGTTGCCGCCGAACAGCAAGTCGTCACCGTCGTCGCCGAAGATGATGTCGTCCCCATTGCCTCCGTTGACGAAATCATCACCGCCATGGGCGCGAATGAAATCGTCAAAGCGGGAGCCAAAAAGGGCGTCGTCGTATGCGCCGCCTTCCAAAGTGGCCATCTGCTTCTCCTCTTCGTGGTTTGATGCATGCGTCATCGGCACGGAGCCGAGGATTGCGTGCCGGAGTGTGCACTGCAATAATTACGAACACAACACAGATGTGTAAATTAAAACGACGATAATTCGGAGGAAAGACGGCGTCGTAAACATAACTCGGCCATGTGCCAATATTGGCACAATATAATTTTAGGAGTAATTCTGACGAGAATGCAGACAAAGCACTTCAAAATTTAAAGTAATTTGCGACGGCAGGAGATATCAAGCGTTAGACAGATCAGTCCTCCCGAAACGCCCGGTTGAAACTGTCGGAGACCGGGGCGACGAGGTAGTCGATTGCCGAACGCGATTTGTGCACGATCAGCACTTCCGCGGGCATGCCGGGATAGAGGCGGATGTCCGGGTTGGCGGCGAGCGATTCAGGCGCCACCTCTGCCCGTGCGACGAAATAGGCGACGTTGGACTTCTCATCCACCGATTGGTCCGCCGCGATATAGGTTACCTTGCCCGCCAGGGGCAGGTGCGAGCGCTGGTTATAGGCCGTCAGGCGGATTTGCGTACTGGAGCCGATCGTTATGCTGTCGATGTCACGTGTGCTGACATGCATCTCGACAAGCAGCGGTTCGTCCGCGGGGACGATGTCGAGAAGCGGCTGACCGGGCGTGACGGCACTGCCCGGCGTCCGCAGCTGAATGTTGGCGACGATACCGGCCTGGGGGGCACGGATTTCCAGGCGGCGAAGCACGTCCTCGGCGGCGGTGATGCGCTGCTCGACTTCCGCAAGTTCGAGGCGCGCCGTGGTGATCTCTCCGGCGATCTCCGACTGGAAATCGGATTCGATCCCGATGAGCGCAAGCTCGGCCCCCGCCATCGCCTTTTCCGCCTGGGCCTTGTCGCCGGCGAGTTCGCCGCGGGTCGCGGCGAGTTCGCTGAGCCGTGCGTCGATCTCGATGAGTTTCGAGCGCTGGGCGAAGGCTTTTTCGACAAGGGTCGCTATGGCGGTCCGCTGCTCGTTCATCAGCTCGATCTGCCTGTCGGTCGCCTGAAGCTGGGCCGCGAGAGACTTCGCCTTCTCCGAATATTCCTCGATCGTCTTTCGCTGGATTGCCAGACGGCCCTGCTTGGCCTCGCTCCGCTTCTCGAAAAACGCGTTTTCCGCCGTTACCGCATCAGCGGCAGCCTCGCCCTTGGAGACAAGATCGGCCGGGAAGCTCACCGCCTGCAATCCCGCCCGCTCGGCCCGCAGCCGCGCCAGTTTTGCGATCAGGCCGACACGGCGGCTTTGCAGCGCCTCCAGGTCGGAGCGGGCGCGCGTATCCTCGAGCTTCATCAGCGGCTGGCCGGGCGCCACATGATCTCCCTCCTGAACCAGGATCCGGCCGAGCACGCCGCCCTCGAAATGGCTGACCGTCTTGCGCTTCGAATCGACGACGATCGTTCCGCTGGTGACCGAAGCACTGCTGAGCTCCGTCGAGAACGCCCAGCCGAAGAAACCGCCGAAAGCGACGAGGATCGTCGTCAACCCGGCGATGACGAGGCGTCGAATCGGCGAATGCGTGTTGTCTTCCGAAAGGTCCGGCGCCGGCATTGGCGCGGAGAGACGAGCCGGCGCGGCCATCGGCAGGCGGCGTTCCGGGCTCTCAGCCTTCACGGGCGGCTGCAGGTCCAGGCGAACCGGCAGGATCTTTTCCTTGTTCATGAAGCGGTACCTTCGCGTCTTGTTTCGCCGGGCATCATGGTCGCCACGACATCCGTTCGCGGGCCGAACTGGCTGATGCGGCCGCCTTCCAGCACGAGCAGCTTATCGGCCACCTGCATGATGGCCGGCCGGTGGGCAATCAGGATGATAATGGCGCCGTCGCTGCGCGCCTCGTCGATCGCGCGGATGAGGGCGCGCTCGCCGAGGGCATCGAGATTGGCGTTGGGCTCGTCGAGGACGAGCAGGCGTGGTCGGCCGTAAAGGCAGCGCGCCAGCGCGATGCGCTGCCTTTGCCCGCCGGAAAGCGTCAGATGACCATCGCCCACCGGCGTATCATATCCGAGCGGCAGTCGTCCGATCATGTCGTGGACGTCGGCGAGTCGCGCCGCCTCGAGCACCTTGTAGGGGTCGCTCTCCGCCATCCGGGCGATATTTTCACGGATGGTTCCTTCGAGAAGGGAAACCGATTGCGGCAGATAACCCGCGATCTGTCCGAAAGAGCTCCGTTCCCAGAGGTAGACGTTGTTGCCGTCGAGGAAGACGCCGCCGGCAGTGGGCTTCAGAATGCCGACCAGAAGCCGCGCCAGCGTGGACTTGCCCGCCGCGGAAGGGCCGACGATTCCAAGCACCTCGCCGGGTGAGAGCGAGAAGTTGATGCCCTTGATGATCGGTACGTCGATGCCCGGTACCGCGTAGACCAGCTTGTCGACGACGAGGTCGCCTTCGGAGCGCGGCGTCGGCATGGTCTGGCGAACGGCCAGGTCTTCCTTCAGTGCCGTTTCGACGCGACGCCAGCTTGCGATCGCCAACACCCATTGGCGCCAGTTCTCGATGACGGAATCGAACGGCAGCAGAAGGCGGCCCACGAGAATGGTGGTCGCCATCATTGCGCCCGGCGAGATCTCCTGCCTCATCACCAGCAGGGCACCCGTGCCCAGCGACGCCACCTGGATGGCGAAGCGCAGCGAGCGGGTGATCGAGGCCATCGCCCTGCTTCTGATCCCGCTGGCCTCCAGCACGCTGAGCGCGTGCAGTTGCGCGGCGCGCCATTTGTGGGCGAGCGCCGGCAGCATTCCCATGGCTTCGATGGCCTCGGCGTGACGTAATGTCGCACCGATTTTTGACACTGCCTCAATATTAGCCTGGCTTGCCTCTTTCATGAGCTGGCGCGTCAGAAGGTCGTTGAGAAGGCCGCAACAGACGAGTACGACGACGGAGATCGCACCGATCAGCCCGAAGAGGGGGTGCAGCAGGAATAGAACGCCCAGAAAGATGGGCGACCAGGCGGCGTCGAGGGGGGCGCTCACCGCCGAAGAGGTGAGGAAGCCACGC
The DNA here is from genome assembly GCF_002885915.1 of Sinorhizobium sp. M4_45. Classification (NCBI taxonomy): domain Bacteria; kingdom Pseudomonadati; phylum Pseudomonadota; class Alphaproteobacteria; order Hyphomicrobiales; family Rhizobiaceae; genus Sinorhizobium; species Sinorhizobium sp. M4_45. The sequence continues at coordinate 203,775 of NZ_NWVE01000009.1, forward strand.
AGCTCGGTAAGGTCGCGCAGGGACTGCGTTGCGCGCGCAAGTCCCTGATCGGCCGAGGCCTGGACGGCGGCGGTCAGGACCGGCAGGTTCAGCCAGCGGACCACGGCGCTGCCCATGGCCTGAAAGGTGAGGGCGCGAATGTAGTCGAGCACGCCCAGAACGATCAGCGCACCCATGGCGAGAATCGTCAGCATGACGAGCGTATCCATGCTCTGGCTGTTCAACACCCTGTCATGCACCTGCATCATATAGAGGGGCATTGTGAGCTGGAGGAGGTTGATGCAGGCGCTGAGCAGGGCTGCATAAAGAAGCGTCACCACGAACACACGCCGGGCCCGCAGAACCAGGAGCTTCGGCGCGATTGTTCCGTTTTGCGCCGGTGTTGGCCGATTGGGGCCCTTGCTAATCAAAGGATTTCGAACAGTATCACGCATGTGGCGATCTTCTAATTAGCGCATTCGCGGGTTTCATGGGGCGAGCTGGTCCAGATTCACTCAAATCACAGTATTGTTGCGATAAGTGTGACACAATAAACATCGTCAGCTCAAGAGCACGCAATTTCGGGGCAGGGGTGCTGTGAAATTTACTTCAAGTTTTGAAGTAAATTCCGGAATTGGAAGTACGTTCCCAATGGAGAGAGGGATGAACCACAGGATACTCTATCCGTTCGCAGACTTTGGAGACACTGTTGCAATCCTTCCCGCGAATGAAACGCAGCGGAAAGGCCTCGATACCTCTGTAGACGATCGTGACGGAGATGATTCGCTCGTCACCTATTTCGAGCTGGCTCGGGTGATGGAGCGCGCAAGCCGCCGGTTTTCCGGCCTGTTGCGTGCGGAACTGACGAAACTCGGGGTCGAAGATATCGGTCCCGCGCAGGCGATGGTTCTTCTGGCCATAGGCGAGGCGGAGCTCTCGGTGGGAGAGCTTCTGGACCGGGGCCACTATGTGGGTTCGAACATTTCCTATTATCTGAAGCAGCTTGCCGACGGCGACTACATCGACCGGATCGCATCGCAGCGTGACAAGCGTTCGGCCCGCATCCGGCTTTCAGAGAAAGGCAGGCAGCTTTGCACCGGCCTGCGACAGGCCGCCAAGGGCTACGAACGCGCCCTCAGCCATGGCGATCAGGACCGGCGGAATCTGGAGACCGCTTTCCAGACACTGCACCGCCTCGAACTCGTCTGGGGGAATGCCGCACGCTACGGCATCTGACGCTCCATCACTGCATGTTCCTCAAAGCGCAACCGAGCAAGGGCGGTAACATGCAGGAAATCCAAGTGTTGCAACGAGCTTTGCGCGTCCGCTCGGACGCGCGGCGCTGCAGGTGTGATCGATCACTGACAAGTGGCTTATGAAGATGCATGTAGCATTCGTACACCGCCGTGGGTTCGGCCAGTTCGCCGCCCTGGCAAGACATATGGCTGAGGCGGGGAACGAGGTGACGCTCGTGACGGAGACCGTGGACCAGCGGATACCTTCCGTCCGGGTCGTCCGGCATCGGGCGGAACCCGGTCCGCAACCGAATCCCCACATAGCGCGCCATCTTGCCGTTCCCGACCATCATGTGCGGATCGGGCACAGGGTAGCGGAAACCTTCGAGGCGATGGGCCGCCTTGGACAGACCCCCGACGTCGTTCTCGGCCATATAGGCTGGGGCAGCATGATGTTCGTGAAGGATGTCCTGCCGCGCGTGCCGGCACTCGGCTATTGCGAGTTTTTCTATCGGTCGGATGGGGCGGATGTCGGCTTCGCGCCGGACGACCGCCCCGACCCGGAGACGCGCAAACGCTTGCGCCTCCGCAACATCGCGCAGCTGCTGTCGCTGGAGGCGATGGATGGCGGTATCAGCCCGACCAATTGGCAGAAGAGCCTCTATCCGGCCGACGCTCGGCAACGAATCGCCGTCTGCCATGAGGGGGTGGACACGCGCCGTTTCCGCCCCGACCCGGCGGCTTCGCTGAAGCTGCCGGACGGGCGCGTCCTCAAGGCCGGCGATCCCGTCGTCACTTTCGTGGCACGGGACCTCGAGCCCTACCGGGGCTTTCCCCAGGCGCTGGAGGCGGCGGCGAAGGTCGTCCGGCGGCATCCGGACGCGCTGTTCGTCTTCGTCGGCGGCGATGGGGTAAGTTACGGCGCGCCGCCCCCTGGCGGGGGATCGTGGAAGGAGCATCTGCTTGCGTCTCTGGATATGCCGCGCGAAAGGCTGATCTTCCCCGGTGTCGTGCCGCACTCCGTGCTGCGTCAGCTCTTTCAGATATCGGCGGCGCATCTCTACCTCACCTATCCATTCGTGCTTTCCTGGTCGGTGCTGGAGGCAATGGCCTGCGGCGCTCTTGTCATCGGTTCCGATACGGCGCCGGTTCAGGAAGTCATCCGCTCCGGCCGCAACGGTCTTCTCGTTCCGTTCTTCGATACGGATGCGCTCGCCGAGACGATCGTCGGGGCATTGAACCGCCCGGACAACTTTCGCGAACTGCGCGGCGCCGCGCGCAGAACGGTCGAGCAGAGGTTCCGGTTGGACGACTGCCTCGCACGTCAGTTGACGCTGATCGGCAACCTCACCGGTCGAGATGCTGCGCGAGCGAAAGAAACGCAGTTTGTCTGAATATTGCTTCAATTTTTGAAGTATAAATACCGGGTAAAACCCCAAGAATCTATTGTTGTGCACTGCGGAATCCACGGATATGGTTTTCTCCGTGAGGTTCTGGGGCAAGAATATTTCCAGGCCATCAATTTCATCTTCTGGATAAATCGATTTATTCTGGGGTCGCTGCGTGCAAGAGTTGATGTCTTCTAACTTGAGGCAGTCGCCGGCGAAGCGAAGGCTCGTTGTGGCGTCCGGTCTGGACCGGGAAAATTTCGAAGGGAGCGACATCGAGCATCTGGTGCATTTTCTCGACCCGGATGCAGCTTCACGATCCCCCCTGCAGAACGCCTTTCCTCTGATCGCGCTTGCCTTCTCGGATAAGGGTGAAGCCGATCTGCGGGAGGGGCTCGCGTCGATCAATGCCCTCGGCACCATTCCCGAAATACCGCTTCAGCGGATCGACGTGGGCGGTAAGGCGGAGAGCCTGGCGCTCGTGCAGTCGCTGGTGGAGGGTGGAGTGGGTCGGCTCTCCCGCTTCACGTCGTCGGTAACCGCCGAGCTCGCCATTCTCCGGCGTGAGCGGGAAACGCTGCTCGAAAATTACCGCGCGCTGGAGGATGCCTTCCAGGTCCGCAACTGGGAGCCGGTCGCGGAGATATTCGCCCATGATCCTTATGCCGACCCGAAGGACGAGGGCATCGGGCAGCTCCTTGCGACCGGATGTGTCGAGCAGCTTCTTCCGGTCTCCAGTCTTGGCGTGGCGGGGATCGCGCTGCACCTTCATTCCGTGCCCAAGGACGGCGGCGAGCTGGTCGTCATGCTGGGCTATGTCGAGAACGGCGAGGGCGTGGCCGAATGGACCGTCCCCTATGCGCAGCTCGCGGCAAACTGGAATTTCCTCGCCCTGCCACGCGCTTGCGGCGGCGCAGCGAGAACGCTGCGGCTCAGAATCTCCACGACAGGCACGGAGACTGTAGGGCTTTCACTCGGCTATCCGATCGCGAGCGAGCGGTACACGGCCAGATCGGAAACCCCGCATCCGGATCTCGATCTCCGGCCCCTGGCGTTCCGCGTCTTTACGGGACTGCCCGGCGTCAAACCGACGCGCATGCCGAACATGATCGCTCCGACCGCCTTGCTCGAGGGCCATTTCATCGAGGACTATCGCCTGGCGGTCGAATTGCTGAGCCAGATCGTCGACGTATCGGTCACGCCGGTCGTTCCCGAGTTCCAGACCGTCCGCTTCCTCGAACACGAGAATGCGGTCGTTTGCCACCCGCTGCCGAGCGGAATCTCCGCCGGCACGATCGGCCGCGCCGTGGAACCCGGCACCATCTCCTTCTCCGCAAGCGCGATCATCGATCACCCGAAGGGCGCACCCGCGGCCGTGAGCTTCCTGCTCGCTCCGGCGAACTCCAATGCGCGCTCGGAAGTGGCGGAGCTCGCACGCAAGGGAGCTGCCAAGCCGTCGGCTTTCTTCAGCGGCTGGCGCGAGGTCACCGCCGAGCAGGCGGTCAACGTGAACTTTCAATTGGACAAGCCCGTGCGTGAGCCGATGGACCTCATGATCCTCAGCCGAGCGGTGACGGATACGGTGGATTTCTCCTGGCTCAAGGTCTCCGGCTTCCGATTGGTAAAGCAGTCCGCAGGGGCGTCCAATGTCCGGAAATAGGGAAAACTCGGACCTGATCGTGGTGGCAATGCCGCTTTACGGCCATGCGGCCCTCGTCCTGGAGGCGATCGAGTCCGTGCTCGCTTCGAAGCTTGCCGGGTGCAGGGTGGCAGTCGTGGTGTCCGTCGATGGTGATCCGCGGCAGGAGACATTCGATCAATTGCTGCTCTATGCGGCGGCCCATCCTGCGGTTCATGTGCTTTTCGGGGCCAATGCCGGGCCGGGCGGGGCGCGCAATCGCGCGATCGACTACGTGCTCGCGAATCTGCCGGAAGCCGAGGCCGTCTATTTTCTCGACGCCGACAATCGCGTCTTGCCCGGGACCATCGAGACTCTCTACCGGCAATTGCACGCCAGCGGCTGCGGCTGGATCTATACCAATATCGACACGTTCTCGGTGAGCTGGCGCGCTCATTACGGCAATCGCTACTCGCGGCTCCTGCACTGCGTCACGGACAATATTTGCGACACCGGCTCGATGATCTCGATTGACGTGTTCCGGGCGGGTGTACGCTTCGACGACGACAGGCAAAACGGTTTCGAGGATTGGGAATTCTGGCTGTCCTGCATCGAGCAGGGCTTCGTGGGGGCGCCGTGCCACGACACGACCTTCGAATACCGGCTGAGGGCGGAAAGCCGCTTCAAGGAGGCGAATCGCGATCGCGCCGCCTCGGTGAGCTTCCTCAGAAAGCGCCACCGTGCGCTATTCCAGCGGCCAATGCTGGTCGATTTCGAGCACGAGGAATGCCCGCGCTATCTTTTCGCACGGACGGAAGATGCCGCCATTTCGTTCTTCACGGATCCGACCAAAACGGCCAAGCGGCTTCGTCTCGACGATATCATTCCAGCATTCTGGGCGAGCATCGGCGAACCGGACAACGTTCATTTCCCGCCCTTCCTGATCGCCGGAAGCGGCGCCACGCTCGACCTGCTGCTGCGCTCCCGGATGCTGCCAAACGTGCTCTCGCACCTGGAGCGCCTGAGCGAGAAGGCGAACGTGGTCTTCGTCCAGCTTGGCAACGATGCGGCGCAGCGCAAGATCGAGCCGGTCTTGCTGGAGGCGGGCGCCCAGCACAACGCGCCGGCCGACCTCATCTTCCTGTCCACTTCGCTCGTGCGCGACGTCATTCATAACAAAGCGCTGGACTGGTTTGCCTCCATCGGCAACCAGCAGGTATGGCCGACATCGGCAGTTCTGAAAGTCCGCTTCCCTTTCCCGAGAAGCCTGCCGCGCCGTTCGCTCATCACGCCCCAGCAGGTGATGATCAACTGCGTCAATGCCATCGCGACCAGTCCGTTGCGGCGGACTGCCGGCAAACGCTGGACCTGGCGTCCGGCACGGCTCGTTCCCTATTCCGACCTCCACAAGGCTCTTCGCCACGAGATCGGTGGCTCGCCCGTGTTGCCGCTCGGTCATAGCGAGGGGGGCAGGAAGACCGCAGCCCTGCTTGTTCCGAATGCATCCTTCGGCGGCGCCGAGAAGGTCGTATATGCGGCCTCGCGCGAGCTGAAGGCCGCCGGCTACGAGACCCATCTCTTCGTGCTCGGCACATCCAGGATGGATGTGATCGACGAGTTCGATCAGAGCTTCGACTATATTCACTTCTGGGACCAGGGCATTCCCGCCTGGGGCGGCTCCGGCTCTTTCCTGGGGCAGGACTTCATCGCCGAGGGCCACGACGTCGATTGGGCCGCGCTCAAGGGTCAGCTTTCCGGCTTCGACCTCGTGATCAACAATCACGTCATGGCGGTGCATCCGCTTATCGCACGGTTGCGCTCGGAGGGAACGCGCACGGCCTGCTACCTTCACGTGGTCGACGATACCGGCTTCAAAAGGCCCGCCGGCCAGCCCTTCGCGGCGATAGCCCACGAGCATTGCTACGATGCCTTCCTGACCTGCTCGGAGCAACTCAAGATCTATCTGCACAGCTTCGGCGTTCCCTATGAAAAGATCTTCGCCGTCCCCAACGGCGCGAGCTTCTCCGTGCCGCCCAAGGTGCTCGCGGAGGTGCTGTCGGTCAGGCGCATCGAACGCAAGGACGATCGGCTTCGGGTCCTCTATATGGGCCGGCTCGATCAGCAGAAGGGGATCGACCGCCTCGCTGCGGCGTTCGCCGAATTGCGGGCTTCGCGCGTGCCCTTCGATGCCCGGGCGATCGGCGGGGAAATCCTCGCGGATGCCACCTTGTCGTGGACGGATCGCCTGAAGGACCTCGGCGTCGAGGTGCGCCCGCCGGTCTTCGCAAGCAAGGATCTGATCAAGGCACTCGGTTGGGCGGATGTCCTTCTGATGCCGTCGCGCTGGGAGGGCGCTCCCTTGATGATCGCCGAGGCGCAGCAGCTCGGCTGCGTCCCGATCGCGACGTCGGTCGGTGCCGTCGACGAACTCATAACCGACGGCGAGGACGGCATCCTCATCGAGGCCGCCGCCGATCCGCAGGTGGTCCGGGACATGGCAAAGGCCATCGAGGAGGTGGCCCACAACCGTCAGATGCTCGCGCCCCTCATGGAGGGGTGCCTGAGAACGGCGGCTCGGCGCTCATGGACGTCCTCCTTCTCCGAGTTCCTCGGCTGGTGCGACCGTTCCGTGAACAATTCGTCGCTTTCGCGCGCAACGGTTATCCGTGGGCGCGAAGCATCCAATCCCGGAGTTGCGGCCGTGGGCTGAGGCCCCGCCGGTTTCAAGAAGAAGGGTCGATTGCATGCGTCCACGGATCCTCGTGACGGGAATTCCTGGTCATTACACACGCCTCGCCAACGGCGCCCAGGGATTGTCCGTCTCCTATTCGGAGCGACAGAAACAGCCCGAGACGAAGGAGGAGTTTCTCCAGGAGCTTCGCAATATCAGCAATACGGGAAATTACCTGATCGGCGAGGGGGCGCTGCGCGCGATTGCCCCGCATGCGAAGCAGGTCCCGTTCTGGCACCTCTATAATTGCAGCCAGAACGGCGTCGGACTCGACGAGTTCAACGCCAATTTCGACATCTGCGTCTTCACCTGCGCGAACCTTCTCCGCAAGGGCCTGTCTGCGGATGCAGAAGCGGAAGTGCTTGGCAAGCTCAAGATGCCGATCGTCATGCTCGGTATCGGCCTGCAGAACCGCCGAGACCTTGAAAACAGCCTGCCGGAAGGTACGAAGCGGCTTCTGGACGTTCTCAAGGAGCGTGAGCACTATTTCCTGACGCGCGGGTTCGAAACCGCCGGCTTCCTGAAGGACCAGGGCTTCTCCTATGTGCAGCCGACGGGCTGCCCTTCCATCTATCTGATGCCGCACAACATGCGCGCCTCGCTGAAGAAGCTGCCCAATGTACCGGTCGGCAAGGCGCGGACCATCTTCTCCGGCTATCTGGGTGCCAACCACGATTGCATCGTCGACGCCGCGGCGCTGGCGCCGGAGGGTTCGCGACCCCAATACGTCATCCAGGACGAGTTCCTGCATTTCGACATGAACGTCGAAGCGAACGGCGACGGCCGCGTCTACGACTCCGCCTCCGGCACGATGCTCGGGGAACTGAGCTATCCGGGCACCGAAAGGCTGAAAACGCCCTTCGACGTGCGGACCTTCTTCGATACGAACCAGTGGCGTGCCTGGGCGTCTTCCATGGATTTCAATTTCGGCCGGCGTTTTCACGGCTCGATCATCGCGATGCAGGCGGCCGTGCCGAGCCTGATGGTGGCGGTGGACGACCGGATGCGGGAAATGCTCGGCTACACGGGCCTGCCGGCGATCGACGCAGTCGAGGTCGACAAGGCGGAAAACCGGGCCGAATTCGTCGCCGACCACCTGGCCGGGCTCAATGCTTCCGAACTGGTCGACAGATATTCCGATCGCGAGCGCACGTTCCGCTCGGCTCTCCGGGAGATCGGGATCGGACAATAAATTTACGCGAGCGTTTGCAGGCTCTAATCTCAGGTGTAATCGATGCGTATCTTGCTTACGGGAATCCCGTCCTATCTGCAGCGAACCGTCTCGGGCGTGTCCGGCGCGGAGGTTCGGCACAGGCCCTATTTCGACGAGGTCAGAACCAAGAAGGAACTGATCGATCAGGTCAAGAAGATCGCCAATACCGGCAACTATCTGATCGGCGAGGGCGCGGCCCATGCCCTGCGCGGGCATGACGTCACCTATTTGCCTTTCTGGCATCTCGTCAACAACAGGAATTCCGACGAGGCTTATGAAAGCCTCAACGAGGAATTCGACATCTGCGTCTTCGCTTCGGCCAACCTCCTGCGCCCGGGCTACTCGGCGGATCTCGAAGCGGAAGTATTCGAGAAACTGAAGATGCCGGTGGCGATCATGGGGATCGGTATCCAGCGGAGGGAAGGGCTCAAGGAAAACCTGCCTGCCGGCACGCTCAAGTTCCTGGAAGTGCTGAGAAACAAAGAGAGCTTCTTCCTCACGCGCGGTTATTTCACGGCCGAGTTCCTGAGAGAGCAGGGGATGAAGTTCGTCAAGCCGACGGGTTGCCCCTCGCTCTTCTTCGCGCCGGCCGAGATGAAGCGTTCGCTCGCCGCGCTCGCCAATCCGGATCTCGCTTCCTCCCAGAAGATCGCCTTCGGAGGCTATCTCGGAAGCGTGGCCGATACGATCGTCGACGCCCACGCGCTGCTGAAACCGGAAAGCGTCGCGAGCTACGTCGTCCAGGACGAGGTGGTCGCCTACAATCTTTCCCTTCCCGTGGACGACGACTTGCCCGTTTACGACCGAGCAAGCGGGCGCATCACCGGCCAGACCGCCTACAAGCATTCGGAGAAATGGCAGCGCAAACACGAGCTTCTGGTGTTCTTCGACACCAATCAATGGCGAAGCTGGGTCTCCGCGCGCGATCTCTGCTTCGGGCGCCGTTTTCACGGCTGCATCATTGGCATGCAGGCGGGCGTGCCGTCGCTCATGATCGCGGTCGACGATCGCATGCGGGAAATGCTGGAATTCATCGGCTTCCCCTACATGGAGGCGGCAGTCTGGAACCGGGAGCCGGACAGGAAGGCCTATCTTGCCAGCTTCCTTTCCAAGATCGATTCGCAGGCTGTCATCGACCGGTACTCGGCCTGTGAGACCAATTTCCGCAATGCTCTGGCGCATGTCGGGCTCTAGAGCAATTCCGGGGAAAGTGCGCAGCGGTTTGCGGCCCGGGACTTCAGCGAAGCGAGGAGCAGCAGCATTGCTCCTCGGCGCCTTGCTGACGCTTTCCGCACCCGCGCATGCCGATGAAACTTCGGCGGCTCGCATTGGCGTCAATCGGATGAATCTCGCCTGGCTGCCCCGGGGCGACCAGGAGAGAATACTGACGGACATCGCCGCCAGCGGCGCGACGGATGTCCGTCTTTCGCTTTCGCGTCCGGTGGACAAGAGCATAGAGGCGCTGGCAATCGCCCATCGCCTGGGGCTGCGCATCCTTCTCGAGATTCAGCTGGGAAACAAAAGTTACTATCCCCAGAACCTAAGACCGAGAACGGGCCATGGCCGTATCTGGGACGTCTATCGACTGTCGGATTTGGATCTTGTTCGGTATCGCAGGGAGTTGCGGCAAGCGCTTCAACGCATCGATGCCCTCGGCGTGCGTCTTGTAGCGATCGAGCCGGGAAATGAAATCAACTATGCCGGCTACAACGGCGATCTTGCCGTCTATCGAGAGCCGGGCGCCCGGTCACCGCGCAGCATCGCCGAGCTACGGGAGCGGACAAGGTTTGAACGCGGCCTCGACAACTACGTCAAGGCGCTGGAGATCAGCCGATCGGAGCTGCGCAAAACCGTACACAGCCGCGACGCGGCCGTCATTTCCGCCGGTCTGTCGGATATGAGCGCCGCAGAAGCCGACAGGCGCGGAATGGAAAGGCTCGATCCCGGCGAATTCGTCGCGCTCCTTCGTCAACGCGGCATCGACACTCTGGTCGATGCCTATGGCATCCACATCTACCCCGGAAGGAAAGCCGCGCCAGCTATTGCAGCGCGAGTCAGAAGCATTCTCAATTTCTGCCGGACCGCGGGAACCGGCAAGTCCTGCTGGGTCACCGAATGGGGGATCGCAAACAAGGCGCGCTCCTGCCCGGTGGACGATCGATCGCGAGGGGAGGCGATCCATGTCATGCGCGCGACCTTCGGCGAACTGACCGAGGCAGGCCGGCTGACGGCTGCATACTATTACGACTGGGACACCGAGCCTTCCTATAGCCTATGGCGCTGCGGCAAGCTCAGTCCCGTTGGCGCCGCGGCGATCGGACCAGGCGAGGGCGCAGGAGCGCAAGCAAGATGATGGCCTCGACCGGAGTGGGCGCATGAAGGGCATCATCCTTGCGGGCGGCCGGGGAACCAGGCTGTACCCGGTGACGATCTCGGTTTCGAAGCAACTGCTCCCTGTCCATGACAAGCCGATGATCTATTACCCGCTCGGCATGCTGATGCTGGCCGGTATTCGCGAGATACTGGTGATCACCATGCCCAGGGACCGGCCGCTGTTCGAGGAGCTGCTGGGGGACGGCAGCCAGTTCGGCCTCGCGATCTCCTATGCCGAGCAGCCGGAGCCGAACGGGCTCGCCGAAGCCTTCATCATCGGCCGGGATTTCGTCGCCAACAGCTCGGTGGCGCTTATCCTCGGAGACAATATTTTCTACGGTGCCGGCCTGCCCGAGCTTTGCGGCGATGCCGCGGCCCGGTCGAGCGGTGCCACGATCTTCGCCTATCGTGTGGATGATCCCGAGCGCTACGGCGTCGTCAGTTTCGACGGAGAGACCGGACGGGCCGTGACGATCGAGGAGAAACCGGAGCGGGCGAAATCCAGCTGGGCGGTGACAGGCCTTTATTTCTATGAAAACAGTGTGCTTGACATCGCTTCTTCAATCAAACCTTCAGCACGTGGCGAACTGGAAATCACCGATGTGAACCGGGCCTATCTGGAGCGCGGCGACCTTCACGTCTGCCGCCTCGGGCGGGGCTATGCCTGGCTCGATACGGGAACGCACGACAGCCTGCACGATGCCGCTTCCTTCGTACGCACGATCGAGCACCGGCAGGGCGTCAAGATCATGTGCCCGGAAGAAATCGCCTTCGAGCTCGGCTACGTTTCGGCGGATCAGGTGCTCGAGCGTGCCGACCTGCTCGGCAAAAACGACTATGCGATCTATCTCCGGAGACGGGTCAGGGAGCTCTCGGATGCTTGATGTAAGGCCCCTGGGCCTCGACGGGGTTCTGGAGATCGTCCCGCACAGGCTCGGCGACGAGCGGGGCTTCTTTTCGGAGACCTACAATGCCGAGACCCTCGCCGCCAACGGCGTCACGGACACCTTCGTACAGGACAACCATTCCTATTCCGCGGCTGCGGGCACGCTGCGCGGCCTGCACTATCAGCTTCCGCCCAAGGCGCAAGCAAAGCTCGTTCGCGTTGTTCGAGGCAGGGTGTTCGATGTCGTGGTCGACATTCGCAAAGGTTCGCCGACCTTCGCGAAATGGGTCGGTCTCGAACTCTCGGCCGAGAAATGGAACCAGGTTCTGGTGCCTGTCGGCTTCGCCCACGGCCTCGTCACGCTCGAGCCGGAAACGGAAGTCCTCTACAAGGTGAGCGAGCATTACAGCGCCGAGCATGAGCGGTCGATCCGCTACGACGATCCCGAGATCGGCATAGGCTGGCCTGCCGCTACCGACCGTCTGCAACTGTCCGCGAAGGACAGGAACGCACCATTGCTCCACGAATCCATTGTTTTCGAGTTCACCGCATGAGGGGAGAAACCATGCGAGTTTTGGTAACGGGTGGCGCGGGTTTCATTGGATCGGCGGTTTGCCGGCATCTGGTCCGAAGCGGGGCCGAGCGCGTCGTCAATGTCGATAAGCTGACCTATGCCGGCAGCCTTGCGTCGTTACGGGCGGTGGAAAGCGATCCGCACTATGCCTTCTACCGGGCCGATATCCGCGACGAACAGGTTCTGCTGCAGATCATGCGCCGGGAGCGGATCGATGCGATCATGCATCTTGCTGCCGAGAGCCATGTCGATCGCTCGATCGAGAGCCCCGACCCGTTTATGGAGACGAATGTCCTCGGCACGGTGCGATTGCTCAACGCCGCACTGGCCTACTGGTCGGGGCTCGGCACCGAGGAGCGAGAGCGCTTCCGGTTTCACCATGTCTCGACCGACGAAGTCTTCGGCGACCTTCCGTTCAACCGCGGGATTTTTTCCGAGGAGACGCGCTACGCACCTTCGTCCCCCTACGCGGCCTCGAAAGCGGCAGCTGATCATTTCGCACGTGCGTGGCACCACACCTACGGCCTTCCGGTGGTCGTTTCGAACTGCTCCAACAATTACGGCCCGTTCCATTTTCCCGAGAAGCTGATCCCCCTGACGATCATCAACGCGATCGAGGAGAAGCCGTTGCCGCTCTACGGCTCGGGAGCGAATGTGCGCGACTGGCTCCACGTCGACGATCATGCGACTGCGCTGGAACTGGTCGTCAGCCGGGGCAGGCCGGGGGAGAGCTACAATATCGGCGCCCGTGCCGAGCGCAACAATCTGTCGGTCATGGAAAGCATCTGCGATCTGCTCGACGTCCGGTCGCCGCGAAAAGGCGGTCATAGCTATCGGGACCTCATCACCCTTGTTCCGGACCGGCCCGGTCACGACCGGCGCTATGCGATCGACCCCTCGAAGGCCGAGCGTGAGCTTGGCTGGAGGCCGAAGCGGAGCTTCGAGGGCGGACTGAGCGAGACTGTCGACTGGTTCCTCGCAAACAGGTGGTGGTGGGAGCCGATCCGGCGCGAGCGCTATTCCGGCGCCCGCATCGGCGAGCAGCATCGGAGCGTCGCGTGAGGATTGCCGTGACCGGCTGCGAGGGGCAGTTGGCCCTCAGCCTGGTGGAACGGTCTGGTCGTTGGCCGGGCGTGGAAGTCCTTACGATCGGGCGGCCGCATCTCGATCTCACGGAGCCGGCAACGATCCTGCCGGCGATCGAGCGGTGCCGGCCGGACCTCGTCGTCTCGGCGGCAGCCTATACGGCCGTCGACCAGGCCGAAAGCGAGCCGGAGACGGCCTTCGCGACCAACGCGTTCGGGGCTGGCGCGGTCGCTGAGGCGGCCGCATGCCTCGAAGTGCCGATCATCCATATCTCGACGGACTATGTCTTCGACGGGAGCAAACAGGGGAGCTACGCAGAGAGCGACACACCGGCTCCGCTCAGCGTCTACGGCGCATCCAAGCTTGCCGGAGAAACCGCCGTTGCCGAGGCAACCCCCCGCCATCTCATCCTTCGCACGGGCTGGGTCTACAGCTCCTTCGGGAAGAACTTCGTCAAGACCATCCTGCGGCTCGCGGAGGACCGCGAGGATATCGCGGTCGTAGCGGATCAACGGGGAAATCCCTCGTCGGCCATCGACCTTGCGGATGCCATCCTCGACATTTCCGCGCGGCTGACGAAATCCGATGAGGACGCCGCCTTTGGCCTCTATCACCTCGCTGGCACGGGCGCCGTAAACCGCGCCGATTTCGCGCGGCATGCTCTTTCGGCGAGCCGTGCCGAAGGCGGCCCCTGGGCGCATGTTCGGGAGATCACGACGGGGGCGTTTCCGACACCTGCAAGCCGCCCTCTTAACTCCTCGCTGTCAAGCGCCAAATTTACCGCAGCCTTCGGCCGGGCCATGCCTGCCTGGCAGGATTCCGTGGAGCGAATCGTAAGGCGGCTTGTGGAGCGCATTTCGAGTGAAACCAGTTAGAGTGGGACGCGGACGGTAAACCGCACACAGTTGCTCTAGGCGCCGAGTTCGGCGCGAAGGCCTTGGATGAAAGCCAGAAGAGCCTGCTGCGGATCGGCGCCCTCGCCGGCGATAACGGTTACGCCCCAGTTTCTGAGCACCGCTTCCTGCACGGGATTCGGCCGGTACATGAAAACGTAGGAAGGCGGCCGGTCCTTTTCGTCTCCGGATCTCCGCCAGGTGCTCCAGATGCGGTGGAGAAGCAGGCGGATGTTCGGGTCCGACATGCTGTAGCCGATGAACAGCACGGTCGCCTCAAGTGCATCGCTGCGAAAGCGGACGTCCAGCGGAGAATCGAAGGACAGCCGGTTGAAATAGTCGGTTTCGGTCAAGATGAGCGTGTCTTCATCGTCGAAGTCGCCATGATACTTGATGATCCGCGTAACTCCCGCGGGCGCGGAGGCGATGTCGCGCACGTGGCTGATCTTAGCATAGCATTTCCCGTGGACGTCGTAGGCGATCTCCAGATTGCTGTCGTAGTTAGTCGTGTAGATCACCGGAAAGTCGAGCTCGACGATCAACCGATGCAGCTCCGAGCGTTCGATGCGCTCCCGCGAGACGCGCCAATTTTGCCGCATCCATTCGCACAGCGAGGTAATGTTTCCGTATTCAAGGCGATAGCATTCGGCGATCGTATGATAGGAGATGTCGGGAGCGTGCATGACGGAATTGTCCAGGCGCAGCTCGCACAGAATATGATCGACCAGCGTTTTCCAGGACGGCAATCCGACGCTCATCGACACGCCCGCCCCCACAAACAGGACCGCGTGCCGGTCCTTCAGCGCTGAAGCGATCGCCTTGATGTGCTTCTTCATGTTCGCTCCTGTTCGGAGCGCTCAACACACGAGGCGGGTAGATGTTCCCTCCTGCGCCTTTACTGCCGGGCTGCCGCCTTTTGGGCGTCGGCACGCGCGGGCGGATCGGGCGCAGCCCATTCCACCGCCGCGATGGCAGAGCCGAGCAGGAAGGCGGGCAGAGCCAGTGCTGCGAAAAACCGGAGCACGTGACGGCGACGCATGCGCTTCTTATCCCGATCGTAAACCATCGTCCGCCCCGCTTTGGATAGATTGGAAACAGTCCTCGCATGATAGAAGCAGAGAAGCCTCGCAAGGTCGAGTTCCCTGGGTAACACAACTTTGTGTCTGTAACGTCACGGCCGACGGCCGGTCTCCCGGAAAGCACGATCGCCGCCGGCTCGATGAACCAAATGCGTTCTCATGAGTTCCATCTTCGATACAATTGAACCAGGAGGATTACTCATGGACTGGAATCGTGTGGAAGGTAACTGGAAGCAGGTCAAAGGCAAGGTCAAGGAGCAGTGGGGCAAGCTCACCGACGACGACCTGGACCAGATCTCCGGCAGCCGCGAGCAGCTCGAAGGAAAGATCCAGGAGCGTTACGGAATCGAGAAGGACCGTGTAAGGCGCGACATAGACGATTGGTACGGCCGCCAGACGTGGAATTGGTGATCAGCAAACGTCGATCGAGACCCGCCTCGACGGGTCTCAATCGACGCCCATCGATTGTTCCCCTTGATGAAGGCGAATATATTTGCCGACAAACCACGGATGGTCGATCTTGGCTTCCGCCGCCGGAGGTACGCGCCTATGCTCGCGACGGGAGTGCGAAGCCGGTGGATCGGCACTAACCTGCATTTCGCTCAGGAGGCTCAGCCAATGACCACCGACAATGAACGGGACAAGCGCATCCGCGCACGGGCCTATGAGCTGTGGGAAAATGACGGAAGACGTGACGGAGACCATGAGCGGTACTGGCACGAAGCCGCTCGGGAAATCGACGCGGAGGGTCATTCGGGTGTTGCCTCGGACCTGCAGCCCGGTGGAATGCAGCCCGTCGGTGGACCGGCCGGGGGCGTCGCGAGCATTGGAAGAAAAGGGCCCGATAAGGTCAAGGCTCCGCCCGGCGGCGCCGGCCCGCGGCGGGGCACGGCGAAGAAACCATAAAGAAGGCTTCGGTGCAGCTGGGGAATGGCACGGGAGCCTGAGGCTGCGTGTCCCCGACGGCCCTGCAACGGCGCCTGCGCGTAGCCAATCAGATCGAGTTCAGCTCTCCTTCCTAATTCTGTTCAGGCCTCGGCTCGTCGACCGTGCCATCACGGTCGGTCTGTCGTGGCGTCTGACCCGGAGCGGAACAACGAGAACCGGGGTTGGTTACCAGTGATCGCACCCGCCAATGGGTCATGTCACCGCAAGCCGGATTGAACAAAAGCCTGCCGGTTTTGTTTGACCTCTGCAAAATGAAAGGAGATCGCAATGAAAGTGCCCCGTAAGGATAAGGCGCTCTCGCGCGACGAGGACTATCGCGACTATGAGGAGCGCGATCTTCGCGAAGGATGGCCCTACGCGGATGGCAGCGGCAGTACATCGAGCAGCCCCGAAAACAGAAGCTATGGCGCTACCGGCGCGAATTTCGATGAGGACCGCGGGAAGGGCTTCATCGTGGATGAGGCCGGCGCTGACGGTCTTGAGGAAAATTCCGCGAACAATGGTCGTCCTCTGCCGCCTGACCGCATCGACAGCGACGAACTGGAAGCGGTGATCACGGATCTGCTTAGCCAAAGCGGTGAAGCCGAGCCCAACAGTATCGACGTGCGCGCCGACAAAGGCATCGTAACCCTGGAGGGTGCTGTCGAAACCTTGGCGATGGCGCGCCGGCTCGTGGCAGCGGTGGAGGCCGTGCCCGGGGTCCTGGAGGTTCGCAACAATCTTCAAACCCTTGGCGTCGATTCCCACATGCCTGACGACGGGTAGCGACGACGCCTTTGCGGTTGCGGCGCCGCCGCCGGACATCGATGGAGGGTCCAATGTCAGTGTTCGAAGTAATCGTCGAGCAGGAAGTGGCCGAAGAGCTCGGCGTCGCCGTGGTCATGTTGACCCGCGAGCGTGGCCTTGGTCTCCCCCGCAAAGGGATAATGCTCACGCACGAACTCGTCGACGACGCGTTCGAAGGTGACCGTGAACGGGCGGCTGAGGCAGCAAGATCCGGGGTGATCGACCATGAGGCGATGCGCCGGATCGAAAGTCCGGACCGGCTGGTTTATCACCCGCGAGACGCAGCCGATCCTGTGGAATGGACGCTTGCTGCGTTCAGCCGCGACGATTTGGGACTGTTCGAAGGACCGGTCCGATCCGGTGGGGCCGGGGCGGGCGGTATCCAGGCTTAGAGTGCTTTCAAGGCAAAGTGTGTAGCGTCTTTCCGTCGGGAAGTGCGCACACCCTTTCGTCATCCCACTTCTACGCACAGGCGGGTTGCCAGGGAACAATCCTGTCAATCCGCGGTTGGCTACTCGAAGGGACGTTCGAATGGAGAACATCCGATGAAGGGTATCCTTATCAAGAGTGCGCTCGCTTTGAGCCTCGGGGTTGCGTCCACCCCGGTCTTTGCACAGACGGAACAGCCGGCACAGGGGCAGTCCACCGATTGCCCAGCCGGGACGGAATGTCCGCAGGGCGGCGCGCAACAGGATCAGCAGCCTGATGCTCAAGGGGGTGCGACACAGCAGGACGGGCAGACGGGCCAGGACCAGCAACAGCCGGCAGATCAGCAACAGCCCGCCGATCAGCAGCAGCAGCCGGCAGATCAGCAACAGCCCGCCGATCAGCAGCAGCAGCCGGCCGATCAGCAGCAACCGGCCGACCAGGGCCAGCAGCAGGATCAGCAAGATCAACAGAAGCAGCCTGACCAGCAGCAGGACCAGCAGCGCGAAACAGGCACGCAGCAGGATCAAGGCGGCTCGCAAAGCGGGGAGACGGGGACCGACACGCAGACCGAGCAGCAGGACTCCGAACAGCAGCCCGCGCAGGGCGAAACCGAGGAGCCCGCTCAAGGCCAGTCCCAGTCGACCGAGCAGGGTCAGACCTCCGGCTCTTCTGGAGATGTCGACGTAACGGTAGAGCAGAAAACCGAAATTACGCAGATCATCAAGGAAGAGAACGTCGAGCCGATCGACGTCGACTTCGATGTATCCGTCGGAGTGGCAGTACCGGAAACCGTCAAGGTCAAGCTGAAGCCGCTTCCGACCCGCATCGTGAAGATCGTGCCGAGATATGAAGGTTATCTGTTCTTCATCCTCGCCGACGGTCGGATCGTCATCGTCGAACCCTCGTCGCTGGAAATCGTGGTGATCCTCGCCTGACAGCTTGCCTGATGAAGCTGCCCGCCTGATTCTTCAGGCGGGTCATTATCGTCGTCCCACGGTCGTGTGCCGTGGGGTTTGGATCCTGTCCGGCGGCGCCTCAAACCTCGGGGTTCGAATTGTGCCGGCGCCAGATATCCATGAGCAGCAGCGTTACCGTGAAGGCTACCGGGCCGATCACCAGCCCAGCTGACCCGAATACGATTATGCCTCCGATCATGCTCATGAAGGCCGTCAGCGTGTGGAGCTTCAGGCGATCTCCCACGAAAATGGGGTAGAGGAGATTGTCGATGGTCGCGACCACTCCGGCGCCCCAGGCGACGAGTATAAGCGCCTTTCCCCACTCGCCGCCCAGGGCCAGCGACAGCGCGGCCGGAAGCCAGACGATGAAGGCGCCGAGCACCGGCACGACGGCGAGCAAGCCCATGGCGAGGCCCCAGACTACGGGCGCGGGCAGACCGAGCAACCAGAACATCAGGCCGCCCATCGCGCCCTGTACGGCAGCAACGGCCACCGTGCCGAAGACGACGGCCTGCACCGTTTCGTTTACCCGCGTGAACAGCCGGTTCATCTCCTGCGAGCTGAGAGGGGAATATTCCTTCAGCGCGCCCAGTGCCTGCTGGCCGTCACGCAGGAAATAGAACAGAAAATAGAATGTCAGGATCGCGTCGACGATCTGGGCAACGGACCCACGCACGAATGAGGCGCTGAAGTTGGTAAGCCAAGTGGTCGCGCTGCCTGCGATCCCGGCCAGATCGAGCTGCGTTTCGATCCAGACGACGATCGGCGCAAGGCGTGGATGGTTGGCGAGCGCATCGCTCCAGGTACCCGACCTCACCGCTTCCTCGACGATCTGTGCCCCCTTGGCAGCCTCGTTCACCAGCCGTTCCGCCATGAAGGTGAGCGGAACCGCGACGACGAAGACGGCGATCGCCACGGTCGCCGCGGCGGCGGCTTCCGGGTAGCGGAAACGTTTTTCGATCCGACGATGCAGCGGCTGGAACATCACAGTGAGCACGAGCGCCCATGTCAGAGCGGGCAGGAAGGGCACGGCGAGGAAGTAGCAGACGACCAATCCCACGGCGAGCGCGACAAGGATTGCCAATGTCCGCGACCGCCGCGGCGTCAGTAGGCGTTCTGGAGCATCCTTTTCCTCAGCTACGGAAACACTCTTCGCCATCGCGTTTTCTTCGCTCGTTTGCGGGCAGTTCGGGTCCAGTCGGACAGACTTGCCAAAAGATAACGCATCTCACCGAAAGACGTTGCGACAGCCAGATGCAAACGGGCGCACCAAGCGAGGAATGTCCCGGCAGTTCCCGTTGGTCCTGGCTGGTGGGAGCCACTACACGACACTTTGAACATGGTTTGGTAGCGCAACCGGCGTGGATGCTGGAGAGTTCGTGCGGGCGAGAAGGTGAGGACCCTGGCGCATGGGGCGCCGGCGCGGTTTTGGTTCGGTGGAACACAGGACGATAGATATGTCTTTCAGGCCGCTTTTCGGTAGTGGGCGAATTCGGACTGCCGGAGAGCAGCCGGCGCAGCCCACGACAGCTTGCTGGGCCGGTTCCTCGGTCGTTTTCGATCGTCGGCGGTGGGCGTGCCGGGAAGCCGAACTTCGCTGGACGGCGCCGCATCACGTACTCGTCCTGACGGAGGAAGGCGCCACATCGCAGACCTCCATCCGATCCGATGGAAAGATGGTTTATGAGGGGCGGGACCGATCTGGTGCGATAACGTTCGTGCCCGCGGGGGTGGAACGCCTCGGTGCCTATCGCGACGTCGACCTTACCTATTCCGCCCTGTGGATCAAACCCCGGTCTATCTCTCCCGCCAGCGATCACCTGCAGGATTTGCCAGTCCTGATAAACAAGAGCGACAATGTGATCAGCGCGCTGTTGCAATCGTTGAGCAGCGAGATATCCAGCGGCCATATCCCCGACTCGGCCTATATGGAACATCTGATTGCACTCGTCACTTTGCGGATACGTGGCTTCGCTGATGAGCCCGTACCGGTTCCCCGCCATGGCTCCCTCGGCAGCCGCGTCGTCAAACGGGTCCGTGACTATATAGACGCACACTTGGACGGCGACATTTCCCTCGGCGATTTGGCCGATGTCGCCGGTGTTGCCTCGGATTCTTTTGCGCGTCGCTTCAAAGTCACGACCGGCTTCGCGCCTTACGCCTATGTGCTCGAGGAACGCATCCGGCGCTCGGAAGTGCTCCTGTGCGAGACCGGCACGACGCTGAGCGCGATCGCGTTGAGCTGCGGTTTCTCGAGCCAGAGCCACTTCACCACGACATTCAAGCGCCTGCGAGGTGTCACCCCGCACGCCTATCGGTCGAAAGTTATTCCGGAATCCTGATAACCCCGCCGATTTCCTGAAAGAAATGGCAGGCGCGGGAGGCCATGTTGTCTCCTGTCGATGCGCGCCGCTCGGCGCGTTCCAGGCGGCGGGAATCCACCTCGCAGTCGAATCCGGAGATGACTCATGGACGAAACGCAAAAGGACAATGGACCGACGCGAAGGGCGGTGCTCGAGGGCGGTGCAGCCACGACCCTGCTCCTCATCGCCGGCCTGCCCGCCGGGCGCGCCGCTGCAACCGGTGCTGCTGGCGCACCGTCAGCAGGCCCGGCGTCCACGCTGCCGGTGCTGCTCAACATCAATTCCAATGACGTCGCGGTGGAAGTGGATCCGCGGACCACGCTGCTCGACACCTTGCGCAACCATCTCGATCTCACCGGTTCGAAAAAGGGTTGCGACCATGGTCAATGCGGAGCCTGCACCGTTCTTGTGAACGGACGCCGGATCAATGCCTGTCTGACGCTCGCCGCGATGCATGAGGGCGATGAGATCACCACGATCGAGGGGCTTGCAGGTGAGGACGAACTTCACCCGATGCAAGCGGCATTCATCGAACACGATGGTTTTCAGTGCGGCTATTGCACACCCGGACAGATATGCTCCGCAGTCGGAATGCTGCGTGAGGCCAGCGAAGGTTGGCCGAGCCACGCAACCGCCGATGTTGCGGCCGCCTCCCACAATCTCACCGATGCCGAAATTCGCGAGCGCATGAGCGGCAATCTCTGCCGTTGCGCCGCTTACCCCAACATCGTAGCCGCCATTCGCGATGCGGCAGAGAGGTCTTGAAGCATGCAGCCCTTCTCCTATCAGCGGGCCAACACAGTGGAGACAGCCGTTGCGGCTGTGGCGGGTCGGCCGGCGGCACGTTTCATCGCCGGCGGCACCAATCTCCTGGATCTGATGAAGCTGGGTATCGAGCGCCCGGATCATCTCGTCGACATCGGCCGTTTGGAACTCGACCGTATCGAGCCGACCGAGAAGGGCGGATTGCATATCGGCGCTCAGGTCCGCAACAGCGATCTCGCCGCCGATCCGATCGTCAGGGCACGCTACCCCGTTCTGTCTCAGGCGCTGCTGGCGGGCGCCTCCGCCCAGATACGAAACAAGGCTTCGACAGCCGGCAACCTTCTCCAGCGTACGCGATGCCCCTATTTTTACGACCGCAACATGCCTTGCAACAAACGAGAACCGGGCACCGGTTGCGCCGCACTCGAGGGCTTCAACCGGATGCATGCGGTCATCGGAACGAGCCAGGCGTGCATTGCCGTGCATCCCTCAGACATGGCGGTCGCCATGGCGGTGCTCGACGCTGCAGTCGAAACCGTCTCACCGGGAGGTGAAACGCGTTCGATCCCGATCGGAGATCTCTACCGGCTGCCTGGCACGACGCCGCACCAGGAGACCATGCTTGCCCACGGCGAAATGATCACCGGCATCACACTGCCGCCACCACCGGCGGGCCGGCAGGCGTATCGTAAGGTGCGCGACCGCGCCTCCTACGCGTTCGCCCTCGTTTCCGTTGCAGCGATCATCGAGGTTTCCGGCAATCGGGTGCGAACCGCTCGTGTCGCCTTGGGCGGCGTTGCGCCGAAACCCTGGCGGGCCCTGGAAACCGAGAGCAGGCTCGCGGGTGCGGCACTATCGGACCATGTGCTGACGGACGCCGCGGAGGCCGCCCTGGCGGGAGCCGCCGGGTATGGCGGCAACGACTTCAAGATTCCCTTGGGCAAGCGGACGGTGCGTTACACGCTCGCCTCCCTGGCCGAACAAGCATGATCCGAGCAAACTGGTGGAAACTATGACGGATAAGGCGCAGCGAAATACCACAAGCGGTGGCGGCAGCTTCATAGGCAAACACATCGACCGCGTCGATGGACCGGTCAAGGTTACCGGCACCGCCACCTATGCCTACGAAGTTGCGGAGGGACCGCCTCCGGCTTTCGGTTTTGTGCTGGGTGCGGGCATCGCCAAAGGCCGCATTCTGGAAATCGAAACCGGCCAGGCCGAACGAACGCCGGGCGTCCTTCACGTGATGACGCATCTGAATGCACCGCCCCAACCGGAATTTGGTCCAGCCGTCACGCCGGCCGTGCGCGATGTTTTCACCCGTGCGCGACCCGTGCTCCGCGACGACCGCGTTCGCCACTATGACGAGCCCATCGCTCTTGTGGTCGGCGAGACCTTCGAGGCCGCACGCGCCGCTGCGGCCCTCATCAAGGTGCGCTACGAAGAAGCAGCCGGCGACTTCGGCCTCGAAGAGCGCCGCGGAGCGGCCTACGCACCGCAGCGGACCAATGCAGGCTTTGATACGGATAGTGCAGTGGGCGATTTCGATGCGGCCTTTGCCGAGGCGGCGGTGCGGATCGACATGACCTACCGTACGCCCTATCAGCACCACAATCCGATGGAGCCCCATGCGACGTTGGCGATCTGGCAGGGCGACGACGTGACGATCCATACCTCGGCCCAGACCCTCTCGAACTTTCGTGCCGGTCTCGCCGCCACGCTCGGCATTCCTCTCGAGCGCGTGCGCGTGATCAGCCGTTACATCGGCGGTGGTTTCGGCTCCAAACTCATTGTCCATGCCGATTCGGTGCTCGCGGCTCTGGCCGCGCGCATTCTCGGAAGACCCGTCAAGGTCGCCCTGACGCGCCAGCAGATGTTCGCCAATGCCGGGCACCGTGCGGAAATGCTCCAGAACGTTCGATTGGGCGCGAGCCCCGACGGAAAACTGCTTGCTCTCGGACACGATGTCTGGTCGGCAACCTCTCGCGTCGAGGAATTCTGCGAGCAGACGGCGGTCTTCGCCCGTTCGCTCTATGCCGCACCCAGTCGCCTGACCCGCCACCGGCTCGTTCCAGTCGACCTCAACAGAGGCGAGTGGATGCGATCTCCCGGCGAGGCGCCAGGCATGCTCGCGCTGGAATGCGCCATGGACGAGTTGGCCGAGCGGCTGGGTCTTGACCCGATCGAGCTCAGGATCCGCAACGAGCCCGATCTCGATCCCGAGCGCGGGGTGCCGTTTTCCACGCGTAACCTCGTGGCATGCATGCAGGAGGGCGCGCGGCGCTTCAGTTGGGAGCGGCGCAGGTCGGAACCGGGCAGCCTGCGCGAAGGCCGGAAGTTGGTTGGCCTCGGCATGGCGGCCGCGATCCGGCCGAACTACATCGGGGCCGCGGCGGCTTCGGTTCGGATCGATGCGGAGGGGCGAGTGACCGCTCGCCTCGACATGACCGATATCGGTACGGGGACCTACACCATCCTCACGCAGATAGCCGCCGATGCTCTCGGCGTTCCGATTGCGGCAGTCACGATCGAGCTTGGGGATAGCCGCTTTCCCTTGACCGCAGGTTCCGGCGGTTCCTGGGGAGCGGCAAGTGCCGGGACGGCCCTCTTGCGTGCGTGCGAGGCGCTGAAACGCAAGATCGTGGCCGCGCTGCGCGCGCAAGATGGTGCATCCGACCAGAATTCCGGGACTGACGACGTCAGGATGGTCGCAGGAGCGATCCGCTTCGGCGAACGGACGGAAGCGTTGCCGGAATTCATGCGACGCGTCGCACCCGAAGGGCTCGACGCCACGGGCTCGGTCGAGGCCGGTGCGAGCACCGAGAGCTACCGCGCATTCTCGCAGCATTCGTATGGCGCGCATTTCGCCGAGGTGAGCGTCGACTGCGACACGGGAGAGGTTCGTGCGAGGCGCTTGCTCGCCGTGATCGGCGCAGGCCGTATTCTCAACACGAAGACGGCGCGTTCACAGATACTCGGAGGTATGATCTGGGGTCTCGGCGCAGCCTTGATGGAGGAATCCGTCCTTGACCACCGCCACGGATGTTTCGTCAATCATGACCTTGCCGAGTACCACGTTCCGGTCAATAGCGACGTTCCCGACCTCGATGTCGTGTTCATGGAGGAGAACGATGACAAGGCCAACCCTTTCGGCGCAAAGGGCCTCGGAGAGCTCGGCGTTTGCGGGGCCGGCGCGGCGATCGCCAACGCGGTCTATAACGCCACCGGAGTAAGGGTTCGCGAGTTCCCGCTGACCCTGGACAAAGTCCTGCCGGGCCTGGCGACGGTTGCGCTTTGAATTCCGGCGAAAGCGAGCTGTGGGACCTTCAGGTCGGTGTCGAGCCCATCACCAGACCTTCGATGTCGTGCTTCTGCGTGACGGGAATCAGTTCCTCGACGACTCTGCAGACGAGGTGCTGCTTCACCAGAACGGGCAGGGCATCAAAGTAATCCTGTGTCACCATCATCTCGTGCAGTTCGGCGTGGCCGGCGCCGGGCGCGTCGACGCCGAGGACCATGACCGGACGGGCGATCGGCGAAGCATGTTCCGTACCCCGATGGATGGTGAGCGCGGAGCGGCACGAAACATCCCCCAGCTTCGGATACTTGCGCGTCGCGAGCTCCTGAAACTCAGGCCACCTCTCCTTGGGCGGGAACATTTCATGCTTCCACTCCCTGCCGTCGAGCCACTGGGTGCCGGGGGCGATCTCGAACGGGCCCATGTCCTCCGTCACGTCCACGCCGGTGAGATTGAAGGCAAGCGAGGTGATGCGGCGCTCGACATAGGTTTCGGGCGGCGAGGGAAAGTCGCGGTGCCAGGGCTGGTACTTCGCCCCCTGGAACGGCACGTCGAAGCCGATCTCGACGATCTGGTAGTCGGGACCGAGCACCGCCTCGCACATGCCGGCCACCCACGGATGGGTGACGAGGTCGACGAAGCCGGAAAAATCCTGCGGATGGATCTCGACGTACCAGCGGCGCGGGCCACGGCCGACGGCGCCACCCGGCCGCTGAATGGCCGACCAGAAGGCCGTCATCATGTCCTCACGCATGGTTTCGGCCCACTCGCGCGAGAAGGCACTCTTCAGTCCGGTAATGCCCTCCCGTTGCAAGGCTTCGACGGACGCGCTGAAGTCGTAGCACGACCGGTTTTCATGTGTTGCTGTCGTAGTCATCACATCTCCTCTTGCTTCGCATTGTCGCGGGCTTCGCCATGGCCGCATGTCAGACGCGTTCCTCGCCTGTTCGGCGTGACATCAATCGCGCCTGAAGGACGACGACGATCAGCAGGAAGCCGCCGCGGATGACGGATTGCCAATAGGCCGAAAGGGAAATCCACCCGAGGCCGTTCTCGAAATTCAGGATATTGAACACCATCGCGAGCAGAAGGGCGCCCGCAAGGGTCGCCCCGACAGAGCCCGAACCGCCTGTCAGAAGCGTACCCCCGACGACTACGGAGGCGATCGCGAAGAGTTCCCAGCCGACTCCCTCGGTCGGTTGGCCGGCACCGAACTGCGAGGCGAGGATGACGCCTGCGAGCCCCGCCAGCGCGCCGGAGCCGACATAGACGGCGGCGAGCGTCCGCCTCACCTTGAGGCCCATCAATGCGGCCGTCGCTTCGCCGTCGCCGATCGCCAGCACATGGCGGCCGACGGGCAGGCGTTCGAGCACCAGCCAGCCGGCAACATAGACGAGAAGGGCGATCCAGGCGGGAATCGGAAAGCCAAGGAAGTCGTCCTGGCCTATCGCCGTGAAGCCGCTGTCGTAGGAAACGGAGACGGACTGGTTTCCCGCAAGCAGCAAGCCGGTGCCATAGGCCGCCAGCATTGTTGCGAGCGTCGCGATAAAAGGCTGGATGCGCATGACGGTCACGGTGAAACCGTTCAATGCTCCGACGGCAAGACCCGCCGCGATGCCGCCGAAGAGACCTGCGGCCCAATGATAGGGCGACAGAAGCGCGGCGACGACGCTCGCCATGGCTGCGGTACCGCCGACGGAGAGATCGATGCCCCCGGTCATGATGACGAAGGCCATGCCCAGCGCGATCAGCGCGAACATGGAGTTGTAACGCAGGAAGCTCAGGATGTTGTATTGCGACAGGAAGTTCTCGTAGCGCAGCGCTCCGAACAGGATGAGGCCGAACAGTGCCAGGATGACGCCGAGGCGGGCCATATCGCCGGGGGACTTGAGGGCAAGAGCCTTGAGGAGTGAGTTCATCGGCATTCTCCCTCACGACTTTCCGGCGCGCTGCTGGATGAACACCGCAAGTAAGATCAGTGCAGCCTTGACGATCAAGGCGGCCGCGTCCGGCACGCCATTGGCCAGCAGGGTGTAGCGCACCAGCTGGATGACCAGGGCGCCGATCACGGTGCCGACGATGTTTGCCCGCCCGCCGGTCAGAAGCGTGCCGCCGACGGCGACTGCGGCGATCGCGTCGAGCTCCATGCCGAGGCCGACGAGGTTCGCGTCGCTTGCGGAATTGCGCGCGACGACGATGAGGCCCGCCACCCCGGCAAGCGCGCCGCTGATCGTGTAGACAAGCAGTTTGACGCGGTGGACGGGTATGCCGGTGAGGCGTGCGGCCTTCTCGTTGCCTCCGACCGCGATGACCTGCCGCCCGAACACCGTGTAGCGGATTGCCGCCCAGGCGATCGCCGCGATCGCAATCATCAGGATCACCTGGGCGGGAATGCCGGCGACACGCCCCAGGGCGATGAATTGGAAACCTTCGTTCCGGAAGACCTGCAGGTTGCCGTTGGTCATTACCTGGGCGATGCCGCGGCCTGCGATGAACAGCACGAGGGTCGCGATGATCGGCTGGATGGCGAAACGGGTCACGAGCAGGCCGTTGAAAAGACCGAGCAGCCCCGTGGCGACGACCGGCAGAACGAAGGCCAGCGCCACGGCCACGGGCATGGAGGAGACCGGAAGCAGCGTCCCCATGAAGATCATCGGCGCAAGCGCACCGCCGATCGCCATCAGGGAGCCAACCGAAAGATCGATGCCGCCGGTGGCTATCACGAGCGTCATTCCGATGGCGACGATCACGATCGTAGCGACCTGGGTGAGATTGACGTTGAGCGTCTGCAGCGACAGGAAGTTCGGAGTGAAAACGACGTTGAACAGGATCAAGGCCAGAAAGGCGGCGACGGTGCCGTAACGCCCGGCGAGCCTAAAGAAACGTTTGCCGGAGGGGACGGTGCCTGCGGTCGCCTGTGTCTCGATCGTCGTCATGCTACTCCACCTGATGTGCCATGGCGGCAAAGAGCGCAGCCTCGCTCAATTCCTTGCGCGGCAGCACGGCGACCGAGGTTCCGTCGCTGAGCACGGTTACCCGGTCGGCCGCCGCCAGCAATTCCTCGAGTTCGGACGAAATCATCAGCACGCCGAGGCCCTCGTCGGCGAGCCGGCGCAGGAGGCGGAGGATTTCCGATTTGGCGCCGATATCGATGCCGCGGGTCGGCTCGTCGACGATCAGGAGCTTGGGATCGGTGCAGAGCCACCGGCCGAGCAGGACTTTCTGCTGATTGCCGCCGGAAAGTTCCTTGATAGGCTGGTCCGGCGAGGTGCATTTGATGCCCAGCGCCGCGATGTAGCGAACCACGATTTCATCCTGGCGGGCGCGATCGACGATACCGGCGCGGGCGAGCTTCGGCAGAAGCGCGAGCGTCATGTTTTCGCGAATACTCATATCGGGAATGATGCCGTCGACCTTCCGGTCCTCGGCGACGAGCCCGATGCCGTCGGCAATTGCGTCCGCGGGCTGGCGATAGGAGCGGGCTTCGCCATCGTAGCGAATTTCGCCGCGCTGCAGCCGCTCGGCGCCGAAAATCAGGTTGGCCGTTTCGGTTCGGCCGGAGCCGAGCAAGCCGGCAAGCCCGGAGATCTCGCCTTCGCGCACCGTGAGGCTCACATCCCGCACGCGGACGCCGGCGCCCGCATTCCGGACCGATAGCCGCACCGGTCGCTGTGCGCCCTCGTCGGCGTCCTTGGCGATCGCTTCGAAGGCCGCGAGTTCTTTGCCCAGCATATGGCGCACCAGTGCGAGCTTCGGCATGTCCGCCATTGCGGCCGTCGCCACGGTCTTGCCGTCACGCATGATGGTGACCCTGTCGCAGATCCGGTAGAGCTCGTCGAGACGATGGCCGATGAAGACGACCGAGACGCCGCCGCGTTTGAGCGTCCTTATGGTGTCGAAAAGGATGCCGACTTCCCGCTCGTCGAGGGAAGAGGTCGGTTCGTCCATGATGACGAGCCGTGCCTTCTGTGTCACGGCGCGCGCGATGGCAACCATCTGCCGGGTAGCGGCGCTGAAGCCGGCGACAGGTTGATCGACGTCGATCTCCAGATTGAAGGTCCGCAGCACGTCGGCGGCGCCTTGTCGCATCGCGGCCCGGTCGATCATGCCGAAGCGGCGGGGTTCGCGCGACAGATAGATGTTTTCGGCGACGGAGCGCTGCGGGGCGAGGTTGATTTCCTGGTAGATCGTCGCAATGCCTCGGGCCTGGCTCTCCGCCGGCATGCTGAAGGATACGTCCTCTCCCGCAAAGACGACCGCACCCTCGTCGCGCCGGTACGCGCCGGTCAATATCTTGATGAGCGTCGACTTGCCCGCGCCGTTCTGCCCGACGAGTGCCATCACCTCGGCTTCGCCGACTTCGAGAGAAGCCGCGCGGAGCGCCGGAATGCCGTTGAACGACTTGCAGATGCCCTGCATGGACAGAAGCATAAGTCCTCCCGATGCCGATCTGTCTATATCGCGGCCGATTTCGCAGTGATTGCGGACTTCGCCGGCCGGCCGGAGCGATCCGGCCGGCCGGCGAAGGATGTCAGTAGGCGTTGGCGAGTTCGGCAGCCGCGTTTGACGCGTCGTAGAACTTGTCCTCGTTTATGACCGTGGGGTCGATCTTCTCGCCCTTGGCATAGCGCAGCATCGTCTCGAAGGCCTTGGGCCCGAAGCGCGGATTGCACTCGACCACCGCGGCGATCTTTCCGTCGATGACCGCCTGCACCGCTTCCTTGCCGCCGTCGATCGACAAGACCAGCACGTCCTTGCCCGGGACCTTGCCCGCCGCCTCTATTGCGGCAATGGCACCGATCGCCATCTCGTCGTTGTGGGCATAGACGATGTCGGCATCCGGATGCGCCTGCAACAGGGCTTCGGCGACCTGCCGGCCCTTGTCGCGTGCGAAATCGCCCGACTGCGAAGCGACGATCTCGAAGCCGCCTGCCGCCTTGATCGTCTCGTCGAAACCTTTCTTCCGGTCGTTGGCCGGCGACGAGCCGGTCGTACCCTCGAGCTCGATGATCTTCGATTTGCCGTTGGCATTCTTGACGAGCCACTCGGCGATGCGCCTGCCCTCTTCGATGAAATCCGAGCCGATGAAGGTCACGTAGTCCTCGCCGGCCTTGGCAAGCGACGGATCGACGCTGCGGTCGAGCAGGATGACGGGAATGCCGGCCTTCTTGGCGGCCATGACGGCGGGGATCAACGGCTTCTCTTCGCGCGGCGCCAGGAAGATCAGGTCCACGCCTTGGGCGATCATCGAGTTGACGTCGGCCACCTGCTTGGCCGCGGACCCGGCGGCGTCCGTGTAGACGAGCTGATGGCCGAGCTTCTCGGCCTCGGCTTTCATGCTGTTTGTCTGGGCGATGCGCCAGGGATTGTTGGATTCCGTTTGCGCGAAACCGACCTTATAGGTCTCCTTCTGCGCCAGTTTGGGCAGTTCCGCGAAAGCGACGGTGCCGGCGACGGCGATTGCGCCGGCCGCCGTGGCCGCAAGCATGAACGCGCGACGTGAAATCCTGTTCATCGTGTTCTCTCCTCCCGGTTTGCCGGTACTCCTCTACCGGCTGCGAGCAACTTTATGCTTCACACGGGAAAACCTTGCGCTAATATTATTAGCAGTCAAGGCTAAAGTTATTAGCACATGCACAAATTGAATGCGGCGTTGCAGCGCCGGACTGGGGAACGAAATGGCAAAGGGCAATGGGGGCGGTGCGTCGACTAAGGAAGCGGGCGGCGGCCGGCCGACCATGACCGACGTGGCGCGTATCGCCGGCGTCTCGCAATCGAGCGTTTCCCTCGTTCTGAATGAAATGTCCGGAGCCCGCATCTCGGCTGAAACAAGGGCGCGCGTGCGGGAAGCGGCGCGCAAGATCGGGTACAGGCTGCCGAATACCCGGCAGGATCTCGCCCGCGCTCCCGCTATCGAAAAGGATACGATAGCCTTCATCGTAGACGAGATATCGACCAGTCCGCACCCGGTGGTCAGCCTCGACGGAATTCGCGACTACGCCTTCGAACAGGGCCTGCTCGTTTCCGCGCACGCGACCCGTTCCAACCCCGACCTCGAGAGCGCCGTGCTGCGTGCTGTATTGCGCGATCCGGCAATAGCTGGAGTGATTTATGCGACGATCTTCACACGAAAGGTGAGCGTCCCGCACGAACTGGCGAACATTCCGACGATCCTGCTGAACTGCTATGCCGAGCCGCGCCAGCACCTGGCGATCGTACCCGGAGAGGTCGCCGGAGGCTTCGCGGCGACGGCGCATCTGACTTCCCTCGGACACCGGCGTATAGGCTTCATCAACGGTGAACCGTGGATGGATGCGGCAATCGATCGGCTCAAAGGCTATAAGCAGGCGCTGGCCACCGCCGATATCGCCTATGACGAATCCCTGGTGCGAAATGGCGACTGGCTGCCTTTGCGCGGCTACGAGGCTGCACTCGAGCTGCTTGCCATCGACAATCCGCCGACCGCCATCTTCTGCGGCAACGACCTGATGGCGATCGGGGCGCTCGAAGCAGCTTCGGAGCGCGGGCTTCTCGTGCCGCAGGACCTGTCGGTAATGGGTTACGACGACCAGGAACTCGCCCGCTACACGCATCCGCCGCTTTCGACGCTGGTGCTGCCGAACTATGAAATGGGCCAGAAGGCGGCGGAAATGCTGATCGACATGGCGATACACGGAAAGAACCCGCGCCCGATGACGATCAAGGTGGATGGCCCTCTGGTAGAACGGGGAACGACGGCAGCCATCCCCGAGAGGATGACTGGACGTGCTCTTGCCTTGCGCGAGGGGTGAGGCTGCGTCGAACCGGAAATGCCCGACGCAGGCGCGACGCGACGGCTTCGGATCTTGCGGCTGTGCGGTTGCAGACGGAAAACCGCTTCCTTGAAGTCTATTTCAGGAAATCGGCGCGGTGCGGCGTGAAGCTGTCGATCAGCCGGCCGGCCTCCAGCGCCTTTACGCCATGGACCACGCCCGATGGAGCAATGAAACTGTCGCCGGTCGAAAGAACCTGCGTGTGCTCGCCGACGGTGACTTCGAACCTGCCCTCTGCGATATAGCTTCCCTGCACATGAGGGTGTGAGTGGAGTGCGCCGATTCCGCCTTTCTCGAAGGCGAATTCGACCAGCATCAGCTCGTCGGTATGCAGGATCACCCGGCGCCGATTGCCCTGTCCGAGCTCTGTCCATTCGCCGTCGTCGCCACGGGCAAAAAGTTTCGTGTCCATCGTTTCTCCTATCTGGCGAGCCAGCCGCCGTCGACCGGAACGACGGCGCCATGCATGTAGTCGGAGGCCGGTGCAAGCAGGAAGACCGCCGCATCGCCTATATCGTCCGGCGTGCCCCAGCGCCCTGCGGGGATACGTTCCAGAATGGAGGCGCTGCGCTTTTGGTCGGCGCGCAGAGCTTCCGTGTTGTTGGTGACGACGTAGCCGGGGGCCACGGCATTCACATTGATGCCCTTGGCAGCCCATTCGCATGCCAGCAATCGGGTGATGCCGAGGGCTCCGTGTTTGGACGCGGTATAGGAAGCGACGCGGATGCCGCCCTGAAAAGACAGCAGCGAAGCGATGTTGACGATCTTGCCGCGGCTTTCCTCGGCAATGATCCGGCGCCCGAAGGCCTGGCTGAGGAAGAACAGCGAACGCAGATTGACGTCGATGACATCATCCCAGTCGGCCTCGGTGAAATCCACCGCGTCGGCACGACGGATTATCCCCGCATTGTTGACCAGGCCCTGCAGAGCGCCGTGCTCGTTCCACAACCCGTCGATGAGGGAGCGCGTGGCTTCGCGATCGGCAAGATCGGCATGGGCCGCAATGAAAGTTCCGCCGGCGTCGGTGACCTTCTTTTCCGTCTCGTCCATGGCGGAGCGGCCCACGCCGATCACCGTGCCGCCCGCCCTGGCGATCGACACAGCGATACCCTGTCCGATCCCGGTATTGGCACCGGTGACGACGACACGGCGGCCGGCAAGGCTGAAGCGCGACGGTAGGCTCATCGCAGCGTCTCCATCGCCACCATCTCCACATCGGTATAGTCGACATTGTCGCCGGCCATGGCCCAGATGAAGGCGTAGTTTGCGGTTCCGCAGCCCGAATGGATCGACCAGGGCGGAGAAAGCACGGCCTCTTCCCTGGCCATCACGATGTGCCGGGTTTCGCTCGGCTCGCCCATGAGGTGCAGGACGCGGGCGCTGTCATCGAGGTCGAAATAGAGATACGCCTCCATTCGCCGGTCGTGCACGTGACACGGCATGGTGTTCCAGACCGACCCCGGGGCAAGCTGCGTCATGCCGACGACCAACTGGCAGGTCTTCACGCCTTCGGGGTGGATGAACTGGAAGATCGAACGCTCGTTCGAGGTGGCCGCACTGCCGAGGTCGAGCCGTTTGGCGTCGCCGATGCGGATATGGCGCCTTGGCAGCGCCTGATGAGCGGGCGCACTGAGCAGGTAGAACTTGGCGGGTACGGCCGGGTCCTCGGACGAGAAGGTGACCTCCTCTCCCATGCCGGCATAGGCCATGTCGCGCGGCTCGAGACGGAAGCTTTCGCCATTCATCTCGATACGGCCGGGGCCGCCGATATTGACGGCGATGAGCTCGCGCCGCTCGAGAAAGCGCGCCGTACCCGTCGGACGGATGGTTTCGAGAGCCAAGGGCTTGTCGACCGGCACGGCACCGCCGACGATCATGCGGTCGTAATGGCTATAGGTGAGCGAGATCCGCCCCTGCCGGAACAGATCGCCGATGTGAAAATTCGCGCGCAAGGCATCGGTGTCCATGCGGGCTGCTACTGCCGGGTCGACGGCGAAACGAATGGTGTAGTCGATATGGCTTGCGGTCATCGGCTCACGGTCCTCGGATTGGGGCACTTCCAGGAAAAACGTGTAACGGTCTCGTCCAGGAGTGCGTCGTTTCAAAGTGTTGAAGCGTTCCGCTGCTTCGATAGGCAGCGAAAACGCTCTGGAGATGGGCAATCAGACGCCGCGCTTGGCAGCGCCCCAGGCGGCCTGCTGTCCGCTCAACCGGACACGGTAGCGTTCCTGGCTCGCGGTCAGATGGGCGCGCATGGCCGCGCGGGCAGCTTCCGGATCGCTTTCGGAAATCGCCTTCAGGATCGCTAGATGCTCGCGCTGGAGGCTTTCCTGATATGCACGAGAAAGCACGCTTTCCGTCCCCCAGGGGGAGGCGACGTCGCAAGGGATAGCCCGCAGACCCAGCGCATCGAGAACCTCCACGTAATAGGGATTGTTGGTCGCGGCCGCGATCGCCCGGTGGAAGGCAAAGTCGCTCTTTCCGGTTGCCTCGCCGCGCTCGAGCAGGCGATCGAATTCGAAGAAGGCCTCCTGGATCTGGGCCTCCTGGGCACCATTGCGCCGAAGCGCTGCCAGACCCGCGCTCTCGATCTCGAGCCCCATCCGCACCTCGATGACGTTGAGCGCATGGGAGATCTTGTTGCCGACGTCGAGGCTGATCGAGCCGAAGGCAAGCGTCGGGTGGTCCATGACGAAAACCCCGGCACCCTGCCGCGGCTCCACGAGGCCGTCCGCGGCAAGGGTTGCGATCGCTTCGCGCACCACCGTGCGGCTGACGCCGAAGAACTCGCTCATCCGGCTCTCCGTCGGCAGCTTCTGCCCGGGCTGTATTTCGCCCTTCAGAACCTGCTCCCGTATTGCGTTCGCGACGCGTTCGGAAAGCTTCGGTTTGCGTTCGGTCAGAAGATCCATGCGGTTTGTCACCCTTTGAAGACGGCCGGCAGCCATAGCGAAAGGGCCGGAACATAGGTGACGAGCCCGAGCACGATCAACCCCGCCAGGTAGAACGGCCATATGCTGCGCATCGCCTGCCAGACGGAAATTTTCCCGACTGCACAGGCGACGAACTGCACGGCGCCCACTGGTGGCGTGTTGAGGCCGATGCCGAAGTTCAAGATCATGATGACGCCGAAATGAACCGGGTCGACGCCGTAGGCCATGGCGACGGGCAGGAAGATCGGGGTGCTGATGATGATGGTCGGGCCCATGTCCATGAAGGTGCCGAGGAACAGCATCAGGACGTTGAGCAACAGGAGTATGATGATCGGATTTTCCGAGATCGTGTTCATCCAGTCGATCAGCGCTGCGGGCACTCTGAGGAAGGCCATCAGCCAGGAGAAGGCGGCCGCCATGCCGATGATGAGCAGGACCATGGCCGTCGTGCGCACGGCCGCGAAGGTTGCCTGGACGAAATCCTGCCAGGTCATCTGCCGGTAGACGAAGACGGTCACCGCGAGCGCATAAAGGACGGCGATGCAGGAACTCTCGGTCGCGGTGAACACGCCCGAACGTACGCCCCCGAAGATGATGCCGATGAGCAGGAGGCCGGGCGTCGAAACCAGCAGATAGCGCCCGACCCGGGCGAACCCGGGAAAGATCTCCGTCGGATAGCCGCGCCGGCGTGCAACGAAATAGGCGGTAGTCATCAGTGCGGCAGCGTAAAGGAGGCCGGGAACGATGCCGGCGGTGAAGAGATCTGCGATCGAGATCTTTCCGCCTGCCGAGATCGAGTAGATGATCATGTTGTGCGAAGGCGGCAGCATCAGCGCGATCAAGGCCGCCATGGAGGTGACATTGACGGCGTAGTCCGCGCCGTAACCGCGCTGCTTCATCTGCGGGATCATGAGCCCGCCCACAGCCGCGGCTTCCGCCACGGCCGATCCTGAAATGCCGCCGAACAGCGTTGCGGTGACGATGTTGACCTGACCGAGCCCGCCCCGGATGTGCCCGACCAGCGATGCCGCGAAGGCGACGATCTTCTGGGCGATTCCGCCACGCACCATCAGATCGCCGGCATAGATGAAGAATGGAATGGCAAGCAGCGAAAACACGCTCATGCCGGAATTGAGCCGCTGAAAGATCACCAGCGGCGGCAGCCCCAGATAAAGAACCGTCGCGAAGGACGCGACGCCGAGGCAGAAGGCGATCGGCGTGCCGATCAGCATCAGCAGCGTGAACACGCCGAAGAGGATCATCATGTCCATCGGGTCAGGCCTTTATTTCAGCAGGTTCGAGTTCGGCGGCAACTTCCGCCGGCGGCATTTCGTCGAGACGATCGTCGATCGGCTCCCCGGCAAGGCGCAGGACGATGCGCTCCAGCGCGAACAGGCAAATAAGGACGCCGCCCGCGACGAGGGGCACATAGCTCCAGCCGCCGGAAATCCGCAGCGACGGCAGGACGGTGTTCCAGGTGAGAGCCACGAGCTGCCCTCCATACCAGATCATGCCGGCCCCGAAGGCGAGCGCGACGATATCGGAGATCATGCGCAGCCAGATCTTGCCGCCTTTCGGCACGACATAGAGCAGCACGTCGAAGCCGAGATGATAGTTTTCGCGCACCCCGACTGCGGCACCCAAGAAGATGAACCAGCTCATCAGCATGACGGCGCCGGGTTCGGTCCAGCTCGGCGAGTCGTTCAACACGTAGCGGCAGAACACCTGCCAGGCGACGATGAGCGTCATCGCGACGAGGCCCACACCCGCCATCCAAAGCGAGAGGGTGCCCAGCCACGAGAGGCCCCGGCCTAGTTTTGCCAATCCGTTGGACAAGGTTTCATTCCTATTGAAAGGGACGGGCAGGCTTCTGCCGCGGCCTTTGCGCTCGATTACGATGATCCTGGGTCGGGTCGATCCAAATCATGAACGTCATCGATTTCAGTTGATTGGAGCGGGATACGGGCGGAGAACCGCACACGCATTTCCTCATCCCGCTCCAACGCGCATGGGCACAGCAGGCCTGCCCGTCTGACTCGTCACTGCACCGCGCGAACGTCCTCGACCATCTTCTTGAGGACCTCATCGGTGACGTGCTTTTCGTAGACCGGCTTCATCGCGTCGATGAACCCCTGCTTGTCGGGGGTGGTGATCTTCGCGCCGGCCGCTTCGACCTTCGCACGCGACTCCTTCACCTTGGCAGCCCAGAGCTCGCGCTGCTTGGCAACGCTCTCCTTCGCTGCCTGCTTGAAGATCTCCTGGTCTTCCGGCGTGAGCTTGTCGAAGACCGCCTTGTTCATGACGAATACCTCCGGAAGGATGGTGTGTTCGTCGAGCGAGAAGTTCTTGGCCACTTCGAAATGCTTGGCGGTGTCGTAGCTTGGAAAATTGTTTTCCGCGCCGTCGATGACGCCCGTTTCGATGCCCGAATAGACTTCGCCGTAGGGCATCGGCGTAGCGTTCGCCCCGAGTGCTGCCACCATGTCGACGAAGATGTCCGACTGGATGACGCGGAACTTCAGGCCCTTCATGTCTTCAACCGAATTGATCGGCTTCTGCTTGTTGTAGAAGGAACGCGCGCCGGCGTCATAGAAGGCAAGCACCACCACTCCGGCGCCTTCGAAGGCCTTCTTGATCTGATCGCCGATCGCGCCGTCCATCACCTTGTGCATGTGCTCTTCCGAACGGAAGACATAGGGCAACGCCGGAACGATCGATTCCTTCACCGTTCCGTTGAAGGGCGCCATCGATACGCGGTTCAGTTCGATGACACCGGAGCGCACCTGCTCGATCGTGTCCTTTTCCTCTCCGAGCTGCGCGGAGTGATAGACCTCGACGGAGTAGCGGCCGGCTGTGCGCTCCTTGACCAGCTCGCCGAAATATTTGACCCCCTCGACCGTCGGATAGCCGTCCGGATGCGTATCCGATGAGCGCAGCACCGTCTGAGCATTGGCTGCATTGCCTATAAAAGAAGCGGCGACCAACAGACCGGCCGCCAGTTTGACCAGGATTTTCATGCTTTTCCTCCCGTTTGCATGATGTGAATTCTCAGAGCCGGTACGCCTCCTTGGCGAGACCATAGGCAAGGTCCCGCGCAAGCTCGTACGCCTCATCCTCCCGCAGGCGATGTTCCGCGACCAGACGCGCGAGAAATGCGCAGTCGACCCGGCGCGCAATGTCGTGGCGCGCGGGGATGGACGGAAACGCCCTTGTGTCGTCGTTGAACCCGACGGTGTTGTAGAAGCCCGCCGTCTCGGTGGTCATCTCACGGAAGCGGCGCATACCCTCCGCACTGTCGTGGAACCACCATGCGGGTCCGAGCTTCAGCGCGGGATAGACGCCGGCAAGCGGCGCAAGCTCGCGCGCATAGCTCGTCTCGTCCAGCGTAAAGAGAATGACGGTCAGATCGCGCTCGAGCCCGACTGCATCGAGCAACGGCTTGAGTGCGGTCACATAGTCGGTGCGTGCCGGAATATCGAAACCTTTGTCGCGGCCGAACTTTGCCAGGATCGCCGGCGAGTGGTTGCGGAACGAGCCCGGATGAATCTGCATTACGAGCCCATCGTCCAGGCTCATCTTCGCCATCTCGGTCAGCATCTGCGCCCGGAACAAGCGCCGCTCGTCGGCATCCGCCTTGCCCAGCCGCACCCTGTCGAAGAGTGCCGCGGCCTCCGCTTGCGAAAGGTTGGCCGTGTCTGCCGTCGCATGGCCGTGATCCGTCGAGGTCGCGCCGAAATTCTTGAAATAGGCGCGGCGGGAGCGATGGGCGTCCAGATAGCCCGACCACGTTGCGGTGTCGGCGCCGGTGATGTCGCCGAGCTTGTCGAGATTGGTCGAAAAACCCTGGAAATCCGGATCGACCACCGCGTCGGGACGGTAGGCGGGGACGACCCGTCCTTTCCAGCCGCTTTCCAGTATCTTGCCGTGCCAGCCCAGATCGTCCAGGGCACTGTCGGTCGTGGAGATCACCTCGATATTGAAGCGCTCGTAGAGCGCGCGCGGGCGATAATCCGGGCGCCCCAGACAGTCGGCGACGTGGTCGTAAAGCCGGTCCGAACTGGCGGCGGAGGGCAGTTCGTCGATGCCGAAAAGCTCGGAGAGCGTATAGTCGAACCAAAGCCGCGTCGGCGTGCCGCGAAAGAGATGGTAGTTCTCGCAGAAACGCCGCCAGATCGCGCGGCCATCCGTCTCGACCGGCGAACCGTCGAGCGCCGGAACGCCGAGCTCTTCCAGCCTGATCCCCTGGCTGAACAGCATGCGGAACACATAATGATCCGGCACGATGAGAAGTTGGGCGGGGTCGGGAAAAGGTTCGTCCAGCGCATACCAGCGCGGCTCCGTATGCCCGTGCGGGCTGACGATCGGAAGACCGCTTACTTCGGCATATAGC
Source organism: Sinorhizobium sp. M4_45 (assembly GCF_002885915.1). Taxonomy (NCBI): domain Bacteria; kingdom Pseudomonadati; phylum Pseudomonadota; class Alphaproteobacteria; order Hyphomicrobiales; family Rhizobiaceae; genus Sinorhizobium; species Sinorhizobium sp. M4_45. The sequence goes on from NZ_NWVE01000009.1 coordinate 242,510, forward strand.
CTCCGCGCCAGCGCACGGGTGCGCTCTTCGGCCGGAAACAACAGATCTGGATCGATCAGTCCCCTCATCACTCTCCCGCTCCTCCAACAGGTGCTCTATGGCTACGGCTTGTAAAATATATTGTCAACATACAAACTTCATGAAGTTGTATGATGACTTTCTTGCCGCGCATCGCTGCAGGATGTAGAGAGAGGTCCGGAGGAACTGTGCTGAGGGGGTGACGGAATGAAAAAGACGCGCATCGGCGTGATCGGACTCGGCATGGCGGCTGGCCCGCATGCCAAAAGCCTGCTGGACCTCGAGGAGAGAGTTGACGTCGCTGCAGCCTACAGTCCCACGGCCGCCAGGCGGGCTGCCTTTTCCGAGGCCTATGGTTTCGCGACTTGCGACTCCGCCGAGGCGATCTTCCATGATCCGTCGATCACGGCCGTCATGATATTGACGCCGCCGAGCACGCATCTCGATCTGGTGCGGCAGGCGGCCGAAGCGGGCAAGCATGTGCTTCTCGAAAAACCGCTGGAGATCACCCCGGAGCGATCGGAAGCTCTGGTGACGTTGGCCGAGCGCGCGGGAATAAAACTCGGCATCGTGCTTCAGCACCGCTTTCGCAGGGTCAGCCAGGAACTTGCGAGGCTCATCGATGAAGGCCGCCTCGGCCAAATCGTCAGTGCTTCGGCCCGGCTGCACAATTGGCGGCCGCAGAGCTATTACGATCAACCGGGCCGGGGTACGCGGGCTCGCGACGGCGGCGGCGTGCTTCTCACCCAGGCCATACACACGCTCGACCTTCTCGTTTCGCTCGCTGGCCTGCCGGAAGAGGTCAAGGCCTATGCGGCGACGAGCGGAATCCACCGCATGGAAACCGAAGACCTGGCGATGGCGGCGATCCGCTTCGCGGGCGGCGCGATAGGGACCGTGAGCGCGACCACCTGCGCTTATCCCGGCTATCCGGACGAGATAGATATAATCGGGACGCGCGGGATGGCGCGCCTGGGCGGCCGGCTGCTTGCCGTATCCTTCCACGACGGAACGGAACTCTCGGTCGAGGACGAGGCCGCGGGTGGTGCCGGCGCCGATCCGATGGCATTCCCGCATCACCATCACCGTGCGGTCCTCGCCGACTTTCTCGATGCCGTCGAGAGTAATGGCGAACCGCGCGTCAACGGGCGCGAGGCGCTGAAGGTCCACCGGCTCATCAATGCGTTTCTCGGCGCTTCGGAAAGCGGGCAGGCGCACCGCCTTTGAGCCGTCGCGTCCCGGAACAAGCTATTTACCGCGGCGTTGGATAGGCATGCGGCGAGGCGAAAGCCGGGTTCCGTCACCGGACGGGCGTTGATACATGGGTGCGAACGAAATCGAACTTGCCGAAAAGCTGGAGGCCGCGGAGCCGGGCAGGGGGCGTGCAGCCGACACGCCCGCAGATATCCCCGCCAAGGGGATGCGGGACGTCTTCTGGCGGGTGCTTTCCGAAATTGGCGAAGAGCGGGTCATGCTGATAGCCGCGGGGGTAAGCTTCTACCTTCTGCTGTCGCTCTTTCCCGCGATGGGTGCCCTCGTCTCGATCTACGGGCTCGTCGCGGACCCGTCGGAAATCGGCACCCATGTCGGTATCCTGCAGGTGATTCTGCCGTCGGACTCCTACGGGCTGATCATGGACCAGCTGGAGACCCTGACGACGCAGAAGCAGTCCACTCTCGGCATCGGTTTCTTCGTGAGCCTGTCAATCTCCCTGTGGTTGGCAGCCAACGGCATTGCCGCCCTCTTCGACGCGATGAACGTCGCCTATGGAGAAAGGGAAAGGAGAGGCTTTCTGTCCAGAACCCTCCTGTGCATCGCGTTCACCTTCGCGGCGCTCCTCTTCGCGGTCGCGTTGATCGCTGCGATCGGGGTCGTGCCGGCCGTACTGGCCTATGTGTGGGTCGATCGTTGGGTCGAGCTCGTGACCCGAGCGGCGAGATGGCCGGTGGTACTCCTCCTCGTCACCTTCGGCACCATCCTCATCTATCGTTTCGGGCCAAGCCGCGAGCGGGCGAAGTTGCGGTGGCTGAACTGGGGCGCGGTGTTCAGTACCTTGTTTTGGCTGGCCGCCTCATGGCTCTTTTCCTACTATCTGGAACATTTCGCCAACTACAACGCGACATACGGCGCCCTCGGCGCGCTTGCCGGTCTCATGACATGGGTGTGGATCTCGGTGATGATTCTCATAATCGGCGCACTCATCAACGCCGAACTCGAACACCAGACGGCGGTAGATTCGACGACGGGCAAGCCGCTCCCCTTGGGCGAGCGCGGTGCTCATGTGGCCGATACCATCGGCAAGGCGGCCGACTGATCAGCCGCGGCATGCGCCGGTTCGCATCGCCAAGGAACAATCGCCGCTTCTTACGCATTTCAGGATCACCGGGACTTGCGGTGCTGGAGGACTATGCCATGGCAGATCGTGACCTCTTGGGTCTGGCGGCCAGCGCGAAAATCGGCGGGCATCCGATCCATCCGATGCTCGTTCCCTTTCCAATCGCGCTCCTTGTCGCAACGTTCATATGTGACATCGTGTATCTCGCGAACGGAAATTCATTCTGGGCAGACGTGTCTATGTGGTCGCTGGGTGCAGCCATCGTGATGGCAGCCTTGGCCGCTCTCGCCGGACTGACGGATTTCCTCGGAAATGCCCTTATTCGGGCGATCGACGACGCTTGGAAGCACATGATCGGAAACGTTGTCGTCGTACTCCTCGCAGTGGCCAGTTTTTGGCTGCGCTACGCGAACGGTTCCGTCGAGGCGGTCTGGCCATGGGGCCTTCTGCTATCTCTCGCCACCGTCCTGCTGCTTCTCTACACCGGCTGGAAAGGCGGGGAGCTCGTCTATCATCATCGCGTCGGCATGGACCCCGAGGCGGAGGACGGCGCTGCCACGCCATCCATCACCAGGCATGGGACGAAGCACATCTAAAGGCCCTGTCGTCCGCGGCGGCAACCAGCCGATTTCCGGTTGCCGCCCGTATCCTTCTATTAGCTTCGGTCGCAGGAGAACTGCATTCCAGGCCGCCCGTTCGACGAACAGGCGCGGCTCGGGCTGCTGCCTTCTGCGCGGACACTGCTTGAGTTCTGCGGCGGACACCAGGGCGAGGAAGCGGGCCGTCGTAGAGGGTTGGTTCACGGAACATTTCCGCCCGTTCAGCCATTCTACAAAGCTCAAGGGCGAGGTCTAAGCTTTGGATCAACCACCAGTTCGACCGGACGGATTGCAGATCGAAGAGCATCGCACGTTCCAGGAGTTTTTCTGGAAAGTAGAGCGCGCCGCATGGATCGTTTTTGGCCTGATGCTGCTTGCCGCCGTCCTGGGCGTTACCGGCTCAAGGGGCTGGCTTCAGAGGCAGACCGTGACGTTCGCCGGCGGCGCCGTCGATGTGCCCCGTTTCAGCCGCTGGGAGGCTTCCGAGACGCTGAACGCGTCATTGGCCGGCGGCGAGAACGAACGTCGCCTGACCTTGTCGCCCGAATTCTTCAAAAGCTTTCAGGTGGAGGATATGGATCCGCCACCGGTCTCCGCTGAAGCAGGCGATGAAGGGCTGGTATACCGCTTCCGGTCCGCTTCGCGGCAGCCCCTCGTGCTGACTCTGCACCTCCGTGCCCAAACTCCGGGCGTCGTTTCCTACCGGGCAAGTATCGATGACGAGCCGGTAAAGGAGGTGCGGACGATCGTCTGGCCCTAGGAGATACGTCATGGACTCCGTCGTTCGCGGTATTACGATCTATTTTATACTCCTCGCCGCGCTCCGGCTTTCCGGCCGGCGCACGGTTGCACAGATGACCACCTTCGACTTCGTGCTGCTGCTCATCATCGCCGAGACCACTCAGCAGGCGCTGCTCGGCGACGACTTCTCCATCGTCAACGCAACATTGCTTATCTTGACGCTTTTCGGCGTCGATATCGTTCTCTCCTACGTCAAGCAATGGTCGCCGAAGATCGCTCTGTTTCTCGACGGCACGCCGACGGTGCTTATCGCCGACGGGAAGGTCGACGAGCGCGCCGTGAGAAGAGCCCGGGTCAACATCGAGGACATCCTGGTCGCGGCCCGGGAGCAGCAGGGTCTAGCTCGCCTCGACCAGATCAAATTCGCTGTTCTCGAGGCGGACGGGGGAATAAGCATCATTCCGAGATGAAAAGGTGGTGCCAAGCTGGAAACCCCGGTTCGTCCGCCAATTCAGGGTGCCACTTTATTTCGATCTCATCGTGCAACGGTACTCCCCCTTGATACATGCGATCTTGGGCGAGGAGCACTCGACCGCTCCGTCGACAACGAACATAGAGAGCATTGATCATTGAACTCGAGGCAGTCGGGATTGGCATCTACGAAATTCTTCATGGCCAGGCTTTGACTTCGAACGTCTCCCTTTTCGTGCTGCACATTCCCCGCGACTGCCGGAAGAAACGGAGTCGCCGCAGACAAAAGTATGGCGGTCAGGCGCAGCGTCGCAGGTTTCATGATTCAGTTCTTTCAAATCCGAAAACGCGCCACGAGAGCATGGAGCACTTCTTATGAGAAAATAAGTCGCGCCGTTCAGTAAGGGCTTCGCGTCCGAATAGGGGAGATCGCAAGGAACAAGCCATCGCCTGGCGTGTTCGAATGCCACCCGCGTTCGCCCGCCATCGGCAAGCCCGATCAGCGGCACGGCGGACTTTCGAACCCGTGAGGAAGAGCAGATGAAATCCGGTGATGCAAAGAGGGGAACTGACGAGAAGGCTCAAGAGGAGGGCAGGGGACGCACGGCCGACAGCCCGGGCGAAATCCCGGCGAGGGGTCTGCGTGACGTCTTCTGGCGGGTGGTTTCACAGATCAGCGAGGACCGGATTTCGCTCGTTGCCGCCGGCGTCACCTTTTACGTGCTCCTCTCCATATTTCCAGCGCTCGGCTCGCTCGTCTCCATCTACGGTCTCGTTTCCGATCCAGCCGCGATCGCCGAGCAGGCTACAATGCTCGCCACCGTGCTCCCGGCGCAGTCGCTTCAAATGATGACCGATCAACTGGAAACCCTGACCTCCCAGAACACGTCCAGCCTGAGCCTCGGCTTCATAGGCGGGTTGCTCTTCGCTCTCTGGAGCGCGCGCAACGGCGTGGGCGCCCTTTTCGAAGCCATGAATATCGCCTATGACGAGACGGAAAAGCGCGGCTTCGTCCGGCTGGCACTGTTAAGCATCGGCTTCACGCTGGCCGGTTTGATCCTGACGGCCGTGCTCATCGCGGCCATCGCCATATTGCCGGCAGTGCTGGCCTTTCTCCACCTGGAACTGGAAGGTCTCGTCAGGTTCGTGCGCTGGCCCGTGATGCTGTTGCTCGTAGCGGCGGGCATCACCCTGATCTATCGCTACGGTCCGTGCCGGGAGCCGGCCAAACTCAGGTGGCTTACCTGGGGTGCGGCCCTGAGCACGATCTGCTGGCTCGTCGCGTCCCTGGCGTTCTCTTATTACATCGACAATTTTGCGAACTACAATGCCACCTACGGCGCTCTCGGCACGCTGATAGGCTTCATGCTCTGGATCTGGATATCCACTATGATCGTCATCATCGGTGCTGAACTCAATGCCGAGCTGGAACATCAGACGGCGAGGGATTCAACGACAGGGCGGCCCAAGGAGCTCGGAAAGCGCGATGCCTATGTCGCCGACACGGTGGGCGACGCCGAGGATTAGATCGGAAATTATTGCTGCGGCTCCGGTGATTCCTGTTCCGTAGCTCTCGGCAGAGTAGCCGGCGCGACATCGGTCTGCGGCGGCTCCGGAGGCGTGGCACCGGTTGCGGGAGGAGCGGCCAGTCCGGATGTTCCTCCTGTCTCACCCGCCGGCGGGGTGGCTTCGCTGGTGACCGCGCTATCCCTCTGTCCGTCCGTGCCGACAGGGCTCGGCGTGACCCTGCCGTCGGCTCCGGCGACGCGCCAGACGGTGTTGCCGGCGTCGTCGGCAACAAGCAGCGCCCCGGTCCCGTCGATCGCAACGCCGACCGGACGACCGCGTGCCTGATCGCCTTCGATGAAGCCGGTCACGACGTCCTGAGCCTTCCCGGCCGGCCGGCCGTTTTCGAAGGGGACATAGACGACCTTGTAGCCGTTGAAGCTGCTGCGGTTCCAGCTCCCGTGCTCGCCTATGAAGGCGCCGTTGGCGAAGGGCTCCGGCAGGGCGGAGCCGTTGGAGAAGACCAGGCCCAGTGCGGCGACGTGGCTGGAAAGAGCATAGTCCGGCGGGATCGCTTTCTCGACCATGTCGGGCCGCGGCGGATGGACCCGCTCGTCCACATGGGCGCCGTAGTAGCTCCATGGCCAGCCGTAGAAAGCGCCTTCCTGCACCGAGGTCATGTAGTCCGGCACCAGATTCGGCCCCAGCTCGTCACGCTCGTTGACGACCGTCCAGAGCACGCCGGTTTCCGGATGGAAGATCAACCCGTTCGGGTTGCGAAGGCCGGACGCGAAGACGCGGGCCGCACCCGTTTCCCGATCTACCTGCCAGATCGCAGCGCGGCCCTTTTCGGCCTCGAGCCCGCGCTCGGCCACGTTCGAGTTGGAACCGACGGAGGCATAGAGGTAGCGCCCGTCGGGGCTGAGGGCCAGATCCTTGGTCCAGTGATGGTTGATCGGGCCACCGGGAAGCGGTGTTAGAACCCGCGGCTCGCCGGTGATCTCCGCCTGCCCGAGCTGATAGGGATAGGCGAGGATCGCATCGGCCGCAGCCACGTAAAGCGTTCCGTCGTGCCACGCCACTCCGAAAGGAGAATTGAGCCCCGTCAGCAGGTCGTGGCGTTCGTCCACCGTTCCGTCGCGATCGGTATCGCGGAGCAGCGTGATCAGATTGCTTTCCTTTTGGGGGCCGGCACCACCGCCGTGGGCCATGGACATGATCCAACCCCGGATCATGTCCTTCGGCCGCTCTATCGGCTTGCCCGAGGGTTCGCGCGATTGAACGACGAGAACGTCGCCGTTCGGCAGCGTATGGACGGTCCTCGGATTGGCAAGGTCCTTCGCGTAGGCGGCAATGACGAGATTGTCGGGAACGCTCGGTGCCGTGCCGTCCTGCCAGCCGACGACCTCGGCGATTTTCATGTCCGGCATGAGTTCCGATGTCGGCTCCGGCAAGACCGGATCGGGGCCGATCTGCTGCGAAACGTCGAAATCCGAGCCGTCATCGCCGCAGCCTCCGAGCGCCAGGAGGAGAACGCCGGTTCCGACGAGGAATCTTGCACGGAAGAAGGCAGAGCTATTCATAATCGCTCACTCCGGATTGCCTGCGATAGAGGGTGGCGCGGCCAAGCAAAGCGAGGAGGATCGTCAGAAGCACCGTCGCCGCGGAGAGGATCAACCCGTAGGGTACCACAGCCGTCCAGCCATCGGCGGCATGGACGAGGTTGTTGACGAAGGCGAGACCGAGGACGAGGACGTAGCCGATTACATGGAGCCAAACCGCCCCTTGCCTACGCCGCTCCCTTCGAAACAGGAACTCCAACACACCGGCCACACCAGCAATCACGCCGGCGATGATTCCGGCAAAGAGCAGCCAGGCGGAGAAGTTCTGCCACATGATGTGTCCCGTCTGCCAGAAGGCGATATCGGTCAGAAGGGCGAGCGTAAAGCAGACGACCGGAAACGGCACGAGCAACGAATGGACCGGGTTGGTGACGGTCGCGGCAGTCGATGCGGAATTCAGATTCATCGGCGCCTCCTGTTCGGTCGACCGTTGAAACCTCGGGCCTGCCCATTTGTTCCGTGAGCGCTTCGCGGCGGGCGGTTCGGCCGTCTCCGCAACCACAGGAGGTGCGGATTGGAACCATGAAGCACCCCAAACAGTTTCGCCTTGCGACACAGTAATTCGATGCCGTGTTTCGACCGGCCGCCTGCGCCGGCGACCTTTCTGAAACCTGACCGGCGCGGTCTTGGTCAACCGCTCGGAGGACTAGGGGGAGTGATGGGGCCGTTGGCGACGCATATGGCAGTGCACATCCTGCTGATGAACCTCGCCGCGCCCGTGGCTGCCGTCGCAATGACGTGGGGCCGGCCGCAGCGGCGGGAAATCGCCGGGTGGGTTCTGCCGCTTGCGACACTTGTGCAGATCGCCGCCCTCTGGGCCTGGCATGCGCCGCCATTTCTCAAGCGGGCCCTGGAATTTCCCACGGTTCATCTGCTGATGAATGCCAGCCTGTTCCTGACCGCATTCCTGTTCTGGCGGGCGGTCCTGCTCCTTCATGGCAAGCGTTCCTGGCAACCGATCGTTGCCCTTCTGATGACCAGCAAGCTCTACTGTCTTCTCGCCGTACTCTTCGTCTTCGCGCCGCGAGCGCTCTACCCCGCTTTCGCTGCATCCCACACGGCGCATGCGACTGGAACCCTGAACGCAACTTTGGCCGATCAGCAGCTCGCGGGGCTTATCATGCTGGTCGCCTGTCCTGTGACCTATGTTCTCGCAGGAATCGTGATTGCCGCGCGTTGGCTTTTGACGATGGAGGAAGACGAGGCCGGATCCAGAACGGGTGCAGCAGCGTGGACCTGAGAAACCTTCACTGGACGGCCGTTGCTAAAATCGTCGGGGTCGGCGCCGTGCTGCTCGTGACTGCGGGTGTCGTGTTCGTCTGGTCCGGCGTCTACAACGTCGCGGCCTCCAAGGACCATCTGCGGATTACGACATGGATCCTGACGCTGGTCCGCGAACGATCGATCGCCAACCGAAGCTTTACGATCGAAGTTCCGCCGCTCGATGACGACGGCATGATCCGACTCGGTGCATCCCATTTCGAAGGTGCGTGCGTAGCGTGCCACAACCGCCCCGGCGAAGAGATAAACCCGATCGTCAGCGGCATGCTGCCCCCGCCTCCGGATCTGATGGACATCGGCAAGCGCCGCCCGCCGGAGGAGATCTTCTGGATCGTCAAGCACGGCCTCAAATATACCGGCATGCCCGCATGGCCGAATACGCGGCGCGACGACGAAGTCTGGGCCGTTACGGCATTCCTCGCGAGCCTGCCCGCAACGGCAGGCAATTATCCCGACTTGGCAGGCCTCACGCGCAGCCAGGCGAGTAGAGATGAGGGATCCGTGAGCGGCAGCGCCTTGACCGCCTGCAGGCGCTGCCATGAACGCGAAGGCACAGGCACGAACGGCGACCGTATCCCGCGGCTCGCGGGGCTACCCGAAGCCTATCTCCTGCGCAGTCTCCAGGAGTATGCGAAAGGGACCCGCGCGAGCGGTGCCATGGAACCGGTCGCCGACCTTCTGTCAGAGGACGCCATGCGGGAGCTGGCAGCGCATTACTCCGCGCTCCAGCCAAGCGCCGGAAATCAATCGGCGCCACCTGACCCTGAGCAACTCAGGCGCGGCGAAGCCATAGCCAGGCGCGGCATCGCGCATCAGGGCGTACCGGCCTGCCTGAGCTGCCATTCCGGACGTCAATCGCAGCAGTTTCCGGTCCTCGCCGGCCAGCATGCCGAATATATAGAGGAGCAAATACGGCTCTGGCGGCGCGGCGGGCGGATCGGGACCCCCTATGGGAGGATCATGACGGCGGTTGCCGGCGCACTGGACGAAGCGCAGATCGAAGACGTCGCCGCCTATCTGGGTTCGCTGCCTCCGGGAAGCGCCACGGCGCCGATGACGGAGGCGAACCGATGAGGCTCGCCCGATATTTCGCCGTGGCAAGCGCTCTCGCGCTGCAGGGCTGCGCCGGGCTGCAGTCCGCGCTCGATCCTTCCGGAGCGGAAGCCGAGCGCATCGGCACGCTCAGTTGGCTGCTGATCCTGTTCTCTACCGCCATTCTCGCCGGGGTCTGCCTGATCACGGCGGTCGCGCTTTTCGGCGGTGAGCGCTGGCGTGCCCGCATTGCGGGCGAAAGGGTGGTCATCGGTGGCGGTCTCGTTTTCCCGATCCTCGCTCTCAGCGTCCTGCTGGGCTACGGCTTCTATCTTATGGCGCCCGGCGCCACTGCGGCCCGTTCGCAGGGCGGATTGCGCATCGAGGTCGTGGGCGAGCGCTGGTGGTGGCGGGTGACCTATGTCGACGAGGCCGGTCGCCGCATCGAGAGCGCCAACGAAATCAGGCTGCCTGTCGGGCGACCGGTGGAATTGGAACTGACATCGGCAGACGTTATTCACAGCTTCTGGGTGCCCCGGCTCGCCGGCAAGCTCGACATGATCCCCGGCCATACCAACACGCTGACGCTTCAAGCGACGAAGGCCGGCATCAGTCGCGGCCAATGTGCGGAATATTGCGGCGGGCCGCATGCCTTCATGTCCTTTTACGTGATCGCCATGCCCGAAGATCAGTTTTCCTCCTGGCTGGCAGGTGAGGCCGGCGACGCCGCGGCTGCGAAACAGGATCAGGCCGCAGGGCAGGCGCTGTTCCTCTCCTCCGGCTGTGCCGCATGCCACCGGGTCCGCGGCACGGATGCCCGGGGCACGATCGGCCCCGATCTCACGCATGTGGGCAGCCGGCACTCGCTTGCCGCTGCCACGCTCGAGAACGATGTCGCCGCCTTCGTCCGCTGGATCCGCGACGGCCAGCACGTGAAGCCGGAAAATCTGATGCCGCCATACGAAATCTTCACCGACGACGAATTGCGGCAGCTCGCCGCCTATCTGGACCAGTTGAGGTGACCTATGCTTGACTTCGCCGGCCTTGGACTTTGGCTGAATCTTGCGATTTTCGCGGGGGCTGCCGTGGCAGTCTGGATGGCAGGCGTCAGGATCACCGGCTATGCCAATGCGATCAGCGAGAAGACGGGCGTAGGCCAGGCCTTCATCGGCGTCGTGCTTCTCGGCGGCATCACTTCCCTCCCGGAGCTGGCTGTAGGCGTGACCTCGTCGCTCAGCGGTGACGCCAGTCTCGCGGTCAACAGCATCCTCGGCGGCATCGTCATGCAGGTGGCGATCCTCGCCTTTGCCGACATGCTGATCGGCCGCCAGGCGCTGACTTCGGTCATTCCCGATCCGGTCGTCATGCTGCAGGGTGGCTTCAAAATCCTTCTCCTGTCGATCGTCGCCGCCTCGATCGTGGTGGGGGACGTGCCGGTGCTTTTCTCGGGCGTGTGGATGTGGTTGCTTGCAGCGGTCACGGGCTTCGGCATGTGGGTCTTGTCACGAACGAAGCGCGACAAGCCCTGGATAGCGAATGACGAGGAGGTCACGCCCGAAAAGGAGGAAGAGAGGGCGCGGAAGGAGGCCGAAGACAGCAAGGAGAAATCGCTGCGCGAGGTGGGCTGGGCGACTGCCGGCTGCGGCGCCGTCATCATCGTCGCAGGCTATCTGCTGTCGCGTTCGGGAGATGCGATCGCCGAAGCGACCGGACTCGGCCAGAGCTTCATCGGCGCGGTCCTCGTGGCAATTGCGACGTCGCTGCCGGAAGTCAGCACGGTGTTCAGCGCCACGCGTGCCGGCCTCTATACCATGGCCATGTCGGATATCTTCGGCACGAACCTCATTGATCTCTTCCTTCTTTTTATCGTCGATATCACCGGAGGTGCCGACGCGGTGATGAACGGGGCCGGGCGCTTCGAAGCCTTTGCAGCGCTGATCGCGATCACGGTCACGGCGATCTTCTTCATCGGGCTGGTCGAACGGCGCGACCGGACGATCTTCCGGATGGGTTACGACTCCTTCGCGGTCCTCACCGTTTACCTGGCGGGACTGGTCGTCCTCTATTTCCTGCGCGACACTGGCGGTGGAGGCGGATGATGGAACTGCCAAATCCCGATACCCGGCCCGAAGGCGAGGTCCGTGAACTGGAGCGCATCTGGGCGACGCCGCGCGGTTGGCGGCTGGTGACGGCCGTCAACAATACGGTGATCGGTCTTCTCTATATCGGCGTCGCGTTTCTCTTCTTCCTCATGGCCGGTCTGCTGGCCGTCGTCATGCGCACGCAGCTCGCCCTCGGCGACAATCGCCTCATAGACCAGGACCTCTACAATCAGATGTTCACGGTCCACGGCACGACGATGATGTTCCTCTTTGCCGTGCCGGCGGTCGAGGCGCTCGGTGTCATGCTGCTGCCGCAGATGCTGGCGGCGCGCGATCTGCCTTTTCCGCGCCTTAGCGCCTTCGCGATCTGGGCCTATGTTGTCGGCGGGCTGGTCTTCTTCTCGACCATCTTCTACGACCTCGCGCCGAAAGGCGGCTGGTTCATGTATCCGCCGCTGACGCTCATGGAATATTCGCCGGGTGACAACGCCGATTTCTGGCTGCTCGGCATCGGCTTCATCGAGATTTCGGCGATCGCAGGGGCGGTGGAGATCGTCGTTGGCGCGCTGAGGACAAGGCCGCCGGGCATGTCGCTCGCCAAGATGCCGATCTTCGCCTGGACGATGCTGATCTTCGCCAGCATGATCATGTTCGCCTTCCCGGCAGTGATCCTGGCGACGATGATGCTGGAGATCGAGCGGGCGTTCGGCTGGCCCTTCTTCACCGCCGCGCTGGGGGGAGATCCGCTGCTCTGGCAGCATCTCTTCTGGTTCTTCGGGCACCCGGAAGTCTACATCATCTTCCTTCCGGCCGCGGGCCTCGTCTCGATGATGGTACCGACCATGGCCCGCACACCGCTCGTGGGCTATCACCTGATCGTCGTCGCCTTGATCGGCACGGGCTTTTTCAGCTTCGGGCTCTGGGTGCACCACATGTTCACGACAGGCATTCCGGCGCTGAGCCTCGCCTTCTTCTCCGCCGCCAGCATGGCGGTCGCCGTTCCCTCGGGCATCCAGGTCTTTTCGTGGATCGCGACCATCGCCGCGGGACGGGAGCGCTTCCGGATAACGACCGCATCGCTGTTCATTCTCGGCTTCCTGTTCATTTTCACCCTTGGCGGGCTTACCGGCGTCATGGTGGCCATGGTGCCCTTCGACCATCAGGTACACGATACCTACTTCGTGGTTGCACATTTCCACTACGTGCTGATCGGCGGGTTCGTCTTCCCGCTGTTTGCGGCGATCTATTACTGGATGCCGCTCTTCAGCCGCCGGATGCTCTCGGAACGGTTGGGCCGGTGGGTTTTCTGGCTGATCTTCATCGGCTTCAACGTCACCTTTCTGCCGATGCATCTGACCGGTCTCAGAGGCATGCCGCGGCGCGTCTGGACCTATCCCGGCGACATGGGCTGGGACACGCTGAACCTCATCTCAACCGTGGGGACCTATGTGCTTGCCGCCGGCGTACTCGTGTTTCTGGTGGATCTCGCCGCGAAGTTCCGCCCCGGCAACGGACCTCACGAGAACCCTTGGGGGGCGGGCACGCTCGAATGGCTGCCGAACGACGTCTACTCCACCCGAAGCATCCCTCACATCACCAGTCGCGAACCGCTCTGGGACCGGCCGAGTCTCCCTCAGGAGGTACGCGACGGCCATCACTATCTTCCAAACGCTCCGACCGGCTGGCGGGAAACGATCGTGACCTCGCCGATCCATGCCCGTCCGCAATATGTCATCCAGATGCCCGGTCCCGGCTGGCCGCCTTTCCTCGCGGCCGTCTTCACGGCGGCGTTCTTCCTGCTGCTGACGGTCAAGATGGTGACGATCGCGACGATCTGCGGAGTCCTCGCCATCGCCTTCATCCTCGTCTGGGCCTGGGGGCTCGACCCCGGGCCTTCGAAAGGCATGATCGAAATCGCCAAGGGCGTCCGCCTTCCCACCTATATGAGCGGACCGACGTCGCATTCCTGGTGGGCGATGGTGGTCCTGATGTTCGTTGCGGCGTCCCTCTATCTCGCCTATGTCTTTTCCTACCTTTTCCTCTGGGTCGTCTCGCCGGAGGTCTGGGCACCGGCCGGTTCTCCGGAACCACCGCCCCTTCGCTGGCCCTTGGGGTCCGCGGCGCTGCTTCTTGCCGGCTCGGGTATCTTATGGCTTGTCAGCCGCAGGCTGGGGATGTTCTCGGCATCGCGCGTGGCAATGGCGGCCGCTCTGCTTCTTTCGCTCGCCTGCCTGACGGGTGCGTTCGCACTTGAACTCCGGGGACACTTGGCGACCGGCTTGACCCCCGATGGGAACGCCTACGGAGCCATGGTTTATCTCGGCGCCGTTCTCTTCGCTCAACTCGTCTTCGCCCTGCTGATCATGGGACTGTTCGCGATGGCGCGGCATCTGGCCGGGAAGCTGGATGCCGTACGGCGGGTGACCTACGACAGCTACGCGCTGCTCTATCACTACGCCGTCGCCCAGTCGCTGCTGGGCCTCGGACTGGTTCACGGCTTCCCGCGACTGATCGGATAGGTGCGTCATGAACGATCCCGTCCGCGAACCACCCATTGCCGGCGCAATTCTCTTCCTTCTGGCCGGGCCGATTCTTTGGGGTGGACATCTGCTTGCCGTCTATACTTTCCACGCCGTGGCATGCGCCGCCGCGGGGCCGTGGGCGACCACCATCGTTCCGGGATCCATCGTCGTGGCCACACTCGCCGCGGCCGGAGCACTCTTGCTGGTCTTCTCTTTTCCGGGAAAGCTCGCGCAAGCGCTTCGCTGTGCCGATCCGGGAGACGACCAGCCCTTCCTGATCCGCGCGGGGCGCCTTCTGACGGTCCTGGCCCTGACGGGCGTCCTGTGGACCGGCTCGGGAGCGCTCGCGCTTGCGCCGTGCGCGCAGTTCAGGTGAGTTCTAAGCCGAACCGCGCAACATGATCTCCGCGCTCAGCAAAATACGTTCGTCGTCGCGAAAGGCTTCACCGTTACCCGAAGCCTCGCCGAGCTTGAACAGGAGCAGTTCGATCGCCAGCCTGCCGATTTCGTTGTAGTTCTGCGCGACCGTGGTCAGTGGCGGACAGGTGTAGCGGGACAAGGGATGGTCGTCATGGCCGGCGACCCTCAGATCGCTGTCGGCATCCCGCCCGACCTTCAGGCCGGACTGAAACGCGGCCGCAATGACGCCGAAGGCGACGCGGTCGTTCGCGCAAAGAACGGTTTGCGTGGGGAAACCGCCCCTGGACAGGATGCGCAGCGTCTCGTCGAAGCCGAACTTCTCGAAGTCCCAGGAGGCATATGCCGTCGTCTCTACGACCGCCGGCTTCATCTTCAGTTGCCGCATGGCCTCGAGGTAAGCGTCCTGGCGCGCCATGGCGTTGTTGTTGACCGGGGGCATGCCGAGATAGCAGGGCGCGCCACCCGAACGGCAGAGATAGTCGACCATCAGCCTGAAGCTCTGCCGGTTGTCGGTTCCGACGAAGGAGGAACTGTCGTCGAGCGGCGAGTCGACATAGATCAGCGGTATGCTTTGTCCGAGCGCGCTCAGCTTCTGGTGATGCGACTGGACGCCGAGCGGAGCGATGATCGCGCCGGCGACGTTCATCGACTTGAAGGTTTCGATCGCCCGTTCTTCCATCTCGGGCCTGCCGTCCGAGGAAAGGACGAAGGCGAGGAATCCCGCCTGATCGGCAATGTGCTCGATGCGCCGCGTCAGCGCCATGTAGAACGGGTCCGTCGAGTTGGGCACGATGACCCCGAGGATATTGGTGCGACGGCGGTTCAGGTTGACGGCGAAGATGTTCGGGCGAAAGCCCGATTGCTTTATCGCCGCCTCGATGGCGTCGCGTGTCTTCTTGCGCACCGATGAGGGATCGTTGAAATATTTGGAGACGGTGGGGCGCGACAGGCCGACGAACTCCGAAAAATCCTCCATCGTCTTGATCTGTCTGGTCACGGTCGAAGCGTCCCCGCTCATCTGATTTGGTCTTTCGGAATATTCACCGATCACGGCGCTTCCGCTAGAGCGGGTTGAGGAAAAGTGTGCGCGGCTTTCCGCCCGCATCCCGCTCTGACGTCTTGATCTAGACCCGGCACGCTGCGAAATAGTCCTGCAGCACGGCGTCGACGGCGGCAAGCGCCAACGGCTTGGCCTGCGGCGCGACCTCGCCATTGCGAACGCGCGCGTAGCTGCCGGCGAGAAACTGGCTGATCAGCGTTTCCGGGATCGCAACGCCGTCGAGCAGAGACATGAGTTCGTCCACGGCTGCAGCGGCCTTCGGATGCGGCCAGTAATAGCGTATGCGGTCGCTATAGGAGAAGTGCCGCTGGAGGCGCTGCTCGTCCGCCGAGCCGTGATAGTATTTGCCCCAGTTCGCCGGTTCCTCGCGCATCACCGATTCCGTGACTTCGGCAAGCGTCCGCTCGCGCGCGCCGGGAAAGAGAAAGGCAGCGATCTGGTCGAGGCCGTAGAGGGCTTCACGAAGAGCAAAGGTGAGGCCGGGTCCGACCTTCAGGATCGCGAAGCCGTCGGCGACCAGTTGGCGAAGCGCATCCGGCGTCTGGTAATCGGTGGAATGGGCCTCGAAGACCATCCCGTCAAGTTGGCCCAGCGTGGCGCTGAGCTTTTCGGCCCTGGCACGATCATAGGCAATGACGTTCTCGTTGCCGAATTCCACGCCCGGCTGGACGACGGCGCCCACGACGCGGCTGAAGGCACCGGCGGCGCCGGCTTCATCGAATGCCGCGCGATGGACGCGCACGGTTTCTATGGCAGCTTCGGGAGCAGTCACCTCGAGCGTGTCCAGCTCTTCGAGCGCGCCGCCCGGTATCGGGACTTCGGTGCCGATGATGTAGACCGGGAGTACGCCCCCACGGCCGCCGATGGCGTCTTCGGCGACGGCCGCGAGCCGCGCCGCGCGGGCCGCCGTCGTGGCATCGGGCAAGGCCGTCGGTTCGCCGGCGCATCCCATGCTGGTGTCGAGATGCAGCTTGGTGAATCCTGCTTTCGCGTAGGCCGCGATCATCGCCTCTGCCTTGGCCATCGCCTCCGCGGCGGGCAGATGCTTCCAGGGATTGGGGCCGAGATGGTCGCCGCCGAGCAGGATCTTATCCCGGGGGAACGCGATCCGGTCGGCGATGGTGCCGACGAAGCGGGTGAAATCCTCAGGCGTCATTCCGGTATAGCCGCCGTCCTGATTGACCTGGTTGCAGGTCGCCTCGATCAGCACCGGCGTATTCTCCCGGCGCGCGCGCAGCATGGCGGCTTCGATGACGAGCGGGTGCGCGGAACAGATCGACGGTATGCCGCGCGGACCGGGACGCTTGCTCCACCGGGCGATGTCGATGAGATAGTTCTCTTGCATGATCAGGCCTGTTGCTCGCTGATGAATCGTTCGAGTTCCGCGCGTGTCGAAGCGCCTTCCATAGGGCCGAAGTGCATGACGGCGCGGGCGCCGGACGCGGCGGCGAATTCAAGGGCCTCGCGGGGGCTCGCCCCGTTGAGCCAGAAGCTGACGAAGGTGGCGCCGAAGCAATCGCCGGCCCCGGTCGGGTCGACCTCTTCGACAGGGAAGCCCGGCAGGGAGAGCGCCGTCACCGCATCGAAATAGCTGGCGCCTGCTGCGCCGCGTTTGACGACGACGGCTTTGATGCCGGCTGCGAGGAGTTCCGCGACCGCCTGACCTTCCGTCTTTGCTTCGGTGAAGAGGAAAAGCTCGTCTCCGCTCGGCAGGAAAAGATCCGTCTCGGCGAGCACCGTAAGCAGCGCCTCGCGCATGCCGGGGCTTTTGAGGATCTCCGGGCGAAGATTCGGATCGAAGGAGACGGTGCCCCCGCCCGCCTTGACGATCCCGATCGCGGCGAGAATGCTTTCGACCACGCTCGGCGCGTAGAGCGACGAGCCCATGACATGGATATGGCTGCATTCGCCGACGAGCCGGGTCATTCGCGCGTCGAGCATGATCTTGCCGCAGGCGCTGTCGCGGATGTTGAAGACGAAAGCGCGGCTGCCATCGGGCCGGTAGCGGACGAAGGCGCTGCCGGTCGTGGCGAGCGGATCGACCTCGATGCCAGAAATGTCGACGCCGTCGCCCTTGAGGCGTTCGAGGTTGACCGTGCCGAAATCATCCCCTCCGACGCGGGAGATGATCGCGCATGGCTGACCGAGCTTCCCGGCCTGGTCGATGAATATGGCCGGTGCGCCTGAAGGGAAGGGGCCGATGAGCGGCGTCGCCTGGCGGAACCCGTCGCCCTTCTCGGTCGCGATGATTTCGACGAGAATCTCGCCGATCGTCAGTATCTTGTGCATGTGGATGTCACTCGTGTCGGGGTTCAGCGCTTTGCCTGCTTGGCGCGGACGTCGAGCCAGACGGCGACGAGGATCACCAGGCCCTTGACGATCAGCTGATAGAAGTAGGGGACGGAGAGCATGTTCATGCCGTTGTTCATCACGCCGATGATGAGCGCGCCGATCAGCGTGCCGACCATGGTTCCGACGCCGCCGGCAAGGCTTGTGCCGCCGAGAACGGCCGCGGCGATAGCGTCAAGCTCGTAGCTCATGCCCGCATTGGTCTGCGCGGAGAACAGGCGGGAGGAAAGCAGAATGCCGCTGATGGCCGCCATCACGCCGGAGATCATGAAGATCAGGATCTTCAGCCGGTCGACCTTGATGCCGGAGTAGACGGCCGCCTCGCGGTTGCCGCCGGTCAGATAGGCGCGCCGGCCGAAGCTCGTCTTGCTGAGCACGATCTGATTGATAACGAAGAGGACGGCGACGACCCAGATGATGATCGGCAGCCCCAGGAAACTCTCGGTGCCGATTGCGGTCCAGGTTTCGTTCTCGATCATGGCAGGCGCGCCGTTGGTGGGCAGGCTCACCATGCCGCGATAGATACCCATGGTCGCGACGGTGACGATGAAGGACGGCAAGAGCAGCTTGGCCGTCAGCACCCCGTTCAACATTCCCATCAGGGCGCCGGCAACGAGCGTCAGCGCAATCGCCGGCACGAAACCCATCCCGAAGGCAAAGCATTGCGCCCCGACCATTCCTGCCACCGCGATGATCGAGCCGACGGAAAGGTCGATCTCGCCGAGCAGGATCACCCACGTCATCCCGAAGGCCGCGATCGCGACGACGGCGACCTGCTGCAGGATGTTCATGAAGTTTACAACCGTCATGAAGCGCGGGTTGAAGAAGGAAAAGACGATGCAGAGCATCACCAGCGAGAGGAAGATGCCGCCATATTGCTTGAGAGCCCGAACGAGGGCGGCTTTGGCTGCTGTGTTCTGTGTCATGATCGAAACCCTGTCGCGTGAGCCATGATCGTCTCTGGAGTGAGGGCGGAGCCTTCGAGCGTGGCGCCGGGCGCGCCTTCATGCATGACGACCACGCGGTCGCTCATTCCCAGGACTTCGGGCAGGTCGGAGGAGATCAGCAGAATTGCCGTTCCCTCGGCCGCCAGCTGGCGGATGATCTTGTAGATCTCGAATTTCGCGCCGACGTCGACGCCGCGGGTCGGCTCGTCGAGGATCAGCACCCTGGGTCGCGTGAGCAGCCATTTGGCGAGCACGATCTTCTGCTGGTTGCCGCCGCTGAGGGCCCCCGCCGGCGTTTCCAGCGAGTTCGTCTTGATGGAGAGCTTCCCGACCTGTTCGGATGCCGCCGCCCGTTCCGCGCCGTGGCGGATGAAGCCCAAACCTCCGGCGAAGTTCGCGAGAGCCGCCATGGATATGTTCCACTCGACGCTGTGGCCGAGGACAAGGCCCTCTTCCTTCCGGTTCTCCGTCACGAAACCGATGCCGCGGGCGATGGCCTCGTCCGGGGAACGGAACCGCACGGACTCGCCATCGAGGCGAACCGTGCCTTCGGCGTTCTTCATGCCGAAGAGCGCGTTCATCACCTCCGAGCGGCCCGAACCGACAAGGCCGAAGAAGCCGAGGATCTCACCGGCGCGCACGTGGAAGGACACGTCGTGAAACTCGCCTTCGCGCGTCAACCGGTCGACTGCAAGGACCGGGGCGCCGTCCGCCGCCACACGGTGCATCGGCGGCGGGTAGATTTCGTCCATGCGGCGCCCGACCATCAATGCGATCAGCGTCTCGATGGTGACTTCGTCGCGCGCATGCGTCGCGACATATTCGCCGTCTCTGATGACGGTGATGTCGTCGCTGAGCCGCATGATCTCTTCCATGCGGTGCGAAATATAGATGACCGCGGCGTTGCGCTGCTTCAGCCGGCCGATGATCTCGAAGAGGATCTCGGCCTCGCTGTCGCTGAGCGAGGAAGTCGGCTCGTCCAGAATGACGACCTTGGCATCATGGCTCAGGCCCTTGGCGATCTCGACGAGCTGTCGCTGGGCGATCGAGAGATTGCCGACCTTCTCCGTCACGTCGATGGGAAGTCCGAGGTCGGCTACGATCCGTTGCGCCTCTGCGACGAGCGCCTTGTCGTTGATGAAGCCGAAACGGCGTGGCTCGCGCGTGGCGAGGATGTTCTCAGCGACCGTCAGATTGTTGCAGAGGCTCAATTCCTGGAAGACGATCGCCAGCCCGAGCGAGGCGGCTTCCTGCGGGTTGGCGGGCCGGTAGGGCTGCCCGTCGAGAACGATCTCTCCCGACGTTGCCCCGTGCACGCCGGCGAGAATCTTCATCAAGGTCGATTTGCCGGCGCCGTTTTCGCCGAGCAGCGTATGCACCCGGCCGCGCCGGACCTCGAGCCGCATCCCCTTGAGGGCGGCGACCTGCCCGAAGGACTTGGTGACATCGGTGATCTTGAGAATGGTATCCGCAGCGGAACCATGCATGGCGGGCCTCCTTCAGCCGGACCGGAGCGTATCCGGCGGCATGCGCCGGATACGCCCGTGGTATGCCGCCGCCAGCAGGCGGCAGCCGTCCTGGGAGGGACCTATTTCCCGGTGTAGACGCCCGGTACGATCGGCTGCTCGGCCGGCACCGTCTCTCCGGCGACAACCTTTACGGCGGTGTCGATCGCCTGTTTGCCCATCTGGTCCGGGAATTGCTGGATCACGCCGACCATTACCGGATTGCCGTCGACGGCATCGCGTGCTTCCTTCATGCCGTCGAAACCGATGACCTTGACCTGCGATTCCAGTCCGGCAGCCTTGACGGCAACGGCCGCGGCAAGGGCCGCATCGTCGCCGAAGCCGAAAATGCCGGTAATGTCGGGGTTGGCCTGCAGCATGTTCTGTGCGGCGGCGAGGGCTTCTGCGCGGGTGATGCCCGTCTGGGTCGCGACGATCTCCATTTCCGGATGCTTGGCGATCGCTTCCTTGAAGCCGTTGACGCGATTGACCACCGACTGAACCGTCGGATAGTCGATAATGGCGACCTTGCCCTTGTTTCCGAGAACCTCGGCCATGAGCTCGCCCGCCTTCACGCCGCCGGTGAAATTGTCGGTGCCGATATGCGACGTCACCGTCGCCCCATTGGCCGGAACGTCGACGGTGATCACTTTGATGCCGGCCTTTTCCGCCTTTGCGATGGCCGCGCGTACGCCCTGGCTGTCGACAGGTGAGATGACAATTACATCAACGCCCTTGACGATGAAGTCCTCGACGTCGGCGAGCTGCTTGTTGAGATCCTGATTGGCGATCGCCACTTCGAGCGCGACATTCTTTTCCTTGGCTTCGGCTTTCATCGCCTCGGCGAGCTCAATGTAGAACGGGTGCTGCTGGGTCAGGAGCGATGCGCCGATACCGTCGGCGAAGGCGCCGGATGCCAGCAAGGTGAGCGCGGTGCCGGCGACGAGAGTTTTGAGAATGCGGGGCATATTCATGGTTTCCTCCCTTGGAAACGGCGGGCCTTCAACGTTTGCAACCAGGCAGGCGGGCCCTCCCGTCCCTGACCTTGGCAGGGAGTAAACACCATAAAACTTATCGCGCGTCAATTTTAAAAAGAACACACAACAACAAAAATCAGCGCGCGAGAAAATATTAGCTTCGGCTTCGATCCCCCGGATATTGCGGCACCGGAAGGGGAGGCAACCACCCTTCGCGCCGGACGACCCAGATCTCGTATTGGGGATTGAGGGCGGCCGGGGCGTCGTCCAGTGACCCGACGCGAATTTCGGTTTCCTCTTCTCCCGGGTTGAAGAGCCGCGATCCGCAGTCGGGGCAAAAGCCACGGCCCGCGAATATCCTGACTTCGCCAGAGCTCTTGAAAGCCCGGGTGGGCCAGACGGCGAAGGTCACGAAAGAAGAGCCGCTTTCCTTGCGGCAGTCCGCACAATGGCAAAGTCCCACCCGCAAAGGTTCTCCGCGCACCTCATATCTCAGCGCGCCGCAAAGGCACCCACCTGTTCTCGCAATCATCTGCCGGCATCTCCAATCTGGCTAAACATCAAGCGGGATCAAGGAAGGGCGCATGCCCGTTTCCGCCCGCATCCGCTCCAACTCTTTCAGATATCCGATGGTTCATGATTTTGTTTGGCCGGACCGGAAGCCATCCCAGCCCGTCGAGGCGGTGCGGCCCTTGGGGAGCGGGAGGCGTGACCCTATCTAAGGGGCGGTGCAACCACCTGAAGGCGAACGCTCATGTCAGACAAGCCGATCAGAATTCCAGGCCCCGACCATCCGATCACTGTCGAACGCAATCCCCGGCGTGTTGTAGTCAGGCTCGATGGCCGCATCGTGGCCGATACGCGCGACGCGCTCACATTGCGCGAGGCGTCCTATCGGCCCGTGCAATACATCCCCCGCAGCGACGTCGACATGTCGCTGCTTGCGCGCACCGATCATGGGACCTATTGCCCCTACAAGGGCGATGCGTCCTATTACAGCATCGCGGCCGGTGGCGAACGCTCGAAGAATGCCGTCTGGACCTATGAGAATCCGCATGAAGCGGTCCGTGAGATCAAGGAGCACATGGCATTCTATCCGGACCGGGTGGATGCGATCGAGGAAACGTAGCGGCAGGACCCGCTCGCTCGGCTCGACCTGTCTGCCCTTCTACGAGAAGGAGAGAACGGCCTGACCCAGTGATTGCTCGCCACGCCGGAGGTAATTCTTCACTCGACAACCGGGCTGTCAGGTCGCGCTTCCGGGATTGCCGCGGCGTTCCGCGACAATCCTTCCCCGAGGCGACGGTTCCATCCCCGGGGTAGGGAGGCTTGAGTTCTCGTTTTTCGGTTCCATTTGATGCTTGCAGGCGCAACATTATGAAGCAGGTGGTCGAATGACGCGGAACATCATGGCACTGGCTTTCACGGCCGTAATTGGAATGGGCAGTGCAGGCGTGGCGCATGCAGAGCAGTTGGCAGCGAGATCGAGCACCAGCATAAAGAATGATCTCAACTATCTGATTTACACGCCGGACGACTATGCGTCGTCCAGCAACGCGTATCCGCTTGTCGTGTGGCTACACGGCGGCGATCAGGGCGGGACCGATATCGAGAAAGTCAGATCGAGTGGCATTCCGAAATTGATCGAGGAGGGAAAGAAGTTCCCCTTCCTGGTGTTTTCACCTCAGAATCCGAGTGAAGAGCTGCTTTATCCGATCGAGAAAGTCGAGGCGGCGCTCGACGAGGTTATGTCGAAGTATCGCGTCGATCGCGCGCGTGTCTATGTCGTGGGGTTCAGTCGCGGCGCTTTCGCTGCTTGGGCCATGGCAGAACAGTTTCCCGAAACATTCGCCGCTGTCGTTCCGATCGCCGGCGGCGGCAATCGCCACTACCTTAGCAGAACAAATGAAAAGGCAGCCTTCTGGGTGTTCCACGGCACGAACGATGAAGTCATCCCTTTGTCGGATTCAGTCGTGCTTTATGAGCGGCTTGTGGGTCTGAAGCGTAATGCTCGTCTGAGTGTCTTGGAGGGCGTGGACCACTCGGGCGTCGAGCGGGCCGCCTTGAACGATCCCGAGCTCTGGGACTGGCTTCTGAAACAGCGCCTTGAGGTTGCGCCTGAGTAGACCTGTCGATCCTCAGCGCGTACCGCGAATGCGAACGGCGTCTGCTTGGCGCCCGCTCCGATCAAAAAGCCCGGTGAAGCCGACACCGCCGCCAGTGAGCCGTACGGCAGCTAGCGGCTTTCTCGCAACAATCAGTTGCTTCCCTCCCTATCACAAACCTGCCGGGCTTCAGGTGAGTTTAGCGAGGATCGCGTCGACGACACTTGGGACGGTATTCGCCGTGTCGATATCGATGCCGGCAGGAAGATACTTCCGGGTACGATGATAGCGGAGTACCAGGGCCCGCTCGGCCGGCTCGAAGCCCGGCTCATTCGGCCGCCCATCCAGTCGTCGGTTCAACGTCTCAACGTCGATGTCGAGCACGAAAACCTTATCGAACAGGTCCAGGAATTTGTGGAAATTGCGCGAGCCGCCACAAAAGAACGTGGCAGGATGGGTGGTGTCGGCAGCAATAGCGCGGACCTTCTCGACAGACCAGATCCAGTGCGCGTATCCCCAAGCGATGCGGTCTGCGCCTTCGGGTGGTCCTGCGAGCGCCTGGCCTGTCTCGGGGTCGCCGACATAGGCCAAAACGCGGTCACCATGGACGACATGGTAGCCCCGCCGCTCCAGTTCGGTAGCGACAGACGTCTTTCCGGTACCCGAGCCGCCTTCGATTAGATAGTTCTTGATGCCCATGGGTCCTTTTTATCACCGCCTTCAATCCGGGTGTGAAGACACTCTACCTGGGGTGCGCTCAACAAGGGTATCGCCTTGCGGAAAGAAGATACCCACAAACTTCGAGCCGCCAGCAAACAGCGCTGTCAACGGCGCTCCGCTTGCTAGTGCCGCTGCCGCACCGATGCCACCCCAAGCTGCATCGAGACCTTCCGGCCCCTCGATCCAGACGGACGTGCCGCCGAAAGCCGCACTCGTTTATCGGCGCGCCGATCTCCAACGGCCTCGGCATTTCGCCGCATTGCAGGAACAGCAGAGACCGACTTCACGTTTTGAAATGAACGGTCACCGAAAATGAGTTCCCATTCGGTGCCAGTGCGGTCATGTCTTTGCGACGCTCGTATGAGCCATTGCTCGACGACACACGAATCAAAGAGCTGACAGCATGGAAAATCCGGTTGCACTGAATCGTCTTTCCGAGAACACGGTCTTCCGTAAAGGCGATGTTTTCGTACTCTTCGGCGAACTGTTCGGCCGCGGATACGCCACCGGTTTGCTCGAGGAAGCCCGGCGGGCTGGAATGGAGATTGTCGGGATCACCGTCGGGCGGCGCGACGAGAACAACGCGCTTCGGCCGCTCGACGCCGAGGAACTGTCTTCGGCGGAGGCCCGGCTGGGCGGCAGGATCATCAACATACCTCTTATGGCGGGATTCGATCTCGATGCGCCCGCAGGCGGCCCAACTCCCACCGATCTCCTGGCAAAGATGACGCTTGAGAGCTGGGAACACGACAAGCTCGACTGGGACTATGTGAGGCAATGCCGCGACATCGCCACTGCGCGTTTTACGGAGTCGCTTGCAAAGGTCATGACCGTTCTCGACGGAATGATCGCCGCTGGCCGCAATGTTTTCTTCGCCCACACAATGGCCGGAGGCATCCCGAAGGCGAAGGTATTATTGGTCGTCGCCAATCGAATCTACAAGGGAACCGGAACCCGCCACATGTCGTCGCAGACCTTGCTCGACAGTGATATGGGAAAACTCATCCTGCAGAATTTTGACGACGTCTCCGCAAACACCTTTCGCCATCTCATTGATTTCAGCGCGGCGATTCGCGAGCGCGTGGAAGCTTCGGGCGGTCAAATACGATATACGGCCTATGGTTACCACGGATCGGCGATCCTCATTGACGGAAGCTATCGTTGGCAGACCTACACCAACTACACCCAGGGTTATGCCAAGATGCGGCTCGAAGGCATTGCAGAGGAAGCCTGGGCGAAAGGCATCAAGGCAACTGTCTATAACTGTCCCGAAATCCGGACCAATTCGTCCGATGTGTTCACGGGTATCGAACTGCCCCTGATACCGCTGCTGCTTGCGTTGAAGAAAGAAAACGGCGGCCAATGGGCAGACGAACAGTGGCAGGCCTGCGAGCAGCTTCTGGCAGACGGCTTAACCATGAAGGATGTGTTCCGGAAGATCACCGACATGCAGGCCAGCGAGGTCATGCGCCCGTTCTATGAGTTTTCGGCATGGCCCATGGCAAACAGCCAGGCACAGGCCGATTTGACCATCGGCACGTCCAACGAAATCACCCGGATGCATCGGGATAGCAAGTTGATGATCAGCGATCTCCTGAGCGGTCTCGTCGTGAAGGCAACCGGGCAGCTGATTTTCGGCGAATCTTCCGAACCCTCCGGTCCCGTCCTGTGGCTCAACCACGATATCGTGGCTCGGCGACTTAACGCTTCCCACCCGCATGCGAAGTCTACCGCGCCGCTTGTCACGCAGGGAACGGAATCTTCGCACCTTGAGATGGCGTGACGGGTTCCCAGCTTAGCGTGGAACCTGGTGTTTTGGCCATGAAGCGACGATTCTTCAGACAGGAATGGGCCTTCATTTCCGCCACTGTCCGCCGTCTGCTTACGACGATATGATCTGCATGCCGAGATCGCGAAAAGGGGTGAGCAGATCCTCGGAACACTTCCTGCTCACAATAAGCCCGTCGACGTCATCGAAGCCAACGACGCTGTACGCGGAGACGGCACCGAGCTTTTCCCTCGAGCCAAGCACGACCGTCTCCGCAGCCTGGCGGCAGATCGCCCGCTTCACCGCCGCCTCCTCGCGGTCTCCCGTCGTCAGGCCGTGCTCTACATGGATACCGGTCACGCCCATGAAGTAGAGATCCACGCGGATCTGCGATATTGCTTCGATGGCGACGGCCCCTACGGAGACGTTCGAATGCTTGTAGATGTGACCGCCGATAAGCTCCACATCCACTCCCGGATGATCAAGAAGAGCGGTTGCGACGTCGGGGCTATGGGTCACAACCGTCGCCCTCAAGCCCTTTGGGAGGGCGCGCGCGAGCCTGATTGTCGTCGTGCCTCCATCCAGGAAGACGATCTGTCCTTCGTTGACCATGCCGGCGGCGACCTTGGCGATCTCGGCCTTGTCGTTGACGGACACATTTCGGCGCGTGGGAAGGTCTTTGAGTGCCTTGGAGGCGGGGAGAGCGCCGCCATGCACGCGTTGAAGTAGTCCTTCGCCAGCAAGCTCCCGAAGGTCTCGCCGGATCGTGTCCTCGGATAGGCCCAGCTTCCGGCTGAACTCTTTCGCGACGATCCGGCCTTCCTTGCCGAGGGCGTCGAGGAGCAGCGCCTTGCGCTCAGTGGTCAGCATGTGGAAGCTTCCTTTTCAGATAGTGCAAACCTGGCAATAACCGCTGCAATTGAATCCCTAGCTCCAGCCCGTGGCGGCTCTGCAATGCAGGCTCGGGAGTGACTGCAGGAATTTCCCGAACGTGGAAGCTCGCCTTAACGCGCCCGCCATAATGCGTCCGTCGCCTATGCTCCGCATATTGCACGAACACAAATATCATGCAATATCGTGCAGTATGTGATGGAGAACGTGTATGTCGGTTGCAGATCGGATTCGGGTTGAGCAGGTGACCACCCTGTCGGACGACTGGTATGTCCTGAAGAAGACGACCTTCAGCTTCCGTCGGACGGACGGAGAGTGGCAGAGACAGAGCAGGGAGACCTACGATCGCGGCAATGGCGCAACGATCCTGCTTTACGATTTGCAGCGCCGAAAGGTCTTGCTCACCCGGCAGTTCCGCTACCCTGCCTTTGTCAACGGGTATGACGATCTTCTGATCGAGACACCCGCTGGCCTTCTGGACAAGGCAACACCGGAAGAGCGGATCAAGGCGGAGGTGGAGGAGGAGACCGGATACCGCGTCACCGATGTCAGTCAGGTGTTCGAAGCGTTCATGAGCCCTGGATCGGTGACGGAACGGCTTCACTTCTTTGTTGGAGCCTATTCGACCGCTGATCAAGTATCGGAGGGTGGTGGCGACCCGGACGAAGGCGAAGACATCGAACGTCTGGAGCCGACAATCGAAGAGGCGCTGAGGATGATCGCCGACGGCAGGATCCGCGACGGCAAGACCATTATGCTCCTGCAATATGCGGCGCTGCACCTCTTCAAGGACACCGCATGTTCACCTTGAGAGCGGTGAAACGCGAAGACCTTGCGCGCAACTTCGAGATCTGGCGCACGTCGGTTCTGGCGACGCACCAGTTTCTCTCGGCGGAAGACTTCAACGAGATCGGCGAGCTCGTCGAGAAGTCGTATCTGCCAACCGCAGATTTTACAGTTGCGGTTGACGCGGATGACACCGCCCATGGGTTCATGGGCACGACTGGAGATCATGTCGATGCCTTGTTCGTCCACGCTGAGAGTAGGGGTCAAGGCATCGGGCGGCTCCTTCTGCATTCGTTTCTGGCAACCCGAAGCGAGGCGACCGTCGACGTCAACGAGCAGAACGCCTCCGCAAAAGGCTTATATGAAGCCATGGGCTTTGATCAGCAGGGACGATCGGACACGGATTCAGAGGGTCGACCGTATCCGATCCTTCACATGCGCTGGAGGCGCGAACGTGACCCGACTGTTAAGACGTGATAGAGAGCGTCTGGCGTCGTGACCTTGGACGGGAGACCGGGCCGGATTGGATAACGAGCAGGAGTTCTTCGCCGATGCCCCGGGCAGGCGCAAGGAGGCGCTTACTGCCGACAGGCCGCCAGGGCGGTTCGGACTGCCCGAAGAGGTTTCAGCCATGGCGGCTCTGCTGGCGTCGATGAATGCTCCCTAAACCATCGACACTGACTTGAACATCGATAGCGCGATTCTCACAGGGTCGATCGCCCATCCAGACCGAAGGCAAATTCATAAGCGATGAGTTCAGATCCGTGCAGCATCAAGATTCGTCGGGCTAGATCTACTGAACCAGAGGTTGTGGCATCTGTATTCCGGAGGTCGCGCCAAGCCTTTCTCCCCTACTTGCCAGATCTGCACACCTTTGAGGAAGACAAGGCCTACTTCCGCAACATCGTGTTCCAAGACTGCGATGTGTGGGTGGCTGACGAACAGCAGTTGGTCGTCGGCTTCTGCGCCTTCCAGCAAGGTTGGGTGGAACATCTTTACCTCCTGCCTGGCTATACGGGCCGCGGGATCGGCCGGAAGCTGATTGCGAAGGCGCAGGACCATTTCGACCATCTTCAGCTCTGGGTTTTCCAGGCGAATGTTGATGCGATCGCCTTCTACGAGCGAAACGGGTTCGTCAGGATTCGTGAGACGGACGGAACCGACTGTCAGGAGAAGATGCCCGATGCGCTATATCGGTGGGATGCCGGCGTGACAGCAGGGTAACGTCGGTGTCGCGTCGGCCTCAGGAAGCTTTAACAACGGCTTCGGGCCGAGTCTCAGACCTCACACCGCGCCTCGGATATCTGCTTCTCTCACAACCGCCTTAGAAGCAGAAGGTCCGCCTCCGGCCCCCCGAGCTGCTAAGCTGGTGTTTCCCGGCTCTCCATCGGCCAATCAAGGCCGAGCAGAACTCACATGGGCCACTCTCAATACGATGATGCCAGCCGTGAACGCGCCGCTTGGAACACAGGAAAGAAGGTGGGAACCAAGCGTCCGCTCACACAGAAGCAAATCTGAGCTGTTCGCTTCTTCCTCGATCGCGAGGGACGTGTTCGTGACCGCGCCTTGTTCGATCTGGCAATCGAAAGCAAGCTTCGCGGCTGCGACCTGATAAAGATCAGGATCCGCGATCTGGTCGCCGGCGGAAATTCGGACCCGTGCGATCGTTGTTCAGCAAATGACGGGTCGGCCAGTCCAGTTTGAGATCACCAGCGACGTCAGAGCCAGCCTTCTGGCTTGGCTTGAAAGGCGTGGTGGCACGGTCGACGACTATGCATTCCCGAGCCGGATCAATCACGCCCACCACATGAGCACGCGGCAATACGCCCGCCTGGTAGACGAATGGGTCACCGCGATTGGTCTGCCTCCAGAGGAGTATGGCACGCATTCGCTTCGACGCACGAAGGCATCGATGATCTACAAAGCGACAGGAAATCTCCGCGCCATCCAGATCCTGCTTGGCCACTCCAAGATCGAGAACACCGTTCGCTACCTTGGCGTCGATGTCGAGGACGCACTGCTCTTGGCAGCGCGAACCGAAATTTGACATCTGAGCGGTCACCAAATTGGATGACCGCTTCAGGTCACAGCGTACGTTGCCGTTCTGCAAGTCCTGGGTAGGAAGCCGAACGGCCGCCTTAAGACTGGCAGTGGATAAAGCGACCATTCGGTGTCGCAGAAATCGGTCACGCGGGGACCGAATTTGGCACCTGACTTTTGCGACGGAAATTCCTGAGAGCGCCGGCGATTTTGACGCGAAACTTAGGATTTCTGCGACATGCCTTGAAGCGCGGATAGAAAACGGGGGTACGTCGGGGCGAGCTTTCGCAAGATGGCGGCCGCCTCTGCATCACGCCCAACCGCCAATGGGTATTGCAGCGAGCCAATCAAAACTGCTTGGTCAGAGGCTATTTGAGCCGCGTCAGCTCGACCGACACGGGCAAGGCATTTTGCCGCATCGGCAAGCCGCCTTGCGCCCACGCGCACGGCGAAGTGGATCAGGTGCCCACGTAGATCTTCGCTGCACCCGTTCTCGATCATGCTTGCCAGCAGCTCGGCGGCTTCATCATTGCCAACGGTGCCCTCTGGCAAGTGCTGCGCGTGTTCCATCGACAGCCACCGCATCGCAGCGGGCAGCGAAGCCCGGATTATGTCATCCTCCCCAACCTCACGCACACGGCGAAAATGGGTCCGCATGGTATAGGGCTCCCCATAGTCTAGGGTTTCCGCCCGCCACGCGGTTAAAAAATTATCCAGCGGCAGGGATGCGAAGGGATAGCCTTGCGGGTCGTGCATCCGCACTTGTCTGTTATCAACGGCAAGCACGATAACATAGTGGTCCGCTCCTATGGGACCATCCATGCCGGGCTGGTGCCGAAGATAGCCCATCTCCACCGGGCCAACCCAGACCGGGCCGTCGGAGAGCGCCGATTTGAGCCGGGCAAGCGCATCCTCCGCGCTGCCGCCCTTGGTGACGGCCGAAGTCCAGCCCATCGCGTCGAGGGCGTCGTTGAAACCGGCTTCGGGTGTCCATCCATAGGGATCGAAGAACGGCAGCGCGCCACCCACGAGCTGCATACCGAAGGGGCTGCTGGTCGCGAACTCGATGGCCGCTGTTGACGGCGCATCCCCTCCGAACATCATCGCGAACGAATTAGCGTAGCAGTATGGGCCAGAGCCGACATAGGGAACATGCTTCATGGATTTGCCTCCGATGTGAGTGCGAGAGGCAAGACAAGAGCGGCATTTTCCCAAAAATTGTCAACTGTGTCGCGAAGATGATCAAGATAACAGCGACGTGCAAGGTCCGCTTTAAGCGCCCTTGCCTCCCATCATAAACGGCCGAAATGGGTCGCTTGCCGAACGGCAGCTATCGGCTGGGCATATTCCAGGACCGGACAGCAGCAGTCGGCCCCTTTTCACCCTCACCAATGGCAACTCCCCACGTCTGCCAAAGTTGACACGGTGAATGCCCATGCGCAGATCGCTACTGCCCGCCGCTGCCACCCGAAGCTGCAAGATTCATCCTACCCCCGCTCCCCGATCCGCGCCGCGGTCAGAGCCACGCCGTCGGCTATGCGGTTGCGTGCAATCGACGAGTAGCCCATGCGGAAGAAGCGGCACGGTCCGTCGTCCTGCGGGAAGAAGGGGGATCCGGATTCGATCAGCACGCCGTCCTTGCGCAAAGCGTTCATCAGCAGGTCCGCATCGAGACCTTCCGGCCCCTCGATCCAGAAGGACGTGCCGCCGAAAGCCGCAGATCCTGCAATCTTCAATCCGGCATCCCGGAGGGCGGCGTCCATGATGATGTGGCGGCGATGATACTCCTCGCGCATCCGGTGCAGCACGGCATCATAGTGGCCGAGCGCCAGGAAATAGGCGGCCGTTCTCTGGAGGTGTCCCGGCGGATGCCGCAACATCAGCGCCCGTAGTGCCCGCGCCTCCCGGATCACGGCAGCCGGTGCCACCAGATAGCCGAGACGCAGGCCGGGAAACAGCGATTTGGAGAAACTGCCGATGTAGAAGACCCGCCCGCTGCGGTCGAAGGCCTTGAGGGCAGGGGAAGGGGGCGCCAGAAAGCTCATCTCGAACTCGTAATCGTCCTCGACGATTATGAAGTCCTTGGAGGCGGCCGCCTCGAGCAAGGCCGCCCGCCGCTCGATCGGCATCGTCGCGCCGGTCGGCGAATGATGGCTGGGCGTGACGAACACGGCATCGACCTCTTGCGGAAGCGCGGCGGGCGGCAGGCCGTCCCTGTCCACATCGACGAAGGTGATCCCGGCGCCGCTCAAGCGAAGCGATGCACTCATGTCGGGATGGCAGGGGTTCTCGCAGACCGCATGGGCGCCCTGACGCAACAGGAGCTGGATGACGATCCAGAGGGCGTTCTGCGCGCCCACCGTCACCAGGATCTCGTCGGGGTTCGCACGGATGCCGCGGCCCGGCAAGGTGCGCGAACAGATATAGTTGACGAGCTGGATGTCGTCCGCCGCCGCGAAGTCGCCCGCCATCAGCTCGAAATCCTCGCGCGCCAGCGCCCGTCGCGCGCAGTCGCGCCAGGCCGTGAGATCGAACAGTGACGGGTCCATCTGACCGTATAGGAACGGGTAGGGATAGGCTCGCCAGTCGAGGGGCTTACGCATCTGCTTGGCCACGATGAAGGTCGAGCGCAACTTGGCCGACCAGTCGATCGCATCGGCCGCAGCATGGGCGGCCTGCATCGCGATTGCTGTCGTCGGGGGTTTGCCGGCGACACGGTAGCCGCTCCGGTTCGCCGCCTCCACATAGCCTTGGGAAGCGAGTTCCTGATAGGCGAGCGTTACGGTGATCCGCGAAATATTCAGATAGGCCGCAAGCTTGCGGCTGGAGGGCAATTGGGCGCCCGGCGCCAGGCGGCCCGACAATACGGCCGAAACGATCGTTTCACGGATCTGCGCCTGCAGGCCCGTTTGGCTGGCCCGGTCGAGGAAGAAGATCGTTTCCGAGACCGTCGAGCCCGCCATTGTTCACCTCCTCCAACTGGACTCATCTAACTTCCTATCTGGATATAAGGCAATCCGGGACGTGGGCATATTTCTATTCGGCAAGCAAAGACCGTCATTCAATGTACGGCGCGACCCCGCAAAAAGCGGGGCGACATAACCAAGAGGGTAACGACATGATCCACCTTAGAAGTTTCAAGCACTTATCCGGAGCCGTGGCGATCGCCGCCGGTGTCCTCACCTCCTTCGCCGCCCAGGCGGAAACCAGCGTCGTCGTGGGCTACCAGCAGATCGTCGGCCCGTTCATCTCGGCGATCGCCGACGGTCGTTTCGATGCCGCAGCGAAGGAAGCCGGCTATACGATCGATTGGCGCCAGTTCAGTTCCGGCGGTGACATTTCGACCGCCCTCGCTTCCGGAAACGTGCCGATCGGCGTCATCGGTTCGACCGGCACGACAGCCGCGGCGACCCGCGGCGTCGGGCTCGAACTCTTCTGGATACTGGACAATATCGGCAAGTCGGAAGCGCTCGTCGCCCGAGAAGGATCCGGCATCGAAAAGCCGGAAGACCTGAAAGGGAAGAATGTCGGCGTTCCCTTCGTCTCGACTTCGCACTTCCACCTGCTGGTCGGCCTCGAACAGGTCTGGAAAACCGATCCGCGGGAAGTGAACATCCTCAACATGAAGCCGCCGCAGATCGTCGCAGCCTGGCAGCGCGGCGATATCGATGCCGCCTATGTCTGGCCACCGGCGCTGTCGGAACTCCTGAAGAGCGGCAAGGTCATCTCCGATTCCGAGGCGATCGGCGCGGCGAGCGTACCGACCTTCGACGGCCTCGTGGCCGACAAGGAATGGGCCGAGCAAAACCCCAAATTCATGGCCGCCTTCACCAAGGTGCTCGCGGACGCCTATGCCGATTACAAGGCGAATGGCAGCGGCTGGAAGGCTGACTCGCCGCAGGTCCAGGGCATGGTCAAGCTGATCGGCGGCGACGCCGAGGGTATCGTCCAGGCTTTGAACCTCCTGTCCTTCCCGACCGTCGACGAACAGGTCTCCGATCAGTGGCTTGGCGGCGGCGCTGTCCGGGCGCTGGAGGCGAGCGCCAAATTTCTGGTCGATCAGAAACAGATCGACACCGCGCTCGACGACTACGCGCCCTTCGTCAACAGCTCATATGCGAAAGAAGCCTCCAAGTAGCAGACGACGCGCGCTCCCGCCCGCGCGCCGTGCGCAGTCAGGAGCGCCGCTGATACCCTCGACACAGCACTTTCCAGGAAGGCCTGCGACATGGAAACGCTTAACGTCAGCAATGTCAGTCTGACCTATCCCGGTCTCTATTCGGACCAGGCGGTCATCGCGCTCAAGGGCGTGGATCTCGAAATCAAAAGCGGCGATTTCGTCGTCGCCCTCGGTGCGTCCGGATGTGGCAAGACCACGCTTCTCAACCTGATGGCGGGGTTCATGGCGCCGAGCGCCGGGGAAATCATGCTGGGCGACCGCCGCATCACCGGCCCCGGTGCCGACCGTGGCGTCGTCTTCCAGAAGCACGCGCTGCTCCCTTGGCTTAACGTCATAGACAATACCGAGTTCGGATTGAAGCTCAGGGGTGTCGACAAGGCGACCCGGCGGGACCTGGCGACCAGAAATCTCGCGCTTGTCGGGCTGCAGGATTTCCACCGGCACATGATTTATCACCTCTCCGGCGGCATGCAGCAGCGTGTCGGCATCGCCCGCGCGCTCACCTGCGATCCGGCGATGCTGCTCATGGACGAGCCGATGGCTGCCCTCGACGCGCTGACGCGCGAGACCATCCAGGAATTGCTGCTCGAAGTGTGGCAACTCACCAACAAGATGTTCTTCTTCATCACCCACAGCGTCGAGGAGGCGCTGTTCCTCGGCTCCAGGCTGATCGTGATGTCGCCCCGTCCGGGCCGCATCACCCATACCTACGAGCTCGATTTCAACAAACGCTTCCTGGAGAACGGCAATGCACGCGCAATCAAATCCAGCCGCGACTTCATCGACATGCGTGAAGAAATCCTCGGCATCATCTATGGCGACGAGCGCCAGTCCGGGAACCCGGAGATCCTCCATGCTTGAGGGTGTCGCAAAGAGCAAACCGGTTCGTCCGGGCAGGATCTACGGTGCGCCGGGCGACGGCATGAGCGGCCACATCAGCCTGCTCACGGCCCTTGCGTTCATCGCGCTCTGGCTGCTCGTAACCGAAATGGGCTGGATCAAGCCGCTGTTCCTGCCGTCGCCTCTCGCCGTCTGGGACAAGTTCGTGATTGCGCTTACGGAAGGCGTCTCGAACTCCACTTTGGCGCAGCATACGCTGTCAAGTCTCGGCCGCGTGCTCGGAGCTTTCCTGCTGGCACTCGTCACGGCCGTTCCCGTCGGCATCCTCATGGGCGTCAACCGGGTGGTGCGCGGTCTCTTCGACCCGATCATCGAATTCTACCGGCCGCTGCCGCCGCTCGCCTATCTGCCACTGATCATCATCTGGCTCGGAATCGGCGAATTCCCGAAAGTGTTCCTGATCCATCTGGCGATCTTCGCGCCGATGGCGATCGCCGCCAGAGCCGGTGTCCGCTCGGTCTCGACGGAACAGATCCATGCGGCCTATGCGATGGGCGCGACGCGAGCCCAGGTGATCAGGCACGTGATCCTGAAGGCTGCCCTGCCGGAGATATTCACCGGCATGCGTATCGGAATCGGCGTCGGCTGGACCACGCTCGTCGCCGCCGAAATGGTGGCCGCCCATCGTGGCCTCGGCTTCATGGTGCTGAATGCCGCCGAATATCTCGCCAGCGATACGGTCATCATGGGCATCGTCGTCATCGGCGTCTTCGCTTTCGCCTTCGATCTCATGATCCGCTACCTCGAAAAGGCGCTCATTCCCTGGAAGGGCAAAGTGTGACGGCAGCCAATCGGACGTAGTGGGCGCCGCCCCGGACAACCTCTTCCAACCCATTTCAAACGGGCTTAGCGCCGCCCGCCCGGCGAAGCTATGCCCATGCATCAACAAAGGAATTTCGACATGACTGCCGAAGATCTCGCAAAGCTTTTCGACGCCTTCAACAGGCACGACATCGACGACGTCATGGCCTTTTTCGCCGCCGATTGCGTCTTCAACGCCGTTGCCGGGCCGGAGGCCTGCGGCAAGCGCATCGTCGGCGCTGCGGCGATTGCCGATGCCTTCTCAGGTGTATGGACGGCAATGCGGGATGCCCATTGGGATCATCACAGCCACTTCGTCCACGCTGATCGCGCCGTCTCCGAGTGGACGTTCTCAGGCACCAATGAGGACGGCTCGCGCGTCGTCGCGGAAGGCTGCGATCTCTTCACGCTTCGCGACGGAAAGATCGTCCGCAAGCAGGCATTCCGAAAGAACCGGCCGCTCATCGAACCGCAGCCGAGATACTGAGAGCCTCAGGGCAGGATCACGACATGGAACATCAACTGGCCAGACCGATCGCATCGCGGAAGCCCTTCGATCCGACCTATGATCCGATCCGCGCGCCTAATCCGGGCGACGGCAAGGACTATGCGCCGACCTATTGGATCGGCACGGCCGGCACTCCGCCTGCCGACGACGGACCCGTCACACGCGATATGGACGTCGACGTCGCTGTCGTCGGCTCCGGATACACCGGGCTCTCCTGCGCGATCCATCTGGCCCAGGAGCATGGCATCAAGGCGACGGTGCTCGAAGCCAATGGCGTCGCCTGGGGCTGCAGCACGCGCAACGGCGGTCAGGCGCAGATCTCCGCCGGCCGGCTCAAGCGTTCGCAATGGATCGAGCGCTGGGGCGTCGATGTCGCCAAAAGGCTGCATGGCGAAATCAGCGAAGCCTTCGATCTCTTCCGGGACCTGATCCGTTCGCCCGAGATCGACTGCGACCCTCAGGACGGCGGCCATCTTTATATCGCCCACCGCGACAAGGTGTTGCCGGCGCTCGAAGCCGAGTCGCGGCTTCTCAACGAGGTTTTCGGCTACCGCTCGCGCATGGTCGGCCGCGATGAGGTCCACCGCGACTTCGTACGCGACGAGGAGGCGAGGGGGGCGATGTACGAACCGGACGGCATGGGCATCCACGCGGCCAAGCTCGCCTTCGGCTACCTCAGTCTGGCGCGCAAGCTCGGTGCGCGGGTCCACACGGCAAGCCCCGTTCTCGGCTGCGACTGGAAAAACGGAGCCTATCATCTGACGACGCCGGGCGGCACCGTTCGTGCGCGCGCCGTCTGCATTGCGACGGCAGGCTATACCTCGCCGGACCTGCATACGCTGACGCGGCACAGGCTGATGCCGATCCTCTCGAACTCGATCGTCACACGCCCGCTGACCGAGGAAGAACGCGCCGAACTGAACTTCAAGACCCGGATCCCGCTCACCGATACGCGCACGCTGCGCCACTACTACCGGATGTTGCCGGACGGTCGCGTGCAGATCGGCAGCCGCAGCGCCATCACCGGCCGCGACGCGGTCAACCCCAAACATCTCGATCGGCTGCTCGAAGGGCTCTACCGAAAGTTCCCGATCCTGAAGGGGATCACGATCGACTACTCCTGGTGGGGCTGGGTCGATGTCAGCCACGACATGATGCCGCGCATCTTCCGCCCCGACCCGAAGCAGCCGCTGTTCTACGCCATGGGCTATGGCGGCAACGGGGTCATGTATTCCGCACAGGCCGGCCGCCGCATGGCCCAGATGGTGGCGGGCAAGGGCGGCGCCCTCGATCTGCCGATCTTCACGTCGCCGCTGCCGAGTCATGGCCTGCTCACGCCGTTCAGACGCCTCGGCCAGTGGGGCATGTATCGCTGGTACTACCTCAAGGATGAAATTCTTTAGCCGCCCGGTCGGCCTTACCCTCAACGCGAAAGGAACATGACATGAAAATGACGACCGAAGAGGCGTTTGTAAAAGTCCTGCAGATGCATGGCATCGAGCATGCGTTCGGGATCATCGGCTCGGCGATGATGCCCGTATCGGACCTGTTTCCGAAGGCGGGCATCCGGTTCTGGGACTGTGCCCACGAGACCAATGCCGGCATGATGGCCGACGGCTTCAGCCGTGCGACCGGCACGATGTCGATGGCGATCGGCCAGAACGGCCCCGGCGTGACCGGTTTCATCACGGCCATGAAGACGGCCTACTGGAACCATACGCCACTGCTCATGGTCACGCCGCAGGCCGCCAACAAGACCATCGGCCAGGGCGGCTTCCAGGAAGTCGACCAGATGGCTATGTTCGAGGAGATGGTCTGCTATCAGGAGGAAGTGCGCGATCCGAGCCGCATTCCCGAGGTCCTTAACCGGGTCATCGAAAAGGCATGGCGCGGTTGTGCACCGGCGCAGATCAACATCCCGCGGGACTTCTGGACGCAGGTTATCGACGTGGATCTGCCGCGCATCGTCCGCTTCGAGCGGCCGGCGGGCGGCCCCGCGGCCATCGCCCAGGCCGCGCGGCTGCTTTCGGAAGCGAAGTTCCCGGTCATTCTCAACGGCGCCGGCGTCGTTATCGGCAACGCCATCCAGGAATCCATGGCACTTGCGGAGAAGCTGGATGCGCCGGTGTGCTGCGGCTATCAGCACAACGACGCCTTTCCCGGCAGCCACCGTCTGTCGGTCGGACCCTTGGGCTATAACGGCTCGAAGGCGGCGATGGAATTGATCAGCAAGGCAGACGTCGTGCTCGCCCTGGGTACACGGCTCAATCCTTTCTCGACGCTGCCTGGCTATGGCATCGACTACTGGCCGAAGGATGCGGCGATCATCCAGGTGGACATCAATGCCGACCGGATCGGCCTGACCAAGAAGGTGACGGTCGGCATCTGCGGCGACGCGAAGCAGGTAGCGCGGCAGATTCTTCAGCAGCTTGCGCCGGCCGCCGGCGACGCAAGCCGCGAAGAACGGAAGGCGCTGATCCACCAGACGCGCTCGGCCTGGCTGCAGCAGCTCTCGTCGATGGACCATGAGGATGACGATCCGGGCACGGAGTGGAACGTCGGCGCACGCCAGCGCGAGCCCGATCGCATGTCGCCTCGCCAGGTCTGGCGGGCGATCCAGGCCGTGCTTCCGAAGGAGGCGATCATCTCCACCGACATCGGCAACAACTGCGCGATCGGCAACGCTTATCCGAGCTTCGAACAGGGCAGGAAATATCTGGCACCGGGCATGTTCGGCCCCTGCGGCTACGGTTTCCCGTCGATCGTCGGCGCCAAGATCGGCTGCCCGCACGTGCCGGTGGTCGGCTTTGCCGGGGACGGCGCCTTCGGCATCTCGATGAACGAGATGACGTCGATCGGTCGCGAGGGCTGGCCGGCCATCACCATGGTGATCTTCCGCAACTACCAGTGGGGAGCGGAAAAGCGGAATACCACGCTCTGGTACGACAACAACTTCGTCGGCACCGAGCTCAATCCGAACCTGAGCTACGCCAAGGTTGCAGATGGCTGCGGCCTGAAGGGCGTGACGGTCGACACGCCGGCCGCACTCACCGAGGCCCTTGCGAAGGCGATCGAGGACCAGGCCAGGGGGATCACCACCTTCGTCGAGGTTATCCTCAACCAGGAACTCGGTGAGCCCTTCCGCCGCGATGCGATGAAGAAGCCGGTAGCGGTGGCCGGCATCGATCGCGCCGACATGCGCACCCAGCGACCTATGTAAGAAGCTCTCGCGACTCGCTCGGCGGTGGTCGCCGCCGAGCTCACTCAACGGAAAGAAAAGATGGACGCGATCCCCAAAACCGAGCGACGGAAGCAATCCCTGTCAGCCGTCCTGTCGACCTATGGACCGGGTCTCCTGGTGACGGCCGCCGTCGCCATGGCTGCCCAGTTCCTGTCGGAGCATTACGGGGCGCCGGCGATGCTGATGGCGCTGCTGCTGGGGATCGCCTTCCACTTCCTGGCGGAAGAAGGACGTTGCGTCGCGGGCATCGAGCTTTCGGCAAAGCTGATCTTGAGGATCGGTGTGGCGCTGCTCGGCATGCGCATCAGCGTCGATCTTCTGATCGGCCTCGGCGCCGGCACCATTCTGCTGCTCGTCTCGGCGATCGTGGCAACCATCCTGTTCGGCCTCCTGGCCGCCCGCCTGCTTGGCCGGGGCTGGCGTCTCGCCCTTCTCACCAGTGGCGCGGTTGCCATTTGCGGCGCTTCGGCCGCCATGGCCATCGCCGCCGTGCTGCCCCGCAACGAATTCTCCGAGCGCAATCTGATCTTCACCGTGCTGTCGGTGACCGTGCTCAGCACGCTTGCGATGATCGGCTATCCGATCGTCGCCGAGTATCTCGGGCTTGACGGCCAAGCCACCGGCATCTTTTTCGGCGGCACGATCCATGATGTCGCCCAGGTGGTGGGAGCCGGCTTTTCGGTCTCTCCGGAGGCGGGCGAGACCGCGACGCTCGTCAAGCTCATCCGGGTGACGATGCTGGCGCCGGTGGTCCTGATCTTTTCCCTCGCCCTGCGCGGCGTTCCGCAGGAGGGCGCGTCCATCGGAAAGCGCGCGCCGCTCGTGCCGGGCTTCGTCCTGGCGTTCCTCGTTCTCGCGGGGTTCAATTCCGCCGGGCTGGTGCCGGTGCTCGCAAGCGAGGTGGGGATGGCCATATCCAGATGGGCGCTGCTGGCGGGCATCGTGGCGGTCGGCATGAAGACGTCGCTGCGCCGCGTCCTCGAAGTTGGCGGAGATGCCGTTGCCCTCGTCGTGGCCGAAACGCTGTTCATCGCCGTCTTCATACTCGCCGGCATGTACTATCTGGGACACAGCTGATGAAACCTCTCGATCGCATCATCGACGCCGCCAGGAAAGCGCCGCGGCACATCGTCCTTCCGGAAGGCGAGGACCCGCGGATCGTCGCCGGCGCCGTGCAGGCGAGGCGGGAAGGCGTGGCGGAGATTACGCTGGTCGGAAACCGCGAGGTGGTTGCGCAGAGGCTCGCAGCCCTGGACGCAATCCCGCAGGAATTCCGGATCGAGGACCCGGCGTGCTCTCCGCTTACCGATGATTTCGCGACCGCCTATCTGGAGCACAGAAGGAGCAAAGGCGTCGACGAGACCGCGGCTCGGGCCGCCGTTCTGTCACCGCTGACCTTCGCCGCGATGATGGTGCGCGAAGGAATGGCCGATGGGACTGTCGGCGGCGCGGTCGCAACCACCGCAGACACCGTTCGTGCCGCATTGCAGGTGATCGGCAGGGCGCCCGGCGTCGGGCTCGTCTCCAGTTTCTTCCTCATGATGCTTTGCGAGCCCCATCACGCCAGGAAGGGGGCCTTCGTCTTTGCCGATTGCGGACTGGTCGTGGACCCCGACGCGGCCGGTCTCGCCGACATCGCGCGCATGTCGGCCAAATCCTTTGAAAGGCTTGCCGGAGAACGGGCAAAAGTCGCGATGCTCTCCTTCTCGACAGGCGGCAGCGCCGCTCACGAGCGCGTTTCGAAGGTCGTCGAGGCGACCGGCATGGCGCGGCGCGCCGATCCCGATCTTATCATTGACGGCGAATTGCAGTTCGACAGCGCCTTCGTCGAGGCCGTCTGTCTGACCAAGGCGCCGCATTCGGCGCTGCGCGGGGAGGCCAACGTCTTCGTGTTTCCGAACCTCGACGCTGCCAATATCGGCTACAAGATCGCCCAGCGGATCGGCGGCGCGACGGCAATAGGCCCGATCCTCCAAGGGCTTTCACGGCCCGCCAACGACCTTTCGCGCGGCTGCAGTGCGGCCGACGTCTTCCATATGATTGCCGTGACCGTGGTTCAGGCCGCCTGACGCCAGTTTCGCCGCGCCTGCCCATCTCAGGGCTCCACAAAATACCACAAATCGCAAATTAATCGCGTGCATGGTGTCGGTTCATGTAGAGGGCGAAATGCAGGCCCTTCTGATGCCCCAAAAGCGGACTGCGAGATTGCGGCCGCCGTGACACCAAGGGGAGGTCATCCGCCTAACGGCAATGACGGGCACCGCGGACGGGGGACAATCTTGTGCCATCAAGGCCAGTTGCCGGGCAATGCGTCCGTGTTCGGCCCAAAGCGGACTTCTGCTGAGACAGGAAACGGGTGGCGACCGGCCTGAGGGCGCAATAGCCATCTCCTGCATCATAAACAGGAGATGAAAATGGAACTGGCTAACAAGACTTTGATCGTGACCGGAGCCAGCAGTGGTATCGGAGCAGCCGCCGCCAGATTGTTTGCATCCGAGGGGGCAAATGTCGTTCTGGCCGCGCGACGATCTGATGAACTTCAATCGGTTGCCGAGGACATCACCAGAGGCGGCGGCAGCGTCGTGTACCGTGCGGGTGATGTACTGGATGAAGCCTATGCAGGTGTGCTGACCGAGTTGGCCCTGGAGCGTTTCGGCAGCCTGCATGGGGCCTTCAACAACGCAGGCGTGGTGGGTGACATGGTGGCGGTACCTGACATGTCCATTGACAACTGGAACAGAGTAATCTCGACAAACCTAACCAGCGCCTTCTGGGCGGCCAAGGCGCAGGTTCCAGTTCTGAAGGAGCAAGGCGGCGGCTCTATTGTCTTCACGTCCTCTTTCGTCGGGTTCAGCAACGGCGGCCTACCAGGTATGGCAGCCTATGCC
Source organism: Sinorhizobium sp. M4_45 (assembly GCF_002885915.1). Taxonomy (NCBI): domain Bacteria; kingdom Pseudomonadati; phylum Pseudomonadota; class Alphaproteobacteria; order Hyphomicrobiales; family Rhizobiaceae; genus Sinorhizobium; species Sinorhizobium sp. M4_45. The sequence goes on from NZ_NWVE01000009.1 coordinate 284,825, forward strand.
GCGTCCAAGGCAGGGTTGAATGGGCTTGTCCAATCGCTTGCCGCTGAGCATGCCAGAGAGGGCATCCGTGTCAACGCGCTGCTGCCCGGAGGGACAGTCACCCCGGCAGGTGGCGAAGGTAATCCTGAAGCTTTAAAGTTCGTCTCTGACCTGCACCCCATAAAGAGAATGGCTTCGGCTTTGGAGATCGCTCAAGCCGCACTCTTTCTTCTCTCGGATCGGTCCCAGTTCATGACTGGTAGTCCCATGATCGTTGACGGGGGCATGTCGGTCCGCCTCTTATAGTTCACAGGATCGGGTGTCGCAGTGCCGGGAGCATCTGCGACACCAAGAGGACCCATTGCGGTCACTGGATCGGACTGGCCGCTATTGGGCAGGCGAGTCGGAGAGCTGCCCCTGATTGGCGGCAAAGTCCCCGGCGCACAGTTCACGAATTTCGGCAGATTTGAACCCATCCGACTTCCTCAAAGTCGGACCAGCAACCTATCCAGCGCTTCGCCTACAAGGGCGGGAACGGCCGCCGGATCGTCAAGGTATGCGGCTTCGAGCAAGCCGTCTGATACGGCGACAAGCAACGAGGCAGTAACGGAAGGGGTCGGATCGCCGTCGGCCTGAAGGAGGTCCCGTAGGACACCGTAATACCAGGCGCGCCGCGCTTCAATGGCTTGCCGCACGGGACTTTTAGGGGCTGGATATTCGGCCGCCGCGTTGAGAAACGGGCATCCACGCCAACCTCCCGCGACCACGGCCTCGCTGATGCGCCCCATGATAGCGGCGATCCTGTCCCGTGGAGGCTGCTTCGGCAGCGCTGCGACTGCCGCCCGCCCAAGCCGGTCCTGCTCCTCGATATAGGCGAGGACGAGGTCATCCTTCGATGGGAAGTAATTGTAGAACGTCGCCTTGGCCACGCCCGCCTCCGCGATGATGCGGTCGATGCCGACTGCACGAATGCCCTCGGTATAGAAAAGACTAGTGGCGGTATCGAGCAAGCGGCGGCGTGCGGCGCTTGCCTTGGAATCGGTCGGCGACATGGCTTTGTTCATGCGGTTGACTCTAACAGACAGGTCTGTATACTGCAACTAGACAGACCTGTCTGACTAGGAGGAGATTATGCAAACGATCGAGACAGCCGAGATCATGCGCAGGTTCAACCAGGCGTTCCGCGATCACAAGCCCCCTATCCTCAAAGACCTGATCGCCCCGGACTGCGTGATGGAGTCCATTCAGCCCGCACCCAATGGAACGCGATACGAAGGCTATAACGCCTGCCTCGCGTTTTGGGAGGTTCTGGCCGCCGACAGGACTGCTCACTTCGACGTCGAAGACACGATCGCAATGGGCGACCGGGCGATCATCCGCTGGCGTTTTAACTTCGGCTCCGGGGGTTCGCTCCGGGGCATCAACCTGATGCACGTCCGGGACGGCTTGATCGTCGAGGCGCTGGGTTATTCAAAAATTCCCGGCCAGTCGGCGCCGCTTCCTGAGTGACAGCAGCAACCCATCCACGTTTCAGGGAGCAAAGCTCATGATTATCATAGCCGGCTATACCCGGACCGACGCTGAGAAGCGGGACGGCTCGGTGGAAGCCTTCAAGAGTATGGTCGAACGCGCGAGAGCCTATGACGGCTGTGTCGACTTCTCGATAAGCGCGGACGCGGTCGATCCGGAGCGCGTCAATCTCTTCGAGTGCTGGCGCGATCAGGCCACGCTAGACGCCTGGCGCAAGGTCGCGAGGGGAGGTCCGCGCGGAAAACCCCGGGAGGTGGCCGTAAGCCTTTATCGCACCAACAAGTCCGAAAAGCCTTTCTAGGCCCTGATCTCAAGAGGTAAAAAGATGACCACCGATAGCGAAACTACCCGCGAAATCGTGAAACGCTTCCATAACGCGTTTGAGAAGCACCGCCCGGAAGACCTCGATGATCTGATTGGTGAGGGCTGCGTCCTTGAGAACACGGCGCCCGCACCGGATGGCGCACGCTACGTAGGGCGTGAAGCTTGCCTCGACTTCTGGAAGGGGATTGCATCCTCTGCGAACCTCGTCTTCGAAGCCGAGGAGATTTGGGCCAGCGAGGATCGGGGGATCATCCGATGGCGGCTTCGTTGGGGCGATAGCCCGGCGGACCGGGTTCGAGGGGTAAACATCATGCGCGTTCGGGACGGAAAGATCGTTGAAGGTCGAGGATACGTAAAGGGATAAAGCATCAGGGCCGAAGTCAGCGCGCCGGATCGTAATTGGAAAGGGCGGCTTTCGCTGGCTACTCGGGAGCGGACTGTCCGCCATCGGGCCGGGTGGCGGCACTCCGAACGGCGACAATGAAGGTCGCTTGCCGAACGGCAGCTATCGGCTGGGCATTTTCCAGGACCGGACAGTCCGCAGTCGGCCCCATTTTGGTCATCGCCAACCATGTTCGAGGGTTCAAGTGGGACATCGCAATTGGCTTACGGTGTCACTTCTCCCTCAGCCGACACCTGCATTGTAGTTGCACCCGACGCTTCGCGTTCGTGACGTCTCTTGCGGGGGGCCGCAAATATTGCAACATTGTTCACATGTCCAAGTTGCCGAACACCCGAGCGCTCGCGCCGCGCCGCCACGAAGAAATATTGAGGCGCGTCGTTTCCGAAGGTTCGGTGAGCATTGCCGAGCTTGCCGCCTATTTCGACGTCTCGCGCGAAACGATCCGCCGGGACATGAAGTTGCTCGCCGATCGCGGCCAACTCGATGTCGTGCATGGGGGCGCCACGCTGTTCGAAGCGACCGAGCCGGCGCTGGTCCTGCGAAGCGGGGAAAACGCCGCCGCGAAGGCAGCGATTGGCCGGAGGGCGGCCGAACTGGTGAAGGACGGCATGGTCGTCTTTCTCGACTCCGGCACGACGACGCTGGCCGTCGCGCACGCATTGAGCGGTCCGCGTGATCTGACCATCTGCACCACCGGCCTCGCCATCGCGCTGCACATGTGCCGCCAGCCGCAAGTCCGGGTGCATATGCTGGGTGGCGAGATCGATCCTGCCGAGGAGGCGGCAGTGGGCCTCGACGCGCTGGAAGCAATAGGACGCTTCCGAGTGGACATCGCCTTTCTCGGCGGGGGAGGGCTTTCTCCTGACGGCGAGGTTACCGACTTCACCCGCAACGGCGCCGAGCAGCGTTCGCGCATGATCGCCATGGCGGGCAAGGCCTACTTCGTCCTCGACAGTTCGAAGTTCGGGCGGCTGACTCCCCTTCGAATACCCGGGTTTCATCAGGCGACCGGTGTGATCGTGGATAGGCCGCCGCCCCCGACGATCTCGGAAGCACTCGAGCGAAAAGGCCCCCGCGTCATCGTCGCCCCCGCATGATATTGCATTTTGTTGCATCTTATGTTGCGTTTTGTGAGTCCCTGGCTATGCTGACTCCAGTCCATTGGGAGGTCGGTTCATGGCGCAGGAATTTCCAACACAGGCGCGGGTCGTCATCATCGGCGGCGGCATCATAGGCTGCTCGGTCGCCTATCATCTCACAAAGCTTGGCTGGACCGACGTGGTCCTGCTGGAGCAGGGGCAGCTCAGCGGAGGAACCACCTGGCACGCGGCCGGCCTTGTCGGGCAGTTGCGCAGCCATGCCAACATGACCGGCCTCATCCGATATTCGACGCAGCTCTACAGCGAGCTGGAGGCGGAGACGGGCCTTGCGACGAGCTGGAAGAATTGCGGCTCGCTCGCCGTGGCGCGCACGACCGATCGCATGACCGTGCTGAAGCGGACCGCAGCATCGGCGCGGGCGCAAGGGGTTGCCGTCGAGGTGATCTCACCGCGGGAAGCCGCCGATCTCTGGCCGGTGATGGCGATGGACGATCTCGTAGGAGCCGTCTGGCTTCCCGGAGACGGCAAGGCCAATCCGACGGACCTCACCCAGTCGCTGGCGAAGGGGGCGCGCAACCGCGGCGCCCGCATTATCGAGCGCGTGCGCGTGACGGGCATCACGGTTAAGGACGGGACGGTCCGTGGCGTCGAGACCGATGGGGGGAATATCGCCGCTGAAATCGTCGTCAATTGCGCCGGCCAGTGGGCGCGCAAGGTCGGGCTGATGTGCGGCGTGACGGTCCCTCTGCACTCGGCCGAGCACATGTATATCGTCACCGGAAAGATCGAGGGGGTGCATCCCGACCTGCCGGTGCTGCGCGACCCGGACGGCTACATCTATTTTAAGGAGGAAGTCGGCGGTCTCGTCATGGGCGGCTTCGAACCGGAAGCCAAGCCCTGGGGCATGAACGGCATTCCGGACGATTTTGAATTCGCCTTGCTTGCAGATGACTGGGACCAGTTCGAGATCCTGATGCAGAACGCGCTGGTGCGCGTGCCGCAGCTCGAAACGGCCGAGGTCAGGAAATTCTACAATGGGCCGGAGAGCTTCACGCCGGACAATAATTTCATTCTCGGCGAGGCACCGGAACTGCGGAATTTCTATGTAGGCGCCGGGTTCAATTCCATGGGCATCGCCAGCGCCGGCGGCGCCGGGCGGTCTCTTGCCGAGTGGATCGCCAACGGTGCGCCGACAATGGATCTCTGGCCGGTCGACATTCGCCGCTTCGCGAGCTTCAACAACAATCCGCGCTGGCTGCACGACCGGGTGAAGGAAACGCTCGGACTGCACTATGCCATGCCATGGCCGAACCGCGAGCTGCACACAGCGCGACCCTTCCGGCGCTCGCCGCTCTACGACCGGCTTGCCTCCAAGGGTGCATGCTTCGGCTCGAAGATGGGCTGGGAGCGCGCGAACTGGTTTGCCGAAGCAGGCCAAATACCGGAAACGGACTATGCCTTCGGTCGGCAGAACTGGCATGAGGCGGTAAAGCGAGAGATGAACGCGGCGCGACAAGCTGCCGGGATATTTGATCAAACTTCATTTGCCAAATTTCTCGTGCAGGGGCCCGACGCAGCGAAGGCGCTCAACCGCATCTGCGCCGCGGACGTCGATGTCGAGGTCGGCCGGTCGGTCTATACGGGCATGCTCAACGAACGGGGCGGCTATGAAAGCGACCTGACGGTGATGCGGCTCGCCGTCGACCGGTTCCTCATCGTCACCGGATCCGCGCAGGCGGTGCACGACGCCGACTGGATCCGCAGGAACACCTCACCGGACGCCCACGTCACCCTCACCGACGTGACATCGGCTTACGCGGTGCTGGCCCTGATGGGACCGAATGCACGCGACATACTCGGGCGGATCACGTCCGCTGACCTCTCGAATGCAGGCTTTCCCTTTGCGACCATCCGCGAGATCGACATCGGCTATGCGACGGCCTACGCCAACCGAATGACCTATGTCGGCGAACTCGGCTGGGAACTGATCGTGCCCAGTGAATTTGCCGTGGGCGTTTACGAGGCATTGCACCAGGCGGGGCGCGATCTCGGGCTCGTCGATTGCGGCTATTACGCTCTCGAGGCGCTCCGTATCGAGAAAGGCTTTCGCGCCTGGAGCCGCGAACTGACGCCTGACATCAATCCTCACGAAGCGGGGCTCGCCTTCGCCGTGTCGTTCGACAAGCCGGGCGGATTCATCGGCCGCGAGGCTTTGATCCGGGCAAAGCAGGTCGGCGCCCCCGTCAGACGCATCGTGCAGTTCACCTTGGATGATCCCGAGCCGATGCTTTGGGGCGGGGAGCTCATCCTGCGTGACGGCAAACCTGTCGGCGAAGTCCGCTCAGCCGCCTATGGCCACACGCTCGGGCGTTCCGTTGCGCTCGGCCTCATAGAACATGGAGAAGGGGTCGACCGCGAGTTCATCGCAAACGGGAGGTTCCAGATCGACCTTGCCGGTGAGCGCCACCCGGCGACCGCTCACCTGAAGTGCCCCTACGATCCGAAGTCAGAACGCGTGCGGGCGGATGCCGGGGAGCCGCGAGCCGCCGCCTGAAGCGGGCAGCTCCATTCACCTCTCCGCCAGCGAGCGGGCAATTTCGAAGAAGGCGCGCACGAGCTTTCCGCCGCTGCGCTCCTTCAGGCAGATCAACGCCTCGTCCATCAGCATTTCGGCGCCGACGATCTCGATCGGCGCGAGACGTCCGTCCCGGCCGAATTCCGCGGCTGAGACGAAGCCCACCCCGGCACCGGCCGCGACGATCTCCCGCACGGCCTCCCGGCCCTCCGCTTCGATGGCCGGCTTCAGGGTGACGCCTGCGGCGGCCGCGAAATCCTCGAGCTTCTGCCGCGTTTTCGAACCGCGTTCCCGCATCACCAGCGGCTGGCCCGAGAGTTCCTCGAGGCTGACGGTGCTTCGCCGGGCGATCGGATGTTCGCTCGATGCGAAAGCGATGATCGGCGTCGAGTTCAGCTTGACGATGTCGAACTCCCGGCTCTCGGGAACCTCGCCGAGCACGCCGATGTCGGCTTCGTAGGAATAGAGGCTGGTGATGACCGTTTCCGTGTTGCCGGCCCTCAGCGAGATCTGAACCGACGGATATTTCTGACGAAAGGCCGCAAGGATGTGAAGCAGATGGTGGGCGGCGTCGGCGACGATGCGAAGCGTGCCGGCCCGCAATGCGCGCGATTCCGATAGCAGATCGAGCGCCTGCTGCTCGGTGTCGAACATGCGTCGGGTGATCTCCAACAGCTGGTGACCGGCCTGGGTCAGCGTCACCTGCTTCTTGTTCCGGTTGAAGAGGAGCACGTCATATTCCTCTTCCAGCTTGCGGACCTGATCCGACACGGCCGGCTGCGTGAGGAACAGCGCCTCTGCTGCACGGGAGAAGCCTCCACAAACTGCAACATTGTGGAACGCGCGAAGCTGGACGTACCGCATGGCCTCTCCCAATCATAAGCTGACCTGATAAAACGATAGAAACGAACGATTTGATTTATGTAAAGGGAAAAGTGACGGTCCTCGGATCGATATTCCGGAGAGATTGAAGATGGCTCTCGTTACTCTCTCGCTGCATCTGGCCGGCGCGACCGTGCTGCTGCTCTACGCGGTGCATCTCGTCCGCAGCGGCGTCGAGAACGCCTATGGCACGTCGTTGAAGCGTGTGCTGGCGAGGGGAGGGAAGCCTCGCATTTACGCCGCCGCGAGCGGCACGGTCCTTGCGGTCCTGCTGCAGAGCTCGACCGCCGTGGCGATGCTCGCCTCCGGTCTTTCGGCAAGCGGCTATCTTACCCTCAACACCAGCCTTGCCGTTCTGTTGGGAGCGGATTTCGGCTCGGCGCTGGTGGTTCGCGTTCTTTCCTTCGACCTGGGCTGGCTGTCGCCGCTCCTGCTTGCGGCCGGCGGACTGCTTTACCTGAAGGGCAGAAGCGACAAGCCCCGCGAGCTCGGCCGCATGCTGCTCGGCATCGGCTTCGTCCTCATGTCGCTGAAGCTGATCGGCGAGGCGGCCTTGCCGTTGAAACAGAGCGACGTGTTGCCCGCCATCGTCGGCTATCTCGCGGAGGACCATGTGACGGCCTTCGTGGCGGCGATGCTCTTCACCTGGATCGTGCATTCGAGCGTCGCGGTCCTGATCCTCATCCTGGGTTTCGCCGCGCAGGGGCTTCTGCCCGTCGAGGCAGGCCTGCCGCTGATTCTCGGCGCCAATCTCGGCAGCGGGTTGATTGCGTGTTTCGTTAAGTCCCGGACACCGATTTCAGTAAGTCCCGGACAGCAATTCCGCTAAGTCGCGGACAGCGATTCCGCTAAGTCCCGGACAGTTACCGGGCGGATTTGATGGTCGGTCTTCGGC